>NZ_JBHWVV010000026.1:22353-109678 GCF_042736715.1 Streptomyces sp. NPDC060049
GTTGTTCAGACTGGTGGCGAGGTCGGGCAGGAAGGCGTCGGGGCGCAGCCCGGCCAGCTCCCGCCGGATCTCCACGGCCTCCGTGATCGCAGCCAGTCCTTCCTCCCGTCGCCCCAGGTCCCCCAAATGGTTGGAGAGGTTGTTCAGGCTGGTGGCGAGGTCGGGCAGGAAGGCGTCGGGGTGCAGCCCGGCCAGCTCCCGCCGGATCTCCACGGCCTCCGTGATCGCAGCCAGCGCCTCCTCCCGTCGGCCGAGATCCCCCAAATGACTGGAGAGGTTGTTCAGACTCATGGCGAGGTCGGGCAGGAAGGCGTCGGGGCGCAGCCCGGCCAGCTCCCGCCGGATCTCCACGGCCTCCGTGATCGCAGCCAGCGCCTCCTCCCGTCGCCCCAGACCCCCCAACCGGATGGAGAGGTTGTTCAGACTCATGGCGAGGTTGGGCAGGAAAGCGTCGGGGCGCAGCCCGGCCAGCTCCCGCCGGATCTCCACGGCCTCCGTGATCACGGCCAGCGCCTCCTCCCGTCGTCCCAGACCCCCCAGATCGACGGACAGGTTGTTCAGGACGGTGGCGAGGTCGGGCAGGAAGGCGTCGGGGCGCAGCCCGGCCAGCTCCCGGAACACGTCCACGGACTCCGTGATCGCAGCCAGTGCCTCCTCCAGCCGCCCCAGTCCCCCCCAACCGGATGGAGAGGTTGTTCAGACTCATGGCGAGGTCGGGGAGGAAGGCGTCGCGGCGCAACCCGGCCAGCTCCCGGTACACGTCCACGGACTCCGTGATCGCAGCCAGTGCCTCCTCCAGCCGCCCCAGACCCCCCAGATCGACGGACAGGTTGCTCAGGCTGGTGGCGAGGTCGGGGAGGAAGGCATCGGGGCGCAGCCCGGCCAGCTCCCGGTACATGTCCACGGACTCCGTGATCGCAGCCAGTGCCTCCTCCCGTCGGCCCAGATCGTTCAACCGGTTGGACTGGTTGTTCAGACTCCTGGCGAGGTCGGGCAGGTGGTTGGGGTCGCGGGTGCGCGTGCGGTGGTGGTCGACGAGGAGCTGGGTGAGGTGGGCGGCCCAGGGGGCGAGGTTGTGGCTGGTCTGGGGCAGCCGCTCGGCGAGCTGTTCCAGGTCGGGCAGGGAGGTACCGGGGGCGTCGGTGATCTGCTGGAGGGCGTCGAGGAGGGGCTGGGGGGCTTCGGTCTGGGTGATCACGGCGATGGCCGGTGCGGCCAGGACCGTGGCGTGGCGCGCGCACAAGGTGGTCAGGGCTTCGTCGAGCCGGTGGTCGAAAACCGGGTGGGCGGCGGCCCGGACGTAAAGGGTGAGGAGTTGGGTGGCTTGGTTGTCGGTGGCGTCGGGGACGAGGTGATCGGCAAGTTCGGGGTGGGCTTGAAGGTGGCGGCCGAGGAACCGCTCGACCAGTCGGTCGGGCTGCAGGGTGTCCCAGGGGCGGCCGCCGGACGGTGTGGGGTAGAGGGCTGCGATCCAGCCGCGTACGGCGCCGAGCCGGTCGTCGGGCTGCTTGGCAAGGCCGGGGACGCGGTGCAGGAGTTCCTCGGCCTGGGCTCGGTTCTCGGCGCCGAGGAGGAAGGCCGCTGCCAGCGCGTCGGTGAGGGTGTTCAGGGTCAGGGCCGGGTGCAGTCCGAGGGCGGTGGCGGTGGTGGTCCAGTAGCGACGTTCGTGGACCAGCAGTCGGTCCTCGACCCCCTGCGCGCCCGCGGTCCTGGTCCCGGAGCCGGCCGGGATGGAGACTGCGGCCGGGTCCTGGCCCGCACTGTCCAGCAGGTCGGCCAGTGCGGTCATGTGCAAGGTCAGGGCGGTTTCCAGACCTGGACGGTCCAGCGCGGCACCCGCGCGGTCCGCCATGGGGGCAGTGAGCCGGGCGGCGATGACCGGCCAGTCGTGGTGCTGCCAGCCGCGCACCCGCGGCAGGTGCGCTGCATAGCCGTGTACCGCCTCGCGGTAGCCCTGGGTGCGCGCGGCCCCGGGTTCGGGCTCCAGGGCAGGCACGGCGATCGCGTCGGCGCCGTCCAGTAGTTCCTCGGCGATCGGGCTGGCCGCGTGGAGCGCCGGCCACCAGTCGGCTGGGGTGCGGGCCAGCAGCAGCAGTCTGAACGCGCTGCCGCTGCCGGCGCCGTGACGGGCGGCGGCTTCCAGTAGCGCGGTCAGCTGCGGGGTGCGGGCCTCGGCGTAGTCGACGACGACCAGCAGCGGGACGGCCGCGTGCGAGAGCACCGCCAGGGCATCGACGGCCGCATCCCTGTGCAGCCACAGGGTGGTCCAGCCTTCCGAAGTCAGGGTGTCGGCGAAGTGCTGGGCCAGGCGGGTCTTGCCCTGGCCGCCGGGGCCGTGCAGCAGTCGGGCCCCGAAGCCGTCCTCCTGGCTCCAGGCCCGCAGGTCGTTCATCAGGCTGGTGCGGCCGCGGAAGGGCACGATCTGGCGTCGGGCCCGCAACAGCGCTGCGGAGGAGCCGACCAGGCCTGCGGTCACCGGGTCGGCGGCCTCGGCCAGGTGCTGCCATTCGATCGGCTCCAGCACCATGCCGGCCACGGGATCGTGTGCGGCAAGCGCGGCACGGAAGGCAGGGTCGTGCAGCAGTACATAGGCGGGGACGGCCTCGAGGTTGGCGTGGGAACGGCCCGCGGGGTCGCCGGCGATCACACCGGCCAGCAGGTCGCCACAGAACAGCGCCGCCCCCGACATTCCGCCC
The DNA here is from genome assembly GCF_042736715.1 of Streptomyces sp. NPDC060049. Taxonomy (NCBI): domain Bacteria; kingdom Bacillati; phylum Actinomycetota; class Actinomycetes; order Kitasatosporales; family Streptomycetaceae; genus Streptomyces; species Streptomyces sp. NPDC060049. Next base: position 25,050 of record NZ_JBHWVV010000026.1, read on the forward strand.
CACGGAGAGGACCCGTCCGTCGTGGCGGCCGGTGCGTGCTGGCCCAGATTCATCACGTACCGATTGCCGACATAGCGGTCTCCGGGGTTGAGCGTGCCCGACGGTTGCAAAGTGTCCACCGGCCGGCCGGGCCGCTGCACCACCTCGGGAACCCCCCACGCCTCACACGCGGTACCCGGCCGGTGGGTTACCAGGCGCCCCCAACGAACCGACGCCCCGCGCGGTGGGGGCCATGCGGGATCGTCGATGCGGACGAGGGCCGCATCGTCGCGTCCTCCGGGAGTCCCACGCCAGATCACCGTCCCGCACCAGGCCGGCGCCTGGCCCGGCCGAAACAGGGACACCGTGCTGCCGGGCGTGGGGACCACGTGCGCGGAAGTCAGCACCACCCGCGGACCGATCACATACCCGGACCCCGGCCCACCCGCGCCCTCGACAGCGACCACCCGCGCACGATCCACCCTCTGCCCCCGAAATCCCCCTCGTACTTCAGGCCCGCTGCACGATCAGCTCTCGATGTGACCGGAGAGGTCTCCCGGCCCCCGCAGGCGCCCGGCGTCACCACCCACCAACAGGTCGCCGCCACCGGACCGTCGCGGAGTGAGCGTGATCTTCACCCGGTGCGTACGAGCTCGGGCCGCTCCCGTCTCCACGTCCCCGGTGACCACCCACGCCTTGAATCCGGCTTTCGCCTTCAGATCCGCCCGCAACTCCACAGCGAACTCCAGCTCCACGGGTCCGACCTCGAATGCCAGGTCCTGCCCCGCCCCACGCGCCGCGGCCTCGAGCAGCTCATCACGCACTGCCGCCACCGCATTCGCCAGCTCGATCTCCACGACCCCACCCCCGTCAGCGTCCACTCGGCCGAACAGCCCAACCCCACACCACACCCGGTAGCCCGGGCAAGCCCTTTCGCGACCGCGGCCCCCTCAGGTGGCTCTCACACTCCCCGCCCAAGCGGCTCCCAAACCACATGCCGAAAGCGCTTCTTCTTGCCCTTGAGCCAGGAGTGCTGTCCCTCATGCGTCGGGCCACCCGCCGACGGGGCCTGGCACAGGGCTGCGCTGGGCGAGCAGACCTCGCCGCCACGGGAGAGCCGGTCGATCGCCACCGACGGCTCCTTGTGAAGGCCTGTCAGATCAACGGCTCGGCGTGCGGGGACCGCGGTCCTCGGCGGCGTAGACCGGTGCGAGCCGAGGCCGGGTCGATGCGGCAGGCGCAGCGGCAGGAGCCGGCGGAGGGAGCGGCCGGTCCTGTCCGCCGCTCAGGGCCGCGGTGCGTTCCTCGGTCTCGCGGGCGTGGCGGGCCGGCGCCGCGGCGCGCATCTCCTCGCGCAGGGCTGCCTCGCGTCGCATCACGGTCACGCGGTCGTCGTGCCGTGCGGCCGTGGCGCGGTGCGCCGCCGCGTCGGTGCGCAGTTTCTGGGCGTCCTCGGCGATCCGGGTGTCCATGCGGGCGGCCAGTACCGGGACGCGCTGACGCATCGCCTCCAGGAGGGCGGCCATCTCCTGCGCGTCCCTCGGCGGGGTCCAGTTCCCGCCCGGGCCGAGCAGGGAGACGTGCGGGTGGGCGGCGACGGCCTGACCGGCTTCGCGCAGTGCCTCGGCCGCGGCGCGCGACGCCCGGTCGGCGTCGGAGAGCGCGGCCTCGTACTGCTGTTGGTACTGGTCGGTGAGGGCGAGGGTCTCCCTCTTGCTGGTGCCGGCCAGGCGCAGGGCGAGTCGGCCCTTCTGCCCGGACGCCTCGATGCGCTCGCGGATGCGGCGCACCGACTCGGCGTGCCGCCGCGCCGCCGCGCTGCGCCCGGCTTCCTCGTGCGCCCGGTCGGTCCAGGCTCCGGCGCGGGCGAGGACCTCGTACGCGGCTGCGGCGAAGGCCCCGCCCGGGGTGGGCTCGGCGTCCAGCGCGTCCTGCTGCTCGGCGGCCCGGCGCTCGCAGGAGTCCGCGAGTTCCTGGGCACGCCGCGCGGCTGCGTGCTCCTCGGCCTGCCGGGCCGTCAGGTACGGGGCGGGCAGGTGGCCGTAGGGGCGCCGGCGCCAGGACGCGTACGCCTGATCCTGCGTCTCTTGAACCTCCTGAACCTCCTGAGCCTCCTGCGTCTTGGCGGCGGTCCGGGCGAGTTCGTCGGTGACCATCACGTCCCCGGCGTCTGCCTCGAGCCGACGTCCGTACGCGGCGACCGCGCGGTTCAAACGCTCGGCGTCGCTGCGGACCGGTCCGAGCGCGGCCCGGGTGGGATGGTCCTCCAGCTCCTCCAGCGGCAGGTGGAGGTGGCTCTCCCGGCGGGCGCGGGACATGGCCGGGTAGAGGGTGCGGGAGTCGGTGTGCAGTCCGTAGGCGATGGCGACCTCGGCCGTCAGCCCCTGCGCGGAGGCGACGGTCATGGCGTACGCGTGGGTGAGCCGGCCCTCGGCGATGTCGCGGACGGACATCCACGCCTCGTACGCGGCGAACCCGTCGGCATCCGGGCTCGGCCTGCGCCACTGGACGCGTACGCCCCGGCGCTCGTCCAGCGCCAGGACCACGCCGCGGAAACCGTTCAGGACGTCGACCTCGGAGGCGTCCCGCCGGCTGCGGTAGTCGTTGCGGCGGATGTGGACCAGGTCCCCGGGCGCGAAGGCGATCCGCTCCCCGCCAGCGACCGCGTACGTACGCCCCTGCTCCAGCTCACCGCAGGCGACGAGCGCGGCGCGGGCGCCGGCGTTGAGGGCGGCGACATCGGCGCGGCGGGCGGCGAGGAGCAGGAGCTCGGCGACCTGCCCGTGCGGGTCGCCCGCCCAGCGGGTACGGGCTTCGTTCCAGGTACCGAGCATCGCGGTCAGGGACTCGGCGGCGGTGTCCTCGGCGTGGACGCGGCCGTGCGCGGCGAAGGCGGCGAGCGCGCTGGTGCGGGCGCCGGTCCGCCAGTCCCGCAGGGCGGCCCGTTCCACGATGTCGCGCTGGCGGTGGTTCTCCGTGAGCTCCAGTCCGCCGACGAGGCGGTGGACGCGGGCGAAGGCGCCGCCGATGCCGACGGCGCGCAGCTGGAGCGGGTCGCCGACGGCGACGACCTTGGTGCCGGTGGCGGCCGCGTGCCGCAGGAGGGCGGCGAGCGCCCGGTCGTCGACCATCGCCGCCTCGTCGAGGACGAGTACCCCGACTCCGTGCAGGCCGCGGCCTTCACTGATCTCGCGGGTCCACGCGGCAACGGTCCGGGACTCGGTGCCCGCCTCGGTGCCCGCCTCGGCGGCCGGGTTCGCGGCGGCCGGGTTCGCGGCGGCCAGGTTCGCGGAGGCCAGGTTCGCGGAGGCCAGGTTCGCGGAGGCCAGGTTCGCGGCGGCGACCGCGGCCGTGGAGGCGCCGACGACGCGCAGTCCGGCCGCCTGCCAGCCGGTCCGGGCGGCCCGCATGAGCGTGGTCTTGCCGGCGCCGGCCACGCCGATGACGGCGTCGACCGCGTGCCCGCCGGTCAGGAGCCGTGTCACCACGGCGCGCTGCTCGGCGCTGAAGGCGAAGGGACGGCCGTCGGTGGAGTTCGAGTTCGCGTTCGCGACCTCGACGGAGGCGAGCGTCATCTCGGCGGCTTCGGCGGTGAGCCGGGCCAGGCCCCGGTCCAGTCCGGCCGTGGCGCACTCGATCACGCTCTGCTCGGCGGCCACGACCGTGGTGTGCGCGTAGCGCTGGCGGTGGGCGTGGTGGCCGCGGTTGGAGTCGGCCAGGCGCACCGCATGGCCGCCCACGGCGAGGACTTCGTCCGTGAGTGCCGTCAGCTGCTCGACCGACCGCAGGACGGGCAGCGTCTTGGCGACGGCAGCCATGACGTGCGTATGGGAGACCGTCTTGCGGGACGCGGTGAGCCCGTGTTCGGCGTCCCAGATCTGGGCGGCGATCTCGGCCGGTCCCGGCATCCGGGGGCCACCGTCCGAGGAGGGAGGGATCCCGTCCCAGCCGGGCAGCGCGGCCGCGACCATCGCGTCGACCGCGTCCTCACCGCCATCCGCCCCATCCGCCCCATCCGCGCCGTGCTCGCCATCCGCGCCGTGCTCGCCATCCGTGCCGTGCTCGCCGCGGCCGAGCACGGCTGCCGCGCGAGTACGCCAGGCCTCCCGCGGCGCGCCCGGCCCGGCCTCCTCCTTGGCCTCCGCGCTCCTGCGGGCGGCCGTCTTCTGCTGCTCCCGCGAAGCACCCTCGCCCACGAGCTCGACGACCTGCCGGTGCCGTCGGGAGAACGCCTCGCGCAGCCCTTCGCCGATCCCGGCCAGCTCCCACGCCCCGGTGCGCTCCGACCGCTCGAACGTGGCCCCGTACGACTCCGCCAGCCGCGCCCGGAGCCGGCCTTCGGCGATCTCGTTGACGAGGTGGGCGTAACGGTGCAGGTCCTCGCCTCCGCCCGCGATCGTGCGCCACTTGCCGTCCGCGCACTTGGCCATGTGCGCGATGTTCACGTGGACGTGCAGGTGCGGGTCGCCGGGCGACCCGTCCACCGGGCGCGCGGAACGGTGCAGCGTCGTCCAGCCGATCAGCCCGGACGTCTTCACCCGCTCGGCCTGCCGGCCCTCCCCGTGATGGCCGGCCATCCCGTACGCCGCCCACTGCTCCAGCGCGTCGACGGCCTCGCTTACGGACTCCAGCCAGTCCTCCTCGATCCGCCCGGCGAGCTCGGCGCCGGCCAGGCCGTAGGCGGCCGAGATGCTCTTCGGGAGGTCGAGGGTGATGTCCACGCCGCGCAGACCGACATCGACGCGGTGCCGCATCCACTTCCGCGCCTCGGCCACGCTGTCCGCGCCGTACAAGCCGTCCAGGTCCATGCCGGCGGCAGCGGCCAACTGCTCCGCATCGGCCAGCGGCAGCAAGTGCGCCTCGCCGTCCCGCAGGATCCCGCGCTCGGCCCGCGCGAACCGCTTCGCGAGCACGGGCCGCCCCAGGTACGCCGCGACCGTCATCCCGGACCCGGCCCCGGCGGCCGCGTCGCCGAGAGCGTCCACCAGCACCCGCGCGGCGAGCTTCCCGCGCGGATCGAGGGCCTTCTTGCGCACGACGAGCTGCTCACCGGTACGCCAGTCCCGCCCGTCCATCAGCGCGTGCGCGACGACGGGCTCCACCCGTTCCCCGGCGACGAGCCCCACCTCACCCAGCCCGCCGCCGATCCACCGCAGCGTGCTCTCCCCGGCGAGCCGGTACTCGACTTGGGCATCCTCGGCCCGGTCACATCCGCAGTCCTCGCTCAGGCGGTAAGCGACCTGCTCGGGGGCGTAGATGGGCGTCGCGTAACCCACTTGGCCACCCCCTCACCCGGTATCCATCACCGTGCACCATGATCGTGTATCGAAGATACCTGGAGTGCTAAGAGCTTTCTTCCAACTCCCGCTCATCGGCTCGGTCGTCCCCGACTTTTGTCCGCGGACAAAAGTCGGGGACGACCGAGCCGACAGAACTGTCGGGCGCAGGGTTGATGTCAGTGGGGGCGAACGTTGCCTGATGCGGCACCAGGAGTGACAGCCGTGGGGCGCGTGGCCGCAGACAGCCCAACCGGAGGTGTACGGGACTCCTCGTGGGGTGACATTGGGTTCTGGATGAGTCTTGGGACCAGGGAGGCGCTCGATGCACGGAGCCAGCCAGGCCAAGTGGGCCGGAGGGGTGGTGGCTGTCGCTCTCGCAGCGACGGCATGCGGCGGCGGGAGTGGCGCCGACGGTGGTGGCGACACTGACATCGTCAGCTCCTCCTGGGGCGACCCGCAGAGCCCGCTGGAGCCGGGCAACACCAACGAGGCGCAAGGCGCCAAGGTCCTGGACATGATCTTCCGGGGTCTCAAGCGGTACGACCCGAAGACCGGCGAGGCCAAGGACGCGCTAGCCGAGAAGATCGAGACGGCGGACAGCCAGAACTTCACCATCACCGTCAAGGACGGCTGGAAGTTCACCAATGGTGACCCTGTGACCTCGCAGTCGTTCGTCGACGCCTGGAACTACGCGGCCGACGTACGCAACCAGCAGAAGAACGGAGCGCACTTCTCGGACATCGTCGGATACGACGATCTGCACCCGGCCACTGGCGAGCCCAAGGCCAAGACCATGTCCGGCCTCGTCGTCAAGGACGACAAGACCTTCACGGTCGCCCTCAAGCAGAAGAACGGCACCTGGCCGCAGACCCTCGGCTACCAGACCTTCCTCCCGCTGCCCAAGGCCTTCTTCACCGACCACGCAGGCTGGCTGGCCAAGCCCGTCGGCAACGGCCCGTACACGGTGGACTCGTACACCAAGGGCACCGCGCTGAAGCTCCGCAAGTGGGACGGCTACCCGGGCGAGGACAAGGCGCGCAACGGCGGCGTGGACCTGAAGGTCTACACCGACAGCAACACCGCCTACACGGACCTGATCGCCGGGAACCTCGACCTCGTCGACGACATCCCTGTGCAGCAGCTGAAGCAGGTCAGAAGCGACCTCGGCGACCGGTACATCAACCAGCCGGCCCTCAGCATCCAGACCCTCACCTTCCCGCTGTACGACCCCCAGTGGAGCAAGGAGGGCATGGAGAAGGTCCGCAAGGGCATCGCGATGGCGATCGATCGCGACGAGATCACCCGGACGATCTTCCACGGCACCCGCATTCCGGCCAAGGACTGGACCTCCCCGGCCCTCCGGGCCAAGGGCGGCTTCTCCGACGACGTGTGCGGTGAGGTCTGTACGTACAACCCCACCGAGGCCAAACGCCTCATCCAAGAGGGTGGTGGCCTGCCCGGCGGCAAGATGACGCTGACCTCGAACATGGACACCGGCTCGCACCGAGAGTGGATGGATGCTGTGTGCAACAGCATCAACAACGCGCTGGGCGAGGGCCCGAGCTGCACCGTCAACCCGATCGGCACGTTCGCCGACTTCCGTGACCAGGTCACCGCGCACAAGGTCCGCGGTCCCTTCCGGTCCGGCTGGCTGGGCGACTACCCGTACATCCAGGAATTCCTCAAGCCTCTCTACTACACCGGAGCCCCTTCCAACGATGCGATGTTCAGTGACAAGCGCTTCGACAGTCGCGTCGATGCAGCCCTGGAGGAGGCAGACCTCGCCCGGGCGACCAGCCTGTTCGTGGATGCCGAGAAGGTCCTCGCCGAGCAAGTGCCGGTAATCCCGCTCTGGTACCAGAACGGAACCGCCGGATTCTCGAAGCGCCTCTCGAACGTGACGCTCAACCAGTCCAGCACTCCGGTCTACGACCAGATCAAGGTCGGCTGACACCCGGTGGCCGCGGGGTCCCCCGCCGCCGGACGCCTGGACGGCCCAGGCCGGAGCGTCACCGAAGACGCCGTCAACTCCCGCGCGCCGCGACGCGTACGTGGGGTGTGACCGAGATACGCACCAAAGGGGCAACGAGATGATCTTGAAGCCCTGATCCGCTTACGTGCGGCGACGTGCAGCGGGGTCGCGTGCGGCGACGTGCCGGGCAACCGAGTCGACGCCGGGGCGGGCGTACCGCTCCGGGGAGCGGACGGAGGCGTGGCGGGAGCGGGCCAGCAGCATCGGGGTGGAGGTGCCGCCCTCGGCGTCGTGCGTCAAGGCGCTATGGCGGAGCCGGTGCAGCGTGAAACCGTCCAGGTCCTCGATGTCCTCGGGTGAGGCGAGCGGGTTGGCCAGCAGTCGGGTGTTCTCCTCGAAGATCTCCTCGGCCCGGCGGTACGACAGCCTCGCCCGCCCGGTCTCCGGGCACACGTCCAGCGTCGGTGTCCCGGCCGGTGCTTTGCGTCCGGTGAGGAACAGCGGGCCGCGGTTGCGGCCCGCGATCAGGCGGGGCAGCAACTGGGCGGTGCCGGACTGCCAGTGAATCCACTCGGTCGCCCCGCCCTTGGCCAGGGTCCGGCCCCGCTTGTCGCCCGGGTGCAAATCCTCAACGTTCAGGCACAGCACCTCATCGGCTCTCGCCGCCGATTCATAGAGCATCTTCCAGCACGTTTTCTCCCGGAGTCCGACGTCCAGGCGCCACAGGGCGGCGATCTGGTTCTCCGCCAGGGCCTTGGTGCGGTCCGGCGGTGCCGGCCGCCGCTCGATGCCGATCGTCGGGTCGCCGACGATCCAGCCCTGGTGCTGCCACCAGGCGATCGCCTTGCGCACGACGGACAGCTCCCGGTTGACGGTGTCGGCGTCCATCGCGTCCGCCCGCGCCGCCGCCAGTTCGGCCAGGGCCTCCGGCAGCGCCGGGTCGTCGATCGCCGCGACGGGGAAGACGGGCGGCTTCGCGCCCCGGCGCGCGGGTCCGGTCGGTGCTGGTTCGCCGGCGAGCATCCACCCCCACGTCGTCAGTGAGATCCGGTAGATCCGCGCGGAGGACTTCGCGATGCCCGCGCCGGTGAGGTACCGCTCGACCGCCGCGGTGTACGACGCGGGCGGCGCGGCGAAGGGCACCACCCGGGCACGCGGCAACCGCAGCACGCCCCCGCTTCCGAGTTCGGTCACCGGTTCGATCGCCATGCCCACCCCACGCTTCCGGTGCTGCCGCAGTAAATGCGCACACCTCGCCCCTGCGGCCGGAATGCCCCGCCGCAGGTCGCGGTGATCACCGTAGAGCCCCTGCCGCAGTAAATCCGGCATTTACTGCGGTAGTTCTTCCGGCTCCCGCTGAGCGGCTGCGGTCAGCTGGTCGGCGAGGTTCTTGAGCGCCTGTCGTAGTTCGTCGGGGTGATGGATGGTGAAGGGCCATTCCAGGGAGGCGAGCATGTGGGCCATACCGTCCAGCCGTTCTGCCCGTGCGTGCATCAGGACGCTGGTGGGCTGGGCGGTGAGGGTCACCGCTGAGCGAGGCAGCCGGCGGGCGATCGCATCGAGGGGGCCATGGATCGTCACCTCGACCTGCCAGCGGTAGGGCCCCTGGGCCAGGCTTGAGGTCAGGTAGGCGACGGGGTCGAAGCCGTCCGGGGTAGTGAAAGGGCGGGTTCGGGGCGTGACGGAGGCGATGCGATCGATACGGAAGGTCCGCAGGCTGTCGCGGAGGTGGTCGTGGCCGACGACGTACCAGCGTCCGGTGTGGAAGACCACGCCGTAGGAGTCGAGGTCGCGTTCGGTGTGCTCCTGGCGCCAGGACTGGTGGCTGATGCCGACCGTGATCCGGGCGCGGGATGCCTGGGCCAGGGCCAGCAGGACGCCGGTCCCGGGTGCCTGCCCGATGACGGCGTTGGCGGTGAACGAGAGGGTCTCCCGCATGGCGGCGAGCGGTTCGCGCAGGGCGTGCGGGAGCACCCGCTCGATCTTGGCCAGGGCACCGGCACCGGCCGGTGCGGCCGTGCTCATACCCAGACGTTCCGCGGCGAGCAGACCCAGTACAACGGCGAGAGCCTCGTCGTTGGTGAGGACCAGGGGTGGCATCCGGTAACCGCGGGCCAGTCGATAGCCGCCGTGGCGGCCACGTTCGGCCTCCACGGGGATGCCCAGTTCCCGCAGGTGGGCGGTGTACCGGCGCACCGTGCGGACGTCAGTATCCAGGCGGTCTGCCAGCTCTGCCCCGGTAAGTCGGGCGTTTGACTGGAGGAGTTCCAGCAGGGTCAGCACACGTGTCAGGGGATGCGACATGGATCACTCGACATTTCAGGGCGGATTCTGTCCTGTATCGACTCTACGCTCCGAGCAGCACCTCACTTCAGGGAGATCACATGGCCACCTTCGTACTCGTTCCCGGCGCCTGGCTCGGGGCGTGGGCCTGGGAAGACACCGCCCGCGCTCTGCGAGAGCGCGGCCACACAGCGCTGCCGCTGACACTGACCGGCCTGGCCGAACACGCAGACCAGGGCGGACCCCAGACGGACCTGGACACGCACATCGCGGACATCACCGGATTCGTCGAGCGGAACGATCTGCGCGACGTCACGCTGGTCGCCCACAGCTACGCGGCTGCCCCGGTGACCGGGGCAGCCGGATGTCTCGGCGACCGGCTGGAGCGCGTGGTCTATGTGGACAGCGCCCCGTTCGCCGCGGGCATGTGCATGCTCGACCTCATGCCACCGCAGGCAGCGGACCAGCTGCGCCAGCAGGTCGACGCTTCTGGCGACGGGTGGCGGCTACCGATGCCGCCGTTTGAGGTCCTGGGCTTGTCCAGCAGCCTCGACGGGCTCGATGAGGGCCAGCGGGACGTTCTGCGCTCGCGTGCCACCCCTCAGCCGTTCGGCGCCTTCACCCAGCGTCTCGACGGCCCGGCCGAGCCCGGTCCCGGTGTGGACCGTGTCCTGGTCGCCTGCCATGACTTCACGGGACTGCTGGATGCCGGGGTGCCGATGCTGGCCTTCCTGAACCAGCCGCCATGGCGGCGCTTCGATCTGCCCACCGGGCACTGGCCGATGCTGTCCGCGCCCGCCGAACTCGCCGGCATCCTCGACAAGGCCGTCTCCTGACCGCGCTGGATGAGAAGCACAGCCCGATGCATGACCACGAAAGCCTCGGCAGGCTGCGGGCCCACGCCCAGGCCCTGGCCGGCGGAGCACGGGAGACATCTGCAGAGGCGGTCGTCCGACGGGTCTTCGCCATCCAGTCCCAGGACGCCACGGCCGCCGACCTGGGTATCCGGGTACGCGGCCGGGACGTCACCGCCCAGGCCATCCGCACTGCATACGAGGACGAGCGGAGCAAGGAAGTCGAGCACTTCATGCGTGCGGGGGCCGCTCGCGCGGAGGCCACGCTCGCCGTCGTCCATCCCACCGCGTCGGCCGAGCCGTTCGTCCACGGCCTGATCGACGCGACCGCGCCGGAGGCCACGTTCTCCCTCGGGACCGTCGATCAGCTCGTACTCGCCGCCCAGCCCGCACGTCACTGGATGCTGCGGCTGTTCGGACTGTCCTGCAAAACCGTGATCATCGACGAGGCGCACGCCTACGAGCTCTACCAGGCTGTGAAGCCGACTCGGCATCCCCGCACACGCGGGGCACATGACGTCGGTTTCCCTAGAAGGGGCCATCCCCGCATCGCGGGATCCGCCGCACGGCGGTGACCCGCAATCTACCCAGTCACCGCTCCCGCGCACAGCACCCGCGTTCCACGCGCCCGCCCGGCACGCTCCGAGCGGAGCGGCTTTCGAGCGCTGTTCCCGCCCTCCGCCGAGGAGCTTGTCCGGAGGCGTGAGGGCCCCGACTTTTGTCCGCGGACAAAAGTCGGGGCCCGCGTACGCGCCACTCCGGGCGTTCCTGACCGCTTGACCGGTCGCAGCGAAGTTCGAGCGGTCTCACCGAAGTCCGAGCCCGTTGACGAGGGCCTAGGGTAGGAAGAATGGAGATCATTCTGGTGAGCGGGCCCTCGGGCTCGGGGAAGACGACCGTCGCGCGGATCCTGGCCGAGAGCATGCTGTCTCCCGGCGTGCATCTGCACACGGACGACTTCTATGCGGCGATCAAGCAGGGGGCTGTGGCGCCGTATCTGCCGGAGGCGCAGGCGCAGAACGAGACCGTCACCGGGGTGATCGCACGGGCCGCAGCCGGATATGCCGCAGGCGGCTACCGCACCGTGGTGGACGGGGTGGTCGGGCCGTGGTTCCTGGGTGCTTACGAGACGGCGGCCCGGGCCGCGGGGGTCAGCCTGTCCTATGTGGTGCTCCGACCCGATCGGGAGACCGTGCTCGACCGCGGGACGGGCCGCTCCCAGCACCCGCTTACCGACCGGGAGATTCTCGGCCAGATCTACGACGGTTTTGTCGACCTCGGCCCGTACGAGACGAACGTCCTCGACTCCACTGGACTCACCGCGCAGGAGACCGCGGAGGCCGTGCTCAAACTTCGATGAGACGGCTCAAGGTCCGGTGCGACAAGCCCGTCCGGACGACCGGCGATGATCCGCGTATGGAGATATCAGATCGGCTGACGCGGGCTGCGGAGGACGGCGACGTGGCTGCAGATGGCGCGCTGGCTGCTCGGCCGCGGCGCGACACCGACGACGTGTGCCTTGGACTGGGCCTACCACCGCGCACGGCAGTCACCGGAGAATGCGGAGAAGTACGCGGCCGTCATCCACGCCCTGCATGCCGCACTGCACGAAGCCCGGACCGACCAGGTCTGAGTAGCACGGTCGAGAGATGACACGAGGGGCCCACCGCGGCGGAGATCGCTCGCGGTGGGCCCCTAGGTACGGATCAGCGGCCGTGCCGGTTCCGTCAGTTGTTCTCCATCAGGAGCAGCGTGAGCTCCTCGCGGTGCTTGGCCGACATGTTCGCCGAGATGGCCTCGTACACGGCGCTCGGGTCCTGCCACAGGACCGGGTCCGTGCCCGCTCCCCTGGCCTGGGACGGGATGACGCCCTCCGGTTCGCGCGCCCGAAGGGGCTCTGCCGCTACGGGCACGACCCGTTCCTGAGCCGCCGCCGGCAGGCTCTCGGGCGCCCGACTTTTGTCCGCGGACAAAAGTCGGTCCGGCTCCGGGGTGTGTTCCGAGGCATCGGCCGACAGCTCTGGACTTTTGTCCGCGGACAAAAGTCGGTCGGCCACCGGGGTCTGCTCCGGGGCCTCGGCCGACAGCTCCGGACTTTTGTCCGCGGACAAAAGTCGGGCCGACTGCTGATCCCGCTCCGCGTGATCGGGGACTCCCCCGGCCTGGGTCACCCCGGTCCGTACAGGCGCCGGGACCGGCACCGCGTCGGTCTCTTGCGCGCCGCGCAGGATCTCCCGCTGGACCGCCTTGACCTGGGCTTCCTGTTCCTTGCTCTCCTTCAGGAAGGCGAGCAGCTCGGCCGCGTCCGCACCGGGCCGGTCCTTCGCCGTACGGGCGAGGAGGCGGCCGTCCCGCTCCGGCAGGTCTCCCGAGCTCAGCATGCCCTGGATCTCTTCGGGGAGTTCCAGCAGCACCAGCTGGTTGGTCACCCACGACGGCGAGCGGCCCAGTCGCTCCGCGGCGCGGGACTTGGCGCCGTGCTCCCGGCCCTCGTCCGCGCAGGTGTCGACGAGCTGCTGTACGCCTCGGGCGCGCTCGATCACGTCGAAGTCCTCGCGTTCGAGGTTCTCGGCGAGGAGGTGGTCGATGAAGTCGGTCCGGGAGGCGGCGAGGTCGTCGCGTACGACGAAGTCCAGCGACTCCAGCCCCACGTGCAGGGCGCTGCGGAAGCGGCGCTCGCCGTTGATGAGGACGTACGAGGCCGGCCCGATCCCGGACGCGTGGTCCGGCCACAGCCCCAGGTACGCGTCGCGGGTGACCACGACGCACGCGGAGAGCTGGGCTTCGCGCAGCTCCTCGCCGAAGCGGGTCTTCTCCTCGTCCGTGCCGAAGTTCCGGCGGGGGTTGAGGGGCGTCGCGGAGACCTGGTCGAGGGGGACGCGGATGAGCTCGTACGCCGGTACGTCGCCCTGGGCGATGGCCTTGGCCCGCCCGCGCTCGCTGCGTCCGCTGCTGCGGCGGGCGTTGCTGAAGGCGGCTCCGGTGCCGAGGAGGTCGCTCTTGCTCATGCCGCGATCCTCCGGGCGATCTCCCGCATGGCTTCGGCCTGCTCGCATTCGGGTGCGTAGTGCAGCAGGGGCAGCTTGACGCGCACCGCTTCGCGCTGCTCCTTAAGGTCGCCGATGACCGTGATGACCGGCGGGTCACCGAACTCCTTCCAACTGTTGAGGGAGGAGGTGACGACGAAGCCCTTGCGGCTGTCGTAGAGGTTGACGACGAAGCCGAGCTGGGCGATCTCGATGTCGAGGTCGTCGATCAGGTCCTCGAGCTGCTCGCTGAGCATGTCGTACGCGTCGGCGGAGGTGTCCTCGGCCTGGACGGGGACGATGATGCCGGAGGTCTTCTCGGCTTCGCCCTCACGGGTCCGCGCGTAGTAGAGCGCGGTGTCCATGGTGTAGCCGAGGCTGGGCGGGCAGTCGACGACGATGTAGTCGAACTCCTCCTCCAGATCCTCCAGGGCCTTCTCCAGAGCGGTTTCCTTCGTCCGGACGTGGCGCGTGGTGGCCAGCCGGGCGTCGAGGAGGAAGGCGTCCTTGCAGGACGGCAGCAGGAAGAGGCGGCCGGCGAACACACCGTGCTCGATGGGCACGAGCAGCTCGCGGACGCGGCCCTCGATCTCCCCGAGCATGTGCTTGGCGAGGCTCGGCTCCTTGATGCCGAGCATTTCCGCGCCGAGGTGGCGGGTCAGGTGGCCCTGCGGGTCGAAATCGATGACGCAGACGCGCGCGCCCGTCTCGGCTAGTGCCTGGGAGAGGCCGTTGCTGATGGCGCTCTTGCCCACACCGCCCTTCTGGTTGCAGACCACGATCCGGCGGGCGCCCTCGCTGGAGGGCCGGCGCCGGCCGGTGGGGGACGGGTGGGTGTCGAGCCACAGCCGGATCGACTGGGCGACGCCCTGGTTGTACGGGACTTCGCGCACTCTGCAGTCCTCCTTGAACTCCCCGTAGAGGCCGGTGGGGAGATAGGTGGAGAACGAGGCGCCACCGGAGGTGTCCACCGGAGTCGCCGCCGACGCGTCGGCACGCCAGGCGTGGACGCCCTCGGTGACGGCGTCCTGGATGTCCACGCCCAACTGGGCTGCGCGGACCTTGAGTTCCTGCCGCAGGGACGCCGGCAGCTTGACGACTACCTTTTCCCTGACTTCCGGATCGTATGGAGCGGTCATGTGGGTACCTTACTAACCTCTGGGCCAGAAGGTGAAGCGCCACACCGCACCATGTTGCCCACCTATGCCAGATGTTGTACCGAAAGGCGGGCCCGCCGCCGGACGCGGAAAGACAGCCGGCCGGGCGTCTCGGGTGCGCAGTGAGGAAGCCCGCACGGCGACGTCCGCCTGTCCGGATTGAGCCGATCAGGGGACTCCCCAGGGCGGCTCAGGCCGTTCTGGACAACAGGAACGCCCTGAGCGGCCCGCTGACGGGCTTCGAGCTGAGGGAAGGTCACATCACCCAGACCCGATCGAGATCGGGCTCCTGAGGTGCTGTTCTGTGGGTCGGTTTTGGACCGTTGCACCGGAAATCTGCGCTTGGCCCGGTCTGGGGTGAAGCCATCAACTCTTGGCGCCCGCCGGAACAGGGGTCTTGTCCATCGTCATCCGCGGACCGTGAGTCCCAGGGGCCAGCCCCTGGACCCCGCCAGCGCCTGGCCGCGCTGGACCGGCCTTGGCATGGGGGGCTACTCGCCCCCCAGACCCCCTCGCCAGGCGCTAGGGCGCCCTGGACCCGCTCCCCCTCACGCCCTGCACCACCTCCCTGACGGTCGGCGGTGCACCCCTCGGGCGCAGGGCGCCCTCACTGGGCATGAGGGCAGCAGCCAAAAGACGACCCGGGCCGGACCGGGCTGAGGAGGGGGTATTCAGCGCCGTCGCCAAGAGAGGTTGATGGAGGTCAAGGTGTGTCGGCTGAGGTCCATGAGGGGTGATCCGTGGTGCGGCCCTTGGTTGTCGGTGTGTCAGGCAGAGCACATCGGTGGCTCAACTCACCGAAGGCGAGCGGTCGCTGACGGCGTCGGGAACGTTGCTCTTTAATAAGAGGGCGCGGCCGCGACACGGCCTCTGACCTGCAGGTTCGTCCGAGGGTATGTGTCCCCCAGGACACATTTGGTGCTCCCAAATGTGTACCTGGCGAGCACATTTCGCGAAAAACTCAAGCACCCGTGTACTTTCTGCGGCTGCCCATCCGCCTTCCATCGCCGCAGGTCAGAGAGTCGGGCACAACGCCGCCACGACGCTGCGCTCGAACGCCGGAACCCCCGAATGTGTCGCCATCACGACACACATAAATCAAGGAGTCGTGGACTTTCGGGGCTTGAGGGCAAAATAACTTCACGTGTCGTGTAGTTTCGGGGCCTGGATCGAACAGGCCGTGCCAGGACGCAACCCAGAGGCGACTTTCGCCGCGCCGACGCGGCAAAAGACAAGCACCAGTTGATTTTTTGGATACCCTCGGACCGCCTGAGTAACAAGGAGGTCCTGTGACATCTGATCCGCCCGCCCGTCGTCGACAGCGCGGGCCCCGGCCTGTCCCCGTCCCCACGGCCGCCGGCAACGAAGCCGAGTACGGCGACATCCTGGCCGTCCTGGGCCAGCAACTCGGGGAACAGGTGGCCCATGCCGCCGACCCGAGCGGCCGACGCCGGCTCAAGGGAGTCCACTTCGAGTACGCGGCGGACCCCAAGGCCGTCCACGACATGGCCGGGGGCGCCGGGTACAGCCTGGCCAGCAACTGGTTCACCCAGCTGCTGGCGCAGCTGGCCGTCGCGAACAGCATCACCAAGTCCCAGCTGTGCGTCTTCCTCTTCGTGGCCGGCGGGCAGATGCCGGGCACCGGCATCACCCAGTACACGCAGCAGGAGATCACGGACGGACTGAACAAGATCGCCGCCCAGAAGGACGGCAAGATGATCACGCGCTCCACGGTGAACCGCGCGGTGCAGGCACTGTGCGGCTACAACTGGGTGGAGAAGGCCGGCAACGGCCGGATCCAGATCAACGTGCGCCTGTGGTTCCACGGCAACAGCACGGCCCAGCACGAGGTGCTCGCCGACATCGCCGAGAAGCACGACCACGACCCCGGAGCGTTCCCCTACGCGATGGGGCCGGAAGGGGCCCATCAGGAGGAGCTGGACCTCGACTTCGGGGCAGAGGACAGCTTTCGTGGAAGGAAGAGAACCGGGTGATAGCGCTGCCAGGCCAGTACGGCCAGCACACAGGCGACCGTTCACGAGGAAGGCTGTCCTCCCATGGCTAACGTCATGTCTCCGATCGTCGCGGAGCGCATTTGGGCCCTGCCGCTGTCAGGGTCCGCCGTCAAGTTCCTCCAGTACCTCGTCTCCCGCAGCGACTTCGGCGGGACGCTGCCGGTCCGGCAGAAGGACATGGCGGC
Organism: Streptomyces sp. NPDC060049; assembly: GCF_042736715.1. Taxonomy (NCBI): domain Bacteria; kingdom Bacillati; phylum Actinomycetota; class Actinomycetes; order Kitasatosporales; family Streptomycetaceae; genus Streptomyces; species Streptomyces sp. NPDC060049. The sequence goes on from NZ_JBHWVV010000026.1 coordinate 41,800, forward strand.
CGAGTACGGGGTCACGCCCCAGGCCGTCAGCGGGCTCATGGCGCCGCTGTGCGACCTGAACATCGTGCTGCGGCCGCGCAGCGAGGAGCGCACGGGCAACTCGTACCGGCTCCACCCGCTCGCGGCGAAGTACGAGAGCCCGCAGGCCATGGAGGCGGCGTTCCGCGCAGCCCTCGCCCGCATCCAGGCGGGCGACCTGCCGAACCTGAAGCTGCCGACGTACCACCAGGCCCCGCCGACCCCGACGGGCCGCCCCAAGCTCCAGGTGGCCTGACGGGCCGGGCCCTTGGGCCTCGGCCGGTGCCGGCGCTGGAAAAGACTTGAGGCCCTCCACCATGGTGGAGGGCCTCAAGTGCCTGAGTAACAGTTGGTTCCCACACTATATCCGCCGTGCACCGGGTCGGGATAGCTGGATCGAGGGGTGGCCGGGGGCCGTGTCTCGGGTCGTGACGGCCGTCGGGCGCCGGGCCAGGCACGATGACGGACGCCGAGACATCCGTTCTATGGAGGCCCACACCCACGCTTCCGCCGATCGGCTGCATAATGTCGCGCCCCCCGGACGACGCCGCAGTCGAACTGCTCCCTGCTCCCTGCGCGCATGCGGGGATGAACCTCCGGCCCTGCTGTTCTCTCTCCTGGTGAGGGCTCCTTCTTCTCCACGCCGCCCTTCCACGCCGCCCTTCCACGCCGCTCCTCCACGCCGGTCAGCGACCGAAGCGACCGGAGGCCGCGGTCTATGACGGGTTTATGGAGTACCTGAGCATCCAAGGGGGTGCTCATAGATGACCTGTCGGGTCGCTACGGTCGCTGGGGCGGGCAGTGGGTTGGGAAGTAAGACGCTTTGACCTGCGGTTTGGTGGGGAAGGAGGGAGGAGCTACCGAGCCGTCGGAGCCGCCGGCCGGGCGTCCGTCCCCGTGTGTCCGGCCGGTCCGGCCCGGTTGCGGCGGCGGGACGGGTCGCAGCGGGCGTCGGTTGGGTCGCTCGTGGCGTGCCCGCGGGTCAGGAGCGGAAGGGCGGCCTCAGTGCTCGGGCAGGCTGATGCCCAGTTCGCGCATGGCCTCCGATGCGGGACCACCTTCGGAGCGCTGGGTCTTGTAGCCCTTGACGCACGGAGCGATCGTCCGGGGATCGACCGCTTCCGAAGGGGCGCCGCACACGTAGAGGCCGTCCGGCTTGCCGTCGCGGTCGTGGGGCAGCAGCCAGAACACGCGGCGCAGGAAGGTGCCGGAGGCGCGCGAGGAGCGGGCATCGGGGGTCAGGACCGCGTAGCCGACCATGCGGCCGCCGCGGTGGTACGGGGGCCTGCCCGTGCGGGTGGGGAGCCGGTCCAGGGTCTGGCGGACGTAGTCGAGTGCGCTGGTGTCTTCGAGCCAGACGAGTCGGCTCTCGTGCGCGATCTGCTCGGGTTGGATGAGGGCGCTCATGCGGTGTCTCCCGCTACAGGGTTGAGTCCGATGCCGGGGTAGAACTTCCGCTGGTTCGAAAGGATCATTCCCTTGGGGCTGGCGATGCCCACGGTTTCGCGGACCCGTGCGGCAAAGGCACGGGAGGACATGGGCGTTGCGCCTTCGAGTCGGCACCAGGCCTTGTAGCTGGTGTACAGCTGGGCCTGCTCGGCGCGCAGCTGGGGTTGGACGGTGCAGGCCTCGCTCAGGAAGCGGCCCGTGTGGTCCTCGGTCTCGGCGTAGGCGCTGGTGGCGATCCGGACCTGCCGCGGGCCGGTCAGGTCGCGGGGGCCGTTGAGGTAGCGGCCCGCGCCGTCGATCAGCCACTGCAGGATGCCCGGCCCCTCCTCGGTGACCAGGACGTCGGCGAGGTTGTCGACCTTGCGGTTGTCGGCGACGACCTGCTCGAAGGGGATCAGCCGCATCCGGCGCCAGAACGCGTAGCCGCCCGTGCCGACCTCGGGCCGGTGGTTGCCCAGGAGCCACAGCTTGTGGGTGGGTTCGAAGCTGAAGAAGTCCTGCCGCATGCGCCGTGCCTTGAGCCGGTCGCCGCCGGTGAGGAGTTTGACGCGGGCTTCGTCGAAGCGGTCTCCGGGCTTGAGTTCGGAGCAGACGATGATGCGGCGGCCGTGCAGTTCGGCCAGGTCGGTGGGGTGGCCCTCGAAGGGGCGGGCCATCAGGAAGCCGGGCGGGGCGGCGTCCGCGTAGTCGCCCAGGAGCTTGACCATGACGTCGAGCAGGACGCTCTTGCCGTTCTTGCCCTGCCCGTAGAGGAACGGCATGACCTGGGCTCCGACGTCCCCGGTGATGGAGTAGCCCAGCAGCAACTGGAGGAAGTCGACCATGTCGGCGCCCTCGAGGTCGTCGCCGAACGTGTCGGTGAGGAAGCGCTGCCACCGCGGGGTGGCCATGAGTCTGGCACTGACGCTGGTGGCACGCGAGTGGTAGTGCTTGTCGGGGTCGGGCTGTGCGACGGCCCCGGTGGCCAGGTCGACGATGCCGGCGGGCGTGCACAGGGCGTACGGATCGGCGTCGAGCAGCGCGGCGTTGAGGACCATGCCGGGTGCGGCCTTGGCCTGGGCCAGCATGGCCTTCATGCCGGAGGTGGACAGGCCGCGTCTACGGTGGCGGCGCAGCGCGGTGCTGCCGTGCCGGCCGTGCGGGTCGCTCTCGGCGAGGGACTCCGCCATCTCGCCGGCGGCCCAGATGACGGCGTCGTCTTCGTCGGGTTCCCACCGGTGCCCCGACCACCGGTACCAGCCGAGGCCGGGGACGTGCCTGAAGTCCCTCCCGTAGAGCTGTACGAAGAGCTTGGCGTTGCCGCGGTCGCTCAGGGAGTCGGGGAGCAGGCCGCTCGCCGACGCCGCCGGTGGCACGGGAACGGCCGGCGGCGCAACGGGTTCCGCAACGGCTGCGGGTGCGGATGCGGTCTGCAGGATGATCTGGCGGGCGATCTCGACGGCGTCGAAAGCCGGATGGGAAGAGTGGGACGAGAGGGAGGAGTGGGAGGAGTGGGACGAAGCTGATTGGCTCACCGGAGGGCTCCCGCGTAGAGGGGCCGCCGAGAGCCCGCGGTCATGCCGCTGCGGACGATGCGCAGGCTGTGGTGCTCCCGTCCCGGGCGGGCGTGCGCGGCGGCCGCCATGAGTGCGGCTTCCGCTTCCGCCGGGCTCATCCGGCCGGCGCCGACGAGTCCGCCGATGGTGAAGGAGGCCCGGTTGAGCTTCTCCGTGAAGCCGGTGCCCTGCGGCGCGGACGCGCAGCCGGTGACGGGGGCCAGGACCGCGGTGAGTGCCGCGGTGAGTGCCGGGGCGGCGGCGCCGCGGTATCCGCCCGCCGCGGCGACGGCCGCACGGCCTCGCGCGGGTACCGCGGAGCCCGTGCGGGGTGTGGGGGTCGTCCGGGGTGAAGGCGGGGCGGGGCGGTGGCCGGTGCGCTCCAGTTCGGCGGCGAGCCAACCGGGCAGGGGGGCCGGCAGGGCGGCCGGGTCGTACGGGGTGTAGGTGCCCGCGGCCGTCCTCGTACCAGGGGCGACGATGTAGCCGCCGTGCGCCCGTACGTCGACCTGCCAGGCCAGGGCCCGGCCGGTACCGGAGCCGGTGGAGCAGCGCCAGGGACGGGCGGAGGATGCCGGGTCGGCCCGGTACCACAGGTGCATGCCCCCTGACGGGGTGCGCACCCGCAGGGTCGTCGCGTCGTTGACGGGATCGTCCTGGCCGCGCAGCGCGGCCAAGAGGGCGAGGCTGTGGAAGCCGCTCCGCAGGCCGTCGAGCCGTACGGTGTCGGGGATGTGGATCCCCGGCAGCAGTCGGCCGTGTCCGGGCAGCGGCGACGGATGGGCGTCGACGTCGACGACAACGAGACCGGCCGGGCCGCAGGCGACGCCGACGCCGAAGCGCGGTTGGTGGTGCCACCACGCGGTGATGAGGTCCGGGTCGGTGGTGGCGGCGTGGAAGCCGTGGCACCAGCGGTCTTCGCGCAGGCACGCGCAGTGGTCGGGGGCGTGGGGATGGGACCGGCAGCCTCGGCAGTTGGCCGCGGGGGTCTTGCGTCCGGGAGCGAGTGGGTGGACGGGCCAGCCCCGGCGGGCACACCACAGGGCGGTGTCCAGCGAACCCCGGCCGGGCCCGCGTCGATCGGTAGCCGGCCGGCGGCTGGAGCGGCCGGGTAATGACCCCAGGTCGGGGTGCATAAGTTGGTTCCTTTCAGCGACCGAAGCGACGCAAGGGCCGGGTAAGGCAAGCCGTCGAGCCGGCCGTGCGGGGCGGGCGCTCGGGGTGGGGCCGCGTTCCGGCTCGGGGCACTCCGGCCGTGTGTGTGGGGGGCATCGCGTGGGGCGATCCGCGTGACGGGGCAGCCGCCGCCAGGCCCGGGCACGTCGAGGGAACCTGACGGGTCGCGGCAGACAGCTGCCTGAGGCAACGATGCGCCCTAGAGGGGGGTGATGTCGCCGTTCGCGGTGAAGACGGGCACGCCGTTCTGATGGGCGGTGAGGTGGGTACGGGACTGGGCGCCGGCGGAGATGACGGGCACGGCTTCGGCATCGATCCAGCAGGGAGCGGAGAACTCCACGTAGCGGTGGAACTCGATGTCCAGCGCGGTGAGGGTGCCCGCTGGGGAACCCTGGTTGAGGGCGGCGGCGGTCTGTCGTACGGCTTCGAGCAGCACCATGCCGGGCGCGTGGTCGACGGGGTGGTCGAAGAGGACCGGATGTTCGGTGTCGAGTCTGAGCTGCCAGCGGCCGGGCGTGTCGGTGGGGGAGAGGACGACGTCCTGGCTCCGGGTGCGTCCCACCGCGGCGCAGGAGGCGGGGGGCGGGGGCTCGGGGGCGGCTGCGAAGACGTCGGCCAGTCCCGCGAGGCCCGCGCGCATGCGCCGGTACACCTGGGGAGAGTGGCAGCCGAAGCGGGTGCTGGCCATGGCGATCGTCGTTCCGTCCCGCAGGACGTCGATGCGCATGCTCATGGCGGCGGGAATGCCCCGCTGGAGGCGGATGTCGCGACATCGGACGCGTAATTCGAGCTCGGCGGGCGTGCGCTCGACGCGCATCGCCCGGGGGTTGAGGGTGAACTGGAACTGGGACCAGCTGAGCTGGTGGCCGAAGGGCATCCCGTAGGCGGCGTGCATCAGCAGGGGAAAGGTCTGGCGGATCGTTTCCGCTACGAACATGGGGTCGTACACCCCGTCCTCGACGGTGTAGAAGCCGTGGCTGCGCGGCCATTGGGCCGTCACGCTGAAGGCGTCCTTGCCCGTCTTGCGCCATCCCGTCAGGAACACGTCCGCGAGCGCCGCCCGGTGTACGAACTCTCTTGCCACGGTGCTCGTCAAGATCGGTTGCTGCGATGCTGCCGGACGTTCCGCTGAAACAAGCACTCGTGGCCCCCCTTGGCAACGTACATCGGCTCCGCGCGGGGGAATGACCCCTGGTCGAGACCTCTGACGCTCTGTAACATAAGGGGTGTTCGTTTTGTTTGTCGAGGGCATATTGGGGATCTTTGGTGAAGCAGGAACGCGCGTTGAAGACCCGCGAGACGATCCTCCGTGCAGCCGCCGAAGTCTTCGACGAGTTCGGTTACACGGGCACCACCATCAGCAAGATCATGAGTCGGTCAGGGGTGACTCAGGGTGGTATGTACTTCCACTTCAAGTCCAAAGAAGCTCTTGCCCATGCGGTGATGGCGAGTCAGCAGGACTTCGTGGAACTCCCGTCCGGTCCGGACGGCCTGCAGCGCCTTATCGACATAACCTTCCACATCGCCCACGAGCTGACGAATAACGTGCTTTTCCGGGCGAGTGTCCGGCTGGCGGTGGAACAGGGCGAACTCGGCATCGAGGTCGACACCGCCTACCAGGAGTGGGTCGAGCAGTTCCACCTGCAGCTCGTGGCCGCCCGGCGCAACGGAGAGCTACGGGCCGACGTCGACGTCCGGGAGTTCGCCACCGTCCTCGTCGGCGCCTACACCGGTACGCAGATCTTCTCCAACGCTGCCACGCACCGCCGTGACCTGCCCGAACGCATCGTCGTCCTGTGGCGGTACTTCCTGCCGGCGCTCACCAGCGCCAAGACCCGCGCGTGCCTGCGCGTCGGGCCGGGCGTCGGGCCGGGCGTCGCGGTCGGGGCCGCGGGCTCCGCCGCTACCCCGTGAGGGGGTTGCGCCACAGCGGATCGCCCGTCAGGCGCGCGGGCTGAATTCGGGCGGTGTGCCACAGGATTTCCGGGTCTTCGCCCCGCTCGTGCATGTTCTTCCGCAGCAACTCGGCATTCGCTCCCGGATCGGCGCCGCCGACAGCTCCGACCGAAAGTCCACCGAAGACCGCCCGCCACAGGCGGGCCAGGTCTTCGGCGCCCGAGCGGTGCGTGCCATTGCGCGAAGCCGCACCCCGGACGAGGAGCTCCGCGAGCGATCGGACGGTCTCCCTGCTCACTTCGGCGGAGATGTGGCCTTGGTCGAACGCGCCGTCAATAAATTCGCCGATAAGGGGAACCAACACCTCCGAAAGCAGGTCCGGGTGCTTTCGGTCGCGGGCCAGGGTGAGCGCGGCCCGCACCGTGCAGTCCGTGTCCAGCAGTTCCGCGAACGCGACGGACAGCCGGACGACCCCCGCGAGAGGGGGCAGGGAGTCGACTTGTTCCTTGGCCGCCACCAAGGCGGCGGCCACACGTGTCCGCCCTGCCTCCTCCACGGCGTCGGCGAGTTCGCCCTTGGTGCGGAAGTGGAACGTGAGGGCGCCCATGGAGTGGTCCACGGTCAGGCAGACCTGGGCCAGCGACGTGTTGTGATAGCCGTTCTCGGCGAACAGCTCGGCGGCGGCGCGCACGAACTGGAAGCGCGTCCGTACGGCCCGTTCCTGCATGGTCATCTCGACTCCGATCTCACTCCGTTGACAGTGTGTGAAGGGAGGCAGAAGTTCCGCAACGGAGAGTTGGCGAACATGGCGTCCGATATCCGGTACTTGAGCACTGAATATCGGACACACGCCTGCGACATGGCGAAATCGAGCGAGGATCGAGCAAGGGTCTCCAAAAAAAAGGGATGTTCGTTATTCTTTCCCTCGTCTTCGCCAGCTGCCTGCTGGCCGGAGGGGGAGGAGACGCCTCATGACCACGTACGCGTACGCCCCGGCATCCACCACATCGGTCGGGCCGGTCAGGCCGGCCGGTCTGACCGGCCCGACCGGGCCGACCGAGTCCGTCGAGTCCGTCGACGCGTTCGCGGAGGAGCTGTTCGCCGCTCTTCCCCGTGCCGATCAGCGCCGTTGGGCCCGTATTTACCTGCGCGGACTGCTGGTCACACCCGGCAAGAAGTCCCTGCGCCGCATAGCCTCGGCCGTCGCGGCCTCACCGACCGCGTCGCAGTGCATGCACCAGTTCATCAACGTGAGCCCGTGGGAATGGGAACCGGTGCGGGAGCAGCTCGCCCGCTGGATCACCGCCCGCTTGGCGCCCGAGGCGTACGTCCTCGACGTCGCGTACATCCCCAAGCGGGGCGACCACACCTGCGGCGTCCACACCCGCTTCGTTCCGCAGTTGGGCCGGGCCGCGACCTGCCAGGTCGGGCTCGGCGTCTTCCTCGCCTCGGGGCAGGAGGCCCTGCCCACGGACTGGCGCCTGCACCTGCCCGAGCGGTGGCTGACCGAGGCGGAGCGGCAGCGTGCGCGGATCCAGGGGGAGGACTGGGACCGGACACTGGAGCAGCAGGCGACGGACCTCGTCGCGGCCTGGGACGACCGGGCGGGCGCCCATGCGCTGCCGGTCGTCGCCGACCTGACGTCGACGCATGCCGACAACCTGCACCTGGTGCGCGCGCTGTCCCGGCGCGGCCGGCACTTCGCGGTGCGGGTGGCGCCCCACGCCCGGGTCGTGACCGCGAGCGGAGCGGAGCGCGAGGTGCGCTTCCTGACGGACCACGCGGACGGCGCGGCGACCTTCACCACCCGCACCGCGCAGGCCACTTCCACCGCCCCCGTGTGGGTGCCCGGCGCCGCGCCGGTCCGCTGCCGGTTACTGGCGACGGGGCGCGGCGGCGAGCGGACCCGACGCTGGTGGCTGACCAGCCTGGTCGACGAGCGCATGGACAACCTGCTGGCCCTGACGAGCCTGGTGGACCGTTCCGGCCGGTCCGTCGCCGAGATGCACGCGGGGCTGGGGCTGGCCGACTTCGAGGGGCGCTCCTTTCCGGGCTGGCACCACCACATGACCATCATCTCCGCCGCCTACGCCTGGCGGCGCCTCCGGACCGGCCCGCAGCCCGACGCACCCCGGCCGTAATCCGGACCGGCCCGCAGACCGACGCACCCCGGCCGTAATCCGGACCGGCCCGCAGACCGACGCACCCCGGCCGTGACCCGGACCGGCCCGCCGACCGACGCACCCCGGCCGTAATCCGGACCTGCCCGTTTCCTTGCCACCGCCCGCACACAGCACGCCTCAAGGAGAGCCACATGCCCCGTCCGCCCGCCCTCCCGCCCGAGGAGAAGGTAGCCATCGTCCTGGCCGTGCTGGCCGGGGAGACCACCGCGGCCGACGCCGCCCGGGCCGCCGGAGTGACGGACCAGGCCATATACAACTGGAAGAGACGCTTCGTCACCGCGGGCCGCACCGGCCTGGAGACCGGGCTCGACCAGGCCACCCAGCGCGAGCAGCAGTTGATCGGCCAGGTCGCCGAACTCAAGCAGGCATTAGGCGACTCCTACCTCCAGCTCCAGACCATCCGCGCCTCGCTGCGCACCCGTTCCTCCCTGGTCGGCACCCCCCGCCAGCCCGCCATGGCCCGACCCCGAAGCGCCTGAACCGGCATGACCGGACCCGGTCGGGTCGGCGAGCGGACCGTCGGCGCGTAGCCGGCCGCTACCCGCCGTGCCGAGGCGGCCCGATCACGCAGAGGCCGACCTGCTCGGCAAGCCACTCGGCCCGTGCTTGGCCGTTCGCGCGTACATGGACGTGGACGGTGTGGTCCGGCGAGGGATCGTCACTGAAGAGGCCTCGGCAGTTGACGGAGATCTGGACATCGGCGTCCTTCACCTCGGAGGGCAAGCCGAGCGCGGGCACCTCCGGCCACGGGGTGTCCCACCACTCCAGACTGCCGGGTAGCCCGGTAGCCCGGTAGCCCGGTAGCCCGGTAGCCCGGTGTCGCCTGTCGCCTGTCGCCAGGAGTGCCGCCTCGCCCATCGCGCCGAGCGGCTGGTCCTCCACGGACGCCTCTATCGGGTAACGGTCGGCAGGGATGCCCGGGATCTCCTTCTTCCGTGTACCAGGTGATCGGCCCGCTCACGTCCGCCGATCTGATGCAGGTCGCCTCCGGTAGGGCTGCCAGCATGCGCAGCAGCTGCTCCCGACTGTCGGTCTGGCCGAACACGTTGACCGTGGTGTTGCTCGGATCGGCCAGCCGAAGCAGCTCACGCGCGGCCGCGAGGGCCTTCGGCAGATCCTCACTCCGGGCCCTCATTCACCGGCGGGGTGGCCGCAGCATCGAGCCGGCTCCAAAAGGACGGCCGGCAAAGTGCCGTTCACGATCGGGTCTTGCGGCAGGGAGAGCCCGAAGAACTCCTCGACGATGCCCAGCGCGAGGCGGTGTACGTCCCTGTGGTCCCGTTCCCGGTCCGGGAGGCCGGCCGCGGTCAGCAGTTCCTGCACGCGGGCGGCCGTCGCGGGGTCGCCGTCGACTCCGCGGTAGCCCCACGCGTAGTCCAGGTGCAGGTTGCAGGCGCTCAGCAGACGGCCGTCGTGGAAGTACTCGAACTGCGGCGGGACCGGCTTGCCGTTGTCTTCCTCGTACTCCAGGAGGCAGATGTGCGCGCCGCCGCGCGAGACCGGTGCCAGCGGGCCGAACCCGCCCGGCCGGCCACCGTATGCGATCACCTGGCTGCGCCGGCGGCGGGGAAGTGGCCGGGCGGTGGGCGTTGCCTGCGGGGGTCGGGCCTGACCCACCGCCCGGGGCTCCTAGTGCGCCTAGGAAAGGACTCCGGGCGTCAGCGGGAGCGGCTTTGGGGCGGGTTCCGTGCGGTCCAGTCGCTGCAGGAGCGGGCCGGTCATCGCGGTCGTCGCCAGGGCCATGCAGACCAGGACCAGGGCCAGCGGGGCGGTGAAGACACCGGTCGCCAGGGCCGCCTGGAGGACGATGAGTTCGGTGAGGCCGCGGGTGTTCATCAGTACGGCCACCTGCCGGGACTCGTGAGGCGTGATGCCCCCTGCCCGGGCTCCCAGGTAGCCGCCCGCGGTCTTGCCCGCGATCCCGAGGAACAGGGCGAGGGCGAAGAGCTGCCAGGAGGCCGAGGTGAGGCCCTCGCCGAAGACGGTGACGCCCGTGACGACGAAGAACACGGGTACCACTGCCTTCCCGACCCGGGTGACGGAGGCCACGGCGCCCGACCAGGGCGAGCGCTCGTCCGTCGGTATCGCCAGACCGACGACGGCGGCGCCCACGATCGCCGTCATCCCGAGGTGCTCCACACCGAGTGCGACGGCGACGGCCGTGACGCCCAGGGCCGCCGCCGCCGGGCGCGGCGAGCGCGCGCACCAGTCGCGGGCCGGAGCCCAGGACAGGACGCGTCGGATCGCCAGTGCGCACGCGGCGGCGAAGGCGAGTGCGGTCAGGGAGCGTACGAACCCGTGCATGCTGCCCGTGGAGAGGCACAGGGCCAGGGTCAGCAGCAGCCAGCCCAGCGTGTCGATCACGACGGCGGAGGTCAGGGTGAGGGCCCCGGCCGGGGAGTCGTGCATGTTCCGTGCGCTGATGATCCGTGCCATCACCGGCACGGCGCTGATGCTCAGGGAGACCGCGGTCATCAGGACGAACGCGGCCGTGGGGGCCTGACCGCGCACCTCGGCGCCTTCCTGCGTGATCACCCAGACGGCCAGCAGCGTGCCGCACAGCAGGGGCAGGAGCAGGGAGCCGGCCGTCACCCAGGCGACCGTGCGGCGCCCGGGGTTGACGGCTCCGCCGCGCAGGTGGTGGGCGAGGCCGACGAGGAAGAGGATCAGGCCGGCCTGGCCGACCGTCTTCAGGTCGGCGAGCACGGCGTGAGGCAGGGCCGCGTCGAAGCCCGGGCGGCCCAGCAGGGCGAGGACGGCCGGGCCCGCGAGCAGGCCCGCGGTCATCTCGCCGATGACCTCGGGCTGGCGCAACCACCGGGCCGTGACCCTCCCGGCCCGGGCGGCGACGAGTACGGCGGCGAGGACGCCCAGCAGGTGGAGCGTGTGCAGCATGTCGGGAACCTTTCTCGGGGCGGGTCGGGACGCGGGTCGGTCAGGCGGCCAGGGCCTGGCGCCAGCGCACAGTCGCGCCGATCTTGAGCACGGAGGCCCGGTAGATCCGCGAGGCGAGCCACATGCAGGCGGCCGCGGCGAGGAGCATGACCGCGGCGGCGAGGAGCTGTTCGAGAGGAGAGACGGCCCCGACGCTCGCCTTCAGGGGCATCAGGACCCCGGAGAAGGGGGGCAGGTACTGGACGACTTCGACCCACGGCGCACTCAGATCGTTGGCGGCGACGGCGGCGACGCCCACGGGGAGCAGGGCCAGGATCATGACCGGCATCAAGACGGACTGGAGGTCCTCCGGCCGGGAGACCAGGGATCCGGCGGCGGCGAACAGGCCGGCGAACAGCGCGAAGGAGAGCAAGAACCACACCAGCAGGGAGAGCACGGCGCCGGCCCCCGGCACCACACCGCTGCCGCCGCCCGCGGCGGCCCGCGCGCCGACCAGTGCCCCGACCAGGACGAGGATCTGGAGCACGGCCGCCGTACCGATGCCGGCGACCTTGCCGGCCATCAGGCGCAGGGGCGTCAGGGTGGCGAGGAGGACCTCGACGATGCGGGTGGACTTCTCCTCCACCACGCCTTGGGCGATGAGCGAGCCCTGGCCGACGATCTGCATGAACAGGATGATCACCAGGCTGACGGCGGCGCCGAGTTGTTTGCCGTCCACGCCGTCGCCGATGGTCTCGACCCGCGGCGCGGCCGTGGAGAGCTGCCGGGTGAGGCGGTCCCGGTCGATGCCCTGGTCCTGATAGGCCCGGTTCAGCGCCCAGGTCCGGCCGAGGGCCGCGGCCGCGTCGCGGGCCTGCTGGTCGCCGTCGCCGCGGACCAGGAGCGTGACGTGGCCGTCTTCGACGACGACGGCCGCGTCGGTGTCCTCGTCGGCCGTGGTGGTGCGGGCCTGCGCGATGCCGGAGCAGGCACGGATACGGACGCCCTCGGGCGGTGTGCCGAACTCGGCGGTGTCCGCGCCGCACACGGCGACCTGGAGGGTCTTGGGAGATCCCATGGAGGAGAGGCCCATGATGATGGCGACCACGGCCACCGTCATGATCAGCATCCCGGCGAAGTAGCCCTTGGAGGAGAGGCGGGCGGTGACCTCGCGCTGGTAGACGAGGCCGATGTCGCGCAGCGCGGAGGAGCGGGGGCGGGGGGCGGGCGTGGTCGTCATCGGACGGCACCTTCGGCAGGCTGGGCGGGCTCGATCAGATCGCGGAACATCTCGGTGAGGGTGGGGCGCTGCCAGGCCATGCGGCGTACGCGGCCCTGGTCGACAGCGGCCCTCAGCAGGTCGTTCTCGTCGTGTCCGGCGGCGAGTTCGACGAGGATCCCGTCCTCGTGGGCTTCGTACGCGGCCACGGCGGCGCAGCGGTCCGGCCAGTCGGCGCGGGCTCCGTCGACCTGGAGGAAGAGGCGGGCGGGGCCGGCCGAGTGCAGGACGTCGAGGCTGCCGCAGGCGGCGAGCCTGCCCTCCCGGACGACGCCGACGCGGTCGCACAACCGCTCGACCAGGTCGAGCTGGTGGCTGGAGAAGAGGACGGGTGCGCCGTCGGCGGCCTTTTCCTTGATGACCTGCGCCATGTCCTGGACGGCGAGGGGGTCCAGCCCGGAGAAGGGCTCGTCGAGGATGAGGACGTCGGGGTCGTGCACGAGGGCCGCGGCCAGTTGGACGCGCTGGCGGTTGCCGAGGCTGAGCGCGTCGATCGCCGAGTCGCGGCGCTCGGAGAGGTGAAGGCGCTCGGTCCAGCGCAGCATCGCCGCGCGGGCGTCCTTCGTGTTCAGGCCGTGCAGCCGGCCCAGGTAGACCAGGTGCTTGGCGACGGTCATCTTCGGGTAGAGGCCGCGTTCTTCCGGCATGTAGCCGAAGCGGGCGCTGGTGTGGACGTCCACGGGCGCGCCTCCGTAGCGGACGTCGCCCTCGTCGGCTCCCAGGACGCCGACGGCGATGCGCATGGTGGTGGTCTTGCCGGCTCCGTTGCTGCCGACGAAGCCGAAGATCTCGCCGGGCGGCACGGTGAAGGAGAGCGAGTCGAGGGCCAAGCGTTCGCCGTAGCGCTTGGTGAGCGCGTTGATCTCCAGGGTTTTCACGTCCGGATCTCTCTTCCTGGCTGGGGTGTTGCCGAGGAAGCTACTACTTGAAAATCAGGAAAGTACATGCCAACATGGCAAACATGGATGCAGAACATGCCCGCAACGCCCTCGAAGAGGCCCGCCAGTCCTACGACGCTTCCGTGCAGCTGCGACTGCCCGGCTGGGCCCCGCCCGTCTGTGCCGTCCTCGTGGGCGGCGCGATCGCTCTCGCCGGCTCCAGCCCCGAGCCCGGCTGGTTAAAGCTCCTCAGCGTCGCGGGGGGAGTCCTCCTCGCGCTGGCGGCGGCCGCACTGGTCCTGCGGATCCGGGCCCGCCAAGGCGTCGTCGGCCTGCGCGGACCGGCGCGCGAGCGCTGGCGGACGGTGGGCATCAGCTGCGTGACCATCGTCGTGTGCGCGCTGACCTCGTCGCCGAACACCCGCTGGATCTACGCCGGACTGGGCGTCGTCGTCGGCGCCTACACCTGGGTGGCACTCCACAGAAAGGCCCGCGCATGACGGACGAGGACGAATTGGACGACGCCTTCCGCACGGCCAACCGGCTGCGGATGTCGGCCTTCCTGTCCGGCTGCGACGAGGCGGAGTTCCGCGCGGTACAGGAGTACTGCGGCCTCTCCCCGTCGAACCTGTCGAAGAACGTCGCCGCCTTGGAGGAACTCGGCTACCTCGCGGTGCGCAAGGGCCACGTGGGCAAGACCCCCCGCACCTGGCTCTCCCTCACCGACCGCGGCCGCAGCGCCCTGGCGGGGCACCTGACCGCCCTGCGGACCATCGCGGAGACGGCCGCGCGCCACGCCTGAGGCAGCGCCGCGCGACCGGGGCGCCCGGCCCACCGCGAGCGGTGGGTGACGGCGCCCCGTGCGCATCGGACACTGTTCAGCAGGCGATGTCGTACGTCTTCGCCGAGGCGACGAACGACGCGACCGTCAGGGAGACGATCTCGATCGTGGCGGGCGCGCCGTCCAGTGCGTCGGCGGCGAACTCCTCCGCGTCGGTGTAGGCGGCGTAACCGGCGATGAGCTTCTCGTTCATGAGGTTCCTTCCTTGGGCGGGGAAGAGCAGCGACCTCCGAAGTGGCTGCCGGCTCTTCCGTACGGTCGTCTCAGGCGAGCGGCCCGGCGGCCGCCGCAATCAGCACTTGATGTCGTAGGTCTCCGCGGAGGCGACGAACGACGCGACGGTCAGGGAGATGATCTCGATCGTGGCCGGCGCGCTGTCGAGCACGTTGGCGGCGAACTCGTCGGCGTTGGTGTAGGCGGCGTAACCGGCGATCAGCTTCTCGTTCATGGGAACTGCCTCTCTCGAAACGTGGACCGGAGGGCCGGGATCTTTTCGGCCGCTCCGGCTGACGAGGTGAAATCTGGCACGCGCCGCGCGGGACTGTCGACGACCGTTCGGCGGCGACGTTTAGCCGGGAACCGGCCCTATCTGCGGGAACCGGCAGACATCGGCAAGCTGGGGCAATGCTTGGAAAGGACCTCAAAACGCCGCGGTGCGGTTCCCCGGGACCGGGGAACCGCACCGTGTGGTGACACCAGCGGACACGGGAGGGGGGTCTCCCGCCGGGCCGCCGCGTCGAAGAAGCCGGTCGAATGCCGGATTCAGCAGCCGACGTCGAAGGTGGCCGCGACGCTGGCACCCACGGAGGCGGCGGAGACGACCCAGCTCACGGTCTCGATGGTGGCCGGCGCGTCGCCCAGGGTGGTCGAGCCGAACTCGTCGGCGTCGGTGTAGGCGGCGTAACCGGCGATGAGCTTCTCGTTCATGAGAATGACCTCTCTAGCGATCTGAAACCGTGGCCCGAAGGCTTTCCGGCTTTCTTCTGACAAAGAGAAATCTGCCACATCCCCGGAGGGCTGTCGACGCTTTGAAATTTGACCCGTTTAACCAGAATCCCGGCTGACCTGCGGGAATGTGACTGGAACTCAATATTTGCGGATCCGTAGGCCTGACCAGGCCCTGTCCGCACCTGAAAACAAAATGATGCGGCTCCCCGGTAATTACCGGAAAACCGCACCATCGGCAGTGAAATACAGTGCCGGCCTCAGACCGTGGCGGCAGCCGCCACCGCCTCAGACCGTGGCGGCAGCCGCCTCCGCCTCCATACGGGCCTTCGCCTGCTCCGTACGCTCCGTCATGACCTCCACGAGGCCTTCCATGCCCATGGGGTCGAAGTCCACCAGGTCGGCCACGGCGCCGATGCCGGAGATCAGCGCGATGAAGCCGACCCGCGAGGACGTCGTGTACATCTGCGTGACCTCCTGGGCCCGCTGCATGTACTCCTCCCGCAGCCGGTTGGGGTCCATGAAGAAGCGCACGTACGTGAGGATGTCCTTGAACAACTGCCGGTAGACGCCGTCGAAGCGCTGGAGGGCGTGCGTGGCGTTCGCGGGGTCGGCCAGCGCCACGTTCAGTGCGCGCGCCGCGAGCCACGCACCCGAACTGCCGAGCCACACCCCGGAGGAGAACAGCGGGTCGACGAAGGCGGCCGCGTCACCGACCGCGACCCATCCCGGCCCGTGGAAGGTATCGCTGAGGTGCGACCAGTCGCGTGCGGTGTTCAGCTCCGTCTGGGTGTCGTCGGCGTTGACCATGGTCTTGGCGATGTTGCTGGCGGCCAGGCCCCGCAGGTAGATGTCGCGCTGGCTCAGCCCCTGGCGCAGCAGCTCCGTCAGCTGCTCCGCCGGCAGCACGAGCCCCATGCTCAGCTTGTCCTTGGACAGCGGGATGCCCCACATCCACCCCCCGCCCTCGATCGCCTCGCACAGGATGTCGTCGCCGTGCTCGATGGGTGTGAACGTGTCGTAGTAGCCCCAGATCGCCACGTTGCGCAGGTCGTCCTGCCACTGGGTCTCGGTGGTGCGGCGGGCGACGACGCGCGACTGCCCCGAGGCGTCGACCACGTAGCGGCTGTCGACCTGGAACCGCTCACCGCCGTGCGTGTACACCAGGCCGGTCACCGCACCCGAGTCGGCGCCGAGCACCTCGGTGACGTGCGCCTCCTCCAGGACGGTCGCGCCCAGGGTGCGGGCGTTGTCCAGCATCAGCTCGTCGAACTCGCTGCGGGTGACGTGCCAGGCGTGGCTGTAGATGCTGCCGGTCGAGGAGAAGTCGCTGCGCCACGGCTGCGGGTCCTGGCCCCAGCGCAGGGAGATCCCGGACTTGTGCTGGAATCGCCGGTCCAGCTCCTCCACCAGGCCGAGTTCCTCCATCAGCGGGGTCATGCCCGTGACCAGCGATTCCCCGATGTGGTAGCGGGGGAACTTCTCCCGCTCCAGGATGAGCACCCGGTGTCCGGACCGGGCGAGGAGCCCGCCGATCGTCGAACCGGCCGGTCCGCCGCCCACCACGACCACGTCGTAGCTCTGGATGTCAGTCATGTGCGTAGTCCCTTCCAGGGATCTGTCTCGGTGTCGTGGATCCGGTCCGGTTCAGGACGGCCGGAGGACATCGGTGATGGGGGAGGAGAGGTTGCGGGCCGGCTCGGCGGGGTCGATCCCGGCGTCGAGGAAGGCCGTGGCGACGGTGTCGGCCAAGGGCTCGCTCCCGTCGCCCGCGTCCGTCGCGTGCCGTACGAGCGCTTCGGCGAACACCTGCGCGCGGTGCTGGCCGAAGCTCAGCTCCTGCCGTGCCCGCCGCGGGTCGTCCGGCTCGAAGGCGCATCCCACCGACGGGGTGAGGGCCCGGGTGAAGGGCGAGGTTCCCCCGGCGAGCAGTCCGGTGGCCTGGAGCGCCGACGCGCAGTCGCGGGCGACCCTCCAGGAAGGGCGCGGGAGGTAGACGACGAGGGCGTCGTTGCGGGGGTACACGATCGGGGAGGAGGCGATCTTCGCCTGCCAGGGCACGCCCGAGTCCTCCAGGAAGTCCACCAGAGCCCGCCAGACCTCCGGCGCGGCGCCCGGAGTGTCCAGGTGCCCGTACAGGCGCAGCAGCGGTCCCCTGCGCTCGGGCGCGGGGAGGCTGGAGTTGGCCAGGAAGAAGCCCGACGACAGACCCGGCCGGGCGCAGGGCACGACGACGGTGACCCGCTCGCCGCCGCTGCCGTCGTCGCTGCGCGCGCTCACCCGGTCGTGCGGGACACGGACCCGCAGCCCTTCCAGCAGCACGACGAGGTGGTCCTCGGCCTCCGCGGCCAGCCGCCCCACGGAGGTGGTGGTCCGCTCCCCGGTGGCCTCGTCGAGAGCCGCGTCCAGGGCGGCGTTGCGCAGCGACCGCGGCTTGGCGTCCAGCGGCTTGGCGCGGCCGGAGTGCAGGGTGTCGTAGAGGACGGAGCCCAGGCGGCGGGCTAGCGCCTGCGGATTGTCCGCCTCGTAGAGCTCGCCCGCGGTTTCCGCCTTGAGCCCGCCGGCGGTCACGGTGACCCGCTCGGCCAGCACGGCGATGCGGTCGGCCAGGCCGAGGTTTCCGTACGGCATGTCAGGCCTCCAGACCCAGGGACGAGGTGAATTCGGCCGGGGACAGGAGCACCGTGCGCCCGATGCCCGCCGCGGCCTTGGAGACCGGCGACAGACGGGTCGAGGAGCTCGCCGTGGCGAGCATGCGGTCCATCATGTGCCAGCCGGCGTAGGCGGCGGCCCGGGCCGAAAGCTCCCCGTCGTCCCGGACGGAGCGGGGGGCGTGCTCCAGGTAGGCGGCGTAGAAGCGGCGGACGACCGGGCTGCGCTGCTCGATCTCGCCGACGCCGGTCGCGATGATCTCCTCGTGGCTCGGGGTGTGCCCCATCGGGGAGGACTCGGCCAAAGTCACCGGGATCCGCAGGGCGGCCTGGAAGAGCCACTCGCCGGCGAACGCGCCGAGGTCCCTGGCGGGGTCGCCGATCCGGGCCTCTTCGAAGTCCGTCAGGTACAGCCGGCCGCCGGCGAGCAGGAACTGGTCCAGCCGCATGTCGCCGTGGATCGGGCACCGGGACGGGATGGTCTCGTCGTCAGCGTGGCGCAGCCGGCGCAAGGCCTCGGCCAACTGCGGGTCGCCGTGCATCAGCCGCCACGTGGCCAGTTCGGCGGCGGTCGCCCCGGTGAAGAAGGCGTACGGCACCGCGTCGAGGTTCCCGGTCGGCGGCAGCGGGTGCGGCGCGGTGTCGAAGCCCGCCGGATCCAGCCCGTGCACGGCGGCCACGGCGATGGCCGCCTGCTCGGCGAGCACCTCGTCGAAGGCGTCGTCCGCGGCCAGTTCGGCACCGCTGCGGCTCTCGCCGAGCCGGGCGAAGACCAGCAGCCCGTTCTCCGGGTCCGAGCCGAGGAGGCGCGGCGTCGCCACGCGGTCGGCGGCCGCGGCGCAGAACGCCGTGGTGCGCTCCAGCCGGGCTTCCCTGTCGGGCCCGTTGATGCGTTTGACGAAAACATCCGTTCCGTCGGCGGTCTTTCCGCTCCAATTGTCATTGCGTCCGGGATTCGCCTGCACAGTGGCCCGGTCGAGAATTCCCATCCCGAGCCGTGCGAGCAGTGAATCGACCTCCGGAACACCGTCAAGATCGACCGGCGTGAGCTGGACGGCCCCGCCTCGTACACGGCTTCCTGTCTCCATACGGCGGACAGTAGGGAGGGATCCGCGCAGGCGGCAACCTCCAATTTTCCCGGTAAGTTGAAGTTCGGGGAGACCCCGTGCCCGCCCTGCTGGGCTTTTCTCCCGCGGCATTAAGTAATGGTTGGTGGCCCCGCGCCGACGCGGCTGTAATCCTCGGTATGCCGGACGCAGCGGACGCCATCCATCACACGACACTCGACAACGGCCTGCGCCTCGTGGCCCAGCGCGTCGAAGGAGCCAGCGGGGTCGGAGTATCGGTGAACTACCGGGTCGGCTTCCGGACCGAGACACCCGGCCGGTCGGGTTTCGCCCACCTCTTCGAACACATGATGTTCCAGGGTTCCCGCAACACCGTTCCGGGAGAGCACTTCGCCGCCGTGCAGGCGTGCGGCGGGATCGTCAACGGCAACACGTTCCCCGACTCGACCGACTACTTCCAGGTCGTGCCCGCCGGCGCGCTGCGCAAGGTGCTGGACCTGGAGGCCGACCGCATGGGCTTCCTGACGATCTCTCCGGAACAGTTCGCCACACAGCGCAGCGTGGTGAAGGAGGAGATACGCCTCCAGGTCACCGGGAGGCCCTACGGCGGATTCCCGTGGACCGTGCTGCCCGGCGTGATGTTCGAGCGGTGGGCGAACACCCACAACGGCTTCGGTGAACTGGCCGACCTCGACGCCGCGACCACCGAGGACTGCAGCGCCTTCTTCCGTACGTACTACGCCCCGGGCAACGCCGTCCTGGCCATGTGCGGCGACCTCGACCCCGAGATGGCCCTCGCCGAGGCCCGAGCGGCCTTCCGTGGCGTACCCGGCCGGACCGTGCCGGGACCTCCGCCCGACCTGGCTGAGCCGCTGCCCGAACAGGAGCGGCGCGGCGTCCGCTTCGACCCGCTGGCCCCCCAGCCGGCGCTGGCGCTGGGTGCCCGCCTCCCCGACGCCCGGCGCGACCTGCGGGCGTACGCCGCCCACGTCGCGCTCACCCACCTGCTGACCACTGGCAGCCACGCCCGGCTTCGCGCCGCCCTGACCCCGCTCGGCGCGAAGGTGGACTCGGCCGCGGGCTACTTCGGGCCGCTCGCCGTCACCCACCCCGACACCTTCGTCATCGTCGCCCACCACGCGCCCGGGCTGGCCGACGAGGTCGAGGAGACCGTCAAGGGCCACCTCGCGGAGGTCGCGGGCGGCGCGGCCCACGGAGCGGAGACGGCGCGCGCGGTGGCCTGCGCCCGTACCGCCTTCTACCGGGACTTCGACTCGATCGCCTACCGCGTACGGTTCCTCGCCCGCGGGGCACTCCTCTTCGACCGGGCCGGAATCGGCGAGGACCTCGCCCGGCACATCGACGACCTCAGCGACGGCGACCTCGCCGCCGCGGCGGCCGACGTGTCCTCCCCCGCGGGACGCGCGCTGCTCACCCTGCTGCCCGAGGAGCCCGCCCGATGAGCGCCCACACCGTGCCTGCTGTGCCTGGCGTGCCTGCCATGTCCGGCGTTTCGGGGGTCCGCGCCGCCGCTGCCGTTTCGGTGGTGCCCGCCCCGGAGGTCCTCACGAGCCGGACCCCGGGAGGGCTGCGCCTGGCCGCCACCCCCCTGCGCACCGTGCCGCTCCTCCAAGCCCGCCTCGCGCTGCGGCTGCCCCTGCACACCCCGGCCGACCTGGCGGCATCGGACGTCGTGGCCGCCTGCTGGTCCCTCCACCCGGCGACGGCCCGGCTGGAACAGGCCGGCGGCATCGCCGCCGCTAGCCGCCGCCGCGACTGGCTCCTGCTCGGCCTGCACGCCACCGCCGACCTCCAGCCCCTCATGGCGCAGACCCTGGCCGACCTCGTCCACGCCACCTTCGACGCCCGCGCCGTCGAACGCGCCGTCACCCTCGTCACCCGGCAGGCCGCGGCGGCCGCCTCCCAGCCCTCCGTGCACGCCACGCGCCTCATGTGGTCGCAGTACTACGGGCACCTGCCGCCGGCCGTGGACCCGGCCCCGGATCCCGCCCTGACGGCCGCCGTCACCCCCGATGACGTCACCGAGGCGTTCGCCCGGTTCGTCTCCCCCCACCGCGGCCACCTCGCCCTCGTCGGCGCCGCCGAGCCGGAGCAGGTCATGGCCCGGTTCGCGGCCGCGGTGTCCGGCTGGACGGACCGCTCCCAGGACCGCTTCCAGGACCCCGCCCCAGGCACCGCCGGCCGGCCGCGACCCGCGATCACGACCGGCCACCGCCCCGGCCAGGAGCAGGCACGCATCCGCCTGGTCGCGCCCGCCCCGCCCCGACGCGGCCTCCAGGACTACGCCGCCCACCAGATCGCCGCCACCGTCCTCGGCGGCAGCTTCTCCTCCCGCATCAACACGGTGCTGCGGGAACGGGACGGCCTGGCCTACCGGTGCCGGGCCGCCACCGACTACGTCGACCGGGACGTCGTGGTCATCGAGGCCGACGTACACACCCGCC
Organism: Streptomyces sp. NPDC060049; assembly: GCF_042736715.1. Classification (NCBI taxonomy): domain Bacteria; kingdom Bacillati; phylum Actinomycetota; class Actinomycetes; order Kitasatosporales; family Streptomycetaceae; genus Streptomyces; species Streptomyces sp. NPDC060049. Next base: position 63,057 of record NZ_JBHWVV010000026.1, read on the forward strand.
ACGCCCCGCGGGCCATGCTGCTGCTGCGGGACCTGACCGAGGAGTTCGCCACCACCGGCCCCACCGAGGAGGAGTTCCTCGCGGCCCGCGGCTACGTCACCGGCGCCTACGCGATCAACGCGGGCTCCCAGAGCGGCCGCGCCTCCCTGCTCACCGCGGCCGTCACCCAGGACCTGCCGACGGCGCTGACCGAAGTACCGCGGGCCGTCGCCCGCCTGACCCTCGCCGATGTCCGCGCCGCCGCCGCGCACTTCGCCCCGGACCGCTTCAGCGGCGCGGTCTGCGCCGACGCGGCCGACCTGCCCGGCTCGTGGCCCTGGGAGTCCGCCGGGCCTGGCCGCACCACCCCGCCCGCCTCCAGCAGCGAAGGATGACCACGTTGCCCACGATCAGCGTCATGTACCCGGCGATGCCCGCGGACATAGGGGACGTGCTGCCCTACGCCCGGGTCGCCGAGAACACGTCCGGCCGCCGCCTGTGGCTCGGACAGTCGTTCACCATCGAGACCCACACCGTCTTCGCCGCCCTGACCGGCATGGGCCTCGACATCGGCTTCGGCACCGCGGTCACCCTCATGCCCCTGCGCCACCCCATGACCGCGGCCGTCAACGCCCGGTCGATCGCGGCCCTGTCCGGGCACTCGTACATCAGCGGCATCGGCCCCGGTGGCCAGGAACTCCAGCGCCGCGTCAACGGAGCCCCGTACGAGAAGCCCGTGACCGCGGCCCGCCACTACGTCCGCATGATGCGCACCCTGCTCGACGGCAAACTCGCCACCGGCGATGGCGGGCCCTGGGAGACCGAGGGGGTCGAACTCTCCGTGATGGACACGCCGCCGGTCGAAATCGGCCTCGGCGTGCTGCGCCCGGCGATGGCACGGCTGGCCGGGCAAGCCGCCGACTGGGCCATCACCTGGCTGACCCCCCTGTCCTACCTCGGCGAGCGCCTCCTGCCCGTCATGGCCGAGGCCGCGCGGGACGCCGGTCGGCCCGGCCCCCCGCGCGTCGCCAGCGTCGTCCACTGCGCCCTCACACGGCCCGGCCGCGACCTGCGACAGGTCGCCCTCAAGGCCGTCGGGCCGCACCTGTCCTCCCCCCACTACACCGACATGCTGCGCCAGGCCGGCATCCCCGTCGACCGCACCGACCCCGCGGCCGGAGCGCGACTCGTCATCGAGCACGGCCTGTTCGCGACCGGCGACGCCGACGAGATCGCCGCCACGCTGGCCGCGTACCACGACGCCGGCGTCGACGACGTGATCGTCAACGTCTGCGGCCTGCACATGCACGAGGGGCCCGGCGCCGCGATCCGCGACCTCGCCGCCATCACCACGGCCTTCGCCCGACGAGGTGGGCGGCGATGAGCGTCCTGCCCACACCCTCCCCGGCGGCCGCACCCGAGTTCCGTGCCCGCCGGCTCCTCTACATCACCACCGGCGGGATACAGGCGATGCTCCTGCCGGCCTGGATGAGCTGGCTGCGCACCCACTACCCGCACACCGAAGTCCACAGCGTGATCACCCGGTCCGCCCGGCGCTTCGTCGGGACCACCGCCGTCGCCGCCACGGGCGGCCGGGGGCTCCCGACCATCGACACCTGGCCGGACGAACCGGACGGCGCCCTGCACACGCACCTCGCCGCATGGCCCGACGCCGTACTCGTCCACCCGGCGACCATGCACTTCATCGCCCGTCTCTCGACGGGCCTCGCGGACACCCCCGTGCTCCTCGCGCTCCAGTGCACCCGGGCCCCCATCGTGATCTGCCCGTCGCTCCCGCCCGGCGGCCACCTCAACCCCGCCTACCAGCGGCACGTGGTCGAACTGTCGACGAGGGAGAACATCACCGTCCTGCCGCCCGTGAACGGGGTCAGCGCGTCCACCGGCGAGGAGGGCATCGGCAGCGCCGCCTACCTCCCCGACGCCCTCACCGCCTTGGAGGACCTGCGGGCATGGGCCGCGCCGAGCAGCGGTGATGCCGCGTGAGCGCGTACGACGCCGGGCAGCGGACGTCCACGATCGACGCCGGGCAGCAGACCTCCACGTACGGCACCGGGCTCCAGACCACCCGCGTCACCCGGCTCCCCGACGGAACCGTCCGCTGGAGCCACAGCCGCGGCAGCAACCACCCGGCCCCCTACCCGCCCGTCCCGCACGACTTCACGACGCGGGCGCACGCCGCCTCCGACGACGAGCTGCGCTTCGCGACGCCCGTGGAGGCCGACGCGCAGCACGGCACCTGGGACACCGCCGGAAGCCGCAGCGCCGCACGGCTCCTGCTCGCGGGGGACGGCTCGTCCGAGCGGGGCGGCACGTCCGAGCGGGGCGGCACGTCCGAGCGGGGCGGCACGTCCGAGCAGGGCGCCACGTCCAGGCAGGGCGCCACGGACGCCACGGTCGAACCGGACGGCCCGGTCGGCTCCATGCTCGGCCGTCTCGGCGCCCGTCTGCGCGTCCTGCACACCGCGCGGCCCGCGACCGCGTACCTCGGCCAGTACCCGGCGCCGCCCGGCCTGACCCGGTTCCAGCCCTGGCTCGACGGCGGCCGCGGCACCCGGGCGGGCGCCGGCTTCCACTACCGGCTGCGCAGCAGCCTCGGTCCCGACCGGCTCGCCAAGCTGCGCGAGTTCACCGAGACCCTGCTGCGGCCGACGGACGCGGACACCGTGCTGCACGGCTGGCTGACGCTCGGCAACATCGTGATGCCCGACGACCCCGGGACCGGTCCCGGAACCGGTCCAGGCCGGCCTGCCGTCGTGCTGTCCGGTCTGGAAGCCGCCCGGGGACGTCCCGAGGCGGACATCGGCTGGATCGTGGGGGAGATCGAGGAGTTCCGCCGTACCGCCGAACTGGCCTCCACGCCCCGGCCCCGCCTCCCCGGTCTGACAACGGCCTTCCTCCAGGGGTACGGCCCGGCCGGCTGGGACCGGGACGTCGTCGCCGCCGGGGCGGTGGTCCGCATCGCCACGCACGCCCACGACTTCGCCAACTACGTCGGCTGGCACGACAGCCTCCACACGTACATACCGATGCTCGCGGACCTCCTGGACAGCGACGGCAACACCGCCCTGCCCGACCTGTGAGGCCCGGCACCGTCGCCCGGCCCTGCCCGACCGTAGACGCAGCACACAGGGGGAATGCCGTGTCGCCGCAACCCGTCCTACCGCCCCAAGAGAAGGCGCGCCTCGTCTTGGACCTGCTGGGCAAGCGCATCACCCTCTCCCAGGCCGCGCAGCGTGCGGGCGTCTCGCCGCAGGCCGTCGCCAACTGGCGCCGACAGTTCATCAGCGCCGGCCACGAAGGCCTGCGCCCTCCCGTCCGCCGCTCCGAGGAGGCCGAGCGCGAACGCCGGCTCCTGGACCAGATCACGCTGCTGAAGGCGGCGCTGGGCGAGGCCCACCTCGCACTGCGCCAGCACCGCCGCGAACCCGGCCGCAGACCCGGCGGGACCCGCATCTGACCCCCGGACGGCCGGAACAACCGGCTCGACCGGCACGACCGGAAGCACCCGAACGCCGTCCCGTCTCCTGCGAAAGGCACCCCGCCATGAGGCAACCCACACCGCACCGAACGCAGCCGCAGCCGCAGCCGCCGAAACCCGACTTTTGTCCGCGGACAAAAGTCGGGGCCCCGGTAGCGATACCGGTCGAAGGCGTAGGCAGAGGAAGAGACGGAGGCGAAAGCGGGGGCGGAAGCGGCGGCGGAGGCCGGCCCATCCGGCTCCTGCGGGAACTCGCCACCACGCCCTGGCCGCTCGCCGCCGCCCTCGTACTGGCCCTGACCGCGACCGCCGCCTCCCTCGCCCTGCCTCTCCTGGCCCGGGACGTCATCACCAGCTTCTCCCGGCACGAGTCGCTGCTCACCCCCGCCCTGTGGATGTGCGCCGCGGCCGTCGGCGGGGCGGCGGCCATGGCCGGCGGGGCCTTCCTCATCGCCCGTGCCGGCGAGCAGATGGTGTACCGGGTCCGCAACCGCCTCATGGGCCACACCCTGCGGCTGCCCCTCCAGACCGTCCGCGCACAGGGCACCGGCAACCTCACCGCACGGATCACCTCGGACGCCCTGCAACTGCGTCAGGTCGTCGACGTCGGCGCCCAGTTCCCGCTGGCCGTCCTCACGGTGCTCGCCACGCTCGGCGTCATGGCCTGGATCGACTGGGTCCTGACGTTGGTGACCCTGGGCTCCCTGCTCATGGTCACCGGTGTCCTCTCCGCGACCTTCCGCCGCCTCCGGGCGAGCATCACCGGCCAGCAGATCGCCAACGGCCGGATCGCCCAGCGCTTCACCTCCCACCTCGAGGCGCTCACCGCCATCAAGGCGAACCGGGCCGAACCGCTCGCCGCCCGGGTCCTGGCCGACGACGCCGACGTACTGCGCCGCGAATCCCTGACCAGCGCCCGGCTGCAGTCGATCGTTCCGGCGGCCACGCAGCTCGGCAACCAGTTCGCGATGATCGCCGTCATCCTGACCGGCGGCACGCGCGTCGCCTCCGGGGACCTCGCGACCGCGGACTTCGCCGCGTTCCTCCTCTACCTCCTCCAGACGATCCCGTCGGCGACCACCCTCACCAACGCCCTGGGCCGCCTGCAGGCCGGGTTCGCCGCCCGGGACCGCTGCAACGAGCTCCTCGCCCTCCCCGACGAGTCCACGGGCTCGCCCGCCGGCCCCGCCCCCGTCGCGGACCCGGCCGCCCCGGCCGTCGCCTTCCGCGAAGTCTCCTTCACCCACCCCGGCGCGGGCACGGCCTCCCTGCGGAAGATCTCCTTCGAGGCGCCGGCCAGGGGCCTGACCGCCTTCGTCGGCCCCTCGGGCGCGGGCAAGACCACCGCGCTCACCCTCATGGACCGCTTCGTACGGCCCGCCGGCGGCACCATCAGCGTCCTCGGCCACGATCAGGACACCTGGCCACTGGCCGACCTGCGCGGACAGATCACCTACGTCGACCAGAAGTTCACCCTGATCGAGGCCAGCGCCCGCGACAACCTCCAGCTGGGCAGGCGCATCCCCGCCACGGACCCCGAACTCGCCCGCGTCCTGGACGCCCTGGACCTCACCGACGCCATCAACGCTCTCCCCGACGGCCTGGACACCGTGCTCGGCCGGGAGACCGACCTCTCCGGCGGCCAGCGCCAACGCATGGCCCTCGCCCGGGCCCTGCTCTCCGACGCCAAGATCGTGCTCCTCGACGAACCGACCAGCCAGCTCGACGGCATCAACGAGCAGCGCTTCCGCAACGACCTGGACACGCTCGCCGAGGACCGCGCGGTCATCGTCGTGGCCCACCGGCTCTCCACGATCCACCACGCCCGGCACGTCGTCCTGATGGACTCCGGCACCGTCGTCGACTCCGGGGACCACCGCTCCTTGATGCGCCGCTGCCCCCAGTACCGCGACCTGGTCGCGACCCAGACCCTCCGCGAGCCGGCCGCCACCCCGGTGGCCGCCGGCGGCTGACCCTCGCCCCGTGCGAGACGAGGGACGCGAAGGACGTGGCCCGGGCCCGGTGGACGGCGTACGCCTCCACCCCCCGGGCCCCGACAAGCCGACAACCCGACCGCCCGACCGACCCGAGAGGAAGAACATGCACCCCCGAACCAAGCGGACGCTCCACGCCACGCTCCTGGCCGCCGCCCTCGCCCTGAGCTTCGCCCCCTACGCCAACGCCGCCCCCGCACCGCAGCCGCCCGCCTCCTCGGCGGACTTCGGCACACCCCCGGCGGGCTACGTCCACGAGACCTCCTTCTACGGAACGGCCGCCGCCTGCCAGACAGCGGGCAAGGCGGGCATCGCGGAAGGCAGGTGGACCGCGTACTTCTGCTACCAGGCGCTTCCCTTCACGCCCTTCCAGGAGCTCTACGTCAAGCTGTGACCCCTCACGGGCCGGGCGCACACACCGAGCTGTGCGCGCCCGGCCCGAGCGCGCGCGGAGGGCTCCGGGCCTACGCGAGGGAGGAGCCGGCGAGACACCCGAGGCCCGGCCGCGGCCCCGTCGCGGTACTCGACGGCTGCTTCTGCGCCTCTCGAACGGGCCGATCGCCGGATCCGGCGAAAGTGCCCGAGAACCGCATGCCGCCCTCATGAACTCCCAGGCTGGAACCCCTGCTCCCGCACGCGCGGGGATGGCGCACCTTCGGGCTGCCGCAACATCACCGGCCTCGGACCCATGCGCCCCCGGGTCACTCTTTGCGCCCCAACGCGCCCTGCCTGTGCATGAGTTGGAACTCCCATGCGCGTCAGTGGCCGGAGCTACCGTCGTGAGTGCGCCCGATGAAGCCGGCTCTCTCCGCTCCTCCCCGACCGACCCGAGGAATCGCTGATGGCAAACGTCCGTGGCCACTACCGGAAGAACGGCTCCTACGTCCGGCCGCACACGCGCAGGGCGAGGGGCGCATCGGCGTCCCCTCGTCCGACCGTCCCCGGCCCGCGGACGGTCCCGGGCGCGACCACGAGCGTCCGCGGGCACTACCGGAACGGCTCCTACGTCCGCCCGCATCACCGCCGGATCAGCGGCCCGGTCGTGGTGGCAGCGGGCGGGGGCGGACTGGTGATCCTGGTGCTCGTCCTGCTCGCACTCTTCGGCGGTGGCAGCGGGCAGGTGTCGCCCGGGACCTCGCCCACGCCTGCAAGCGGGGTGCCCCGGTAGCAGGACGACACTCCGCAGGCCCCGGACGGCTCGGTTTCGGCGCCCGTCACGGGCAGGGTCCGAAGGGCGGACGTGCCCGCCAGTCGCTGCGTCCTGTGGAGGCCAGGCGCCCGACGCTCCGGGCCGAGGCGAGGAACGCCGAATTGGGCTGAGCGCCGGCTCGACGATTTCGCGGAGCCCTAAACGGCACCCCTCTGCAAGGGATTACGGGATCCCGGGTGATCGGGATCATCGGCCGGGGCGGCGGCACGCAGGACGCCGAGAAGTAAGTTACGTGTAACAGACCCGACCACCCACTACTCGCCTCAGGGCGCCGGGCCCCGCCTCGCGCCGTACGTCGGAGTACCGGCCTTGGTACACCGCGGGCAGGGAAGTAGCGGCCTAGGTCTGTTACAAGTAATTTGAGCAAGGTGCGAGGACGCCTGGGCGGGTGCTCGCAGTCTTCTCGGAGAGGCGCCCGGCCCGGCTGCGGCGACGTTGGCGATCGGCTACCTCTACACCCTGGCCCTCTGCCTGCTCTTCGGCGACAGCATCCCGAGCAGAGCAGAACCAAGCGGGAGCCTCCAGCCGCTCTACGACGTTGCACTGGCTGGGAAGCCCGCTGTCCTCTCGTGGCCGGCCCTCTGCTGTGGCTGATGGCCTGCTCGGGTGGTTCGCGCTGGTCGACGGCGAGGCGACAGTGCCCAAGGCACCCGTTTCCGCTCACGGTGTCTTCTGAGGCTGGAGGTCGCCGATCCGGGAGGATGCGAAATGGGCTCGGCGCGGTGGTGGATGCGGGCCGTAGCGCGCGGCTTGACCGTGCTCTCGGCCCTTCTTCTGGTCGCGGCCGTTCTCTCATGGGACCGAGTGGTCGGCCTCGCCGCCCACATCCCGCTGGTCCCGCTCATCTTCGTGATCGGGGCTGTGGGCTGCGCCGTCGTATCGGACCAGCTGTACAACCGTACGCAGCCAGAGCGCCAACGGCGGTTCGCCCCGCGTATCCGCTGGTGGTGGGTGGTGCTTGCATTCGCCGCTGTGCTGACCGCCGTGTTGGCGACCACAGCCCTGCTGCTGCCGCAGATCACCGATCTGCAGCCAGAAAGCGAACGGTCGAAGCAGCGGATCGAGGCGGTGCGTACCGCTCTGGCCGCTGGGGCCGGCGTGGGCGCTGCCATCACGGTGCTGCTGGCTCTTCGTCGACAGCAGCACCACGAGGAGGCCACCGAGAGAACCGAATACGACGCGAGCGAACGGCGTATCAACGAGCTGTACATCAAGGCCGTCGAGCAGCTCGGCAGCACCGAGGCCCCGGTGCGTCTGGGCGGGCTGTACACGCTGGGGCGGCTCGGCCAGGCGGCTGCCGACCACCGGCAGACCATCGTTGATGTCATCTGCGCATACCTACGCATGCCCTACATTCCACCCCCAGCATGGTGGCCGGTGTCCCGTTCCCGCCAGGCTGCCCGTGCACTCTTCGGCAGGAAGGCGGACAACCAACGGCACCAGGAACTCCAGGTGCGCAACGCCGCCGAATACATCCTTCTTATGCACCTCCATGACCCCCGCCCACCCGACCAGCGAGAGATCACCCCTGCCGATTACGTGTTCTGGGACGGCATGGGTGTCAACCTCAACCACGCCACTTTCACCTACTACGGATTCGGCCAAATCCACGTCACCTGGGCAAGCTTCACAGGCGCGACGTTCACCACCGCGGCCTCGTTCCAGTCCGCGACTTTCACTGGTTTCGTCGTGTTCGATGACGCGACATTCACCAGAACCGCCTCCTTCGATGACGCCACGTTCACCGGCACCGCCTCCTTCGATGGGACGACGTTCACCGGCACCGCCTCCTTCGATGGGACGACGTTCAAACACAGTGCCTCGTTCGATGGGGTCACGTTCAACAGCGTCGCCTCGTTCGCCGACGCGACGTTCCAACAAGGTGCCTCGTTCGCCGGCGCACGGGCGCGGCTGACAGCGCCGGATGGCACCCCCTTGGCGCATTCCTGGCCGACGGGGTGGGAGGTCCGTCCCACCGCTAACGGCTGGGCGATTCTCAGTGAGACCTGAGGCTCACTTTGCGGGCCCCTCCTTTGTTCCAGACTCCGATCTCCCCGCCCTTGCCGTAGGCGATCACGGAGTTCGCGCCGTTGGATCCCAGCCCGCGCACCGCTGCAGCGGTCGGGGTCGGCTCTGCCCACGTCGTGGCGAATGCACGCGCTGAAGCCGGATCCGGCGGGCGCTGAGCGGTGGACGCGTCCGCCCAAAGCGCACCTGACGGCCGCAAAGACCGCAGTCTCGTACGGCGCGACGACATGCCTGGCCTGCGCCCCGGCAAGATAACCGGCATGTCACCGCTGGTGGCCTGCGGCAGGGCGCCGGGGGGGGCCCGCCCTCCCGGCAGTCGGGCCCGAGCGGCTAATTTGGTCCGATGGATCACGACGTCGTCGGGCTCGTCGAGGAGTGGCTGGCGGGCCCGAACTCCGAGGCGAGCGGGTACTTCAGCTACCAGGCCGTCGAGCACTACCGGCCGGCGGTCCTGCACTGGCTCACCGCGGCCCGCGACGGCGGTGAGGGGAGCCCGGACCCCGAGGCCTATCTGCGGCCCACGCCGGCGGCCCTGCAGGAGTGGGCCGTCGGCTACGCCGGCGCGGCCCGCTCGCGCGACGCCGCCTGCGGGGCCGTACGGTCCTTCTACCGCTGGCTCGAGACCCCGGCGGGCGCGGGCGGACCCGGCCTCGTACCGGTCGGCACCGCCAGGTCGCTGCAGTTCCAGCGGGGCGGCAACTTCGCCGCAGGCCTGCCCGGCCGCGAGCTCTGGACCCCCGACCAGTGCCGCTGGCTCGCCCAGGCCGCCGACCGCTACCAGGGCACCCGCCGCGAGAGCCCCCACCGCGCCCGCGCCCTCGTCTACCTCTGCCTCAACCACTACCTCTGGGGCCGCGGCTCCGAGGAGGACGTCCTGCGCCCCGGCCAGATCGCCGCCATGCGCTTGCGCGGCCGCCACCAGGAGCAGCACCGCACCACCTGGGACGTCCCCCAGAAGAACGCCGCCAGCGACGCGACGCGCCTCCAGCCCGTCCACCACGACGCCGTCCGCGCCATCGACGAGTACCTTCCCCACCGGGCCGCCGCCGTCCCCGACACCGGCCACCTCTTCACCACCGTCAACGGCCGCCCCCTGGAACCCCAGTCGCTCCTGCGCATCCTGCGCGGGGTCGCCGCCACCCACCCCGATCTGGACGAGACCGCCTCCAAGCTCTCCGCCGACGCCGTCACCCACTCACCGGCCCCGGCCGCTGCCCCCTCCGGCTCCTGACCCGGCCGGCGACTGGGGAATCAGCCCTGCGTGTCGTCATCGCGCCGCCGAGCACGGTGGTTGCCGGCGGGGTCGGTCACGACGGGTCCTCCGCGCACTTGCGGCAGGCCGTGCCCGGGCGTACCCACGTACCGCAGGTGCCGCAGCGGACGTAGCCCGCGCACGGGGGGCACAGTTCGCCCTCCATCAGGACCGGGCGGCCGCACTCCTCGCACTCCCTGAGGGGGCCGGTCGCGTACGTCCCCTGGACGTACGCGGGGGGAACAGGGGTCGGTTCCTGCCGTGCGTACTCCGTCCCGTTCCATGAACCCCGCGCTGCCCGCGGGAGCTCTCCTCCCAGGCGTACCGGGCACGGTGACTGCGCGAAGGTCGTGATCCGCGCGGCCATCACGGCTCCGACGCTCGTCAGGACGGGGCGGGGCAGTGGGCGGGAGAGCCCGGGCGCCAGCTGCTCGGGCAGCCAGCCCTCGTCCAACAGGACGTCCAGCCGCCTGGCCTGGTCGCGCAGGACGGTGCCGTGCAGCGCCAGTGACGGGTCGTGCGCGCCGACGGCGGTGAGGAGGCGGACCCCGGCGGTGTTCGGTACCGCCTCGGGGTCCTCCCCGTGCGAAGGCCGCCAGGGGTCCGTTCCCGCGTGGTCCGCTCCCGCGTGCTCCGTTCCCGCGTGCTCCGTTCCCGCGTGCTCCGGTCCCACGTGCTCCGGTCCCGTGCCGTCGGATCCGGGGTCCTCGGAAGGCGGGAAGGGTTTCTGCTGGTTCCCTGGTGGTTCCCTGACGGTTAGTGGCTCAGGCTGACCCGCCCGCGGGCTCAGGTTGTGTACCCCTGCGGGCTCATCCTGAGCCGGGTGCGGACGCATGGTGAGCCCGGGGGAGGGCTCATCCTGAGCTGTCGGCAGGTCGCGGGCCATGGCCGCGCCGTGGGAGGGGGCAGGCTCATCCTGAGCCGGCCGCAGGTCGGCGGGTTGGGAGACGGTGCGTACGCGTTTTGCCCGCGCGGGTGCCTCCGGTTCGAAGGTGAGCTGCTGGATGGTGTTGTCGTCGTAGTCCTTCGGCGGCCGCTTCATCGAGTTGAGCAGCGGCAGGTTGACCCGCGTCATGTTGGTGATGGACTCGCCGGTCGTGGGGTTGATCCGCCGGACCGACTTGATCAAGTTCTTCCGGATGAGGCGTCCCTTGACCCGCTTGACCGTGGCCGCGGAGGTTCCGGTGTCGTCGACGAGGCGGCTCTGCCCCGGCCAGCAGTACCCGTGGGCATCCGTGCGGTTGCAGTAGGCCAGCAGGAGCAGCTTCTCGGGGCCGTCGAGACCGGCGGCGTTGATCACCATGGCCATGTGCTCGACGCTCATGCCGGACGCACCCGTTCCTCGTGGGCCGTCGGGGAGGCTGAGGACGAGGCGAGGTGGACGCGCCTTCCGGCCGGGGTGGTACGGGCGGCACGCCCGCCGGGGTGACACAGCGGTGCGGGCGCGAAGGGGGCGCGGCCCGGTCTGCGCCGGAGTCTGCGCGGAGCCCGCGACGACGCGTCGTCGCACGGGGCCGTCGCCCCGAGCGGAGATGACGCACTGTTTCTCGTGCAGGCTTGCGTACCCATGTTCTGATCGCCCCCATGTATCTGCTCCCCCCGGCGAATCGCGGCTGCGGCGTCCTGCCGCGGGCGCGACTCGGCGCGCCTGCCGCAGGACGGCAGACGGCAGGGGGTGCCACGTCAGTTTCGCTGAAGTGAAGTTATCTAGCTTTGGTGAAGCGATCAAGTTTGTTGGTGGCTACAGTAGTTACGTCCCCGATGCAGCCCAGGAGTACCCACATGCCAGTTCGTCACGTCGACGGACCCTTGCTTCGCAGAGTGCGCCGCGCCGCTGACCTGACCCAGAGGGACGTGGCGGAGCGGCTCGGGGTCACCGTCCCCGCGGTCGTGGGCTGGGAGAGCGGGAAGTCCCAGCCGGACGGCGAGAAGCTCCCGGCCCTCGCCCGGGCGGTCGCGATGGACCTCGACGAGCTCTTTCCCCGGACCTCGCCTCCCGACCTCGCGGACCTGCGCTGCGACGCCGGCTACTGCCAGTACCAGACGGCGGGCATCACGGGGACGCGCAGTGCCGGGCCGGTGGCCAATGCCGAGCGCGGCAAGCGGCGCCTCTCGGAGAGGTTCGTCCCGCTCCTGGCCGACGCGTACGGGGTGAGCGGCGCCGAGCTGCTCGCCGCCCAGGACCGGTCCTTCGAGGCGGGTCGGCAGGACGGGTCACCGCCCGCCCCGGCGCAACGTCACGTACCCGACGCACCGGCCCCGGTCCCGCCTCCGGCGCCGGCCCGGCTGCCGCGCAGCCTCGCGGAGAAGATCGGGTACCTGCTGGAGGAGACCTACGCGGCCCCCCACCCCTCGGACGCGGAGATCGCGGCACACGCCAACCTCAAGGCCGGCGCCGAGGTGCTGACCGAGGCGATGGTGCGCGGCCTGCGTACGGGCGAGACGCGGACCGTGTCCGACGGGGTCTTGGAAGCGCTGGCGGCGGCCCTGGCCGTTCCGCCGCTGTTCTTCAGGAGCGACGACGCCGAGGTGCACCGGATCATCAGCGGCATGCGCCTCGTCCGCGGCGGGCTCGCCGGGATCGCCGCCCGCGGGGGCGGCGCGGGGCTGCCCGCGGAACTGCTCGACTTCATCGGCGACGTCGTCGACGAATGCGGCTAGGGCGTCTTTTTGAACTGATTTCGTGAGGTGGGGCGTCAGTCGGCCGCCCGTTGATGGTGAACACCCCGGTGACCAGGAAGTCGCGGTCGTGTTGCGGGGCGCCTGGGTAGCGTCGGGCCCAGAGGGAGCCGATCCTGGGGTGCGCGGTCACGTTGCCCAGTCTGTCACTGCCAGGCAGGGGTGGTTGGCCCGTCTGGCGGGTGCCGAGCCGCCGGGTGCAACTGAAGTGTGTTTGGTGAGCGTTGGTGCAACCGGGTCGTGCATGGCATCAGCATCGCGAGCGCGGCGCGGACCTGGGGGAAGGGACGGACCGGCCGGATCAGGGCGGTCCGTCCGTCCCTCCCGCCACCTGCTGATCAGCGTGCGCCAGACCTCCCGGGTGCAGTACCCGGGGCAACCGCTCGTCGGAGGCCAGCCGGAGCAGGACGTCGGGCGGCACGGTGAAGCTCGCGCGGTGTACAGCCGCACGGGAGCGACGTCGTCCCCGGCGAGCTCGCGCAGCCGCTCGGCCGAGACGTCCGGGTCGCGCGGCTGCGCGGACCCGGGCATAGCCGATCGAGACCGGAGAGGACTGATCACCATCGTTTGCGGCTGGTGGCGATCCTGCTGGCCTATTGGGGTCTCAGTAGTTCTCGCCGAAGACCAACGCTAAGCAGCTGCGGCCCAGATCAGAGGATGAATCAGGGCAGCCGCAGCGGGTGCCCGCCGAGGGGTACCCGGGGGGCGCGGGCCTGGTCACCGGCAGAGGGCTCTGACGCGGTCGGCCGACACCATCGCGCGGGCTACTGGAGGAAATCCGCTCGCGCTGGCGCCGACGGTGTCATCCTGTGGTCGCCCCCGGCGTCCGTCGCACGGACGAGCGCCGGTCAACCCGGCGGCGGACGCTGAGCACCCACCTGCACGCGAAGATCGACAACGTCGGATCTCGTCGGGGGGGCGCACATGACCACGCATGCCAGGGCCACAGCAGCAGCAACGGCAGCCGAGATGTCAATCGGCGCGCCGGCCGGCCGCAGGCCCGTCGAGCCCGTTCCCCGCTGGGCGGTCCGGGTGGCCCATGCCATCCCGCTGTGTGTCCTGCCGTCCGGGTTATGGCGTGTCGCGCTGGTGCTGGGCCTGGCCGGCTACGACGCGGACCACCACTGGGCGGTGTGGGAACGCCCGTACGTGATCGGGCTGTCCCTGGTCTCCGAAGGACTCGCGCTGCTCGCCCTCGGGCTGGTGCGGCCGTGGGGCGAAGTCGTCCCGCGTTGGGTGCCGGGGCTGCGCGGTAGACGGATCCCGATCCCGGCGGTGGTCGTTCCGGCCGCACTCGGGGCCGCGCTGATCACGACGCTCTGCGCGTACGCCGTGCTGAACCAGATCTTCGGTTTCGTGGAGCCGATGAACGAGAACGGCGACAGTGGCCCTACCAGCGGTCCGGCCGCCTGGGCGCTGTGGACGACGTACGCCCCGATCCTCGCCTGGGGCCCGCTCCTGGCGATCCTCACCGTTGCGTACTACCGACGCCGCCGAGTGAACCACGCATCGGCTGCCGCTCGGCCCGAAGCCGGGTAGCCGGTGCCGGTCGCTTCGGCGCCTCCATCTGGGCCTTCCAGAACCGCTGGTCCTCCAGGGCAGTCCTGGGCGTAGCTTCTGCGGGTGCTCGACGGGCGGCCGTCGGCGATGGTGCGCACGGCCTGGCGGTCGATGTGCTCCAGCACGGCCCGAGTCGCGGTTGATTCCTCATGCGGTCTGTCAAGCCGCAGGAATCACTGATGGCGGCGGAAACGACGGGCGCGTGGCACGGGGCGGTTGAGTGTCCTGCAGAGTTCGGTGTCGGCAAGGTCGGGGAAGGGTATGCCGGCGGCGTGGTAGTGGGTTCGGGACTGCTGGAGGGTGTGGAGGACGTCGTGATGCCGGCCGGCGGCGCCGTAGAGACGGGCAAGGCGGAAGCCGGCCTGAGCGGCGCCGACGTGGTCGCGGGGGCCGGCGAGGGCTTGTTCTGCCAGCGTGATGGCGTCGCTGAGGCGGTTTGCCTCGGCGTGCAGCAGGGCTTGCACGGTCAGTGCCCTGCTGCGGCCTCGGTGGTCGCCGCAGGCGTCGGTCTCCTGAAGCGCACGGCTGATCAGTTCGGCGGCGGTGTGGTCGCCCTCGTAGAGCGCCATGTCGGCCAGCCCCAGGGTGGCCCAGGTGTGCCCGCGGTGGTCCCGAACAGCGTGCAGGGTCTGGGCAGCGTGCTCGTAGTGGGTGCGGGCCGCGGCCCACCGCGGATCCTGTGCGGGACGGCTTGTGATGTGGCACCCGGGCCAGGGGCCTGTGTACCAGCGGCGAGGGAGCGGGCAGCCTCCCACCGTGCTCTCCTTCTCGGTGTCGGCGCGGGTGCGCAGAATCCACCCGATACCGCGGGGTTCCTCGTTGGCGGCGAACAGGACCTGCGCTTGGTCGAGTTGAGCGAGGGCTTGGCTGTAGTGAGCGTGGTGTCGGCTGATCACCGCTTTTTCCCGCAGGGTCCAGGCCAGTCCGCGTTCAAGCGGCAGGGCCCTGAAGAGACTCTCGGCAGCGGTGAGCGTTCGCGCCGCTTCCCGCAGCTCGCCCTGCTGGCGTTGCAGGATTCCCAGGTTGCCCAGGGCATCGCTTTCGCCGTGCGCGTCGCCCGAGCTGTGGAAGAGAGCGATCGCTTCGCTGAAGCACTCCCCGGCCCTGCCCACGTCACTGCCGCCGTCACGCAAGGCTTCGCCGAGGTTGCGCAGCAGCGCGGCACGGGCCCCGCCATCCCCCAGACGGCCGGCCGCGTCCAGAGCAAGCTCATGGACCTGGCTGCTGATGTCCCAGCGCCACTGATGCTCAAGAGCGATACTCATCGCGTCGGTGATCTCCCAGCACAGCTCCCACCACCCGCGAGCGTGAGCATGGGCGACAGCTGCCACCAGCACCACACGCTCGGCTTCGAACCACTTGACGGCCTCCCCCACATCACCCGCCACAGCGTCGTCCGGCGGCGGACGGCGGACCGCCCCGTCACGGCCGCTGTGCCGGGCACCGGCCGGCCGTAGCTGCGTGTCGGCTGCGTCGGCCGCGCTGAGGAGGGCACCCAGCAGACGCCGCACGGCGCTGTCGGACTCGTCCGCCGGCTGCTCGGCCGCTCGCTCCTTGGAGAACCCGCGCGCGAGATCGTGCAGCACGATGCGCTGGCCGCCTGCCTCGCCGCGGCGAGCCTGCACGAGATGCGCCAGCAGCAGTCCCTCCAGGCACGCGTCGGCCGTATCGGCGTTCACGTCCAGCAAAGGCGACAGCGCCCAGGCCGGCAGGTCGGGAGTGTCCAGGGCGGACACCAGCCTGAACGCACGCTGCTGCAACGACGGGAGCGCCTGATAACCAGCGCGGAAGACCGCGCGCACGCTGCGCTCGCCCAGGCTCAGCACATCCAGCCGCCGGTGGTCGTCGGCGAGATCGCGGGCGAAGGACCCCACAGTACGGGCGGGAAACGTTGCCAGCCGCGCTCCCGCGATGCGCAGGGCCAGCGGGAGCCCGCAGCACAGACGGACCACGTCGCGACCTGCTTCGGGGTCCTCGTCCACCCGGTCCCCGCCGCTGATCCGTCTCAACAGATCCCAGGCGGTGCCCTCGTCCAGCCCCGACAATGCGACGCGCTCATCCACGGCCAGCGTGGCAAGGCCCTGGCGACTGGTGATCAGTACAGCGCACGAAGACCCACCCGGTATCAGCGCACCTATCTGCTGTTCACTGGCCGCGTTGTCCAGAACGATCAGGACACGCCGGTCGGCCAACTCCGTCCGGAACTGCCGTGTCCGTCCAGCCTCATCGTCGGGGATTCTGCCGCGCGCTACTCCCAGAGCCACCAGGAAGTCGCCCAGAACCTCGCCCACTGCAGCAGGACGTTCCTCCACCCCGTTCAGGTCGACGAAAAGCTGGCCGTCGGGGAAAGACGGCATCAGCCGATGAGCAGCCTGCACCACGACAGCCGTCTTGCCGACCCCGCCCGGACCGTGCACCAGGCACACCCTGCCCCCGCCCGCACGCTCAGCAGCCTCCACCAGCCGCGCCAACTCCTGGCCGCGACCGGTGAAATCCGCCACCGCCAGCGGCAGCTGACGCGGGATTCCGGACGATTCCGGGAGAAGGAAATCGCCACGGGCGAGGACCGGCGCGTGCGGCGACAGCAGCACGCGCAGCTCCTCAACGCCTGCGGGATCCTCACCCAGAGCCAGTACCAGCCGCCGTCGCAGCAGAGCCTGTGCAGCCGGAGAACGGCCCGCCTCATCGACCAGAGCCGCGCCCTCCTCACCGGGCAGCCGTCCGGCGACCCACCGGTACAGCCGCCCCAGCCGGTCGGCCACCGACTGCTCCACACCCTCCATCGCGCGATCCGCCAGACCGGCGCCCAGCCTCTTCGCAGACACGATCGCCAAGGCGACTACTGCTGCCACGAGCTCCTCGACCGTCATCGACCGCCCCCCGGTCCTCCGCCTTAGCAGCCGCGCTGTCCCCAAACGGGCTACCGCCGCTCCGACGTCAGTCATGCCCAGAAATCGCCAAACGGCACCTGGCCGCTCTTCCAATGGCCATCAATGATGCTCCTCGCTGCTCCCTGCCGGAAGTTCGCGGCACAGCGGTCGTTAACCGAGACCCTGTCAAGATCACCGGTCGGCGTATGGTCAACCGCGCGCTCTCCGCAACGCGAGCTCTGGTGGAGCGGGGCAGGCGCGGCCGGTCCGAGGTCCTGGCGCATCGTCCGAAGAGCGTGTGCAGCACGAATCGAGTGTCATCAACTGCCGCAGACCTCTTCCCCCTGGAGCAGCCCCGCTGAAAGGGCTCAGTCAGCGGAGGGGCCGGGGAGCAGGACCTTCCGCCGGATCCGTCGCGGCGTTCGCCTCAGTCCTGCTCGTACGCCTCGGCGAGGATGCCCTTCAACGCATGCGTGAGTGCTTCCTGAAGCTCACCGTGCTCCGGACCCAGGCGGTGCTCGGAGGCGGTTCGCTCGTCCCCGTAGCGCCAGACGGGGCCGTGGAGGAGGCGCGGCGGCTCCCAGTCGTAGCGCGGGTGGATGTGGGCGTGCAGGTGCTCCCAGGAGTTGCCCAGTACCTCGTAGTTGAGGCGGCGCAGCGCCGGGTCCTTCTTCCTGCATACGGTCTCGACCGCCTCGCCGAGGAGGGAGAGGTCGAGGAGGAACCGGGTCCGCTCGGCGCGGGGCAGATCGGTCAGGTGGTTCGCCTGTCCCGCGTACAGCAGCAGGCAGTAGCCAGGGAGGTGTTGGACGTCGCCGATGACAGCCCAGCCGGTCCGCATCCGCGCGAGCACCGTCGGGTTCTCGCCTCGCTCGGCGGAGCCCAAACGATCATGTGTCCAGTCCATGTCCTATGGATACCAGGAAGGTCGGACGATCCCGGAAAGGATGTCGCAAGCCATGCGCTCGACCGGGCTGCGGACCGTACGAGATGTCATGCCCATGATGCTGCCACGGGCTCGGGAGACCCATGGAGGTTCCTGCGGCGAGGGTGATCCGCAGGAGACGGCCGGCCTGGGCGCGGCTCACGCGTGGGCGTCGGCCAGGACTTCGCTCGCTATCGAGCAGTCCGTCTTCGCGTAGACCGCCGAGACGCGCAGTAGCCACGGGACCTCCTCGGTGCAGAAGTCGTCCCCCGATGAAGGGAACTCGGCGGGGACGCCCGGCGCGCGTACCGGGTCGCGCATGTTCAGGCGTGCCGACATGATCCAGTAGGCCTGGGCGGCGGCCTCCGCCTCCAGGCCCAGGTGCCCTTCGCTCTCGGCCAGTTCCAGGGCGAGCTGGTAGAGGTCGTCCGGTGCCTGGCGGCGCATCGAGTGGATGACGTCGCGGATCTCGGTGACGTACCGGCCCAGTCGTACCTGCGCGGAACCGTCGTGCGCCGTCAGATCGCGCAGGGTGTTGAGGCGGCGGGCGGCCCGGGAGCCCGGGAAGAGCCGGCTCGGTGCCTGGCGCACCAGGTCCGGTGCGGTGAGGGCCAGGTCGCGCCACAGGGGGTGCAGTCCCGCGAGCGCCCGGAAGGTCCGCCGGCGGTTCACCGCCGTCTGGGTCGCCGGGGCGAGCACACCGAGGGCCCAGCACAGGAACGTCGCGTAGAGCAGGCCGTCGGCCACGGCTTCCTCGACGCGCGCGATGTGCGCCGGAACGGGACGGGCCGCGATGACGAGGCCGTAGACGGTGCGCAGGGCCGTGTACACCGCCCCTGCCGCCATGCCCGCGGTCATCAGGGCCAGTCCCGCCCGCAGCGTGGGGCGGTGGGCCTCCCTGGTGGCCCTCGCCCACTGGGATCCGCAGAGTGCGATCACCACACCGCAGTGACCGTAGAACAAGGTGACGTAGGTGGCCAGGTCGGCTTCACCCGCGTGCCTGTCCATGAAGTGGGAGTCCTCCGGGACCGGTCCGCGGTCCAGGCCCAGGAGGAAGACGGCGGTCATGGCGGCGATCACGACGACCGACACGGCCGAGCCGTAGCGTTGCAGGACCCTGGTGAGGCGGGCCGTACGGGTGAGGGGCGCGCCCGGGCCGCCGTCCTGGTACACGGCCGCGACGTACCGGAGCAGGACGCACGATCCCGCCACGCTGAGAACGTGTTCGAGCAGCGTCGCCAGCTCGTCCACGCCCATCGAGTTGACGAGGTGCGTCCCGCACCGGGTGGTGATCAGCCAGGCGGCGGCGAAGGCCGTCAGCGCCCCCCACAGCGAGCGTTCCCGTATCCGGCCGCGCAGGGCGGAGGGCACGCGCAGAACGGCTTGGAGGAGGAGCAGGGCAGCGATGAGGCAGGTGACGTAGTCAGCCACCGCACCCGCTCCGCTTCGGACGGGCGAAGGGGGAGGAGAGGGTCTCGTCCAGGCCCCGCAGGGTGCCGTCCTCGATGGGTTCGACGGGTTCGTCGGTGAAGGCCATCTGGTGGAGCAGGTCCGCGACCATCTCGGCCCGCACCTCCACGGGGGTGTCGTAGCGGTGCCTGGCGAGGGCGGCGGCGCCCTGGCCGGCGAGCCGGCCGAGGAGTTCCGGGGGCAGGCCGGGCAGTAACCGGTCCGCCTGCTCGGGATGCGTGCTGAGGTCGTCGCACCACATGTGCGCCAGCTCGTGGAAGATCACCCGTTGCCGGTGGTACCCGGAGATGCTCTCCGGGATCAGGATGAGGTCCACCGGTATCCGCTGGTGCCGCAGCAGCAGACCGCAGATGTCGGCCTGACCGAGCACGCGGTCCGGGATCGAGACCAGTTCGATCCGCCGGCCCCGTACGGCCTCCATGTTCGCCATCAGTGCGGCCGTGCTGAAGGGATGGGGCAGGGGCATGTCGGAAACGACGCGGCAGGCCTCTTTGCGAACCGCCCGACGACTCAGCGTCGCCGCCACCGCACTGCGGGCCTGATCGAGCCAGCGTCGGCGCATCACGTTCCCCCGGTACCCTGCCGCGTCCTCTCA
Organism: Streptomyces sp. NPDC060049; assembly: GCF_042736715.1. Classification (NCBI taxonomy): domain Bacteria; kingdom Bacillati; phylum Actinomycetota; class Actinomycetes; order Kitasatosporales; family Streptomycetaceae; genus Streptomyces; species Streptomyces sp. NPDC060049. The sequence goes on from NZ_JBHWVV010000026.1 coordinate 83,118, forward strand.
TCCGTCCTGATCGGACCGAATGTCGCGATCGTAGGGTCGGCCGATCGAATCCAGCTAGCACTGGCGCACCTTCTGGACACGACCGTGGCCGGGGGAACGGACGGCTTTGTTCCCAACGGCGTTGCGCGCACTCGGGAGTGACGGGCTCCGGCTCCGGCCGGCCCCCGCACGGCGCACGAGAAATGGCGCGAAGCCGCCCACAGATCCAGCCGTCGGGTCCTGGGGGCGACGGCTGGATCTGTGGGCGGAGGTGACCCAGCGGCCCGTACGGGTCCCCGTGCCGGGTCAGGGCTGGACGGTGAGCCGGTAGAACTCGAGCTGGATCCCGTCCGGGTCGCGGAAGGCGATCGCGTCACCGGTGGGCTGCTCGATGATGCCGCTGTTCGGGATGCGCAGGTCGGTCAGCTTCCGCAGTTGGACGCGGAGCTCTTCGGGGGAGTCGACGGCGAACGACAGGTGGTCGAGTCCGGTCCGGCGCGGCGAGAAGGGAGCGGTGTCCCGCTCGGTGTGCTGGATGAGGCCGAGGAGCGTGCCGGCGGGGGTCTTCAGGTAGCGGAAGGCGAACCCGTACTCGTCGTTGGTCCCGTCGAGGACGCAGGTGGCATCGAGGAGGCGGCCGTACCACTTCTCCGCGTGGTCGAGGTCGCTGACGCTGAGGTCGACGTGGGACAGGGCGTATCCGGATCCGGACATGGAGGAGCCTCTCGTAGGGGATGTCGGGCGGGGCGCGGGTGGTCGGGCGGGCAGCCGGGCTGGGGCTGGTGGCCGTCGAGGGTGCGGTGGGCCGCTTCCAGGACGCTGCGGGTGACCAGCCGCGCGTCGATCGGCGATCGCGCGGAGATCAGGTCGTGGAGGAAGGCGTCGGCGGCCCGGTAGAGCATGCGGCAGGCCCAGTGCGGGTCGGCGCTCTGGAAGGCGCCGGCCAGGCAGCCGCGGGTGACGAAGCCGGTCAGGAGGGTGATGACGCGCTCGTCGGATTCACGGCAGATCCGCAGGGCCCGGGCGTTGGCCGACCGGTAGACGATGCGGCGGAGCCCGGCGTTCTCCAGTGCGTGGTCGATGACCTCGGTGAGCAGGCGGTCCAGGGTGCGCCACCACTGCTCGCCTTCGTCGAGGATGGCCTGGGCACGGGTGATGAGGGAGTCGACGGACCGCTCCCACAGGGCGCCGAGTACGTGGTCCTTGGAGTCGAAGTACCAGTAGAAGGTGCCCTTGGCGATGCCGGCCGTTTTGGTGATGTCCGCGACGGTGGCCTCGGCGAATCCGATGGCGTCGAAGAGGGTGAGGCCGGCCTCCAGGATGTCGGCGTGCCGGTCCGGGGTACTCCTCGTGCCGTTGCCGCCTGGTCCGCGGCGCGGGGTGCTGTGGGTGGTCATCGGGCCGGCTCTCGGTCGTGGCTCTTGGGTGGGGCTCTTGACGCCGTGGCTGGCGGTCGTGACGGTCAGCTCAGGGCTGCGCCGGTCCAGGTGCGGAGGGCTGCGGGGGACATGGCGCGGACCTCCGCGAGGGACTGCGCCACGTGGTGCGGCCCGCCCAGGCCGGTGAACTTCTGCCGCATCAGGCGGGCGTGGTGCTCACGGGTGTGGGGACCCGCGGCGCCGAGGGGGATCATGCGCTCCCTGGTCGCGGTGCGGCCGTCGGCGAGGCGGACGCTGACGCGGGCCCCGGTGAGCTTCGACGCGCGCACGAAGCCGGCCGGGCCCCCGGGTCGTCGCGCTGCGGCGGCCAGTGCGACCAGCTCCGGTCCGCCGAAGCCTTCGAGCCAGGCCTCGGCGTCGGGGCCGGCCTGGCGGACCGCCTCTCCGAACGGCGCCTCCGAGGTGAGCAGGGCCCGGGTCATGGCGGGGTCGTGGACGAGCCGGACGCGTCGGGCGGTTCGCCAGCGCGACTCCTCGTCGCGGCGGGGCGCGGTGAAGTCGGCGACGGTCAGGTCGCCCGTCAGGAGGGCGGTCGCGACGGCGTACGGGGTGTGCAGGACGAGCGCGCCGAGGGGGGCTCCGGGGCCGTCGACGTAGCGTTCCGCCGTGCGTTGGGCGGCGAGCGTGTAGAGGGAGGTCTCGACGACGATCTCGGCGATCTCGGCGATCTCGATCTCGGCAGCGCCGGCGGTGTCGGTGACGTGGGCGGTGCGGCCGGTCGAGAGCTCGCGGTGCAGGTCGAGCGCGCAGTCGATGGCCGCGTCGACGCCGGGTCCGCCGGGGTGCATCTTGAAAGACAGGGTGTCGGTGTGCCAGCGCTCGCCCAGGCCGTCGGTGACGGCGCTGACCAGGGGCACGGTGGCGAAGCGCGCGAGGAAGCCGTCGGGGTGTTCCAGCAGGTCGGAAGGGCCCTGGAAGCCGGCGGTCGCGGCGTCGCAGGCGTCCATGGCGGTACGGACGGGGGAGAAGGCGTTGAACAGGCGGGCGTCGCTGGCCAGGAAGGCCCGCATGAGGGGCCACGGGGGCATGGCGAGGGCCAGGCCGAGGGCGTTGGTCCACGTATCGGCGTCGGCGCCTTCGCAGTGCAGCCGGCCGGCGGTGGCACCGACGAGGTGCGTGTGCAGGGCGCTCTGTCCTCGCAGGGGGCCCAGGGTCGCCGCGGCGGTGACACGGGCGGCGCATTCGTTGGCCGCGACGATCGCGGTGAGCAGGGCGGCGCCGTCCAGGCCGAGGTGGTGCGCGTACGCGAGGGGGACGGCGACGGTCGAGTTGGACAGGTGCCCGGCGTAGGCGGTGTCGTCGAGGTTGAGCCAGGACCCGAGGCCGGCCAGGACGCAGGCCGAGGTCCGCGGGTCGTCCTGGAACGGGGGGCCGAACGCCTGGACCATGCGCCGGCCCAGGGGCTGTTCGGCGCCCGCCCGGATGGAGGCGAGCTGGGAGAGGAGCTGGCTGGCGGCGAGCGAGAGCACCCGCTCGGGCACGTCCTGGGGGCGGAGTGCGGCGGCCCATCGCGCGAGTTCGGCCAGCGCGGCGGGGCGCCCCGGACCGGCTCCCTGATGGGTGGGGGAAGCCGCGGCGCCCTCGGGAGCCGGTGCGCGCGCGCCGTCCTCGGACGTCAGGCGGCCGCCGCCGTCCAGGCCCGTCACGCGGCGGCCGCGGGCTCGGTGGCCGGCGCGCCCCATACGGGGATCATCGCGGGCAGGACCCGTAAGGTCATCGCCGGTCCGGAGGCGGGCTGGAGCTCTCCGTCGTGCTCGAAGCGCAGGGGCCGGCCGTCCAGGCGTTCGACGCGGATGGTGCGTCCGCGTGCGTAGACGACGCCCTGGCGGTCCAGGTGTGCGCCGGTCAGGGTCAGTTCGGCCACCTCGGTGGGGTGCACGTCGGATCCGAGGACGCAGACGTCGAGGAGCCCGTCGTCGGGTTCCGACCAGGGCAGGACGAGGTACTGGCCGCCGCGGATGCGTCCGCCGCCGACGTTGGCGAAGACGGTTCCGCCCTCGTGGACGACGGCTCCGTCGACGGTGACGCGGCCGGGGTAGCCGGTGAACGTCCGCGCGGTCTCGGCCAGGGCCCGTTCGTAGCGGGCGGGTCCGGTCAGGGGGATGCCCCGGGCGGTCTCCAGGGCCTGCGCGATGACGCCGCTGCACGCGCCGAGGAAGACGAGGGCGCCGGTCTCCACGAGGAGCGCGAGGTCGATGCGGCGCTCCCGCGTGTCCCCGGAGGGGCCGGTGAGCGCGGCCCGCAGGGCGTCCTGCCAGGGGAGGTCGCCCCAGAGCATCCGGTAGCCGGAGTTGCCCGTGCCCGCCGGGACGATGGCGAGCGCGGACGTGGCGGGCTGACGGCCGTCCGCCATCCCCGCGATGACTTCGCCCACGGTGCCGTCGCCGCCGATCGCGATGACCAGGTCCGGGGCCGCTCCTTGTGGTTCGCCCAGTGCCCGGCTCACGACGTCGCGGGCGTCTCCCCGGTGGGTCGTGATGTGGATGTCGACCCGCTCGAGGCGTTCTCGGCACAGGTCGGTGACTTCCGTCAGCGCCCCGGTGTGCATGGTGCCGGCCGTCGGGTTGGCGACGATGAGGGCCTTTCGGGGGCGGGCCGCACGCGGCGGGGTCGTGGCCGGCGCCTGGGGGTCGTTGGGCATGTCGTCCTCACACGTGGGCGGGAGCGGAAGGGAAGGGTTGTCCGGCCGGAGGCCGGCAGGTGATCTTCTTCTCCCTTCGACCGTAACCATATGACCGACCGTCGGTCAATCTGCTCGGGCGAACCCGTCCCGACCCGTTTCGGTCATCGGGCCGCGCCCCGCGTCCGGTCCCGCGGGCGGCCGCGGCCGCCCCGACGTCAGCATCAGCTCGGTGTCAGAACCGGGTCAGAGCCAACTGCAACGATCGGACTCCGGCGCCCCGTTCTCACGTGCCGGTCAGCACTGGGACCCACCCGGAAAGGCCAACCATGCTCTCGGACGGAACAACAGAGGAGCAGTCCTCCGTACGTTCTGCCTCTTCTGACCCCGCGGCAGAAGAACGCCAGGCACCCCTGCGCAGCTACAAGCTCTACGTCGCCGGCAAGGACATCGAAGGCGACGGATGGGTCTACACCGTGAGCGGCAGATCCCTCCTCGAGGACGTGTTCACCAGCGTGACGCTCAAGCGGAGGCTGGAGCAGGACGCCGCGTCGGACGCGGCCCAGCACCCCTACGTCGTGGGACGCTGCGCGATCGCCGGCGACGACGCCATCGACCTGGCGAGCGAGGCCGCCGCGGCCGCCGCACCCGGCTGGGCCGCCTTCCCGCTGGAACGCCGCATGCGCTTGGGCCACCGCTTCCGCGAAGAGCTCGAACGGCGCCGCGACGAGTTCATCGAGATGCTGATCGCGGAGGCCCACCCCGCCAAGCTCGCCCGCTGGGAACACAGCTCCCTGCTCCAGATCTTCAGCGAGGAGAGCCTCGGCTGGTACCAGGAGCAGATGCACACCGAGTTCCGGCACGGGGACCGCCGGCTGATCGTGCGCCGCCAGCCCGACGGCGTCGTCGCCTTCAACCCCCCGCAGAACGCCCCGCTGCCCAGCGCGGCCCTCGGAGTGCTGTGCCTGATGTCCGGCAACGCCGTCGTCATGCGCGCCCCGCGCAGCATCGCGCTGAGCACCATGTGGCTGATGCGGGACGTGGTCGCCCCGATCCTGGAGGAGCTGGACGCCCCGCCGGGCACGCTCAACGCCCTGTGCGCCAACCCCAAGCAGACGCTGGACCGCTGGATCGACAGCCCCCTGATCGACGACATCTTCTACATCGGGGGCAGCCAGGAGGGCCTGCGCTTCGAGCAGCAGTGCGTCGCGAAGGGCAAGAAGGCCATCCTGGAGCTGGCCGGCAACGACAGCGTCGTCGTCTGGTCCGACGCGGACATCCCCAAGGCCGTCGAGGCCATCACCGAGGCCTTCTACGGCTCGGGCCAGATCTGCATGGTCCCCAACGGCGTGCTGGTGCACCCCGCCGTCGCCGACGAACTGCTGGCCGAGCTCAAGGAGCAGGTCAAGCGGATACGGCCCGGCTATCCGGAGGAGGAGGACGTCCTGCTCTCGCCGGTCCGGCGCAGCGAGCGGTTCTTCCGCCTCCTCAACCAGGCCCTGGACCAGGGTGGATCGCTCGTCACCGGCGGGCGCCGCATGGAGGTCGACGGCACCCCCTCGGACACCGGTGTGTTCCTGCAGCCCACCGTGGTGCGGGTCGACGGCCTGGCCCGTGCCCGCGACTTCGACATCGTCCGCGAGGAAACGTTCTTTCCGCTGATCCCCGTCATCGTCGCCGAACCCGCCGCCGACCAGGAGCTCCTGGCCCGGTTCGTCGACTTCACCAATTCCAACCCCTACGGACTGCGCAACTCGCTGTGGGCCCGGTCCGAGGACGTCATCGACACCTTCGTGCGCCAGGTCACCAACGGCGGACTGCTGAAGATCAACGACTCCCACATGGGGTGCGTCCCGTACCTGCCCACGCACGGCGGCACCGGCCTGACCGGCGGAGCCTTCGGCGAGGCCAACTACCCGATGCTCAAGACATCCCACCTCCAGGGCGTGAGCATCGCCCGCGACGTCAGCCCCTACGAGGCGGTCTTCGGCGCCTGAGCCCCCCGCCCCCGAATCCCCCTCTCCCACCGGAGGTACCCGTGCGCTCCCTCGACCGAGCCCGCGCCGTCTGCGAGCACTACCACCCGGGGCTCCTCAAAGCCCTGGAGGAGATCCCCTTCGACGAACGGGAGAAGCCCGGCAGCGCCGCCATCGACCTCTTCCGCGCCCACGGCGGCGTCGGACTGCTCATCCCCACCGCGTTCGGCGGCGACGGGGCGTCCCCGCTGGAGGCCGTCCGCGTCCAGGAGGCCCTGGGCGCGGTGGCGCCGTCGCTGGCCGCCGCCACGACCATGCACCACTTCACCGCCGCCATGCTCTACGCGCTGGCCGACCGGCAGGACAGGCTGACGCCCGCCCAGGTGGACCTCCTGCACCGGATCGTGCCCGAGCAGAAGCTCATGGCCTCCGGCTGGGCGGAGGGACGCACCCAGCAGAACATCCTCGCCCCGACCGTGGCCGCGGTGCCCACCGAGGGCGGCTACCTCCTGCGCGGCTCCAAGAAGCCCTGCAGCCTCTCCTCCTCGATGGACCTGCTGACGGCCAGCATCTCCGTACCCGGCGCCGACGGCGCCCCCGAGCTCGCCCTCGCCATCGTGCCGGCGGACTCGGCCGGCCTGAGCGTCCACCCGTTCTGGGGGACCGGCCTGCTGGCCGGGGCCGAGAGCGACGAGGTCCGCCTGGAGGACGTGTTCGTACCGGACGAGCTGGTGGTACGGACCTCGGCCGACGACCCGACCCGGTTGGACGACCTGCAGACGGCCGGGTTCATCTGGTTCGTCCTGCTCATCTCCGCCGGATACACGGGAGCAACCGCCGCCCTCGTCGAAGAGGTGGTCACGCACGAGCGGGGCAACCCCACCGAACGCGCGGCCCTCGCGATCGCCCACGAGGCGGCCGTCGCCCTGCTCGAAGGCGCCGCGCGCGCCGTGGAGAGCGGGGTCGAAGGCGAGGAGGCGGTGGCCGGCGCCCTGATCGCCCGCTACACCGTCCAGGACGCGCTGGTCGCCAACGCCAACCGGGCGCTGGAACTCCTCGGCGGCATGGACTTCATCAAGGGCTCCCCGAACGCCACCCTCGCCGCTTCGGTGCGGCCCCTGGCCTTCCACCCGCCGGCCAGGCCCGCCGCGGCCGAACCGCTCCTGCGCTACTTCGCCGGCGGGTCCCTTGAGCTGGCCTGAGACGCGCCGCCGCGTCCTCGTACCGGCCGCCGCCCGCACCCGCGATTCCTGCTCCAGCCCCGCACCACTTGGGAGTGACCACTCGTGACCGTGATCCAGGAAGCCCGGCCCGGCGCCGCCGCGCCGACCACGGAGGCAGAGATCCTGCGCCTCTACCGGGCGCACCTCAGCAAGGGCCGGGCAACGCTCGCCGAGCTCTTCGGCAGCCACATGGAGGTGGAGTCCTCCGGAGCCTGGCTGACCACCAGCGACGGCGAGCGCTTCCTCAACGCCGGCGGCTACGGCGTCTTCATCATGGGCGCCCGCCACCCCCGGGTCGTCGAGGCCGTCCAGCGCCAGCTGCACACCCACCCCGCCGCGACCCGCATCCTCCTCGAGCCGACCGCCGCCCGCGCCGCCGAGGCACTCGTATCGGTCATGCCCGAGGGCCTGGACCGCGTGCACTTCGCCCTGTCGGGCTCCGAGGCCGTGGAAACCGGTCTCAAGCTCGCCCGCGCCAACGGCTTCAAGCGGACCGTCTCCATGCGCGGCGGTTACCACGGCAAGACCCTCGGCGCGCTGTCCGCCACCGCCAAGGACGTCTACCAGGAGCCCTTCCGGCCGCTCGTACCGGACTTCCTGCACCTGCCGTTCGGCGACGCGGACGCGCTGGAGGCCGAGCTGGCGGCCCATCCCGGCGAGGTCTGCGTCATCCTCGAACCCGTCCAGGGCGAGGGCGGCGTGATCATCCCGCCGAAGGGCTACCTCAAGCGCGTCGAGGAACTGGTCCGCGAGTACGAGGGCTTCCTCATCCTCGACGAGATCCAGTCCGGCCTGGGCCGGCTCGGCGAGTGGTGGGGCGCGGACGTCGAGGGCGTCGTCCCCGACGTCATGCTGACGGGCAAGGCCCTGGGCGGCGGCGTACTGCCGGTCTCCGCCGCGGTCGCCACCCGCAAGGCGTTCCGCCCCTTCGACAAGGACCCCTTCCTCCACACCGCGACGTTCTCGGGGCAGCCGCTGCTCATGGCCGCCGTCCAGGCGTCCATCGAGACGATCAAGGAAGAGCGGCTCGTCACCAAGGCCGTCGACCTCGGCGGCACCCTGCTGCCCAAGCTCACCGAGATCGCCCGCCGCAACATCCCCGACCAGCTGGTGGAGGTCCGCGGCCGCGGCCTGCTGATCGGCGTCGAGCTGGTCGAGGCCGGGCTCGCCGGCGAGCTGCTGATCGAGCTGTTCAACCACGGCATCGTCGCCAACCACTCGATGAACGGCAGTGCGGTGGTGCGCTTCACGCCGCCGGCCACCTTGACCGACCCCGAAGTGCAGTTCCTCCTCGATTCCTTCGACAAGGCCACCCGTGACCTCATACGGGGCGCGGCCACGATGCCGGAAGGCGGTAACTGACCGTGCGACACGTAGAACTCAAGGTCCTGGTTCCCTCCCAGGACGCCCGGACCGTCTTCGACGCGGTCATCCAGTGGGAGAAGTACCCCGACCTGGCACCGCACGTGCACACCACCACCGTGCACGGCACGCTGCCCGCCGCCGAGTGCAGCTCCAGCTGGGAACTGCACTTCCGCAGCGGTCTGCTGCGCTGGACCGAGAAGGACGAGTTCTCCGTCCAGGACCTGACCGCCCGCTTCGAGCAGACCGACGGCGACTTCGACAGCTTCGTCGGCCTGTGGACGCTGCGCCAGGACGGCGCCGACGTCACCGTCGAGTTCGAGGCCGACTTCGACTTCGGCATCCCCAGCCTCGAGGGGATCCTCGACCCCATCGCCGAGCGCGTCATCAAGGAGAGCGTGGCCTGGGCGGTGACCGGCCTGTTCCCCGGTTCCACGCTGCTCGGCGACGCCAACCTCAGCGACGCCCGCCCAGAGAACGTCGCGGCGTGACCCGCTGCCCCGACAGGAGCTGAACCGTGGATCAGGCCAACCCGTTCGAGACCCCGCGCACCTACTCGCTCCACCGGGCCGAGTACCTCGTCGCCCTGGCCGTCACCACCGGTCTGATCATCGCCCACCTGGGCGACATCCGATGGGTGCCGGCCGTCCTGCTGTTCTTCTACATCGACCTGATCGGGTACCTCCCCGGCGCCATCGCCTTCCGGCGCAGCGGCGGCCGCCCGATATCCAAGACGTACTACGTGCTCTACAACGTGATGCACAGCCTGATCACCCAGGCGGCGGTCGCGGCCTTGTGGTGCTGGCTGATCGGGCCGGAGTGGGCGCTGCTGGTGATCCCCTTCCACCTCTTCGGTGACCGGGGCCTCTTCGGCAACTTCATGAAGTCCTTCGCCCTGCCCTTCGAGCCGGTGCGCCAGCCCGGCTACCTGAGCCTCCTGGACGACCTGGGCCTCAAGCACCCCAAGCCCGTGGGCCACGTCTCGGACCCCGCGCCCGTCGGACACGTCCCCGCCGCGCGGACGACGGCCGCCGCAAGCGAGCGCGTCCGTCAGGAGGCGACGCGATGAGCACCGCGCTCCGCCCGCGCACCGGGCTGCCGGCCGGGCACCGCAGTCCCGACGGACGCCTGCGCCGGCGCCGGGCCCTGTACCACCTCACCGCCCCGGTGGCCGTGCTGACCGTCAGCCACGGAGGCGTCCTGCACGGGACCACCGTGAGCACCGTGACCACCGTGTCCCGGGAACCGCTGCTGCTGGGCACCTGCCTCAGGAGCGGGTCGCAGTTCGCCGCACTGGCCGCGGCGGCGGGCCGCTACGCGGTCAACGTCCTCACCGGGGCGCAGGCCGATCTGGCCCGGTACTTCGCCGACAGCTCGCGCCCCGGCGGGGCGGAGCAGTTCGCAGGCCTGGGATGGGAGTCCGACCCGTACGCCCACGCGCCCCTCCTCGACGGCGCGCTGGCCCACTACACCTGCCGGCTCTACGGCTCGACCCCGCTGGGCGACCACGAGGTACTGATCGGCCACGTGACGCACGCCGCCGTCGGTGACGGCGACCCCCTGCTCAGTTACGCCGGCGGGCTGTTCAGCGGCCCGCCCACCCCCGTCCGGGACCCCGGGCCGGGCAGTCACACCAGGAAGGAGACCACGTCATGACCGAGTCCGTGGCGCCAGAGGCCGACTGGGACAAGGCACCCGGCCTGCTCGACGGAGCGAAAGAACTGACCCTCGGTCCCGAGGAGTGCGACCTCTCCTACTGGTTCACCTCCGTGGCCCAGGGGACCCTGCGGGACCGCGGCGACACCGGCCACCACGCGGACGCCGTCGTTCCCGACTTCCTCAAGGAGCCCGGCCCGCTGAGGGACGCCCTCACCCTGGAGTTCGGCTTCCGCGCCCTGTCCGAGGAGATGGCCACCCGGATCCTGGGGCGCTACGTCACCATCGCGCCGGGCATACCGGAGATGGAGTTCTACGCGACCCAGCTCATCGACGAGGCCCGTCACGCCCGGGTGTTCCGCAACCACCTCGTCGAACTCGGTCACCCCGCCGGCAGCCTGCTGCGGGACGTGGACGAGATGGCCGCCGACTACCGGCGCCGGGTCCTGGAGCCGGTGAAGGAGTTCACCGACGAGATCGTGACCGGGCAGTCGGACTTCATCGGCGGGGTCGCCGTGTTCGCCATCGTCATCGAGGGCGTACTGGCCCCCGCGGCCGAGCTGAGCGAGCGCAAGTGGACCCCGCTGTCGCCCGCCACCGGGGAGATCTCCCGCGGCACCGCCATCGACGAGATCCGGCACCTGACCGTGGCCAGCACGATCCTGCGCGACCACGTCGTCAAGCACCCCGAGTACGAGCCGAGGCTGCTGGAGATCCTGCGTGCGGGCGTCCGGCTCTGGGACGAACTCCCCGACCGCGAGTACGTCCTGCCCCGCGAGGAGATGTTCCAGAAGGGCATGCGGGAGCACGCCGACCTGATCGGCGACTACGAGCTGTGGCCCGGCGTGCGCATGCTGGACACCACCCCCGAGCAGCGCTACGACATGGCCGAGCAGTGGACCGACGAGATGGCCGAGGCCCGCATGGCCTACATGGGCCTGCCCGTCGACGTCCTGGCCTCCGGGCAGGAGAGCACGGGATGACCACCGCCACGCGGCAGGCACCCGAGGGGCGCACGGCGGTCATCGCGGGCATCGGGTCGTACGTGCCGCCGGACGTGGTGACCAACGAGGACCTGACCCGCCGGCTCGACACCACGGACGAGTGGATCCGCAGCCGCACCGGAATCGCCACCCGCCACGTGGTCTCCGTCGGCACCGCCACCTCCGACCTGGCCGTCGAGGCCGGGCAGCGGGCCCTGAAGTCCGCGGGCAGCGCCGACGTCGACGCGGTGGTGCTCGCCACCACGACACCGGACCACTCGTGCCCCGCCACCGCACCGGCCGTGGCCGCCCGTCTCGGTCTGACCGGCGTGCCGGCCTTCGACGTGGCGGCCGTGTGCACCGGCTTCCTCTACGGCCTGGCCTCCGCCTCCGGACTGATCGCGGCGGGCATCGCGGACCGGGTGCTGCTAGTGGCCGCCGATGCCTTCACCACCATCATCGACCCCGACGACCGCACCACCGCCGTGATCTTCGCGGACGGGGCGGGCGCCGTCGTACTGCGCGCCGGACACCCGGACGAGCCCGGGGCGATAGGGCCCCTGGTCCTGGGCAGCGACGGCAGTCTCGCGGACCTCATCGAAGTGCCGGCAGGCGGCTCGCGGCAGCGTTCCTCGGGGCACAGCGCCCCCCTCGAGGACCACTACTTCCGGATGCGGGGGCGGGACACCTACCGCCACGCGGTGGAACGGATGACCGCGGCCTCCCTGGAGGCGGTCCGGCGCCGCGGATGGACCATGGCCGAGGTCGACCGGTTCGCCGCGCACCAGGCCAACGCCCGCATCCTCACCGCGGTCTCGGACCGGCTGGAGATCCCGGGCGAGCGGCAGCTGTCCAACATCGAGCACGTCGGCAACACCGGCGGCGCCTCGATCCCGCTGCTGCTGTCCCAGGCGGCGCAGGACGGCCGCCTGGCCGCCGGACACAAGGTCCTCCTCACCGCGTTCGGCGGCGGCCTGGCCTGGGGGGCGACAGCCCTGCACTGGCCCGAGCTCACTCCGTTCTGAGGAACCGCCGCCGCCCCGCGGCCCCGTACGACGCAGCGACATCCACGCGCACTCCTGCGCACGACCGAAGGAACCATCATGTTCGAGCAGTTCAAGAGCCTCCTCGTCGACAAGCTGAAGGTCTCGCCCGAGCTCATCACGCCCGAAGCCACGCGGGAGGAGATCGAACTCGACTCCCTGGCCGTCGTGGAGCTGTCCCTCATGCTGGAATCCGAGCTGGGCCTCACCATCAGCGACGACGAGCTGCTGGAAGCGCCCACCGTCGGCGACATGGTGGCGCTCATGGAGCAGCGGGGCGCGAAGATCTGATGGCGGGCATCGATGTTGCCGTCACCGGTCTCGGCCTCGTCACCCCCGCGGGCATCGGGGTGGGGCCGAGCTGGGCGACGGTCCGCTCAGGGCGCTCCACGGCCGCCTTCGACCCGGTGCTGGAGTCGAACCCGGTCAAGATCTCGTGCCGCGTTCCCGGGTTCGACGCCGATGCCCTGCTGGGAGCCAGGCGCGCCCTGCGCCTCGATCCGTTCGTACAGTTCGCGCTGGTCGCCGCCCGTGAGGCGCTGGCCGACGCGGGGCTGGATCCGAAGACCTGGGACGGCGCCCGGGTCGGTGTGGTGCTGGGCAACGGTGACGGGGGACCCACCACGGTGGAAGCCCAGCACCGGGTGCTGCTCGAGCAGGGCGCCGGCCGGGTCTCCCCGCTCCTGCTGCCCATGCAGCTGCCCAACATGCTCGCCGGCCAGGCGGCCATCGAGTTCGGGGCGACCGGCCCCAACCTCGTCGTGGCCACGGCGTGCGCGTCCGGCACGACGGCGGTGGGCGTCGCCCGCGACCTCCTCGCCCTCGACCGCTGCGACGTGGTCCTGACCGGCGGCAGCGAGGCCCTGATCACGCCCCTGGCGATGGCGGGCTTCGCGCAGATGGGCGCCCTGTCCCAGCGCGAGGACGACCCCGCCTCCGCCTCGCGTCCCTTCGACGCGGACCGGGACGGGTTCGTCGCCGGTGAGGGCGCCGGCGTGCTGGTCCTCGAGAGGCTCGCGGACGCCCGCGCCCGCGGTGCCCGGGTCCGGGCGCGCGTGGTGGGTTACGGGGCGTCCGCCGACGCCCACCACATGACCTCGCCCCATCCGACGGGCGCCGGGATCGAGTCGGCCGTGCGCGCCGCCCTGCGTGACGCGGGGGCCGGACGGGGAGACGTGCAGCACGTCAACGCCCACGGCACCTCGACCCCTCTGAACGACCTGGCCGAGGCCGCCATGCTGAAGCGGACCCTGACCGGGGACCCGCTGGTCACCTCCACCAAGGGCGTGACGGGTCACCTCTTGGGAGCCGCGGGGGCCGTGGAGGCCGTCTTCACCGTCCTGTCGGTGGAACGGGGGCTCGTACCGCCCACCGCCAACCTGACCACCCTGGACCCCCGCATGGACATCAAGGTCGCCGAGACCGAGATGGCCGTGCCCATCGACCTGGCGCTGAGCAATTCCTGCGGCTTCGGCGGGCAGAACGCCGTTCTGGCCATCGCCGCCGCCTGACCGCCGACGCCGTCCGGGGCAGCCGATCCGACGCCGGGTCGGCTGCCCTCCCGTACCCCTGGAAACCAAGGAGAGTGCCGTGCACGACGCACGCGAGCTCATCGCGCTCGGACCCGAGGCCGTACGGCAACTGGCGCGGCGCAACCACCCCCTCGACCTCGACGCCTTGGAGGCGGCCGCCCGTCGGCGGACGGCCGCCGAAGAACAGGTGAGCCGGCTGCGGGCACAGCTGAAGGCCGCGGCGCGCACGGGCAAGGGCGCCCGTACGGGTGCCCCGAGCGAGGAGGAACGCGCGGCGGCACGCGCCCTGCGCGATCGCGTGCAGGACGCCGAGACCGAGGCGCGGGCGGCGGGCGCCGAGCTGAGCCAGTGGCTTCGGACGATCCCCAACCTGCCGCTGGACCACGTACCCGACGGCCGGTCCGAGAAGGAGGCCGTGGAGATCCGCCGGGGCGGGCCTGCCGTGGCCGCCGCCGGCGGCGTGCCCCACCACGCGGACATCGGCGAGCGCCTCGGAATCTTCGACGCCGCGCGCTCCACGCGTCTGTCGGGCGCCCGGTTCCACGTCGGCCGCGGGGCGGGAGCCCGCTTGGAGCGCGCGCTCGCCGCCTTCCTGCTCGACCTGCACACCGAGGAGCACGGCTACACCGAGTACTCCGTCCCCTTCCTCGTCAACCGCGAGACCATGACGGGCACCGGTCAGCTGCCGAAGTTCGAGGAGGACCTCTTCGCCACGCGGGTCGGCGACCGCGAGCTCTTCCTCATCCCGACCGCCGAGGTACCCCTGACGAACCTCGTCGCCGGGGAGGTGCTCACCTCCGCCGAGCTGCCGCTCGCCTTCACCGCCCACACCCCGTGCTTCCGTTCCGAGGCCGGCTCCTACGGCCGCGACACCCGCGGCCTGCTGCGGCTGCACCAGTTCGAGAAGGTGGAACTGGTGCGCGTCTGCGCGCCGCAGGACGCCCGGGCCCAGTTCGACCTGATGGTCGGACACGTCGAGAAGTGCCTGCAGAAGCTCGAACTGTCCTACCGCGTGATGCTGCTCCCCGCGGGCGACATGGGCTTCTCCGCACGGATGACCTACGACCTCGAGGTGTGGCTGCCGGGCAGCGGGGCCTTCCGGGAGATCTCCTCCGTCTCGGACTGCGGCGCCTTCCAGGCCCGCCGGGCGGGCATCCGCCACCGTTCCGGGACCGGGCGCAGCGTTCCCGCCGCGACGCTCAACGGGTCCGCCCTGCCCATAGGCCGCACGGTGGCGGCCCTCCTCGAACAGGGCGCGCGGCCCGACGGAAGCGTGGTCCTGCCGGACGCCCTCGTCCCCTACACGGGCTTCCGGACGATCCTGCCCGGAGGGCGCACCGCCTGAGGCGCGGCGACGTGTCGGGCCCATCCGCCGGTTGGAGCGGCGGATGGGCCCGACGCGTACCCGCCTACGCGCGTACGGGCGGCGGCGTCACGGCGAGGGGCTGCTCACGCGGGCTGGAGCATCGCGGCGGCGCTCATCAGGGTGAGGGAGGGATCGTGGGACAGGATGGCGTGTTCCACGCTGCGCAGTGAGGGAGAGGGCAGCACGCCGATCTCCTCGGAGAGGCGCTGCCACATGCGCCGGTAGGTGTCGAGCGCGTCGGCCTGGCGGCCGGAACGGTACAGGGCGATCATGAGCTGCTCGCAGAACCGCTCGCGCAGGGGATTGCTGATGTGGGCGTCGTAGAGCTCGGCGAGGATGTTCGCGTGGTGCCCGGCACTGAGCTCGGCGTCGAACAGCAGCTCCCGGGCACGCAACCGGTGTTCTTCGTACAGGGCGCTGGTGAGCCGGCACACCGAGCCGCCGGGCAGGGACCCGAAGACGGGACCGCGCCACATGGACAGAGCGGAGCGCAGCAGGCCGGCCGCCTCGGCGGGGTGGGCGCCGACGACCGCCTCGGCACGGCGGACCTTGCGCAGGAACTGGGCGGCGTCGAGCTCGTCTTCGTCCACGGCGAGGCGGTAGCCGGACGGGTGCATGGTCAGACGTGATGCGGAGCGCTCGGGCTCCATGGTTTTCAGACGGCGCCGCAGGCGGCTGACGTGTGCCTGCAGGGCGTTGACCTGGTTGTCGGGGGCTGATTCCCCCCACATCTCATCGATGAGCGTTTCGCCGGATACGGCCTGACCCTCGCTGACCAGGAGAACCTGGACGAGCGTGCGCTGCAGATCTCCGGGGATCTCGACCTGACCCGCTCCGGTGTGCACCTCTAACGCCCCGAGAATCGAAAAATTCAGCACATCGTGCTCCCTTGCCATGTATTCGGTGGAAATGAATACGGACGTGGTCTCACATGGAGACTGGTTGGCGTGGAGGCGCGAAACCGGCCGCGGTCATCAATCACGCGGATGGCCGAAAACGACCTGTGCATACGCTTCCCCCGTAGCCGTCGGATGGCTAATTTTCGACAGTGCTGCCGTTGTGCAAGTGGCACCACAGCCATTTGACGTAAACCGATCCTGTCACATTGAACATTCATACTGAAAGTATTTCATCTCACATAATCTGGGCTCCCCTCCGAGGAATTTTACGAACCGCGCGCGGCAAAGCCCGGCCGTGGGGAACGGCCGGGCGCCGGCTCGGAAGCCGGCAGCCGACAGGGGTTTCCAGGTGTCTACCCGATCTGCGCGCGCGCCCAGGAACGCAGGGCCGCCGTGTGCCCGGGGATGTGCTCCTGGGCGCGCATCCGGATCAGGTCGCCCCATTTCAGGTCGTCGTCGAAGACCACGGCTCCCTCACGGTTGACCAGGCAGGCCCGTACGGTCGCTCCCGCCGCCTCGTCAGGACTGAGGCCCAGCAGGTCGATCAGCTCCATCGCGTTGCGGCGCACCATCTCCGCCCGCTCCCTATGGGTCGTCGAACAGATGATCCGACCGATCTCGG
This sequence comes from Streptomyces sp. NPDC060049, assembly GCF_042736715.1. Lineage (NCBI taxonomy): Bacteria > Bacillati > Actinomycetota > Actinomycetes > Kitasatosporales > Streptomycetaceae > Streptomyces > Streptomyces sp. NPDC060049. Next base: position 99,818 of record NZ_JBHWVV010000026.1, read on the forward strand.
ACTTCGACATGGCCTGGGCGTTGTCCAGGCGGGCCTCCCGACTGGCGAGAACAGCACGTCCCGCACCGGCCAGGGCCCGATCGCTCAACGCGATGTGGGCCAGCGTCCAGTCGACTTGCGCGCGATCGGACTCGGCCAGCGGCGAGTCGTCGGCAATGCACTCAGCCGCGGCGAGCAGTTCCTGGTAGGCGCGAAAGAGTTCTTTGGTTTCCACGGGGGCTCCGGTGAGAGGTACGGGTGCCGCGAGCGCGCGTCGAGGGTGAGCGGCGCGGGAGCTCGCTGCGGTGCGTTGACTGCCGCGGTCACACCGAGGCGGCGCGCGGGGCGTCAACCGCCGGCGCGGGGGCGGCTGCCGCCGCAGCCGCGGCCCTGGCCGCCGCCATCTTCTTGCGGCCGGGCAGGATCACGAGTGCCAACAGGCCTCCGATGATGGTCCCGACGGCGGCCGCGGTGAAGCCGATCTGCAGTCCGTCCGTGAAGATCGGGGCCACCGCGTCCCGCACCGGGCCCCGGGCATCGGCCGGCAGCCCGGCGATGACGCTCAGGTCGCCGGAGGACAGGACGTCCACCGCCTCGCTGCGCGCCGCCGGATCCAGGGCCACGCCCTTCAGCGCGTCCGGAACCGCGTCCCGCAGGTGCTGGATCAGCAGGGTGCCGGTCAGGGCCACGCCGAACACGCTGCCGACCTGGCGGAAGGTGTTGGAGACACCCGAGGCGGTACCGGCCTGCTCCGGGCGGACGGAGGAGAGCAGCGCGACGGTCGCCGGCGCCCCTACGAGGGAGACACCCGCGCCGAGCAGCGCCATCGCCCACCAGTAGGAGCCGAATCCGCTGCCGGGCTCCAGCTGGGCGAGCTCGAAGAGGCCGACGGCGCTGGCCACCGAGCCGATGAGGATCGGGAGCTTCGGGCCGAACTTGGCGGCGACCACGCTGGCGATGTACGAGAACACCATGATCGACACGTTGAGGGCCAGGAACCGGACGCCGGCCGCGGTGGTCGACAGGCCGTTGACCTGCTGGAGGTAGAAGGTCAGCAGGAAGATGCTGCCGTACAGGCCGAACAGGCCGAGGAAGTTGACCGCACCCGCGACGACGAGGACCGGGCTGCGGAACAGGTTCATCGGCAGCATCGGGTCCTGCCGGCGCAGCTCCCAGGCGACGAACGCGGCCAGGGCGAAGAGCGCGACACCGAAGGATCCGAGGATGAGCGAGTCGCTCCAGCCCCGGGCGCTGGCCTCGATCAGGCCGTAGACGAGGCTGGCCATGGCCACGATGAACAGGATCTGCCCGAGGACGTCGGCGCGACGGCGGGTGGGTGCCTTGCTCTCCGTCAGCTTGCCGGAGAGGACGGCCAGGGCGACCACGCCGAAGGGCAGGTTGACCCAGAAGATGGACTGCCAGCCGAACGCGTCCACCAGTACGCCACCGAGCACCGGGCCCGCCGCGAGGGCGAGTCCGCCGATGCCGGCCCAGATGCCGATGGCACGGGCCCGTGCGGCGGGCACGGGGTAGGTGGTGGACACGAGGGCCAGCGAGACCGGGATCATGATGGACCCCGCGGCACCCTGCAGCACGCGGGCGACCAGCAGGAACTCGTAGTTCGGCGCGACCGCGCACAGGACGGACGCGGCGAGGAAGCCCACGAGACCGCCGAGGAAGATGCGCTTGCGTCCGAAGATGTCGCCCAGCGTGCCCGCCGTGAGCAGGAGGCAGGCGACGACGAGCGCGTAGGCGTTGATGACCCACTGGAGCTGGGTCATGTCCGCCGAGAGGTCCTGCTGGATCTCGGGCAGCGCCACGTTCACGATCGTCGAGTCGAGGTACACCATGAAGATGCCGATGCAGATGAAGGTCAGCAGGAGACCTTTGCCTCGACTGGCTTCCGGAGTCGTACTTGTCATGCCGTCCTCACGTTCATACGGGGTGCGGAGGGAGGCCCGCCGCACGGTGGGCAGCGGGGGGCCCTAGGGCCGGGGCATGACAAACGCTAACTGACCGACGGTCGGTCCGGCAAGCGACCGGCGGTCGGTCATGTAGCCTCGGCGTATACACAACAAGCCTGGAGGGCTGCAGAGATGGCTCAGACCGCGACCCCGAAAAAGCGAAAGCGCGTCGTCAAGACCGCCGAGGCGCGCAGGGCCGACATCCTGAAGGCCGGCCGCGAGGTCTTCGGCACGACCGGGTTCGCCGACGCCACCATCGCGGACATCACCACGGCCGCGGGCATGGGCAAGGGCAGCTTCTACATGTACTTCGAGACCAAGGACCACGTCCTCGGCGCCCTCTGGGAGGAGTACGTCAACGCGTTCTACGACACCACCGAGGAGATCCTCGCGCGGGGGGAAGCCTGGTGGCCCACGATGGACGAGTTGCTGCGAAGGCTCCTCGACCACGCCATCGAGAACGCGGAGCTGCACCGGCTGGTCTACGGATCGGCGAACGCCAAGGCGCTGGAACTGTGCAAGGAGTCCAACGCCCGCGTCGTGAACCTGATCTGCGACTTCGTCAGGCGCGGCGCGGTCGCCGGGGCCTTTCGCAGCGCCGACCCCGAGTGGGCGTTCCGCATGGTCTACCACGCCGCCGACGGCCTGCTGGACGACCTGATCGCCGGCGGGGAGCCCATCGACTCCGCGGCGATCAGCCGCAGCGTCCTCGAAATGGCGCACCGGACGCTCGGCGACCCGGACCTGGCCTCGGCGGGCTACTGATCCCCGGGCGGGGCTGCCGCGTCGGCGGGCGGTCCCCCCGCGCACCCACGCAAATGATCCGCCCTGGCAGACCTGCTGAGCAGGCCTGCCAGGGCGGATCACACGACCAGGGAGCGGGGGGCACTCCCTGGAGACCGACACGCGGAGAGGGCAGGATTCGAACCTGCGCGGGTCCGTAGAACCCGACCTTCGAGCCGCAGCTCAGGTCCCCGATAAACCACTCCGGGCACCTCTCCCAGACCGCCCGCTCGCGCGGGCCGGTTTCGCGGAGAGGGCAGGATTCGAACCTGCGCGGGTCCAAAATGAACCCGACCTTCGAGCCGAAGCTCAGGTCCCCGATAAACCACTCCGGGCACCTCTCCCAGACCTGCCCGGTGTTGCCCGGGCCGTTCCGAGAACAACAATGGCAGACACCCCTGATACGGGTCTGACATGGGACTGACGTGCCTCCGACATCCCGCGATAACCCCCTTTCGGTGCCGAGCGGTCCGATGCTCTAATTCCATCGGCCCAGTCCCACCGAGAGGGAGCGCGAAACGTGTCCGTGATCGAAACGGACAGCCCGGTATTCCGGGCCGTCCAGAAGCACACCCAAGCCGGTAATCCCAGTTCGTTTCTCGCGCTGAACGAAGGCAACGAAACATTCCGCGTCCCCGAAATCGACGGGGTGATCTCCTACCGGCGGGCGGGCCGGTACGCCGTCCAGTTCGGCGGACCCTTCGCCGAGCAGACCTCGTACGACGCACTCCTCGAACGATTCACCGCGTACGTCCACGACGAGGGCCTCAGCCTCGTCGGCGTACAGCTCCAGCGCGCGGACGCCGAGGCCTACGCCCGCCAGGGCTTCACGGTCAATCAGATCGGGGCCTCCTGGGCAGTGCGCATACCGGACCTCACCCTGCGCGGCACCCGCTTCATGCAGTTGCGCAACAAGGTCTCCCGAGCGCACCGCAACGGCCTGGAGATCCAGGAGGTCCAGGCCTCGCAGTGGCAGGACGGCCTGGAGAGGATCGACCGTGCCTGGCTCGGGGCGAAGGGCGAAGGCGCGCGCCCCCTGGAGTTCCTGGTGGGCCAGATCGGCGGCGCGATGCAGGCGCACCGCCGGCTCTTCGTCGGGACCATCGACGGCGCACCCGTCGCGTACATCTCCTACTCGCCCGTGTACGGCTCGCGCGCCGGCTGGATGCACGACCTGAGCCGGCGCGTCCCGGACGGCTCTCCCGGGCTGATGGAGGCGATCAACGCCCACGCGCTCGAGGTGTTCCGGGGCGAGGGGGTGGAGTGGCTGCACTTCGGCTTCACGCCCTTCACGGGTCTGGACGCGGGCCACGAGGTCGCCGGCCACAGTCCGGCGTTCCAGTGGCTGATGCACTTCCTGTGGGCCGAGGGCTCGGCCCTCTACCCCGCGCAGACCCAGCTGGCCTACAAGCAGAAGTGGGCCGCCGACGTCCTCATCCCCGAGTACGTCGCCTTCGAGAGCCAGGCCTCGCTGGCAGGGTTCGCCCACATCTTCCGCGTCAGCAACGCCTTCTGAGCATCCGCGCATCCGTGCACCCGCGCATCCGTGGAAGCACGTCACCAGCACGTTCCCCCGCATGTCGCCCCCGAAAGGAAGACCGTGTCCTACGCCTCTCTCAGTACCGACCAGCTCCGACAGTCGATGGTCGAGCACCTCATGCGGATCATGGGATGCCCCGACGACGAGACGCTGGCGCGCGACGCCGACTCCATCCTGCTGACTCTGGACGACCGCCTGGCCCACGAGGCGACGGCGGCCTGAATCGCGCCGCCCCCTGCCCCGCCCGCGCCCTCGCCGCCGCCCTCGCCATCGCCCCAGTCAGCCGGGTATCAGAACCGCATCAGCGCGGTAGGCCAGGCTGGGTGGCACGCCGGCTCGGAACCAGGCGCAACGCACCGCACTGCCACGGCACAAGTGCGGGCAAGGCCACGAAGCCACCTTGTGGCTCCTGCCTCCCACCCCGCGCAGCCTCCTGATCGTGGGACGGCTGCCGTGCCACCGCCTCACCACCGGGCACATCAGCCCAAGGAGTGCACCGTATGTCATCGCCGCACGTCCCCTCCCAGAACGGCGTGGTCGAGTCCCTCGACGCACGCCGTGCGACTCCCGCTCCGGCTCCTGCTGCGGCTGCGGCTCCTGCCGCACCGACCGCAGGAGCCTCCGCGACGTTCTCCGAGCTCTTGAAGCGGGTGAAGGCCGAGGGCCTGCTGGACTTCGACCCGCGCTACTACACGGGCCGCCTGGCCCTCAACACCCTGCTCCTGGCGGCCGGCTTCACGGCGTTCTTCCTGCTCGGCGACTCCTGGTGGCAGCTGGTCGTGGCCGCGTGGATGGGCCTGTGCGGGACGCAGAGCGCCTACATGTTCCACGACGCCGGCCACAAGGCGATGTTCCGCGACAAGCGGGTCGCCACCGCCGTCGGCTACATCCACGCCAACCTGATCAACGGGTCGAGCTACGGGTGGTGGGTCAACCACCACAACCGGCACCACAGCAACCCCAACCACCTGGACATGGACCCCGACATCGGACGTCGCACCGCGATATTCGACCTCAAGCAGTACGCCAGCCGCCGGGGAATCAAGCGCTTCATCGTCCGATACCAGAGCGTCCTGTTCTTCGTCCTGCTGGTCCTCGAATCCCTCAAGATGAGCAAGACCGCCATCAAGGTGATCGCCCAGGGCCAGACCAAGCGCCCGGTGCTCGAGGCCTCGCTCATCCTGCTGCGTGCGGCGATCTACCTGACGCTGGTCTTCACCGTGCTCTCCCCGCTGCTCGCCGTCGTCTTCATCGTCGTCCAGCAGTTCGTCCAGGGCCTCTACTTCGGAATGATCTTCGCCCCGAACCACAAGGGCATGGAGATCCGCGACGGCGAGGAGGAGACCTTGGACTGGCTGGAGCGCCAGGTGCTCACCTCGCGCAACATCCGTCCTTCCCGGCTCATCGACTTCATGTACGGCGGTCTGAACTACCAGGTCGAGCACCACCTCTTCCCCTCGATGGCGCAGAAGAACCTGCCCCGTGCCCGGGAGCTGACCCGCGAGTACTGCGCGGAGCGGGGCGTCCCTTACCACGAGGTGGGCTTCTGGGCCTCGTACCGCGAGGTGGCCGGCTTCCTCCACGAGGTGAGCGCACCCGTGCGCCGGGGCGAGGTCGAGCAGACCCTGGACCGGCGCGCGGCCTGACCCGCGCGGCCTGACCCGCGCCGCAGAGCGCGTACCTCCGGACGGACCGGTCGGCGACCTCGGCCCGAGGCGGGCGGGTCGCCGACCTGCCGTGGTCGTCACGACACGGCGAAGAAGAAGCGAAAGCAGCCCAGACGAGGAGTCCTCCCCCCGATGCTTGAGACTGCCGCGCCACCGAAGAGCAGCGCGGACGGAGCCGCCTCGGCGGCGATCGGCGAGCGGCTGGACCGCATGCCGATCACCTCCACGCACCGTCAGCTCACCGCCGTGGTCGGGATCGGCCTGCTGTTCGACACGTTCGAGAACAACCTCGCCGGCACGATCTCCAAAGTCCTCCAGAACGACTTCGCCTTCAACGGCACGACCCTGAAACTCGTCCTGGCCTCCGCCTTCGTCGGACAGTTCATCGGCTCGCTGGCGCTCGGCAGGGTCGCGGACCGGTACGGCCGGCGCCGGGCGTTCCTGATCAACCTCGCCCTCTACTCGGGCTTCTCGCTGCTGGCGGCCTTCTCACCCAACGCGGTGTGGCTCATCGCGGCACGGTTCCTGGCCGGCATCGGCATCGGAGCCGAGCAGACGCTCTCCGACTGCTACCTCGCGGACGTCCTCCCGGCGTCGAAGCGGGGGCGGTACACGGCGTGGGCCTACACGCTCGCCTTCTGCGGGGTGCCGGCCGTCGGGTTCGCGGCACTGTGGCTCGTACCCCTGAGCCCGCTCGGCATCGACGGATGGCGCTGGCTGTTCATCCTGGGCTCCCTGGGCTCGGCCGTGGTCTGGATCCTGCGCCGCCGGCTGATCGAGTCGCCGCGATGGCTCGCGGCGAACGGCCGCCTGGAAGAGGCCGAAGTGCTGGTCGCGCGGATGGAATCGGAGTCCGTGGGCCCAGTCGCCCGCCGCCCGCTCCAGGGCCCGACGGCGACCGCACCCGTATCGGCATCCGCGTCCGTGGGCGCCCCCACCGAGCAGCGGCCGCGCCTGCGGACCATCTTCACCAAGCGCTACCGCCGCCGCACGACGATGCTGTGGATCTTCAGCGTCCTCTCCGTCTTCGGCTACTACGGCTTCGGCGCACTGGCCCCGCAGATCCTGGCGGCCAAGGGCTACGGCGTGGTGACCGGTCTGGGCTTCATCGCCCTCTCCTTCCTGGGCTACCCCATCGGATCCGCCCTCTCGCTGCCCGTCATCGACCGGTACGAGCGCAAGACCCTGGTGGCCGTCGTCGCCGCGGCCATGGTGGCGACGGGCATGGGCTTCGCCTACGCCGACTCCGCGGTGCTCGTCGTCGCGTTCGGGTTCGGCTACACGCTCTGCAGCAACGTCTTCTCCAACGTCTCGCACGTGTACCTGGCGGAGCAGTACCCCACCGCCTTCCGGGCGACCGCTTCGGGAGCGGCGTACTCCCTGTCGAAGCTCAGTGCCGCCGCGCTGCCCTTCGTCCTGCTGCCGGTCCTCGACGCGTACGGCCCCGGCATGCTCTTCCTGGTCATCGCCGCGGCCATGGCACTGCTCGCGGCGACGGTCCTGATCCTGGGAGACCGGACCACCGGGGCCTCGGTGGACAAGGAGCGGTGACGAGCTCCGGCCCGCCCCGTCCGCCCCGCCCGCCCCTCCAAGCCGCAAAGGAAACTCCATGACGTTCGTGGTCGGCCAGCCCTGCGTCGACGTGAAGGACAAGTCCTGCGTCGAGGAATGCCCGGTGGACTGCATCTACGAGGGCACGCGCGCCCTGTACATCCACCCCGACGAATGCGTGGACTGCGGGGCGTGCGAACCGGTCTGCCCGGTCGAGGCGATCTTCTACGAGGACGACGTGCCGGAGCAGTGGCGGAGCGCGAACGCGGACTTCTTCACCACCCTCGGATCCCCCGGGGGCGCCGCTTCACTGCGGGAAGTCCCGGACGACCCGCCCCTGGTGGCCGCACTGCGGACGGGGTGATGCGGACTGACGGACACCGGCCCGGCAGACACCGGCCCGGCAGAACCCTCACGCCGGGGGCTTGGAACGGGCTCCCGGCTCACGCAACGAAGCCGCCCGGCGCCCGGGTGGCGGATCGGTAGGGATGATCATGAGCGGCATACTCGACGGCAAGCGCATCCTCGTCACCGGAATGCTGACCGAGCAGTCCATCGCCTTTCACGCGGCCAAGGTCGCGCAGGAGGAGGGCGCGGAGGTCATCCTCACGGGATTCGGCCGTCTGACCCTGGTCGAACGCACCGCCCGGCTGCTGCCCAAGGCCGCCCCGGTCATCGAGCTGGACGTGACGTCCCCGGAGCAACTGGCCGGCCTTGCCGCCCGGATCGGCGAGCACACCCCGACCCTCGACGGCATCGTGCACTCGGTCGCCTTCGGGCCCAAGGGCGTCTTCGACTTCCTCGCCGCGGACTGGGAGGACGTGGCCACCGCCGTCCACGTGTCGGCGTTCTCCTACAAAGCCCTCGTCACGGCCTGCCTGCCCCTCATGCGGCCGGGCGCCTCGGTGGTCGGCCTGACCTTCGACGCCGGCGTCACCTGGCCCCACTACGACTGGATGGGCGTGGCCAAGGCGGCCCTGGAATCCACCAACCGCTACCTCGCCCGCGACCTGGGCGACCGGAACATCCGCTGCAACCTCATCGCGGCCGGCCCGCTCCTGTCGATGGCGGCCAAGTCCATCCCGGGCTTCGGCGACCTGGCCGAAGTATGGGAGAAGCGCTCGGCCCTCTCCTGGAACCTCAAGGACCCGGAGCCGGCCGGCCGCGGCGTCGTCGGCCTGCTGTCCGACTTCTTCCCGCAGACCACCGGGGAGATCGTCCATGTCGACGGCGGCGTACACATGATGGGCGCCTGAAAGTGCCCGTGAGACGGCATGGCCCGCACCTGCAATTCTTCGGTTCCTCCGGAAAGAGACGGCCTTGGCCAGGAGACCCCCGCCGGCTGCCCCCGCGGGGCAGTCGGGCCCTGGTCAGATCGTGACCGGGCCGTGGGCGGTGGCGAACTCGACCGAGACCAGGCCCGGTTCCTCATCCTCGACCCAGGTGACGTCGATCTGGTCGAGGGGGTGGTCGGCCGGTTCGCCGAGGAATTCGGCGATGGAGGCGGCGTCGCCGGCGATGGAGACCCCGTGGATGGTGGTGGAGGTGCGCGGGTCGGCGCTCGGGCGCTCCTCGATGGGGACCGACCACTGAAGGAAATAGGGCAGTTGCGGGTCCTCCAGCAGTTCCAGCAGGCCGATCTGCTTCCACCTCAGGTCGAACCCGTCGGGGCGGACGCGGTGGCCTTCGGCCGAGGTGCGGCCGAGGCGGGCCTCGACGGGGGTGATGTCGTCGACGGAGACCACCCAACCGAGCCAGCCGCCGCCCTCGGCGGCGCGGCGCGCGACCGCCTGGCCGAAGGGTGCGCGGTCGGCGGCGGGGTGGTCGAGTGTGGTGACGACCTCGACGTAGGTGCCGCCGCTCAGCGGGAGAATAAAATTGCGGGTGCCGAATCGCGGGTGCACGCCCCCGTCGACGAACCCGGCGCCGAGGGCCGATCCGATCCACTGGACGGTCGAGACGAAGCTGTCGCGGGCCACCGCATAGGACACGTGATCAAGTCGCACTGTGCCATCATCACCCGACAACCCGTACAAATCCCGACGCCACGCCCGCCGCCCCGGCCGCGTCCGCCCCGGCTGCATCCGCCGTGGATTCAGCCGTGGAGCGGATCGATCATCGTCATCCCGGCGGGGGAGGCCCGGTCGAAGCCAGGCAGCAGCGCTGCCGCCTCGTCGAGGCCCACGACCCGCTCGATCAGCCGCTGCGGGGCGAGCGCTGCTGCCACAGGATTTCGATCCGGCATGCAGCACCATGCGCACCGCACTTCCAAGAGACAGGCTCTAAAGGTTGTTGCAGAAGGGTGGGTGTGGGCAGGTCGATGTGTGGTCTGGGCTGCTCTTTCACCGAGCCATGGCGAGGTTGTGCATGGTGGCGA
>NZ_JBHWVV010000027.1:0-97989 GCF_042736715.1 Streptomyces sp. NPDC060049
GCCCGGCACCCCACCCGCGGGAGGGGTGCCGGGCTCATTGCCCTGCCGTCGTGCGGCCGGACTCAGGCCGGGGTCTGACTCTGCAGGGCCACCGAGAGCTCGGCCGCGACGCCCTGCAGGATCGGCACGAAGGACTCGGCCACCGCTTCGGTCACCCGGCCGGCCGGTCCCGAGATGGAGATCGCGGCGGCGGTCGGCGAGTTCGGGACGGAGACCGCGAGGCAGCGGACTCCTATCTCCTGCTCGTTGTCGTCGACGGCGTAGCCCGCCTTGCGGACCTGCTCCAGGGCGTCCAGGAAGCCCTCGGGCGTGGTGATGGTCTTCTCGGTCGCGGCCGGCATTCCGGTGCGCGCGAGCAGGGCCCGTACCTCGTCCGCGGGCGTGTAGGCCAGGAGGGCCTTGCCCACGCCGGTGGAGTGCGGCAGCACGCGGCGGCCGACCTCGGTGAACATGCGCATGGAGTGCTTCGACGGAACCTGGGCGACGTAGACGATCTCGTCGCCGTCGAGCAGGGCCATGTTCGCGGTCTCGCCGGTCTCCTCGACGAGGCGGGCGAGGTAGGGGCGGGCCCAGGTGCCCAGCAGCCTCGAGGCGGACTCGCCGAGGCGGATCAGCCGGGGGCCGAGGGAGTACCGTCGGTTGGGCTGCTGCCGGACGTAGCCGCACGCCACGAGGGTGCGCATGAGGCGGTGGATGGTGGGCAGCGGCAGACCGCTGGCGGCGGAGAGCTCGCTGAGGCCGACTTCGCCCCCTGCGTCGGCCATACGTTCGAGCAGATCGAAGGCGCGCTCAAGGGACTGGACGCCACCGCTGGCGGCGGTGGGCTTGTTGGAGGCGTCGGTGGTGCTGGCGCTGGACGTCGGCACGGCGCGGTCCTTTCGGTGCTGGCAGGCAAGCAAGCAGCCTACCGGTCGGTCGGCGTCGGCCCTAGAGCCGGGGCAATGCCGTCCCCGCCGGTCAGAGGCGGTTTGTCCGGGTGGCGGACGTGCTCGGGAAGTTACCCGCGCAGAACCGGGCGGCGATAGCTACATTCTGCATAGTGAAATCTTAATTCCATTCTGTGGAAACATCCAATCGCGGCGTGGAAGCGTCGGTGGTCCGTCCGGGGGCTCTTGACTGGCCCCGGATCGAGGTGAAGACTCCGTCAACAGAACGTTGAATTTCGCTCTGTGGAAGTAGATGGGGAGGTTCCGGTGTCCGACCTGGCTGTGGAACTGGTACTGCGCTCGACGCGCGTCGTCACCCCCGAAGGGACGCGTGCCGCCTCGGTGGCCGTCGCCGGCGGGAAGATCGCGGCCGTGCTGCCGTACGGGGCCGGCGTACCGGCCGGAGCCCGGCTGGAGGACTTCGGCGACGACGTGCTCCTCCCCGGACTCGTCGACACCCACGTCCACGTGAACGACCCCGGGCGCACGGAGTGGGAAGGCTTCTGGACGGCCACCCGTGCCGCCGCCGCCGGGGGCATCACCACCCTCCTCGACATGCCGCTGAACTCGCTGCCGCCGACCACCACGACCGCCAACCTGGCGGTCAAGCAGGAGGTCGCCCGGACCAAGGCGCACGTCGACGTCGGCTTCTGGGGCGGCGCGCTGCCCGACAACGTCAAGGACCTGCGTCCGCTGCACGACGCCGGTGTCTTCGGCTTCAAGTGCTTCCTGTCGCCCTCCGGCGTCGAGGAGTTCCCGGAGCTCGACCAGGAACGGCTGGCCGCCTCGCTCGCCGAGATCACCGGCTTCGGCGGCCTGATGATCGTGCACGCCGAGGACCCGCACCACCTGGAGTCGGCCCCGCAGAACCCCGGCCCCAAGTACGCCGACTTCCTGGCCTCCCGCCCCAAGGACGCCGAGAACGCCGCGATCCGGAACCTGATCGACCAGGCGAAGCGCCTCGGCGCCCGCGTGCACGTCCTGCACCTGTCGTCCAGCGACGCGCTGCCGCTGATCGCCGCGGCCAAGGCCGAGGGCGTCCGGATCACCGTCGAGTCCTGCCCGCACTTCCTCACCCTCACGGCCGAGGAAGTCCCCGACGGCGCGACCGAGTTCAAGTGCTGCCCGCCCATCCGCGAGTCCGCCAACCAGGACCTGCTGTGGGACGCGCTCGCCGACGGCACCATCGACTGCGTCGTCTCCGACCACTCGCCCTCCACCGCGGACCTCAAGACCGGCGACTTCGCCACCGCGTGGGGCGGCATCTCCTCCCTCCAGCTGGGCCTCCCGGCGATCTGGACCGAGGCGAAGAAGCGCGGCCGCACCCTCGAGGACGTCGTCCGCTGGATGTCGGCCGCCCCGGCCGCCCTCGCCGGCCTGGCGCAGAAGGGCGCGATCGAGGTCGGTCGCGACGCCGACTTCGCCGTCCTGGCCCCCGAAGAGACCTTCACCGTGGACCCGGCCGAACTCCACCACCGCAACCAGGTCACGGCGTACGCGGGCAAGACCCTGCACGGCGTCGTGAAGTCAACCTGGCTGCGCGGTACGCGGATCGCCGACCACGGCACCCCGACCGAGCCCACGGGCCTCCTCCTCGAAAGGCAGAACTGACAGTGGCGATCCCCGCATTCACCGGTAACGCGAACCCGTACGGAGGCGGCGACCCGTACGCGGACTACCGCACCGCGGACTTCCCCTTCACCCAGTACGCGAACCTCGCCGCCCGTGAGCTGGGCGCCGGTGTCACCTTCGCCAACGACGAGTTCTTCGCCCAGCGCGAGAACCTGCTCATCGCCGAGGCCGCGCACTTCGACCCCGAGCACTTCGGCCACAAGGGCAAGATCATGGACGGCTGGGAAACCCGCCGCCGCCGTGGCGTCAGCGCCACCCAGCCCTGGCCGACGCCCGAGGACCACGACTACGCCCTGGTGCGCCTCGGCGCCCCCGGCGTCATCCGCGGCATCGTCGTCGACACCGCGCACTTCCGCGGCAACATGCCGCAGGCCGTCTCCGTCGAGGGCACCAACTGGGAAGGCGCCCTCGCGCCGACCCCGCAGGAACTCCTCGGCGACGACGTGAAGTGGACCGTGCTCGTCCCGCGCACCGCGGTCGGCGGCCACGCTGCCAACGGCTTCGAGGTGAACGCCGAACAGCGCTTCACGCACCTGCGCGTCAACCAGCACCCCGACGGCGGCATCGCCCGCCTGCGCGTCTACGGCGAGGTCGTCCCGGACCCGAAGTGGCTCGCCACGCTCGGCACCTTCGACGTCGTCGCGCTGGAGAACGGCGGTTCGGTCCAGGACGCGTCCAACCGCTTCTACTCCCCGCCGACCAACACCATCAACCCGGGCCGCTCACGCAAGATGGACGACGGCTGGGAGACCGCCCGCCGCCGTGACAACGGCAACGACTGGATCCGCTACCAGCTCGTCGCCGAGTCCGAGATCCGCGCCGTCGAGATCGACACCGCGTACCTCAAGGGCAACTCGGCCGGCTGGGCCTCGCTGTCCGTCAAAACGGGCGAGGAGGGCGAGTGGACGGAGTTCCTGCCGCGCACCCGCCTGCAGCCCGACACCAACCACCGCTTCGTGCTCGACGCCCCGGCGGTCGGCACGCACGTCCGCATCGACATCTTCCCGGACGGCGGCTTCTCGCGCCTGCGCCTGTACGGCGCCCTGACGGAGGCCGGCGCCGCCGCGCACGCCGCCCGTCACCAGGAGCTGGGCGGCTGAGCCACCCGCCTCCCGCCGCAGCGACCGCCCCGGGGGCCGACACCCCCGGGCGCGTTCAACAGCCCGCAGGGGCGCACCGATTGCCGGTGCGCCCCTGCGGCGTTCCCGCCCGTTTTCCTGTCCGCCGACCCGCCCGTCTGCCCGGCGGATCCGGTTAGCCTTCGGGCAACGGCATACGGCAGGGGAGGCGGACGATGACCACCGAAGCACCGCGCACGAGGGAACAGCGCCGCGAGGACGCGCTGGCCCGGTTCGAGAAGGACGTCGACGTCTGGGTGGCGACGGCGGACGCCGAGGGCGTCCCGTGCCTCGTGCCCCTGTCGTTCCGCTGGGACGGCGAGACGTTCCTGCTGTCGACCGGGCGCACGCTGCCCACCGGCCGCAACCTCGCCGCCGGCGGCCGGGTGCGCCTGGCCTTCGGCCTGACCCGCGACGTGGTCCTCGTGGAGGGCGCCGCGACCCGGCTGGAGGCCGCGGAGCTGGCGCCCGGCGAGGTCGAGGCCTTCGCCGCCCACTCCGGCTTCGACCCGAGCGCCCTCAAGACGCCCTACCCCTACTTCCGGGTCGTTCCGGTGTGGATCCAGGCCTGGCGCGAGGCCGACGAGATCGCGGGACGCGATCTGATGAAGGCCGGCCGCTGGCTCGTCTGACGCCCGTCGGGCGCGGCCGCCCCCGGCGGCTCTCGGTCCTGAGGCCTACGCGGCGTGTCCGCCGTCCACCGAGAACTCGGCGCCCGTGACGTAGGCGGCGTCCGGGCCCGCGAGGAAGGACACCATGGCGGCCACCTCCGTCGGGGCGGCGAAGCGGCCCAGGGCCGTCATGGCGGCCTGCGGCGGCGCGTACGGGCCGTCCGCCGGATTCATGTCGGTGTCCACCGGCCCCGGGTGGACGAGGTTCGCGGTGATCCCGCGGTCGCCCAACTCCCGGGCCAGGGCCTTGGTCAGGCCGATCAGAGCCGTCTTGCTCATCGCGTAGAGCGTGCCGCCCGGACCCGGGACCCGCTGGGTCATGCAGGTGCCGATGGTGATGATGCGGCCGCCCGGGCCCATCAGGCCGGCCGCCGCCTGGGAGGCCAGGAAGGCTCCGCGGACGTTGACCGCGAGGACCCGGTCCACGTCCGCGAGGGCGAGCCCGTCGAGCGGGCCGAGCACGCCGATGCCGGCGTTGTTGACCAGGACGTCGAGCCGCCCCAGTGCCCGTACGCACTCCTGAACCGCGCCGGCGGCCCGCTCCGCGTCGCCCGAGTCGGCCCGCAGCGCCAGGCCGCGCCGCCCGAGCGCCTCGATCTTGCCGACGACGACGGCCGCCGCCTCCGCGTCGTCGACGTAGGTGAGGGCGACGTCGGCGCCGTCCTGCGCCAGACGCAGGGCGGTGGCCGCGCCGATCCCCCGGCTGCCCCCGGTCACCAGTGCCACTGTGTTGCTGTCCACGGTCGTGCCTCCCGTTGTTGGTTGCGAGTTCAATGAAATCGCCGGGAGGCCGATGCCGCTGGCAGGAATCGGACGTGGCGTTTCGCGCGCGCCGCACCGATGAGTTCCGGGCGGCCGGGAAGGCTGAACCGGAGTACGGACGACCGAACAAGGAGCGCGGAGCCATGGGCAAGCTGACCCTCACCACCTTCCTCACCCTCGACGGCGTGATGCAGGCCCCCGGCGGGCCGGACGAGGACCCCAGCGGCGGGTTCGCCTACGGCGGGTGGCTCGTGCCCTTCGCCGACGAGGGGATGGGGGAGTTCATGGCCGAGGTCTTCGACCGGACCGGCGCGTTCCTGCTCGGGCGGCGGACCTACGAGATCTTTGCCTCGTACTGGCCGCACCACGACGACGCCGCCGACCCGATCGCGGGCAGGCTGAACCGGCTGCCGAAGTACGTCGCCTCGACCACCCTCAAAGAGCCGGCCTGGGGTCCGGTCACCGTGCTCGACGGGGAACACCTCCAAGCCGAGGTCGTCCGGGTCAAGGACGCGCTGGAGGGGGACAGCGAGCTACAGGTGCACGGCAGCGGGCAGCTCGCGCAGTGGCTACTGGCCAGGGACCTGGTGGACGAGCTGAACCTGCTGGTCTTCCCCGTGTTCCTGGGCGCGGGCCGCCGGCTGTTCCCGACCGGTGCGCTGCCCACGGCGTACGAGCTGCTCGGCTCCCGCACCACCGGGAGCGGCACCGCCGTCCACACCTACCGGCCGACGGGCCGCGCCGCCTTCGGCACCTTCTGAGGTCGCCTGCCCGGCCGGGCGGTGCGCGGGTGGCCGTCGCGGGTGGCGGGTGGCGGCGGACGGACGACGGCCGGCCCCGGCCCGTGCGAGAGGTGGATAACCCCTCGACCGGGCCGATCATGCTCCGGTAGCGTGAGCGGCCCCCGTGCGAGCCAGTGAAGCCTCCACCTCCTCCTGCCGCTGGAGACCCGGTGTCCACGCTCGCCGCCCCCGCATCCGTCACGGCCCCCGCGCCCCGCCGCGCCTGGCTCGCCGACCTGCCGGTCCTGCTCGTCGCCGTCGTCTGGGGCGGCAGCTACCTCGCAGCCAAGGGCATCACCACCACGCACACGGTGATCGCCGTGCTCGTCCTGCGCTTCGCCCTGGTCCTGCCCGTGCTCGTCGTCACCGGCTGGTCGCGGCTGCGCGCGCTCGGCGCCGCCCAGCTGCGCGGCGCCGGCGTGCTGGGACTCGTACTCGGCGGGATCTTCCTGCTGGAGACTTACGGGGTCGTCCACACCTCGGCCACCAACGCCGGGCTGATCATCAGCCTGACCATGATCTTCACCCCGCTGGCGGAGTCCGCCGTCCGCCGGACGGCCCCCTCTGCCGCCTTCCTCGGCGCCGCCGCCGTCTCCGTCGCCGGGGTCGTGCTCCTCACCCAGGGCGCCGGCTTCACCGCCCCCAGTACCGGCGACCTGCTCATCCTCGGCGCGGCCCTGGCCCGCACCCTGCACGTCCTGCTGATGGCCCGCATCAAGGCCGTCCAGGACGCCGACTCGCTCTCGCTGACCACCGTCCAGCTCGGCGGCGCGGTCGCCGTCTTCGCCGTCCTGGCCGCGCTGCCCGCAACGGGCGCGAGTCCCTGGGCGGCCGCGGCGGACTTCGGGCCCGCCGAGTGGGCCGGGCTCGCCTTCCTGTCCGTCTTGTGCACCCTCTTCGCCTTCTTCGTACAGATGTGGGCCGTGCGCCGCACCTCGCCCTCCCGCGTCAGCCTGCTGCTCGGCACCGAACCCCTGTGGGCGGCCGCCGCGGGCATCGCCATCGGCGGCGAGCACCTCGGCGCTGCGGGCTTCGCGGGAGCCGCCCTGGTCCTCGCGGGCACCGCTTGGGGGCGGCGCGCGGCTGGCTGAGCGATTGGCCGAAACCGGGTCAGTTCCGGGTCAACTCCCGGTCTAGGGTGACCGCATGCCAGTCCTGGACCTCAGTACGATCGCCGAAGACTTCAACGAGAACCCGTACCCCCACTACGCGCGCCTGCGCGAGGACGGGCCCGTCCACCGCGTGAAGGCGGCGGACGGCCAGGAAGTCTGGCTCATCGTCGGCCACCAGGAGGCCCGCCAGGCGCTCACCCACCCCGGGGTGTCCAAGAACTGGCTCACGTCGGGTCTCTACACGGACCGCGAGCAGACCGAGGCCAGCGCCAACATGCTGCGCGCCGACCCGCCCCACCACACCCGGCTGCGCCGACTGGTCTCCCGCTCCTTCGCCCCCGGCCGGATCGAGAGCCTGCGCCCGCGCGTCCAGGAGATCGTCGACGGCCTGCT
Source organism: Streptomyces sp. NPDC060049 (assembly GCF_042736715.1). NCBI lineage: Bacteria > Bacillati > Actinomycetota > Actinomycetes > Kitasatosporales > Streptomycetaceae > Streptomyces > Streptomyces sp. NPDC060049. The sequence goes on from NZ_JBHWVV010000027.1 coordinate 7,397, forward strand.
CGACGCCATGCGGGCCCTCCCCGAGCGCCGCGCGGACCTGATCGAAGCCTTCGCCCAGCCGCTGCCCATGACCGTGATCTGCGACCTCCTCGGGGTACCCGCGGCCGACCGCGACGCCTTCCACGCATGGATCACCGGGGTCGTCTCACCCACCGGCGTCGAGTCCGAGAACGCGGCCCAGCGCGCCATGACCGCCTACATGGCCGAGCTGGTCGACGCCAAGACCGCCGAACCGGGTGACGACCTGCTCAGCGACTGGGTCACGAGCCGGGGGGAGGGCGGGGACCGGCTCTCCCGCCAGGAACTGGTCGCCATGGCCTTCCTGCTGATGGTGGGCGGGCACGAGACCACCGTGCACCTGATCTCCAACGGCATACGGGCCCTCCTGGCCCATCCCGACCAGCTCGCCGCCTTGCGCGCCGACCCGGACGCACTGATCGACGGCGCGGTGGAGGAGATCCTGCGCTACGACGGCCCCGTGGAGACGGCGACGTTCCGCTACGCCAGCACGGACCTGGAGATCGGCGGCACCTTCATCGAGGCGGGATCGCCCGTACTGGTCTCCCTCGCCGCGGCGGACCGGGACCCCGCCCGCTTCGAGAACCCCGACGCCTTCGACATCCGGCGTCCCGGCCGCGGCGGACACATCGCCTTCGGGCACGGCATCCACCACTGCATCGCCGCCCCGCTGGGCCGGCTGGAGGGCCGGATCGCGATCCGCTCCCTGCTGGAACGCTTCCCGGACCTCGCGGACGAGCCGGCCGTCCTCGCATGGGCGCCCGGGACCCTGGTCCGGGGGACGACCCGGCACCCGGTGCGCTGGTAGCGGGCGGGGCGAGGACGGGATGCCGGCAGACCCGGCGGGTTCACAGGTCGGGCAGCTCCTCCAGCCGGACCACGCGCCGCTCGCGCCGCGAGAGCTCGCAAGCCTCCGCCACGCGCAGCGCCGCGAGCGCCTCGGCCCCGTCGCAGGGGTTGGCGCCCTCGCCGCGCACCAGGCGTACGAAGGCCAGCAGCTCGGCCTCGTAGGCCGGGCCGAAGCGCTCCAGGAAACCGGACCACGGCTTGCTCGCGGGGGGCGGGCCGTGCGGCTCCGTCGAGGCGATCGGCGTACGGTCGTCCAGCCCGGTGGAGACCTGGTCCAGCTCCCCGGCCAGCTCCATCCGCACGTCGTAGCCGGCTCCGTTGCAGCGCGTACCGGTACTGGAGACCAGGGTTCCGTCGTCCAGGGTGAGGACGGCCGCGCCGGTGTCGACGTCGTGCGTCTCCCGGAACCGGGGCGGTCCCGCGTCCGAGCCGGTCGCGTACACCTCGGCCACCTCGTGCCCGGTCACCCAGCGCACCATGTCGAAATCGTGCACCAGGCAGTCCCGGAACAGACCGCCCGAGGTGGCCAGGTACGCGGCGGCCGGCGGCGCCTGATCGGCGGTCGTGGTCCGTACGGTGTGCAGCCGGCCCAGCGCCCCCGAGCGGACCAGCTCGCGCGCGGTGCCGTAGCCGGCGTCGAAGCGGCGCATGAACCCCAGCTGGAGCACTCCGCGGGCCGCCGCCACCTCGCGCAGCACCGCCAGGGTGCGGTCCAGGTCGGGGGCGACCGGCTTCTCGCAGAACACCGGCAGGCCGCCGCGGACCGCCCGTACGACGAGCTCGGCGTGGCCCTCGGTGGCGCAGGACACCACCAGCGCGTCCACCCCCCAGGTGAAGACCTGCTGGACGCTGGGCGCGGCCGTGGCGCCGAGCCGGTCGGCGAGGCGCGCCGCCCGGGCGGGGTCGGCGTCGGCGAGCAGGAGCGAGCCCGCGTCCGCCTGGCGGGCCAGTGCCGCCGCGTGGAAGGACCCGATCCGGCCCGTTCCGATGAGCCCGATGCGCATGCACTCAACCTGACCCCGTCCGGGGGACCTGTCAATCTGCCCGGCTGCGTCCCGATGGGTCCGTGATGGCCCCGATGACCTTGCATGGTGCACTGTGACGGATACTGGGCGGTTGCGGCCGCCGGCACACGACAGCCCGGGCGGGCGCGACGCGAGCGGCGCGGACGCGCCGCCGCGGCCGCGGGACGGCGCCGGGACAGTGGTGGGACGAGTGAAAGGCACGGCAGACGTGGCTAGGGTCAGGACAGGGGTACGCGTCGTGGGCGCGGTGCTCGCGGCAGTGCTGGGCGCCTCCCTCGTGGGCTGCAGCAGTACGGGCGGCAAGCGCGCCGAGGACCGGGCGAAGGCCGAGGCCGCGGGCCGGCCGGCGGTATCCACTCCGCGCTGGACCTTCGCGATGGTCACCCACGCGGGCGACGGCGACACCTTCTGGGACATCGTGCAGAAGGGTGCCAAGGAGGCCGCGGCGAAGGACAACATCAACTTCGTCTACGCCCACGACGACCAGGCGCAGCAGCAGGCGCAGTTCGTCCAGAACGCCATCGACCAGAAGGTCGACGGACTGATCGTCTCCCTCGCCAAGCCCGAGGCCCTCAAGGACGTCCTCGCCAAGGCCGCCAAGGCGGGCATCCCGGTGATCACGGTCAATTCCGGCTCGGCTCAGTCCGCCGAGTACGGGGCGCTCACCCACATCGGCCAGGACGAGGAGATCGCGGGCGAGGCGGTCGGCACCGAGCTGACCGCCCGCGGCAGGAAGAAGGCCGTCTGCGTCCTGCACGAGCAGGGCAACGTCGGCCACGAGCAGCGCTGCGCCGGGGCGAAGAAGACCTTCGGCGGCACCATGGAGAACCTGTACGTCGAGGGCACCAACATGCCCTCGGTGCAGGCCGCCCTGCAGGCCAAGCTCCAAGCGGACCCGTCCGTCGACGCCATCGTCACCCTCGGCGCGCCCTTCGCCCCCACCGCCGTCAAGGCCAAGGAAGAGGCGGGCAGCAAGGCGGAGGTCGACACCTTCGACCTGAACGCCTCAGTGGCCCGCGACCTGAAGTCCGGCGCGCTCGGCTTCGCCGTCGACCAGCAGCCCTACCTCCAGGGATACGAGGCCGTCGACCTGCTCTGGCTCTACCGCTACAACGCCAATGTGCTCGGCGGCGGCCGGCCGGTCCTCACCGGGCCGCAGATCGTCACGGCGGACCAGGCCTCCAAGCTGGAGGAGTTCATCAAGAGGGGCAGCCGATGAAGGCCCCCGCACCCGCCCCGGCCGGCCCGGCCCCGGCCCCCGCCGCCGACGAGCGGCTCGTCCACACCTCGCTGCTGCGCCGCCTGCTGGGCCGCCCCGAGCTGGGCGCGGTCGTCGGCGCGGCCGCCGTCTTCGTCTTCTTCTCCTTCGCCGCCGACAGCTTCCTGCGGGCCTCCAGCCTGAGCACGGTCCTGTACTCGGCATCCACCATCGGCATCATGGCCGTCCCGGTGGCCCTGCTTATGATCGGCGGCGAGTTCGACCTGTCCGCCGGTGTCATGGTCACCACCTCCGCGCTGATCAGCTCGATGCTCAGCTACCAGCTGACGGCCAACGTCTGGGTCGGCGTCATGGTGTCGCTGCTGGTCACCCTCGGCATCGGCTTCTTCAACGGGTTCATGCTGACCCGCACGAAACTGCCGAGCTTCATCATCACGCTCGGCACCTTCCTGATGCTGACCGGCCTGAACCTCGGCTTCACCAAGCTGATCAGCGGATCGGTCTCCACCAAGACCATCGCCGACATGGAGGGCTTCGGCTCCGCCCGCGCCCTCTTCGCCTCGCAGTGGACCTTCGGCTCGGTCACCCTGAAGGTGACCGTCCTGTGGTGGCTGGTCCTGGTCGCCGCGGCCACCTGGATCCTGCTGCGCACGCGCGCCGGCAACTGGATCTTCGCCGTCGGAGGCGGGGCCGACGCGGCCCGAGCGACCGGTGTCCCGGTCGTGAAGACCCGTATCGGCCTGTACATGGGCGTCGCCCTGTGCGCCTGGATCTCCGGACAGCACATCCTGTTCTCGTACGACGTCGTCCAGTCGGGCGAGGGAGTCGGCAACGAGTTCCTGTACATCATCGCGGCCGTCATCGGGGGCTGTCTGATGACCGGCGGCTACGGCTCGGCGATCGGCGCGGCCGTGGGCGCCTTCATCTTCGGCATGACCAGCAACGGCATCGTGTACGCCCAGTGGAACCCGGACTGGTTCAAGTTCTTCCTCGGCGCGATGCTGCTCCTGGCCACGCTGCTCAACGCATGGGTCCGCAAGCGGGCGGAGGCGAAGTGATGACCGCGACCGATACCGGGACCACCGCGGGCGCCGCCGCGCCCGCCCTGGTGAAGCTGACGGACGTCAGCAAGTACTACGGGAACATCCGCGCCCTCCAGGGCGTCTCCCTGGAGGTCTCCGCCGGCGAGATCACCTGTGTCCTCGGCGACAACGGCGCGGGCAAGTCCACCCTCATCAAGATCATCGCGGGTCTGCACCGGCACGACGCCGGCACCTTCGAGATCGAGGGCGTGGAGACCGAGCTCGCCAACCCGCGCGCCGCCCTCGACCACGGCATCGCCACCGTCTACCAGGACCTCGCCGTGGTCCCCCTCATGCCCGTCTGGCGCAACTTCTTCCTCGGCTCCGAGCCCACCAAGGGCCGCGGCCCCCTCCGCCGCCTCGACGTGGAGTTCATGCGCGCGACCACCCGGGCCGAGCTCCTGCGCATGGGCATCGACCTGCGGGACGTGGACCAGCCCATCGGCACCCTCTCCGGCGGCGAACGGCAGTGCGTGGCCATCGCCCGCGCCGTCCACTTCGGCGCGAAGGTCCTCGTACTCGACGAGCCCACCGCCGCTCTCGGCGTCAAGCAGTCCGGCGTGGTCCTCAAATACGTCGCCGCGGCCCGCGACGCGGGCCTCGGCGTGGTCCTGATCACCCACAACCCGCACCACGCCCACCTGGTCGGGGACCGGTTCGTCCTCCTCAAGCGCGGCACCATGGCGGGCAGCCACACCCGCGACTCGATCACCCTCGACGAGCTCACCCGGCAGATGGCGGGCGGCTCCGAGCTCGACGAGCTGAGCCACGAACTGGAGCGGGTGGCAGAATCAGGACCCGACAGCGCCTCCGGCACCACATCCGGCACCACCGCACCATGAGGGACGACACGACTCGATGAGCACGTACCGGGACTTCACGCTCGCCCACCGGGGGGCGGCGCGAGGCACCGTCCTGCGGACCATCGGGACCCGTGAGCGCAGGTCGCACCTGACCGCCCCGCGCGTTCCGACCGTCGGCATCGACATCGGCGGCACCAAGGTGATGGCCGGCGTCGTCGACGCCGACGGGATCATCCTGGAGAAGATCCGGACCGAGACCCCGGACAAGTCCAAGAGTCCCAAGGTCGTCGAGGACACCATCGTCGAACTGGTCCTGGACCTCTCCGACCGGCACGACGTGCACGCCGTCGGCATCGGCGCCGCCGGCTGGGTCGACGCCGACCGCTCCCGCGTGCTGTTCGCCCCGCACCTGGCCTGGCGTGACGAACCGCTGCGCGACGCGCTCCAGTCCCGGCTCGCGGTCCCGGTCATGGTCGACAACGACGCCAACACCGCCGCCTGGGCCGAATGGCGCTTCGGGGCCGGCCGCGGCGAGGACCACCTCGTCATGATCACGCTCGGGACCGGCATCGGCGGCGCCATCCTCGAAGACGGCCAGGTCAAGCGGGGCCGCTACGGGGTCGCCGGCGAGTTCGGCCACATGCAGGTCGTCCCCGGCGGCCACCGCTGCCCCTGCGGCAACCGCGGCTGCTGGGAGCAGTACAGCTCCGGCAACGCCCTGGTCCGCGAGGCACGCGAACTGGCCGCCGCCGACTCCCCGGTCGCGTACAACCTCATCGCCAGGGTCGGCGGCAACGTCCAGGAGATCACCGGGCCCCTCATCACCGAGCTGGCCCGCGAGGGCGACGCCATGTGCGTCGAGCTCCTCCAGGACATCGGCCAGTGGCTCGGCGTCGGCATCGCCAACCTCGCCGCCGCCCTGGACCCCTCCTGCTTCGTCATCGGCGGCGGCGTCAGCGCGGCCGACGACCTGCTCATCGGCCCCGCCCGCGACGCCTTCCGCCGCCACCTCACCGGCCGCGGCTACCGCCCCGAGGCCCGTATCGCCAAGGCCCAGCTCGGCCCCGATGCCGGCATGGTCGGCGCCGCCGACCTCGCCCGGCTCGTCGCCCGGCGGTTCCGCCGCGCCACGCGCCGGCGCGTCGAACGCTACGAGCGCTACGCGCAGTTCGGCCGGCGTGACGCCGCCGGCCCCGAGAACCAGGAAAAACAGTGACACCGCCCTCCCTGCCCCGCCAGGCAGCCTCCCCCGAAGAGGGGCCCGCGCCGGCCCCGGCCGAGGACCGCAAGCACGTGGTCCGGCGCCGCTGGATCACCGCGGTCATCATCATGCTGCTGGTCGGCGTACCCGCGGGCTACCTGGGCATCTCCACCCAGCAGAGCCGCGAGAGCGGTCGCGACAAGGCCGCGCGCGTCGGCGCGCACAAGGTGCGCCCGGGCTGGCCCTCCAAGGTGCAGCGCAGCATCTACGAGGTCCCGATCCCGTCGAAGGCCTGGCGGGTCGGCTTCCTGGAGACCAACAACTGGCGCACCAGCCGGCTCTACACCCAGTTCGCGGTCACGCCGCCCGAGCTGGACGCCTTCCTGGCCTCCGTGGGTACCAGCCGGCAGGAGCTGACTCCGGGGGTGTCGATCTCCGAGCACGACACCTCGGTCGCGGGATGGAAGTGGAAGGCCCAGACCGACTGGCTCGGCACCACCCTCGAAGAGGACGATCCGAGGCCCACGCGGGACATCACCGTCGACCTCACGGACCCCGAGGTCTTCAAGGTCTACGTGGTCTCCTCGGCCACCCCCTGAGGCACCGCCCGCTAGCCTCGGATCATGAAGCTCACCAAGCGGCTCCACTCCTGCGTCCAGCTGGAGAAGGACGGGCGCGTGCTCGTCATCGACCCGGGCGCCTTCAGCGAACCGGACGCCGGCCTCGGGGCGGACGCCCTGCTGGTCACCCACGAACACGCCGACCACTTCGACGAGGGGCGGCTGCGGGCCGCCCTCGACGCGAATCCGGCGGCCCGGCTGTGGACCTTGCGCGGCGTCGCGCAGAAGCTGGGCCCCGCCTATCCGGGGCGCGTCCACACCGTGGGCCACGGCGACACCTTCACCGCCGCGGGGTTCGAGGTCCAGGTGCACGGCGAACTGCACGCCGTGATCCACCCGGACATCCCGCGGATCACCAATGTCGGCTACTTGGTGGACGCTTCCCTCTTCCACCCGGGGGACGCGCTGACCGTGCCCGGGGCCCCCGTCGAGACCCTCATGCTGCCGGTGCACGCGCCCTGGAACAAGATCGCCGAAGTGATCGACTACGTCCGTGAGGTCAAGCCGCGCCAGGCCCTGGCCATCCACGACGCGGGTCTGACCGACGTGGTGCTGCCGATCTACGCCACACAGATCGGGAAGCTCGGCGGGGCCGGGTACGGCCGTCTCACCCCCGGGGACAGCGCCGACCTCTGATTGTCGGTGCCGGGCGGTAGGTTGGAAGGCATGCGTATCGCCACGTACAACGTCAACTCGATCACCGCCCGGCTGCCGCGCCTGCTGGCCTGGCTGGAGAGCTCCGGCACGGACGTCCTGTGCCTCCAGGAGACCAAGTGCTCCGCGGAGCAGTTCCCCTACGAGGAGCTGCGCGAGCTGGGCTACGAGTCGGCCGTCAACGCCACCGGCCGGTGGAACGGCGTGGCCCTGCTCTCCAAGGTGGGTCTGGAGGACGTGGTCGTCGGCCTGCCCGGCGGCCCCGACTACGAGGGTGCCCAGGAGCCCCGCGCCGTCTCCGCCACCTGCGGCGGGGTGCGCGTCTGGTCGGTGTACGTGCCCAACGGCCGCGAGGTCGAGCACGACCACTACGGCTACAAGCTGGACTGGTTCCGGGCCCTGGCCACCGCGATCGGCGAAGACGCGGCGGGGGAGCGGCCGTTCGCGGTGCTCGGCGACTTCAATGTGGCCCCGACCGACGAGGACGTCTACGACCCGGCGGTCTTCGCGGGCGCCACGCACGTCACCCCCGCCGAGCGGGCGGCCCTGGAGGCGCTGCGGGTCGCGGGCCTGTCCGACGTCATGCCCCGTGCGCTCAAGTACGACCGGCCCTACACCTTCTGGGACTACCGGATGCTCGCCTTCCCGAAGAACAGGGGCATGCGCATCGACCTGGTCTACGGGAACGGCGCCTTCGCCAAGGCGGTCACCGACTCCTTCGTCGACCGTGAGGAGCGCAAGGGCAAGGGCGCCTCGGACCACGCGCCGGTCGTCGTCGACCTGGATCTTTAGAGCGTTCGTGATCTGTCACGGTCCAGGCGCGTCCTGTCGCCCGCCGGGGATCCGGGTGTCAGTCTGGGCTTATGAACATCCCTTTCCTGGCCAGCTGGCTCAATCGGCACGAAACGGAGCGGGGTGAGGGAGGCCTCGCGGCCGCCCTCGCGGACGACCCCGAGGGCGTCAACGAGATGTTCGCGGAGTGCGAGATGCTGCGCGCCCACGCCCGGTCGGCGGGACTGGAACTCGACGAGAGCCCGCGCTCGTTGGAGGAGCTCGACCAGCTGATGCCGCGCTGGCGCCGGGATCCGGAGATCACCCCGTGGCTCGGCAGCGACGCGGGGTTCTACCTGGGGACCGTGATCATCCGGTCGGTCCAGGGCGCCGGCTGGCAGGTGTGGCCCAACGGCCAGCCGATGATCCGGCTGGCCTCGGGCCGTGAGCTGAACGTGGTCGAGTCGGGCGTGTCCTGGGCGATGACCGGTTCCCCCGAGCTCAGCCAAGCCCATGCGGAAGCCTCGGAAGGCTGACCTCGCAGGCCTTTATGTGGCTTTTAGGCGTGTCGCGGTGAAGTGCCCTCCACAGCTGGATAGTTTGCGCTGACCTCGACACACCGACAAGTGGGCAGGGCAGCGTATGGCCGTCGATCCGTTGATCGAGCTGCGTGGCGTGAACAAGCACTTCGGACAATTGCACGTCCTCCAAGACATCAACCTCACCGTCGGCCGCGGGGAGGTGGTGGTGGTCATCGGCCCCTCCGGCTCCGGCAAATCCACCCTGTGCCGGGCGATCAACCGTCTGGAGAGCGTCGAGTCGGGCACGATCACGCTCGACGGGAAGCCTCTGCCGGCCGAGGGCAAGGAGCTCGCCGCGCTCCGCGCGGACGTGGGGATGGTCTTCCAGTCCTTCAACCTCTTCGCGCACAAGACCGTCCTGGCCAACATCTCCCTCGCCCAGGTCAAGGTCCGCAAGCGCAAGAAGGAAGAGGCCGACAAGCGCTCCCGGGAACTGCTGGACCGGGTGGGCCTCGCGAACCAGGCCGACAAGTTCCCCGCCCAGCTCTCCGGAGGCCAGCAGCAGCGCGTGGCCATCGCCCGCGCACTCGCCATGAGCCCCAAGGCCCTGCTGTTCGACGAGCCGACCTCCGCGCTCGACCCGGAGATGATCAACGAGGTGCTGGAGGTCATGCAGCAGCTCGCCGCCGAGGGCATGACGATGGTCGTGGTCACCCACGAGATGGGCTTCGCCCGTTCCGCGGCCAACCGCGTCGTGTTCATGGCCGACGGGAGGATCGTCGAGGACCGGACCCCGGAGGCCTTCTTCACCGCCCCCGAGAGCGACCGGGCCAAGGACTTCCTCTCCAAGATCCTCAAGCACTGAGGGGGCCCGGTGAAACACGTGCGCACCCCGTTCCTGCCCGCCTGTGCCCTCGCCCTCCTGCTCCTGGCCGCCGCGACCGGTTGCGGCAAGTCCGGCAGCCCCCCGGTCAAGGGCCCCCAGCCCGAGGACCTGCCCGTCTACCAGGTCGCGACGGACTTCCAACTGCCCGACTCGCCCACGTGGGAGAAGGCCAAGAAGCGCGGCCACCTCGTCGTCGGCGCCAAGGAGGACCAGCCGTACATGGGGGAGAAGGACCCCGCGAGCGGACGCTACACCGGCTTCGACATCGAGATCGCCAAGATGATGGCGGCCTCGCTCGGCTTCGACCCCAAGACGACGGAGTTCAAGACGATCGCCTCGGCCAACCGCGAGACAGCCCTGCAGAACGGCCAGATCGACTACTACGTCGGCACGTACACGATCAACGAGAACCGCAAGAAGCAGGTCGGTTTCGCCGGCCCCTACTACCTCGCCGGCCAGTCGCTGCTCGTCCGCAAGGGGGAGACGCGGATCAAGGGACCCGAGGACCTCGCCGGGAAGAAGGTCTGCTCGGCCGCCGGCTCCACCCCTTACCAGCGGCTCCAGAAGGAGTTCCCCCGCGCCGTCCTCGTCGCCTACGACACGTACTCCGCCTGCGTCGACAACCTGCTGACCTACCAGGTCGACGCCGTCTCCACCGACGACTCGATCCTCCTCGGCTACGCGGCCAAGGTCCCCGAGGAGCTCAAGGTCGTCGGCAAGCCCTTCTCCGAGGAGCCCTACGGCATCGGCGTCCCGCGCTCCGACAACGCGCTGCGCTTCGCCCTCGACGACGCCCTGGAGGAGAACGAGAAGAACGGCAACTGGAGGAAGGCCTACGAGGCCACGCTCGGGCTGTCGGGCGAGCCGGCGCCGAAGCCGCCCGCCATCGACCGCTACCCGGCGAGCTGAGGGGAGAGCGCACCGCCATGGACGTACTCACCGACAACTTCTCGCTCTACGCGCAGGGCTTCTTCGGGACCGTCGAGCTCACGGTCTACGCCTCGCTCGTGGCCCTGGCCCTCGGGTTCCTGATGGCCTCCTTCCGCGTCGCCCCCGTCGGCTCCTTCCGGGTCTTCGGCACCGTCTGGGTGACCATCCTGCGCAACACGCCGCTCACCCTGCTCTTCTTCGCCGTCCTGCTCGGCCTGCCGCGCTTCGGCATCGTCCTGCCCTTCCAGCTCTTCGCCGTCCTCGCGCTGGGCTGCTACACCTCCGCCTTCATCTGCGAGGTCCTGCGCTCCGGCATCAACACCGTGCCCAAGGGGCAGGGGGAGGCGGCCCGCAGCCTCGGCATGTCCTTTTCCCAGACCCTGGGCACCGTCGTGCTCCCGCAGGCCTTCCGCTCCGTCATCCCGCCCATCGGCTCCACGCTGATCGCGCTCGCCAAGAACTCCGCGATCGCCGGGGCCTTCAGCGTCACCGAGCTGCTGGGCACGTACAAGACCCTCAACGAGCTGGGCTACAGCATCATCTGGACCTTCGTCTGGATCGCGGTGGGCTACCTGATCATCACCCTGTCCATCAGCGCGCTGTTCAACGTGCTCGAAAAGCGTTACGGAGTCGCCCGATGACCGCGAACGCGCTCCAAGGGGACCCGGGGTCCACCGCGCTCTACGACATCCCGGGCCCCCAGGCAAGGCGCCGGCACTTCCTCTACGGGGTCGCCTCGACGGTCGTCATCCTCGGGCTGCTCGGCTGGCTGCTGTACCTGCTCTTCTCCACCAACCAGTTCACCTCCGCCAAGTGGTCCCCCTTCGTGTACAAGGGCATCCAGGAGCTGCTGCTCAGGGGGCTGTCGAACACGCTCAAGGCCTTCGCCTACGCCTCGGTGCTCTCGCTCGTGCTCGGCGCGGTGCTCGCCACGGGCAGGCTCTCCGTCCACCGGCCGGTGCGCTGGCTGTCCACCCTGTGCGTGGAGTTCTTCCGGGCCATGCCGGTGCTGGTGATGATCTTCTTCATCTTCGTCGCGCTGAAGGTCCAGCCGCTGCCCGCGCTGGTCGCCGGACTGGCCCTCTACAACGGCTCGGTGCTGGCCGAGGTCTTCCGTACGGGCGTCAACGCGGTGGAGCGGGGCCAGCGCGAGGCCGCGTACGCCCTGGGCATGCGCAAGACGCAGGTGATGACGTACGTACTGGCCCCGCAGGCGGTACGGGCCATGCTGCCCACGATCATCAGCCAGCTGGTGGTCGCCCTGAAGGACACCTCGCTCGGCTTCCTGATCACCTACGAGGAGTTCCTGCACGCGGGCAAGCTGATCGCCGCCAACCTCGACTACGACCTGCCCTTCATCCCCGTCGTGATGATCATCTCGACGGTCTACATCGGCATGTGCATGCTGCTGTCCTGGTTCGCCACCTGGGTGGCGAAGCGCGAGCGGCGCAGTCCCAAGACCAAGGCGGTCGACATCGACCCGGCCGAGCCCGGCACGGCGCTGCCGGGCCGGGTCTGACCCACAGGGCGGGAGCCCCGAGAGCCACACCCGGCACGGCCGCAGCCGCGGATCACTGCTCGCGCAGGGGTACCGAGACGTACGAGGGATCGGTGCGCGGCGAGGAGAAGGTCAGCTGCGCGCCGGTCGGGTTGTGCTCGATGTACAGCGGGTCGACGGTGTCGACGACGACGGCGAGGCGGTGCCCGGCCGGGACGTCATAGGCCGTGGAGAAGAGCTCCAGGTCCACACCGAACGCCTCCCCGGCGGGCTTGCCGTGGAACGTGTACGGGGCGTTGCTGATCAGCTTGCCGATGCCGAGGGGGCCGACGTCGTAGAGGTACGCGACGAAGGTGCCGTCGGACTTGGTGGGCGTGACGGTGGTGTGCAGCTCGACCGTCCCGCGCACGCGGCGGACCCGGTCGTAGCGCGGCGACTGCCAGACGGCGGCGAAGGCGCGGGGGAGCAGCGGCACCGAGGCGGTCGGGGGAGCCTGGAAGAACTGGTCGAGGACGCTGGACAGGAGCACGATCCCGCCGTTGGCGCCGGAGTCGACATTGGCGAAGACGTGCTCGCTGTCGGTGAGCATCAGCTTCTCGGCGCCGCCGTCCCCGACCGACTTCCAGTCGGCGTAGCCCTCGTACCCGCTGTCGCTGCGCGACTTGATCTGCACCGGGGCCTCGGTGTCCACGCCGTTGCGCTCGCCCTTGAGATAGCGGTCGAACCAGCGGTGGGCGTTGGTCCAGGTGTCGTTGGGCAGGCCGAGGAGGCCGGTGCCCTCGGCCGTGGCGTGGTCGCCGGGCCGGAACTCCAGGCGCTTGGGACCGGTGAGCTTCTCGAAGAAGGCGGCGTACTGGTTGGGCGGGAAGATGGTGTCGCCCCAGGCGTTGCCGAGCATGATCGCGGCGCCGTTGGCGTTGATGCGGTCCACTTGCTCGACGGCGGAGCGCTTCTTGCCCCACTCGATCATCTGCGGCTCTCTGTCCAGCTTCGAGCCGATGAAGTCGCTCAGGATCTGCTGGAGTTCGGGACCGGGGCGGCCCGTGAGGTAGCCGGCGCCGCCGAGCAGGGCGGCGGCCTGGAGGTGCTGGGTGCGGCCCGAGTAGATCGACTCGATGAGGTCGGCCCAGCCGCTGAGCGCGACCACGGCCTTGACCCGCGGGTCGCGGGCGGAGGCGAGCAGGCTGATGCCGGCGCCGTAGGAGACCCCGCCCAGGCCGATGTGCTGGGCGTCGGCCTGGGTGTTGGCGAGGGCCCAGTCGATGACGGCGGAGACGTCGGCGGTGTCCGCGGGGCCGGCGGTCTCGATCTCGCCGCCCGAGAGCCAGAAGCCGCGGGAGGTGTAACTGACCACCACGTAGCCGGAGTCGGCGAGCTTCTTGGCCTGCGCGATGTATTCGATCTGCGGCATGGCCCAGCTGGTGGGCAGCACGATCAGGGGGTACTGCGCGCCGGGCGCGGAGCCGGCCGGGGTGAAGACGTTGCCCTTGAGGGTGATGCCGCCGGAGCCGGGGATGTCGTGGAAACGCAGTTCCGCGGAGGCGTCCGAGACGGCGGTGTTCGTGGTGGCGGGCGCCGCCTGGGCCTGATGGGGGGCCAGGCCCAGGGCGGCTGCTGCCAGTACGGCTGCCATGGCAGTCGCGGTGCTGGTGGTGCGGATGGTGTGGATGGTGCGGGCCATCAATCACTCCTCGCGTGCGCCGGGTGTCAAAGTGACCCGACGGTAACGGGAGGGGCTTACCGGAGGTAACCCATGAGTAAGTTACGTGCCGGTAACGATTGAACTTTGGTCAGTCCAGCGCCGCGCGGCCGGCGGTTCCGGCGACGCTTCGACGGATGCCTCCGTGCCTGCCGGTTGCTCAGCCGTTCTGCGGGGCTCCGGCCAGGGCGCTCTTGGCCTTCCACTGGTCCCACGCCAGGTTCCACTCGCCGTAGCCGTTGCCGAGGTCCGCGTTGCCCTTGGAGCCGTCTCCCACGACCTCGAACGGGTCGCCGGCCTGGACCTCGGCGTAGAAGGCCTTCGCATTGGCGTCGCTCATGCCCACGCAGCCGGAACTGGTGTTGGCGTTGCCGAAGTTGGCGTTGTTCCACGGCGCGGCGTGCACGTACATGCCCGACCAGGTCAGCCGCATCGAATAGTCCACCATCTTGTCGTAGGCGTCGCCCAGGCCCACCGTCTGGGAGTCCATCCGGATGGTGCCCTCCTTCGCCATCAGCACCATGATCCCGTCCCAGGAGGCCTTCATGCCGCCCGGAGTGCCGGCCGAGATCGGGATCGTCTTGACGACCTGGCCGTCCTCGGAGACCGACATCTTCTTCGTGTCCAGGTCCACCTTCATGCGGCGGTCCTTGCCGATCTTGAAAGCGGTGTCGTAGTCCCGCGCGAACAGTCCGCCGCCGGGGCCCGAGTCCACGCCGTTCAGATCCATCTGGACCTTCACGTCCGTGCCGGACTTCCAGAACTCCTTGGGACGCCAGTCCACCCGGTCCTTGCCGGAGTAGTCCTTGAACCAGCCCCAGGACCCCTCGGTGTTGTTCGAGGAGGTGACCTTCAGCTGCTTCTCGACCTCGGCCTTGTTCTTCACCGGATTGTCGAAGACGATCGAGATCGGCTGGGCCACGCCCACCGTGGAGGCCTTGCCCGGGTTGATCGTGACCTTGTTCACCTTGTCGGCGGCCGTGGTCTTGAAGGCCGTCGTGGCGCTCTGGCTGTCGGTGTTCTGCGCGTCGACCTTGTACTCGGTGCCCGCCGAGGCGTTGCGCTGCGACTTCCAGGTCAGGCCGTCGGCGGATATCTGGCCGGCCAGCTCCCCGCCCTTGGCGTCCGTCACCTTCACCAGCGCGAGCTTGCCCTCCGCGATGGTCACGACGACCGGCTCACCGGCCTTGACCTGGTCGCCGGTGAGGTTCACAGAGACCGCCATGTCCGGCTTCTTCTTCATCTCCGACGTGGCCGCGCCGTCCGCGCCACCGCCACCGCCGCAGGCGGTCAGCGCGGCGGCCAGCAGTGCGGTGCCCGCCGCCACGGCGTGGCGGCTGCGTATCCGAAAGACCCGGCGTGTGCGGCTCAACGAAAACCCCTCTGAAGTAATGATCGTCCGAAAAATGAGATGCGAACGACCCGACTCTAGGTTGCGGCGGATGAGGAAAAGTTCAGATTCCGGGTTGTGACATGCACCGCAGCGATACGGTCATCGTCCGGTCACAATCGCCGCGCACAGCGGTCATGGACAGCTGTGAGAGTTCTGTGCATCCGCCGATTCGGACGTACAGGAAGGCCGATCAGCCGTGTGCGCACTGCTCGCGACCCCCGCCCAGCAGCACCAGTTCCCGCCCCGGCGCCGGCACCCGCACGGTGGCCAGGCGCTCACGGTGCGCTCCTTGTCCGAACCGGAATACCGGGCATTCCTTTCCCGGCACGGCCGGGCCGGGTTTCTCCAGTACCCGTCCTGGGCGCGGGTAAAGGACCTCTGGCGCTCGGAAAGGGTCGGATGGCACTACCCCGGCGGTGAGATCGAGGGTGCGGCGCTGGTTCTCTACCGCCAATTCCCCGGGACCCGCAAATACTTCGCCTATCTCCCCGAGGGGCCCGTCGCCGACTGGACCGACCCGGACATCGACCGCTGGCTCACCCCCTTCACGAACCACCTGAGGTCCTCCGGCGCCTTCGCCGTCCGCATCGGACCCACACCGGCCTACCGCCGCTGGGACGCGGCCGCCGTCAAGTCCGCCTCGGGCCCCGGCCGCCAGATATCCGACGTGCTCGCCACCGAGGTCGACCCCGTCGGCTCCGCGCTCGCCGACCGGCTGCGCACCCGCGGCTGGAAGCGCTGCGGCGGCGAGGACGACGGCGACGCCCAGCCCCGCCACGTCTTCCGCGTCCCGCTCGCCGGGCGCTCCACCGACGACCTGTGGGCGGGCCTGAACCAGGAGTGGCGGCGCAATGTGCGCAAGGCCGCGAAGTGCGGGGTCGAGACGGTCATCGGCACCGCCGGCGACCTGCCCGAGTTCTACCGGCTGCTGAAGACGACCGAGGAGCGCGACGGTTTCAGGCTCGGCCGCTCCCTCGCGTACTACCAGCGGCAGTACGAGGTCCTCAACGCCGAGGAACCCGGCCGCATGCGGCTCTACCTCGGTGTCCACCAGGGAGAGATCCTCGCCGCGCACACCATGATCGTGGCCGGCAGCCGTGTCTGGTACCAGACCGGTGCCTCCGCCGACCACCGCCGTGAGGTCCGCCCCAGCAACGCCCTGCAGTGGCGCATGATGTGCGACGCACATGCCCTCGGGGCGGACGAATACGACATGCGCGGGGTACCCTCCACCCTCGACCCCGACGAACGCTCCTTCGGGCTGCTGCGCTGGAAGCTCGGCACCGGCGGGCAGGTCGTCGAAACCCTCGGCGAGTGGGAGACCTCGATGGACGGATGCGCCAACACGGCCCTCTACAAGGCCTTCCAGGCGTACATGGCCCGCCGGTGACCGTCGCAGACGCCAGAGCGGCCGACGCGCAAGCCGACGCGGAAGCCGACGCGCAAGCCGGCACCGCAGCCGGCGCGGAAGCCGCGACGGCCGCCGCGACGCACGCCGACACCGCCCGCACGGCACCCGCCAAGACCTCGGTGCTGCGCAGCGGCGCCCTCATGGCCGCCGGCTCGGTCGTCTCCCGCGCCACCGGCTTCGTCCGCTCCGCCGTGATCGTCGCCGCACTCGGCACCGAGCTGCTCGGCGACGGCTACGCCGTCGCCAACACCGTCCCGAACATCCTGTACATCCTCCTGATCGGCGGCGCCCTCAACGCGGTCTTCGTCCCCGAGCTGGTCCGCGCCGCCAAGGAGCACGAGGACGGCGGCGCCGCGTACACCGACCGGCTGATCACCGTCTGCGCGGCCGCGCTGCTGGTGATCACCGCCGCCGCCGTACTGGCCGCCCCGCTGATCGTCTCGGCGTACACCGGCTACACCGGCGGCCAGGAGTCCACCACCGTTGCCCTGGCCCGGTACTGCCTCCCGCAGATCCTCTTCTACGGGCTGTTCACCCTGCTCGGCCAGGTGCTGAACGCCCGCGGCCGGTTCGGCGCGATGATGTGGACCCCCGTCCTCAACAACCTCGTCGTCATCGCCGTCTTCGGGCTCTTCCTCTACGTCTCCCAGGTCAGTCAAGGGGGCGTGAACGGCCTGACGGCCTCCGAGACCCGGCTGCTGGGCATCGGCACCACCGCCGGCATCGTCGTGCAGGCCCTCGGCCTGATCCCCTCGCTGCGCGCCGCCCGCTTCCGCTGGCGCCCCCGCTTCGACTGGCGCGGCAGCGGCCTCGCCCGCCCGCTGCGCAACGCGGGCTGGCTCGTGCTGCTCGTCCTGACCAACCAGCTCGCCTACTGGGTCGTGACCCGGCTCTCCACCGCCACCGGGCAGCGCGCCGTCGACGCGGGCCTCGCGGGCGGCGCCGGCTACACCGCCTACAGCAACGCCTACCTGCTGTGGATGGTCCCGCAGGGCATCGTCACCGTCTCCCTCGTCACCGCCCTCATGCCCCGGATGAGCGCCGCCGCCACCGACGGCGACCTCGGCCGCGTGCGCGCGGACGTCTCCTACGCGCTGCGCTCCAGCGCCGCCCTCGTCGTCCCGGCCGCCGCGCTCTTCGCGGCCCTCGCGCCCTGGGTGATCGGCAGCGTCTTCGAGTACGGGCGCACCGGCGCCGCCGACGTCGCGGTCATGGCCGGCATGCTCGCGGCCTTCGCGCCCGGCCTGATCGCCTACTCCGCGCAGTACGTGCTCTCCCGCGGCTTCTACGCCCTGTCCGACACCCGGACCCCCTTCTTCCTGAACCTGGTCATCGCCACCCTGAACGCCGGGCTCTCGGCCGCCGCGTACCTCCTGCTGCCGCCCCGCTGGGCGGTCACGGGCATGGCGGCGGCCTGCTCGGTCGCCTTCGCAGCGGGCGCGGCCGCCACCGCGTACGTCCTCTCCCGGCGGCTCGGCCCGCGCACGGGGAGCCGTAAGCAGCGCAGGACCACCGCCGTACGCACGCACCTGCGGCTCGTGGCCGCCTGCGTTCCGGCGGCCGCCGCCGGGTACGCCGCCGCGCGCGCCGCCGACCGGTTCGGGAACTTCGCCGGCGTCGTGGCGGGAACCGCGGCGATCGTTCTCGTCGTCGTCGTCCTCGCCGGACCGCTGAGGCTGACGGAGATCACCGACCTGCTCGACTCCGCGCGCCGCAAGGCGGGCCGCCGCCCCACCTCCTAGAACCGCCCGTCGGTCGAAGGCGGGAGGAGGAAGAGGATGATCCACGACCCTGGGATACTGACCCGATGCCACGCGTACTGCTGATCGAGGACGACCCTTCCATCAGGGAAGGAGTGGGCCTCGGCCTGCGCCGCCGGGGCCACGAGGTGAGTTCCGCCGAGACCGGCGAGGCCGGACTCGACCTCATGGCGAGCTTCCACCCCGAGCTCGTCCTGCTCGACCTCATGCTGCCCGGTATGAACGGCGTCCAGGTCTGCCGCCGGATACGCGAGACCAGCCAGGTCCCGATCATCATGCTCACCGCGCGCGGAGACGACTTCGACATAGTCGTCGGCCTGGAAGCCGGAGCCGACGACTACATCGTCAAACCCGCCCGCACCGAGGTCATCGAAGCCCGCATCAAGGCGGTGCTGCGCCGCCTCAGCGAGCCCGCCGGCGGCCGCCTGGACGTGGAGTTCCACGGCGGGCTGGCCATCGACCGCTCGGGCCTCACCGTCGCCAAGAACGGCGAACGCGTCCCCCTGGCACCCAGCGAGCTCAAGCTCCTGCTCCACCTGTCGGCCTCGCCCGAGCAGGTCTTCTCCCGCCAGCAGCTCCTCGAATACGTCTGGGACCACAGCTACCACGCCGACGCCCGGCTCGTGGACGCCTGCGTACGCCGCCTGCGCACCAAGGTCGAGGACCCGGACGCCGCCCCCCGCTACATCCAGACCGTGCGCGGCTTCGGCTACCGCTTCGGCCCGCTCTAGGCGCGCCCGGTGAGACGTTTCGCACCGCTCGGCCTGCGGACCCGGCTGATCGCCGCCTTCCTGCTGGTCGCCGGCATCTGCGCGGTCACCACGGCCGCGCTCACCTACCAGCAGGCCCGCAACGCGATCCTCAAACAGAGCCAGGACACCGCCGTCAGCACGCTGCGCGACCTGGTCGAGGCCCAGACCGTCGTACTGCCCATGGACCAGCGGGAACTCCAGCGCGTCGTCGGAGAGCTGGGCAAGCGGGGCCAGCCGCACCCCTGGACCGTGTACGGGGAGTACGGAAAGCTGCGCGCCTCCACCAACCAGGGCTCTCCCACGTCCGCGGTCATCAGCGACCAGCTGCGCCGCCAGGTGACCTCCAACCCGCACGGGGCCTTCCAGCGCACGAAGGACCGCCCCGGCAACACCCACCTCGTCGTCGGCATGCCGGCCGTCTTCCAGCACATCGGGGGCCGCGAGGCCACCGGCGCCGTCTTCTACGCGGTGATGTCCCTGGACACCGAGCAGACGACCGTGGACGCCATGGTCGACGCCGCCAAGAAGGGCGCCGTCCCGGGCCTGGCGATGGCCGTCATCCCCGCCCTGCTCGCGGCGCGCAGCGTCCTGAGGCCGGTACGGGACATGCGCAAGGCCGCCCAGCGGCTGGGCCGCGGCCGGCTCGACACCCGGATCGAGGTCCGCGGCGCCGACGAACTCGCCGGACTCGCCCGCACCTTCAACGAGACGGCCCGCGCCCTAGAACAGTCGGTGAGCGAGCTGCGGGACGCGGAGGTCCGCGCCCGGCGCTTCGCCGCCGACGTCTCCCACGAGCTGCGCACCCCGCTCGCCGGGATGCTCGCCGTCACCGAGGTCCTGGACGAGGGCGCCGAGGACCTCGACGCCGACACCGCGAAGGCGCTGCGCCTCATCAGCGCCGAGACCGGAAAGCTCGCCGTGCTCGTCGAGGACCTCATGGAGATCTCCCGCTTCGACGCCCGCGCCGCCGAGCTCAACCTCGACGACGTCGACGTCGCCGAGGCCGTCACCAAGACCCTGGAACGCCGCCACTGGACCGACGGCCGGATCCGCACCGACCTGCCGCCGGACATCCGCGCCCGGCTCGACCCGCGCCGCTTCGACGTGGTCCTGGCCAACCTCGTGGGCAACGCCCTCAAGCACGGCGGCGCCCCGGTCAGCGTCCGTGTCCGCACCGCGCCGCTGCTCACGGGCGATCGGCTGCTGATCGAGGTCGCCGACAGCGGGCCCGGCATCGCCCCCGAGGTGCTGCCGCACATATTCGACCGCTTCTTCAAGGCGGACGCCGCCCGCACCCGCTCCACGGGCAGCGGCCTGGGCCTGGCCATCACCCTGGAGAACGTCCGCCTGCACGGAGGAACCCTGCACGCGGCCAACGGCCCCGCCGGCGGAGCGCTCTTCATCCTCGACATGCCGCTGGAGGTCACCGTATGAACCCGGCACGGGCGGCCGCCGCCGCTACCGCGCTGATCGGCCCGCTGCTGCTCTCCACGGGCTGCGGGTCCATCGCCACCACCGGGGTCGTCGAGAGCGGCCGCGCCGGCACCGTGAGACTGGCCGCCGGGCCGGAGACGGGCATGGTGTACTTCGTCCCGCCCGGGGGCGGGATCGCTCCGGTGATGCTCCTGTCCGGGCCCTCGCACCCCTCGCCCAACTACCTGCTGTCCAGGCTGCTGGCCGGTCCGGACACCGCCACGCAGGAGGCGGGCTTGACCACCGAACTCCCCGGGGTGGACAACAAGATGATGCTGCAGGCCGGGATCACGATCGGCGACGACGGGTCGAGCGTGAAGGTCAAGCTGCCCTTCCCGATCGGGCCGCTTTCCGCGACGGCACGCCGCCAAGTGGCGTGCACGGCCCTCGCGGGAGTGCGCGTCAGCCCGGCTCCCCAGGTCACCCTCGTCGATCCCGAGGGCAAGCAGGAGCGCGTGGAATGCGGGGCGGCCGCCGACTGACCGGCTCCGGCCGGCTTCCGGCGGCCGCCGTCCCTGTCCGGACCGCGCCCGGCGCCGCGCGGCCCCCTTGCGGTCCGGGCCCGCGCCCCGCCACCGTGTGGCCATGAACCCTCCAGGCCCGCGCCCCGCCAGCCGGGAGCACGCGGTGGACACCCCCGACGTCTTCGACCCGCGCGTCTACGCCGAAGGCGTCCCGTACGAGCGCTACCGCCTGCTGCGCGACCACCACCCGGTGGCCTGGCAGAGCGAGCCCGAGGTCCTCGGCTGGCCCGCCGGCCCCGGCTTCTGGGCCGTCGCCCGTCACGCCGACGTGGTCCGGGTCCTGCGCGACCACCGCACGTACTCCTCCCGCCTGGGCGCCACCCAGATCCGCGATCCCGACCCCGCCGACCTGCCCTTCCTGCGGCGCACCATGCTCAACCAGGATCCCCCCGAACACGGCAGGCTGCGCCGCACCGTCGCCCGCGCCTTCACCCCGGCCCGCGTCGACGCCTTCGCCGCCCGGGTCCGCGAGCGGGCCCGTACGCTGCTCGGCGCCGCACGGGACGGCGCCGAGGACCGGGCCGCCGACCTGGTGCGCACCGTCACCGACGAGTACGCGCTGCTGAACCTCACGGACCTGCTGGGCGTACCCGCCGCGGACCGGGGGCTGCTGCTGGAATGGACGGTGCGCGTCATCGGCTACCAGGACCCCGAGGACGCCCCGGCGCCCCCGCGCGGTGTGGACGGGAAGCCGCGGAACCCGCGTTCCCCGGCGCTGCTG
The DNA here is from genome assembly GCF_042736715.1 of Streptomyces sp. NPDC060049. Lineage (NCBI taxonomy): Bacteria > Bacillati > Actinomycetota > Actinomycetes > Kitasatosporales > Streptomycetaceae > Streptomyces > Streptomyces sp. NPDC060049. The sequence continues at coordinate 29,207 of NZ_JBHWVV010000027.1, forward strand.
GGGGAGATGTTCGGGTACGCCCGTGAACTGGCCGCGTACAAGCGCGCCCACCCCGGCGACGACGTGATGACCGCCCTCGCGCACGCCGGGCTGGCGGACGCGGAGCTGGAGATGTTCTTCTTCCTGCTCACCGTGGCCGGCAACGACACCGTCCGCTCCGCCGCGCCCGGCGGCCTCCTCGCCCTGGCCCGCGACCCCGGCGCGTACGCCGAACTCGCCGCAGGGCGCGTCACGGTGGACCGTGCGGTCGAGGAACTCCTGCGCGTCCACCCGCCGGTGCTGAGCTTTCGCCGCACGGCGGCCGCCGATACGGAACTGGCGGGGCAGCCGATCCGGGCCGGGGACAAGGTGGTGGTCTTCCACGCCTCCGCCAACCACGACGAGCGGGTCTTCGCGGACCCCGGCCGCCTCGACCTCGGCCGCGAGCCCAACCCGCACGTCTCCTTCGGGGACGGCCCGCACGTCTGCCTCGGCGCCCACTTCGCCCGGCTCCAGCTGCGCGTCCTCTACGAGGAGTGGCGCGCCCTCATGCCGGCGCCCGAACTCGCGGGGGAGCCGCGCCGGCTGGTCTCCAACTTCATCAACGGGATCACACGGCTGCCGCTGCGGGTGTCAGGGCCGGGCCGGTGACGTCCGCGACCAGTTCGGTCACGTCCGGTCCGTAGGCGTCCGAGTTGATCACCTTCAGCAGGAGGCAGAAGGACCTCCCGCCGTGCCGGCGGGCCAGATCCACGTGGTTGCGGGCCAGGAAGCGGGCACCCGCCTGGTTGCTGATCGCGGTCTGCCCCGAGACGAGGAACACCGGCCGGGATCCCGGCCCCGCGGTCAGCCGGGCCAGCACCACGTACTCGGCCTGGCCCCGCTGCCAGAGGTAGGACTCCCCGCCGACGGTGATGGACCCGCGCTCCGGACCCGGTTCGTTGGAGAGGTCGACCCGGACCCCCGGCAGCATGGACGCCAGGTGGGCCGCCGTACGCGCGTTGGAGACGGGACCGCCGACACAGAACTCGGCGCGCTCGCCGAAGCCCTGGCGGGCCTCGTCGTGGGTGAGGATCTGCAGGTTCGCCCCGCAGTCCTTGATCAGCGCGGATATCTCGAGGAGCGCGAACGCGTCGTTGCGGTGCACCGACCGGTCGGTGCCGCCCATCTGCCGGTTGACCACGAAGAGGCAGTCGGAGCCGGTCGGCAGCCCGAAGAACGCCTGCTTGCGGCGGAGCGTGCGGCGCCACAGGTAGGTCCGGGCGAACCAGCCGAAGCCGCCGCTGATGGCGGTGGCCGCCACCCCCAGCACGATGTTGCGCACGTCATCGTTCATGCGGCGGATGGTAGTCGTCACGAGGACGTCCTGACGCGGGGGGTGCCGTGAAGTTACAGTGCCGGCTCCAGGCCCGGTCCAGGGGTCTGACAGGCCGTCTACCGGAGGTACGGATGCGTCGTCCCGCCGCACGTCAGTTAGCCCTCGTCGCTCTCGCCGGAGCGCTCGTCTCCACCGGCGCGGCCGCGCCGCCGTCCGCGGCGGGCGCCGACGGCGCCCCGGCGAAGGTACCGGTCGCCACCGGCTACGGCGGCGCCGTGGCCAGCGTCGACGCCGATGCCAGCGCGGCCGGGATCGCGGTCCTGCGCTCGGGGGGCAACGCCGTGGACGCCGCCGTCGCGACCGCCGCCGCGCTGGGGGTGACCGAGCCGTATTCCGCCGGCATCGGCGGGGGCGGCTACTTCGTCCACTACGACGCGCGGTCGGGCCGCGTGCGGACCATCGACGGCCGTGAGACCGCGCCGGCGACCGCCACCGCCACGCTGTTCCAGGAGAACGGCGTCCCCATCCCCTTCGCAGAGGGCCAGACCAGCGGCCGGGGCGTCGGCGTCCCGGGCACCCCCGCGACCTGGCAGAGCGCGCTCGACGCCTGGGGAACCCGCCCGCTGGGGCAACTCCTGAAGCCCGCCGAGAAGCTGGCCCGCAACGGCTTCACGGTCGACGCCACCTTCCGTGCGCAGACGGAGCTCAACCAGGACCGCTTCAAGGACTTCCCGGACACGAGGAAGCTCTTCCTGCCAGGCGGCGCCCTCCCGGTGGTCGGCTCCACCTTCAAGAACCCGGACCTGGCCGACACCTACGCCGAGCTGGGCCGCAAGGGCGCGGGCGCGCTGTACCGCGGACCGCTGGCCGAGGACATCGTCCGCGCCGTCCGCACGCCCCCGGTGGACCCGTCCGCCACCCGCGTGGTCCGCCCCGGCGACCTGACCACCGGCGACCTGCGCGCGTACGCGACCAAGCGGCAGGACCCGACCCGGGTCGGCTACCGGGGCCTGGACGTCTACAGCATGGCCCCGTCCTCCTCCGGCGGCACCACGGTCGGCGAGGCGCTGAACATCCTGGAGCGCTCCGACCTCGGCCGGCTGTCCGAGGCGCAGTACCTGCACCGCTTCATCGAGGCCTCCCGGATCTCCTTCGCCGACCGGGGCCGCTGGGTCGGCGACCCGGCCGCCGAGGACGTGCCGACCCGGGAGCTGCTCTCGCAGCGGTACGCCGACACGCGCGGCTGCCTCATCGACCCCGGCAAGGCGCTGACCAGCCCGCTTGCCCCGGGGGACCCGCGCCACCCGGTCACCTGCGGCGGCGGCGGGCAGGCCGCCCCGACCACGTACGAGGGGGAGAACACCACGCACCTGACCGTCGCCGACCGCTGGGGCAACGTCGTGTCCTACACCCTGACCATCGAATCGACGGGCGGCAGCGCCATCACCGTGCCGGGCCGGGGCTTCCTGCTCAACAACGAGCTGACCGACTTCTCCTTCGCGCCGGCCGCCCCCGGCGTCCCCGACCCGAACCTGCCGGGCCCCGGCAAGCGGCCGCGTTCCTCGATGTCCCCGACCATCGTGCTGGAGGACGGGCGGCCCGTGCTGGCCGTGGGCTCCCCGGGCGGCGCGACCATCATCACCACCGTGCTGCAGACGCTGACCGGCCACCTGGACCGGGGGCTGCCGCTGGTCGACGCCATCGCCGCGCCGCGCGCCAGCCAGCGCAACCAGAGCACCACGGAGCTGGAGCCGGGCCTGTGGAACGACCCGGTCCGCGCCGAGCTGGAAGCACTGGGCCACGGCTTCCGGCAGAACCCCGAGATCGGAGCGGCCACCGGAGTCCAGCGGCTGCCCGACGGGCGGTGGCTGGCCGCCGCCGAGACCTCGCGGCGCGGCGGGGGCGCGGCGATGGTGGTGCACCCGCACGGGAAGCCGTAGGCGGGGGCTACAGGGCGGTGAGGATCCTCGGGCCGTCGGCGGTGATCGCGACCGTGTGCTCCGCGTGCGCGGCGCGGCTGCCGTCGACGGTCCGCAGGGTCCAGCCGTCCGCGTCGCAGGTGTAGTCGTCGGTGCCGCCCGCGATCAGCATCGGCTCGATCGCGATCACCATGCCGGCGCGCAGCTTCGTACCCTTCCCGGCCGGGCCCTCGTTGGGCACGCCCGGTTCCTCGTGCATGGAGCGGCCGACGCCGTGTCCGCCGAAGCCGTCCGGGATGCCGTACCCGGCGGCGCGGCAGACCGTGCCGATGGCGTGGGCGATGTCCCCGACGCGGTTGCCCGGCCGCGCGGCCGCGATGCCCGCCGCCAGGGCGGCCTCCGCGGTCCCGATGAGCCGCAGGTCGGCGGGGCGGGCCCGGCCCACGGTGAAGCTGACGGCCGCGTCGCCGACCCAGCCGCCCAGCGTCGCGCCGCAGTCGACGCTGACCAGGTCGCCGTCGCACAGCCGGTAGCCGTCGGGGATGCCGTGCACGATCGCGTCGTTGACGGAGACGCAGACGACCGCGGGGAAGGGGACCGGCGCGAAGCGCGGCCGGTAGCCCAGGAAGGGGGAGGCCGCGCCGGCTTCCCGCAGGACCCCGCGGGCCACCTGGTCAAGCTCCAGCAGGGACACTCCCACCGCCGCCCGCTCCCGGACGGCGGCGAGGGCGTGGGCGACGACGCGGCCCGCGGCACGCATCTCGTCGATCGATCGGTCTGACTTCAGTTCCATCATGCCAATAACTATACCGGTATAACTGTAACGGGATAGTTATTGGGCTCCGGGGTAGGATGGAGCCATGGTCCGAACCCCCCTCACCCCCGAAGAGCGCGAGCGCGGCGAGCGCCTGGGCGCCCTGCTGCGCACGGCCCGCGGCGCCCGGAGCATGGTCGAGGTCGCGGCCAGCGCCGGGCTCTCCGCCGAGACGCTCCGCAAGATCGAGACCGGCCGGGCCCCGACGCCGGCCTTCTTCACCGTGGCCGCCCTCGCGGAGGCCTTGGGACTCTCCCTGGACGACGTGATGAGGCGCTGCGCGCTCGTGCCCGTCTGAGGCCTCGGCCGTTCGGCCGCCGGGCCCGCCGTCCGGCGCGCCGTTCGGGCGGGCCCCGGCGGCCGAACGGCGCAATGGGCGGTGGGACGGGCCGGGCGCGGGGCAAGCGTGAAGGCGTGTCAGACATGAACGCATCCGTATCCAAGCGAATCGGTCTCGGAATCGTCGGCGCCCTCCTCGCGGGCGGCCTGCTGATCGCGGCGTGCGCCGCCCCCGAAGGCAGGGCCCACGCCAGGAGCCTGGGCGACGCGGGCTCCCGTCACCCGGGCGTCGTCGCCAGCCGCACCCCGCTCCAGCACGCGAAGCAGGTGGCCGCGGCCGGAAGGGAGTCGTGGGCCTCCGCGCGCCCGTGGCCTGCGCGTAGGGTCGGCGCATGACGGTTCAAGAGCTGGGCAGGGCGCGGTACGTCAGTCTCACCACCTTCCGCAAGGACGGCACCCCGGTGGCCACGCCGGTGTGGGCCGCGGCGGACGCGGGCGAGCTGTTCGTGTGGACGCGCAGCGATTCGTGGAAGGTGAAGCGGATCCGCAACAACGGCCGGGTCGAGGTCGCGGCGTGTGACGTACGGGGGAACGTGGCCGAGGGGGCCGTGGCCTTCGAGGGGGAGGCGCGGCTGCTGGACGAGGTGGGGCTGAAGCGCGTCCGGAAGCTGATGTCGCGCAAGTACACCTGGCAGTTCTGGGCGGTGGACGTGCCGGCCGCCGTGGCCCGGCGGGGCAAGCGGCCGCACACCGCGATCGGTGTCACGCTCGCCGTCAAGCTTTGAGACTCCCGTAGCCCGCCCGTAACACGGATGGGATCCAATGCGGGGATGGAGACCGCGGCTTCACACGTGATCGGTCAACTCGCCGGATACATGCGGGGGTTGATACAGCGGCTGGATCCGGGTGCGGGCTGGTGCGGGGAGTTCTTGCGGCGGGACCCGGAGGGCATGCGGGCCTGCCTGGACGGAGCCGCGATGCCGCCCTGGGACGTACTGGAGTCGCTGATCGGCGACTTGGCGGGATCGCAGGGCGCCGTGGCGCTCGCCCGGGAGACGGAGTACGCCGCCGCGCTGAGGGCGGCTGCCGTCGATGTCTGGGACCGGCTGCCGGGCGGCGAGGAGGAACTGCGCACCCTGCTGGCCGCGGCCGCGACGCAGTGGACGCAGGCGCAGGCGGCGCTGCGCTCGCTGTCGGCGCGGCACGCGGAGACGGCGGACCCCGCCGCGGCCGATGCCCTGGCCCTTGAACTCTCCTGGGCCCACGACGACGCGACCCGCGCGGCCGCCCGGCGGTCGGACCTGACGGCCCGCCTCGCGGCGGCGGTGGCGCGGGAGCCGGTCGGGCGGGCCGAGGGGCGGTGGTTGCGCGGCGCGGCACGGACGGGCGGAGCCCGGTACGCGGGCGCGCCGGTGCCCGGAGCCCAGGCCTTCACCCTGCCTCCCGGCCACCCGTCGGGCGACACGCCGTCCCCCGCCCACCCGTCGGGCGACACCCCGCCGCGCGGCGCCCGCTTCGGCCGCCCCGCGCGCCGGAGCCCCGCGCGGGACGAGGACCGGCCGGTGCCCGCCGGGCCCGCGGCCCGGGCCACGGGCCCGGCGGGCGGGGCTTCGCCGTCCGGCGAGGACGGGCTCGGGCACGGGCATGGGCTCGGGCACGGCAGCGCCTCGTGGGACGCCGGGGCCGACCCCGGGTACCGGTCCGGGTCGGCGGGCGGCGACCGGTGGGCGCCGGGGGAGCCCGACGCGGGCGGTGGGCCGGCGCGGGCCGGGCGGGGCGATCCCGTGGACGGGCTCGTGGGTGCGCTCATCGGGCTGCGGGCGCGGGGCCGCAGCGGGGAGGCGCACGCGTTGCTGTGCGAGGCGGCCGCCTGGCCCGCGCAGTGGCTGCCCGGGCTGGGGGAGGCGCTGGGGCGGGCCGGACTGGCCGCCGACTGGGCCACGCTGCTCTGGGAGGCGGCCTCGCTGCCGCCCGCCCGCTTCGCCGCGGCCGCCGCCGCGCTGGGTCCGGCCGACTGCGACGCCCTGCTGCGTCAGGGCGCGGCCAGGCCCGCCGCGGAGCTCGCCGAGGCCGCCCTCGCGCTCGGCGCCGCCGGCCGTACCCGTGAGGCGGACGCCCTGCTCGGAGCCTTCGTCAGAGTCCGTACCGCGGAGGAGTCCGCCCGCCTGGCCCGGCGGGATCCGGGGTGGTTCGCGCCCCGGCTGCTCAGGGCGGCCGAAGCCCTCTCGGGGACGCATCACCGGGACCTGTTACACGCTCTTCGAGTCGCTAATCTGCCCGTCTCCTGACCGGAATCGACCATGTGGTGACGTAACTCCTGTGTTTGCTGATCCACTACTCCAACCGCGCAAGGCGGTCTTGCCCCGCGCCTGACCGAGGCCTACCTTCAACTCCCTACGCGCAGCCGTCGTACACCCTCTACGTGCGTAGAAGCCGGCGTACCCGTCGCGAGGAGCAGCTCATGGCCCAAGTCGTCCGCGCCGCACTGGTCCAGGCCACCTGGACCGGAGACACCGAGTCGATGATCGCCAAACACGAGGAGCACGCCCGCCGGGCCGCCGCCCAGGGTGCGCGGATCATCGGCTTCCAGGAGGTCTTCAACGCCCCCTACTTCTGCCAGGTCCAGGAACCCGAGCACTACCGCTGGGCCGAGGCCGTCCCCGACGGCCCGACGGTACGCCGGATGCAGGACCTGGCCCGCGAGACCGGCATGGTGATCGTCGTACCGGTCTTCGAGCTGGAGTCCGAGGGCTTCTACTACAACACCGCGGCCGTCATCGACGCCGACGGCAGCTACCTGGGCAAGTACCGCAAGCACCACATCCCGCAGGTCAAGGGCTTCTGGGAGAAGTACTACTTCCGCCCGGGCAACCTCGGCTGGCCAATCTTCGACACCGCGGTGGGCCGGATCGGCGTGTACATCTGCTACGACCGCCACTTCCCGGAGGGCTGGCGCCAACTAGGTCTCGGCGGAGCACAGTTGGTGTACAACCCGTCCGCCACCCACCGGGGTCTCTCCGCCTACCTCTGGCAGCTGGAGCAGCCCGCCGCGGCCGTCGCCAACGAGTACTTCATCGCGGCCATCAACCGCATCGGCCAGGAGGAGTACGGCGACAACGACTTCTACGGCACCAGCTACTTCGTCGACCCCCGCGGCCGCTTCGTCGGCGAGGTCGCCAGCGACAAGGAGGAGGAACTCCTCGTCCGGGACCTCGACTTCGACCTGATCAAGGAGGTCCGCGACCAGTGGGCCTTCTACCGCGACCGCCGCCCCGACGCCTACGGAGGACTCGTACAGCCGTGACCAACCCGATCCCCCTGCACAACCGGCACCGCAGCGTCCTGCCCGACTGGCTCGCGCTCTACTACGACCGCCCCATCGAGCTCACCCACGGCGAGGGCCGCCACGTCTGGGACGCGGACGGCAACCGCTACCTCGACTTCTTCGGCGGCATCCTCACCACGATGACCGCGCACGCCCTGCCCGAGGTCACCAAGGCCGTCTCCGAACAGGCCGGACGGATCATCCACTCCTCCACCCTGTACCTGAACCGGCCCATGGTCGAACTGGCCGAGCGGATCGCCGCACTGTCCGCCATCCCCGACGCCCGGGTCTTCTTCACCACCTCAGGCACCGAGGCCAACGACACCGCCCTGCTGCTCGCGACGACGTACCGCCGTTCCAACCAGATCCTGGCGATGCGCAACAGCTACCACGGCCGGTCCTTCTCCACGGTCTCGGTCACCGGCAACCGCGGCTGGTCCCCGACCAGCCTCTCGCCGCTCCAGACCTACTACGTACACGGCGCGGTCCGCACCCGCGGCCCCTTCGCCCACCTGAACGACGCCGACTTCACGGCGGCCGCCGTCGCCGACCTCGAAGACGTCCTCGGCCAGGCCCGCGGCGGCCTCGCCGCGCTCATCGCCGAACCGATCCAGGGAGTCGGCGGGTTCACCTCCCCGCCCGACGGGCTCTACGGCGCCTTCCGCGAGGTCCTCGACCGGCACGGCATCCTCTGGATCAGCGACGAGGTGCAGACCGGCTGGGGCCGCACCGGAGACCACTTCTGGGGCTGGCAGGCCCACGCCCAGAACGGCCCCCCGGACATCCTCACCTTCGCCAAGGGCATCGGCAACGGCATGTCCATCGGCGGGGTCGTCGCCCGCGCCGAGGTGATGAACTGCCTCGACTCCAACTCCATCTCCACCTTCGGCGGTTCACCCGTCACCATGGCCGCCGGCGTCGCGAACCTCGGCTACCTGCTGGAGCACGACCTGCAGGGCAACGCCCGCCGCGTCGGAGGCCTGCTGCTGGAGCGGCTGCGGGCCGTCGCCGCGACCGTACCCGCCGTACGGGAGGTGCGCGGCCGGGGCCTGATGGCCGGGCTGGAGCTCACGAAGCCCGGCACCGACCAGGCCGATCCGGACGCCGCCGCCGCCGTACTGGAGGCAGCCCGCGCCGGCGGCCTGCTGCTCGGCAAGGGCGGCGGCCACAACACCAGCGTGCTGCGCATCGCGCCGCCGCTCTCCCTCACCGTCGCCGAGGCGGGAGAGGGCGCCGACATCCTCGCCGAGGCCCTCCACAGCCTCGACTGACCACGGGGGACACGTACATGAGCACCCGCACCCTGATCCGCGGCGGCCTCGTCATCACGGCCGCCGACGAGCTCTACGCCGACGTGCTGATCGAGGACGGCCGTGTCGCCGCGCTCGCGGCGCACGGCACGGCGGCCGCCGGGGCGTGGACGGCCGACCGGACGATCGACGCGAGCGGGAAGTACGTCATCCCCGGCGGGGTCGACGCCCACACCCACATGGAGCTGCCCTTCGGCGGCACCTCCGCGTCGGACACGTTCGAGACCGGGACGAGGGCCGCCGCGTGGGGCGGGACGACGACGATCGTCGATTTCGCCGTGCAGTCACAAGGGCAGTCGCTCCGGGCCGGCTTGGACGCCTGGTACGCCAAGGCCGACGGCAACTGCGCGATCGACTACGCCTTCCACATGATCGTGTCGGACGTCAACGAGCACACCCTCAAGGAGATGGACCTCCTCGTCGAAGAAGGCGTGAGCTCGTTCAAACTGTTCATGGCCTACCCCGGGGTCTTCTACTCGGACGACGGCCGGATCCTGCGCGCGATGCAGAGGGCCTCCGGCAACGGCGGGCTCATCATGATGCACGCGGAGAACGGGCTGGCGATCGACGTGCTCGTCGAGCAGGCCCTGGCGCGCGGTGAGACCGATCCCCGCCACCACGGCGAAGTCCGCAAGGTGTTGCTGGAGGCGGAAGCCACCCACCGGGCGATCCAGCTCGCACGGGTGGCGGGCGCCCCGCTCTACGTCGTCCACGTCTCGGCGCAGGAGGCGTTGGCCGAGCTGGCGGCCGCCCGGGACAAGGGGCTGCCCGTCTTCGGGGAGACCTGTCCGCAATACCTGTTCCTGTCCACCGACAACCTGGCGGAGCCCGACTTCCAGGGCGCCAAGTACGTCTGCTCCACCCCGCTGCGGCCCCGCGAGCACCAGGCGGCACTGTGGCGGGGTCTGCGGACCAACGACCTCCAGGTGGTCTCGACCGACCACTGCCCCTTCTGCTTCCGCGGCCAGAAGGAGCTGGGCCGCGGGGACTTCTCGAAGATCCCCAACGGGCTCCCCGGGGTGGAGAACCGGATGGACCTCCTCCACCAGGCCGTTCTCGACGGGCACATCAGCCGCCGGCGCTGGATCGAGATCGCGTGCGCGACCCCGGCCCGGATGTTCGGCCTCTACCCCCAGAAGGGCAGCATCGCGCCGGGCTCCGACGCCGACATCGTCCTCTACGATCCGCACGCCGAGCAGGTCATCTCCGCCGAGACGCACCACATGAACGTGGACTACTCGGCGTACGAGGGCAAGCGGATCACCGGACGCGTCGACAGCGTGCTCTCGCGCGGTGAACTCGTCATCGACCGACGGGAGTTCACGGGCCGCGCCGGCCACGGGGCCTTCGTCCACCGCTCCACCTGCCAGTACCTGTAAGCCAGCACGCAGCAGCAAGGAGCAGCCATGGACTTCGGCCTCGTCCTGCAGACCGACCCGCCCGCCTCCGCGGTGATCAGCCTCATGAAGCGCGCCGAGCGCAACGGGTTCCGCTACGGCTGGACCTTCGACTCCGCCGTGCTGTGGCAGGAGCCGTTCGTCATCTACAGCCAGATCCTGGCCAACACGCAGAAGCTGCACGTAGGGCCGATGGTCACCAACCCGGGCACCCGCACCTGGGAGGTGACCGCCTCCACCTTCGCGACGCTCAACGACATGTACGGCAATCGCACGGTGTGCGGGATCGGGCGCGGGGACTCCGCGATGCGGGTCGCGGGCCGCGCGCCGAACACCCTGGCCCGGCTCGGCGAGGCCATCGAGGTGATCAGGGATCTGGCGGAGGGCCGGGAGGCGGTCGTGGACGGCAATCCGATCCGGATCCCCTGGATCACGGACGGGAAGCTCCCGGTGTGGATGGCCGCATACGGGCCCAAGGCCCTCGCGCTCGCCGGGCAGAAGGCCGACGGCTTCATCCTCCAGCTCGCGGACCTCTACCTCACCGAGTGGATGATCAAGGCGGTCCGCCAGGCCGCCGTGGAGGCCGGCCGCGACCCGGACTCCATCAGCATCTGTGTGGCGGCCCCCGCGTACGTGAGCGGGGATGTGGCCCACGCCCGCGACCAGTGCCGCTGGTTCGGTGGCATGGTCGGCAACCACGTCGCCGACCTGGTGTCCCGCTACGGCGAGCACTCCTCGATGGTCCCGGACGAGCTCACCGAGTACGTCAAGTCCCGGCAGGGCTACGACTACAGCCACCACGGCCGGGCGGGGAACCCGTCGGCGGACTTCGTCCCGGACGAGATCGTCGACCGCTTCTGCCTCCTGGGTCCGGCCGAGGCCCACATCGAGAAGCTTCGGGCACTGCGGGACCTCGGCGTCGACCAATTCGCCCTATACAACATGCACGACGCCCGGGAAGCGACCATCGACGCGTACGGCTCCGACGTCATCCCGTCGTTCGGCTGAGTCTGGCGAGTGGCGCGGGGTCGACCAAGAGGTCGGCCCCGCAGCAGGTTGCCGACGGCTCTCGTGCGCAGGAGGTCTGCCGGCCCACTACTCGCCTCTCGACTCTCACCCCGCCCGGTCCTCCAGGGGTAGCACCCCGCGCCACGCCAGGTTGCCGGCCGAGCGGCCCACCATGATGCGGTAGGTCCCGGGCTCCGTGCGCCAGGCCTTCTCGGCTTCGGACCAGTGCCGCAGCGCGTGCGCCGGGACCTCCACGACGGCGATCACCGAAGCGCCGGGCTCCGCATGGACCGCGGTGTAGCCGGCGAACCATCGGACGGGCCGCTCGACGGTGGATTCCGGACGGGCGAGGTACACCTGCACGACCTCACGGCCGGGCCGGCTGCCCGTGTTGCGCACCTGCACGCGGACCGTGAACGAGGATCCTGCCACCGCTTCGGCCGGGACTTGGACCGTCTCGTACTCCCATGCGGTGTAGCCGAGGCCGTGGCCGAACCAGTAGGCGGGTTCCCTTCCGGTGAGGAGCCAGGCCCGGTGCCCGACGTGCACGCCGTCGTCGTAGGTGAGCCGGCCGTCGACCGGCTGTGCGTGGGTGACGGGTGCGTCGGTCAGTGACGCGGCCCAGGTGGTGGGAAGCCGGCCGCCCGGCTCGGCGTCACCGAAGAGGACGTCGGCGAGCCCGGCCCCGGCCTCCTGCCCGGAGAACCAGGTGAGCAGCACCGCGCCCGCCTCGTCGCGCCAGGGCAGCTCGACCGGGCCACCGGAGTTGACCACGGCGACGGTGCGCCGGTTGACGGCTGCCACGGCGCGGACCAGCGCGTCCTGGTGGCCGCCCAAGGACAGGTCGGCTCGGTCGCGGCCCTCGGTCTCGGTGTGTTCGGTGGTGCCGACGACCACGATCACCGCGTCCGCTCCGCGGGCCGCCTGAACCGCTTCCGCGAGCGCGGCCGCGGCCTCGGGCTCCGGCGGCGCCGCCGCGACGATCGTGGCTCGCCCGGCTCCGGGAACCAGTTCACGCCGGGCCGTCAGAAGAACGGGTTCCGTCGTGTCCACGAACGCCCGCACCGTGTGGAGGGGCGGGTTCACATGGACGATGGCCGGGTCGTCGGTGGTGCACGGGAATACGCCGTCCAGAACGATCCGGCCGCCGAGGGTGAGGTTCATGCGGCCGAAGCCGGCGATGCCGAAGGTCCATTCCCCCGTCGCCCGCGGCCGGATGAGCGCGCTGATCTCCACCGTCCGTGCGGCGGGAACCACGGGCGGCTCCAGCTGTGCCCCGGACAGCCGGTGCTCCGCGTGGAGCTCATGGCCCGCCTCGTCCAGGAGGCGCAGCAGCACGCCGGGCTCCCCTGATCGCGGGTCGCTGCACCAGCCGGTGCCGAGGGGCCCTGGGGGAACGCCCAGTCCCGGACCCGGTACGTGCACGACCTGGGCCAGGCCGTCCAGCCGTGCGCGAATCCCGTCGAGGGGAGTGACCACGCGCGAGGGGAAGACTCCCGCGCTGCCTCCGCCCTGCACCCGCGGGGAGGCTGCGTGCACGCCGATGACGGCGATCTTCGACAAGGAGCCGGGGTCGAGCGGGAGCACCTCCCGGTTGGTCAGCAGCACGGATCCCGCGGCCACCGTACGGCGCAGCAGCGTCCGGGTCTCGTCCGACCCGAACGCCGGGGTCCGTGGGCGCCCGTTCGATTCGAGGGCCCCCACGCGCCGGGCCAGCCGCAGCAGGCGCCGCACCTTCTCGTCGACGGCTTCCTCGGGGACGTGGCCGTCCTTCACGGCCTGGGCGAGGGACGCCTCCCACGGGCCCTGCGGTCCCGGCATCGCCAAATCGAGGGCGGCGAGCGCCGGTTCCCAGGTCGAACGCAGGGCGCCCCAGTCGGAGACCACCACCCCGTCGAAGCCCCAGTCACCCTTGAGGGGTTCGGCGAGCAGCGGATTGGCGGTCATGGTCGCGCCGTTCACGCCGTTGTAGCCGGCCATCACCAGCCACACGCCCGCCTCGACAGCAGCCTCGAACGGAGCCAGGTACACCTCTCGCAGCACCCGCTCGGAAGCTCGTACGTCCACGTGCATCCGCCCCGTCTCGGAGTCGTTGGCGACGTAGTGTTTGGCCGTGGCCGCGACCCTCGCAGCCTGGATGCCCCGGATGAGCGCCGCGCCCGTGCGGCCCGTCAGTACGGGATCCTCCGAGAAGCACTCGAAGTGCCGGCCTCCCAGCGGAGTGCGATGCAGATTGAGCGTCGGAGCCAGCACGACGTCCGCACCCTTGCGGACCGCTTCCGAAGCGAGCAGGCCTCCCAGCTGCTCGGTCAGGCCCTCGTCCCACAGTGCGCCGATCGCGGAGGCCGAGGGAAGCAGCGCCGAGGTGAGCCGCTCGTCCCAGGCTTCTCCCCGCACCCCGGCGGGGCCGTCGGAGGTGACCATCTCGCGCAAGCCGATGGCCTGCTCGCCTGCCGTCCGCCACGTCGTGGCCCCGGACAGCAGCCGCACCTTCTGCGCGAGATCGAGCTTCTCCAGCAGTCGATCGAACATGTCCTCGCTCATCCCCACCCCCTTCACGTCATCCGCTTCTCGCATTGGAGAGCGCTCTCCCAACTGGAGTGCGTGCCCCGCGCACCGTCAAGTCCCCTTCGAGCCGGCATCTCTGACGAAGGAGAAGACCCGGCCCGTCCGTCGCGGAGACGGAGCGAGCCGGGCCCGTACGGAGGGCCGACCGGGTCAGGGCAGCCGGTACTCCGCGTTCGGCACCGCGCCGCGGCCGGTGGCGGCAGACCCTCAATGACGGGCGGACCGGTCAAGGCGCGCCGTCACCGGGTCAGCTGTAGACGCCGAACTCGTGGAGGGAGTAGCCCCAGCCGGTGCCGCGTGCGGTCAGGTTCAGGCGCACGTGGCGGGCGTTCGCCGACACGTTGATCGTGTCGATGTCACCGTTGCCGGTCGTGGTGGAGTGGACGGTGCGCCAGTTGACGCCGTCGTCGGAGAGCTGCACCTCGTAGGACTTGGCGTAGGCGGGGTCCCAGACCAGCTGCAGGGTACGGATCGCGGTGGAGGCTCCGAGGTCCACCCGGATCCACTGCGGATCGCTCCAGTCGCTGGCCCAGCGGGTGCCGGCTTTGCCGTCGGTCGCGTTGGCCGGCGTGCAGGGGCAGTCGCCGTACTGAGCCTGGAAGGAGGAGGCGCTCGTCGGCTTGTTCAGTGCCACGTTCGTGCCGCTCACGGGCGGGGAGACCACCTTGACGGACTTGGTCTCGATGCCCGCGTTGCCGTGGCCGTCCTCGGCCTGGATGTAGACCTTCCAGACGCCGAGCTTCTCGGGAGCGGTGACGGCGAAGGTCCCGTTGCCCGTCGAGCGCCACTGCGCCTCGACCAGGCGCTTGTCGCCGTTCGCGTAGTTGCCGCTGAGGAAGACCTTGTACGTCAGCGGGTCGTTCTGCGGATCCCTGACGTCGGCGCGGACGGTGAACTCGCCGCCGGCCGGCGCCTGCGAGGCCTGGTTGACGACCATGTTGCCGATGACGGGCGGTGTGTTGTCGCCCGCGGTCGACCCGGTGTACGCCTTCTTCACCGCGTAGTACGACAGTCGCTTGAGCCCGTCGGGCAACAGGTTGAACCAGATGCCCCCGAAGTCGTGCTCGAGGCCGTAGTGGAACATCGTGGCGCCCAGGGCCACGCCGTGGTGACCGGTGATGCAGTTCCAGGCGGTGGTGTATCCCTCGGCGGTCTGGACGTCGGTCTTCTGCTCGGGGATGCCGTTCGCGTCGTTCGGCACCTCCCACTCGCCGGCCGGCCCCGTCTCGGTGATGATGTAGGGCTTGTTGTAGCCGCCCTCCACCCAGTCCTGCCGCACCCCGCAGATGTCGCCGTACGAGTTCATCGAGTACAGGTCGAGGTCCGGGGCGTTGCGCTTGTAGTACGGCCACGCGCCCGTCCAGGCGTCGGTCGAGGTGACCGGGTGGTCCGGGTCGATGGTGTGGATCTTCTTGGCGACGTCGTTCACGAACGTGGTGTAGGCGTTGCGCTGCGCCTCCAGTTCGGTGCCGCCGTAGCAGTTCTGCAGGCCGAGGACGGATTCGTTGCCGACGTTCCACATGAGCGTGGCCGGGTGCGACTTGTAGGTGTCGACCCACCTCGCGAACTCGGTGAGCATGTTGCTCTTGTATGCGGCGTCGGTCACGTAGTTGACGCAGCCGCCGGAGCCGGGGCCGCCGCCGGGCTGCAGCCAGAATCCGTTGACGACCCGGATGCCGTTCGCCGCGGCGGTGTCGAGCAAGGGCTTGCTCGACGCGTCCGTACCCCAGGTGCGGATGGTGTTGACGCCCATGGACTTCACGTCGGGCATGTACTTCGGGGCGTCGGCGAAGGAGGGGCCCCAGGTGAGGCCCTTGACGGTGTACGGCTGTCCGCCGACGGTCAGCTGCCAGTTGCCCTGGGAGCCGGCCACGCGCACCGCGCCCTGGACCGGGGGCTCCTCCGAGGGGGTGCCGTAGACCTGGAACTCCCAGAGGGAGTAGCCGTAGCCGCCGGAGCGGACCAGGCCGTTCATGCGCACGTAGCGGCCCCTGCCGGAGATGGCGATCTCGTCGGTGCCGCCGTCGCTGCCGGTGACGGATGTGGCGGTGCGCCAGTTCGTACCGTCGTCCGAGACCTGGATCTCGTAGTTCTTGCCGAACGCGCCCTCCCAGGTGAGGACGACGCGGCTGAGGTTGCGGCTCGCGCCGAGGTCGACCTGGATCCATTCGGCGTCGCGCCACTGGCTGGCCCAGCGGGTGCCGGTGAGGTTCCCGTCGAACGCGGCGGACGCGGAATAGGCCTCGCCCTCGCTCGAAGAGGCGGTGGCGGTCTTGCCCTGGGAGAGCAGGGAGTCCGCCGCGACCGCGGCGGGGGCCGTCATCAGGGTGAGCGAAGACTCCGCCTTGCCCTGAGAGACCGGCGCAGGCTCGGCCGAGGCGGCGGGGGAGGACGGCGCCAGCGCGAGCAGGCTACCGAAGAGCGCGGTCGTGACCGCCCCGGCGATTCCCCTCCGCGTGGAAATGGGACGTCGTCTGCGTGGCAACGCATCGACGGGTATGCCAGTTGGCATCGGTGCTCCTTCAACGAACCTGAATGGGAGAGCGCTCTCCAGACCTTGCCCGTACGCCATTGGCCGGTCAAGAAGCGTGACCACTTTTCTTTTGTCTTTCATTAAGCTGCCCACGGTGGGTCACCCACGTTGCGCCGAAGGGCGGTTGGGCCGATTGGCCGGGCAAAGACCACCGGTCGGGGCGCCCCGGCGGGGTGATCCTGAGGCCGCAGGGAGGCCGCACCTTGGGGTTCTGGGTATGAACAGACGGCGCCCGACGCTCTTCGACGATCCGGGTGTGCTGCGACGTGCCGACCTGCGTTGACCACGGTCCGCCGGCCGTGGAGAAGACGGCCGCGCAGAGGGCACGCCCGTGGGCGGAACACATCCAGGGCGCGCCGATGCTCGGCGTGGCCAACGGCATGTCCGGCGCGGTCGACCGCCTGCGGCGGGCCGGGCCGCCTCGGCCGGTGTCACGCCCGCCTCCTCGACCATCGGCAAGGTGACAACGGGGTCGGCCCGCAGCGCCCGGGAGCAGCCAGACGCTCGGCCGGGTAGCCCAGCCGAGCGTTCTGCGTGGGTGAGGACGGCCAAGCGTGCCGACGGGAAACGAAAGCCGTCAGGACCGGGCCGGCCGCCGGATTACGCGTGGAGCCGGCCGTGGCTGCGGACGATGTCCGCGTAGCGGCGGCCGCTGGTCTTCACGGTGCGCTTCTGGGTCGTGTAGTCGACGTGGACGAGGCCGAAGCGCTTGTCGTAGCCGTAGGCCCACTCGAAGTTGTCCAGGAGGGACCAGGCGTAGTAACCGGCCAGCGGAGCGCCCTGGCGGACGGCGCGGGCGCAGGCGGCCAGGTGCTGCTCGAGGTAGGCGGTGCGCTCGGGGTCGTCGACCGCACCGTCGGGGCCGACGGTGTCGGGGAACGCGGAGCCGTTCTCGGTGACGTAGAGCTTGCGCACGCCGTAGTCGTTGGTGAGGCGCAGCAGCAGGGATTCGATGCCGTTGGCGTCGATCTGCCAGTCCAAGCCGGTGCGCGGTACGTCCGGGAGGCGGACTTCGCGGGCGAAGGGGACCGGGCCGGGGGCGTCGTGGGTGACGGTGGCGGGGAAGTAGTAGTTGAGGCCGTGCCAGTCGAGGGGCGCGGCGATGGTCTCCAGGTCGCCGGGGTGCTCGGGCAGCTCCACGCCGTACAGCGCCCGCATGTCGGCGGGGAAGCCGCGTCCGTAGACGGGGTCGAGCCACCAGCGGTTGGTGTGTCCGTCCATGCGGACGGCGGCGGCGAGGTCCTCGGGGTGGTTCGTGGCGGGTACCACCGTGGAGTGGTTGGTGACGATGCCGATCTGCGCGCCGGGTGCTGCGGCACGGATGGCCTGGGTGGCCAGGCCGTGGCCGAGCAGGAGGTGGTAGGAGGCGCGGACGGCGGCGGTCAGGTCGGTCAGGCCGGGGGCCATGCGGCCTTCCAGGTGGCCGATCCAGCCCGAGCAGAGCGGTTCGTTGAGGGTGGCCCACTGGGTGACCCGGTCGCCCAGACGCTCCGCGACCGCGGAGGTGTAGGTGGCCAGGTGTTCTGCGGTCTCGCGGACGGTCCAGCCGCCGCGGTCCTGCAGGGCCTGGGGGAGGTCCCAGTGGTAGAGGGTCACCGAGGGGGTGATGCCGGCTTCCAGGAGCCCGTCGATCACCTTGTCGTAGAAGTCGAGGCCCCGGGCGTTGACCGGTCCCGAGCCGTCGGGGACGATGCGCGGCCAGGCGATCGACATGCGGTAGGCGTTGGTGCCCAACTGCTTCATGAGGGAGATGTCCTGCGGCCAGCGGTGGTAGTGGTCGCAGGTCTCGTCACCGGTGTCGCCGTTGTCGACCTTGCCGGGGGTATGGGAGAACGTGTCCCAGATGGACGGCCCGCGGCCGTCCTCCTTGACGGCTCCCTCTATCTGGTAGGCGGACGTGGCCGTACCCCAGGCGAAGTCCTGAGGGAAGGCGCCGAGGTCGATGGAATCGGACACAGCAGACCTTTCGAAGATCAATGGGAGGAGGGGCTACTTGACCGCGCCGGCGGTCAGCCCGGTGACGAGGTAGCGCTGGAGGAGGAGGAAGCCGCCGACGACGGGCAGGCTCACGACGAGCGAGGCGGCCATGACCTGGTTCCAGTACACGTCGTTCTGGGTCGAGTAGCCCTGCAGGCCCACCGCGAGGGTGCGGGTCGTGTCGTTGGTCATCACCGAGGCGAACAGCACCTCGCCCCAGGCCGTCATGAAGGCGTAGACGCCGACGGCGACGATGCCGGGGATCGCGGCGGGCACGATGACGCGGAAGAGCGCGCCCAGCGGGCCGCAGCCGTCGACCTTGGCGGCCTCGTCGAGGTCCCTGGGAACCGAGTCGAAGTAGCCGATCAGCATCCAGATCGAGAACGGCAGCGAGAACGTCAGGTAGGTGAGGATCAGCCCGACACGGGAGCCGAACAGCGCGATCCCGGTGGCGTTGCCGATGTTGACGTAGATGAGGAACAGCGGCAGCAGGAACAGGATGCCGGGGAACATCTGCGTCGACAGCACCGTGACGGTGAAGACCCGCTTGCCCCGGAAGGAGTAGCGGCTGACGGCGTAGGCCGCGAAGATCGCGATGACGACGGAGAAGACGGTCGCCGAACCGGCCACGATCAGCGAGTTCATGAAGTAGTCGCCGAGGGGGACGGTCTTCCAGATGTCGAAGTACGGCTGGACGGTCAGGCCCGAGGGCATCCACTGGAACTTCCCCGAGACGTCCTGCAGCGGCTTCAGCGAGCTGGAGACCATGACGTACACCGGCAGCAGGACGAACGCCGTGAGCAGGGTCAGGAACACCAGCCGACTGACGAGGAACGACTTGGGGGGCGCCATGGGCGACCGGGACGGGATCGCCCGAGTGTGCTTAGGCATCGGTGGCGCTCCTTCCTCGTGAGGTGAACAGGAGGTAGAGGCCGGTCACCACGAGCAGGAACAGCAGCAGCAGGACGGACATCGCGGAACCGGTTCCGAAATTCCAGGTCTGGAACGAGGACTGGTAGATGTGGATCGAGATGAGGTCGGCTGCCGCCGGCGCCGATTTGCCGAACAGGACGAACGGCGTGTTGAAGTCGTTGAACGTCCACAGGAACAGCACCAGGATCAGGACCTGGTTGACCGGGCGCAGCGAGGGGAGCGTGATGCGGCGGATCTGCTGCCAGACGCCCGCCCCGTCCAGGGCGGCGGCCTCGTAGATCTCGCGGGGGATGTTCTGCAGGCCGGCCATCATGATGAGGAAGGCGAAGGGCCAGCCCTTCCAGACCGAGACGACCAGCAGGGTGACGAAGGTGTTGTCGCCGATGAGCCAGAACGGCGGGCTGTCGGTGAGCCCGAGCTGGTCGTGGATGACGTGGTTCACCAGGCCGTTGTCGCGCTGGAACATGAAGGCCCAGGTGATGACGGCGGCGTAGACGGGCAGCGCGTACGGCACCAGGAAGATGGTGCGCAGGACGCCCCGGCCCTTGAACGTCTCCTGCATGAAGACCGCGGCCGCTGTGCCGATCAGCCAGCACAGGCCCACGGAGAAGAAGGTGAACAGGCACGTGGTGAAGAAGGAACTCAGCAGTGCCTCGCCGACCGGTGCGTCGAAGTCGACGGTCAGGGAGTAGTTGTCCAGGCCGGCCCAGGGCGCGTTGCCCCAGTCGCGGAGGTAGAACTGGGTGAGCTCCTTGAAGCTGACGACGATGCCGATGAGCATCGGGATCAGGTGGACCAGGAGCTCGAGGACGAGTGCGGGGAGCAGGAGCAGGTACGGCAGGGAGATGCGGCGCAGCCGCCCGGAGCGGCGTGTGCGGGGCGCCGCTCCGGGGTGGTTCCTCCGTGCCGTCCGCTTGCCCGTACGAGGGGGGGCGGTGGTGGTCATGAGGTATCCGCGCCTACTTCTTGGGCATCTGCTGCTGGGCCTTCTCGAGCTTGGCCTTCACCGACTCCGATGTCACCGGACGGCCGGCCGCCGCGTCGGCGAAGAGCTCCTTGACCGCGGTGCCCACCACCGTCTCGAACTGCGACTCCTTGGGGACCTGCGGGAGGGCGGCGGCGCTCTTGGAGAGGGTGTCGCGCAGGACGGCCAGACCGGGGGTGTTGAACGCGGGGTCCGCCTGCGCGGACTTCACCGGCGGGATGGAGCCGTAAGCCTTGTTGAGGATCTTCTGCTCCTCGTCACCGGTCATGAAGTCCACGAACTTCGTTGCGCCGTCTATGTTCTTGGTGTTCTTGAAGACGGCCATGTTGATGCCGGCGACCATGGAGTTGGTGGACGTGCCCTGCCCCGGCGCGCCGGACTGCACGGGCGCGGGGACCACGCCCCACTCGTCCTCCTTCATGCCCTGCGCGGCGAAGGTGGCCGACGCGGTCTGCCACAGCACCATGGCGGTCTTGCCCTTGGCGAAGTCGCTCAGTGACTGGTTCTGGGCGTACTCGGCGTTGCCCTTGGCGACGATCTGCGCGTCGGCCATCAGGTCGACGTACTGCTTCACGGCCTTGACCGCGCCGTCGGAGGTGAAGTCGGCCTTGCCGTCCGCGGTGAAGAAGTCCGCGCCGTGCTGCTTGCCGAGGACGAAGACCTGGTGGATGTTGTTCGACAGGTTGGAGCCCTCGACACCGAAGCCGGCCTTGCCGTCCTTGGTCAGCTGCTTGCCGGTGGCGATCAGCTCGTCCCAGGTGGTCGGCGGCTTGGTGACGCCCGCGTCGGCGAACGCCTTCTTGTTGTAGTAGAGCGCGTAGGACATGGAGTACAGCGGGACGGCCGCCGGGTCCTGGCCCTGGACGCCGGTGGAGCCCAGCGCCGACTCCACGAACCGGTCCTTGCCGCCGATCTTCTCGAAGTTCTTGCCGTCCCAGGGCAGCAGCGCGCCACTGGCCTGCAGCGAGGCGCTCCAGGTGTTGCCGATGTTCAGGACGTCGGGGCCCTGACCGGAGGTGGTCGCGGTCAGGATGCGCGTGAGGAGGTCGCCCCACGGCACGACCTCGAGCTTGACCTTGATGCCCGTCTGCTTCTCGAACTTGTCGAGCTCCGGCTGGAGGACCTGCTTGTCGACCTCCAGGCTCGATCCCTGGTTGGAGGCCCAGTAGGTCAGCGTCTTCGGCTGCTCGTTGGACCCGCTCCCGCCGGTGGAGCCGCCGCCACAGGCGGCCGCCCCGAGGACGAGGGAGAGGGTGACGGCGCCGACCGCTGCGACTCTGATTCTGCGCATGGCTCCATGGGCCTTTCAGGAGGGAACGGGATGCCGACTGCGGGTGGGGGTGGACGTTCCGCGGGTTCGCCCCCAAAACCACATGGCTTAATTTAGGATGTGAGTTAAACCTCAAGCGAAGGACTCGTCAAGGGCGTTCACGCAGGTATCTTGCAGTTATGGGCATCGAAGACAGGGGACAGAGTGCGAGTACGTAGCGGCCGGACAGTGCGTGACCTGCGGCGGGAGAACCGAACCGCTGTTCTGCAACGGTTGTACTTCGACGGCCCCCTGAGCCGCTTCTCGCTGGGCCCCGCCACGGGGCTGAGCTCCGGATCGATCAGCAACGTGGTCGCGGAGCTGGTCGGCGACGGCCTGGTGGAGGAAGCCGGGAGCGTCGAGTCCGCCGGCGGGCGCCCCCGGACCCTGCTCCGCGTCAGCCCGGCCAGCGGCTACATGATCGGCGTGGACGTCGGTGAGACCCGTATCCGCATCGAGCTCTTCGACCTGACCCTGACCGAGCTCGCGCGCGTGGAGCGTCCCCTGGAGGCGGCGGGGCCCCGCCGCATCGACCGCTACGACGTCGCCGTCGTCGTGCGACACCTCCGCGAGGGCATCGCCGAGGTCCTGCACAAGGCCGACATCGCCCCCGAGCGGCTCCTCGGCGTGGGCATCGGTGTTCCCGGCATAGTCGCCAGGACCGCGGACGGCGCCGTCGTCCACGGCCAGACCATCGGCTGGGACGCCGTTCCCCTGGAGCGGATGCTGCGCGACTCCCACCTGCTGCCCGAGACCGTCCCGTACTACATCGACAACGGGGCCAAGACCCTCGGCCAGGCCGAAATGTGGTTCGGCGCCGGCCGCGGGGCGCGCAACGCCGTCGTCGTGCTGTTCGGCTCCGGTGTCGGCGCCTGCGTGGTCAGCGACGACACCCGAACGGGCCGTGCCATCGAGTGGGGCCATCTGACCGTGCGTGTCCGCGGGCGCCGCTGCCGCTGCGGCGCCCAGGGCTGCCTGGAGGCGTACGCGGGGGCCGAGGCTCTCCTGGAACGCTGGGTCGAGGCCGGCGGGCGCCCGCCGACCGACGCCGACGAGGAGACCGCGCTGACCGCGATGCTCGCCGCCGCCTACCCGACACCGGGCCCCGACGGCGCCGCTCTCCAGGCCGACACGACCGCCCTGGCCGTCCTGGAAGAGACCGCCGAGTACCTGGGCGCGGGATTCTCCGACCTGATCAACCTCTTCCAGCCCGAACGCATCCTCGTCGGCGGCTGGGCCGGCCTGCAGCTCGGCACCCGCTTCCTGGACTCCGTACGGTCCTACGCCACCTCTTACGCCCTTTCCTACCCGGCCGCCAACGTCCGCATCGACCTCGGAACCTTCGGCCCCGACGCCGTCACCGTCGGCGCGGGCATCCTGCCGCTCGCCGACTTCTTCGCCCGCGGCGGACACCGCACGGAACCCGAACGCGAAGAGCCGCTTCCGGCCTGGCGCACCACGCTGCAGGAGCGAGCGGCACACTGAACCCCGGCCCACCCCGCAGCCGGCGAGGTGGGCCGACCGGCACCAGGGCACTACCTCTCCAGTGGCGCGAGGCCGTCCCCGGCCATGGTGCGGCGGGTTCGGTGTCCGCCCGGCGGGCGACGGGTTGGCCCGACTCCCGGGCAGGGCAACTCACCGCCACTGCCTCGCCGCTGCAATGGTGCGGGCAAGGGCCGCGGGCGGACCCACCCGAGTCCTCGTGTCGATGACCCGCTGCCGCTCGGCGGCGGAAGGGGCGGCGCACGCCCCCGCGCTCGCCGGACAGGAGGCGTTCACGATCTCGCCCCTCAGAAGGCCAGTTCGGTTCCGTAGTGCCGCAGCCAGATGTCGAGGGCGAGGACGAGCTCGATGCGCCGCCGGAAGGTCTTCCCCGTTTCGTTCGCCGCCGCCTCGGCGGCGGTCAGGTCGAGGAGGGGACGCACCGGGGATCCGGCGTCGGCGAGGACCGCGCGCAGTCCGGCGCGCAGGGACTCCACGTAACGCGGGTCCTGGGTGCTCGGGTACGGGCTCTTCACGCGCTGGGCGACCGTCCCGGGCAGCACGTCGAGGGCGGCGGCGCGCAGCAAGGACTTCTCCCGGCCGTCGAAGGTCTTCATCGGCCACGGCGTGTTGAACACGTACTCGACCAGCCGGTGGTCGCAGAACGGCACCCGTACTTCCAGGCCGGTCGCCATGCTCATGCGGTCCTTCCGGTCGAGGAGCGTGCGCATGTAGCGGGTGAGGTGCAGGTGGCAGAGCTCGCGCATCCGCCGTTCGGGGCCGCTCTCGCCTTCCATGCGGGGCACCTCGGCCAGCGCCTCGTGATAGCGGGTACTGCGGTATCCGTCGAGGTCGATCTTGGCGAGCAGCCCCGGATCCAGGAGCGATTCCCGGCCGCCCCGCTGGGCGGGGAAGTCCCTGCCGATCGCGGCGCGCATCGCGGCGAGCCAGGGGAAGGTGTCGGTCTTGACGATGTCGGCGTCGTGGAACCACCGGTAGCCGCCGAAGACCTCGTCCGCCGCCTCGCCGGACAGTGCGACCGCTGACTGCTCGCGTATCGCCTTGAACAGGAGGTAGAGGGAGGTGTCGCTCTCGCCGAGCCCGAAGGGCAGGTCGTGGGCGATGTGTACCGCGGTGCGGTGGGCGGGGTCCATGAGGTCGCCCGTGTCCAGGACGATGTCCGTGTGATCCGCCCCTACGTACGCGGCGAGCGCACGCGCGTACGGCCCGTCCGGGGTGCCGCGGAATGAGTCGGCCCGGAATCCCTCGGTGTGGCCGGCGAAGTCCACGGAGAACGACCGCACCGGGCCGCGGCCCTCCCCCTCCAGCCGACGCGCTGCGAGGGCCGTGATGACGGAGGAGTCGAGGCCGCCGGACAGCAGCGTGCACAGCGGTACGTCGGCCACGAGCTGCCGTTCCACGATGTCGTCGAGGAGTTCGCGCACGCGGGCGACGGTGGCCGGGAGGCCGTCGGTGTGGGGGCGGGCCTCCAGTGCCCAGTACGGGAGCTCGCCGATCCCCTCGCGCCGTACCCGGAGGATGTGGCCGGGCCGCACCTCGCGGATGCCTCGGTAGACGGCGTGACCGGGGGTCTTGGCGAGGGAGAGCAGCTCGGCGAACCCCTCCGCGTCGACGACCGGACGTACGGCGGGGTGGGCGAGGACCGCTTTGTGCTCGGAGCCGAAGACGACTCCGTCCGGGGTGGGGTGGAAGTAGAGCGGTTTGATGCCGAGCCGGTCGCGAACCAGGATCAGTTCCCGCTGGACCGGGTCCCAGAGGGCGAAGGCGAACATGCCGTTGAGGCGGGTGGCGAAGTCGTGGCCCCACTCCAGGTACGCGCGCAGCACGACCTCGGTATCACCGCGGGTGCGGAAGGTGTGGCCCCGCGCGGTCAGCTCGGTCCGCAGCTCGCGGTAGTTGTAGATCTCGCCGCTGTAGGTGGTGACGAGGACCGTGCGGCCGTCGTGTTCCACCGACATCGGTTGGCGACCGCCTTCGATGTCGACCACGGCGAGGCGGCGGTGGCCGAGGGCGACGGGCCCGTCGAGCAGGACTCCACCCCCGTCGGGACCGCGGGGGACCATGGTCGCGGTCATCGCCTCGATGGTGGCCCGGGCGTCCGGGTCGTGCGTCAGGTCACGGTCGTATGCGACCCATCCGGTGATGCCGCACACGGCGGATCACTCCTTTCGGTCGTTGGTCTTCCCCTGGCGCCGGTACGGGGACGGGCCGGTCCGGGGACGAGGGGTGGGGGTACGGGCGGCGTCGTCCCGCCCGTACCCCCACCGCGGAAGGCAGGAGGCGTTACAGGTCCCGGTCCGCGGCCAACTCCAGCGCACCCATCCGGGCGAGGAGCTGGGCCCGCTCCGTGGCCTCCGCTTCGGGCAGCGCGGGGGAGAGCCCTGCCGGGGTGGTGACCTCGCCCGGGCCGAGCCGCCGGAGCGACTCGGCCGTCACGGACGGGATGCTCAGGGTGCGGTCTTCGACCGTGACCCGCGTGAGCGCCGGCTCCGCCCCGCCGTCCGGCGCGCCCGCCTCGGCGTCGTACCGCACCGCCGCCGCCGTACGGACGAGTTCGGTATCGGGCCGCAGGCCGTCGATCCCGGCGAGCCTCTGCAGTGCGCGCGAAGCGGAGCTGCCCTCCACACCGGCGCGCCCGGTGCGGACGAGCCGGTCTATCTCGGCCTGCGGGTCGAGGGCGCTCAGCTTGTCCTGGAGCAGGCTCAGCATCTCCTTGAGTTCGCCGACCGGCGCGCCGGTGCCGGGCGCCGCCAGGTACGGGAATCCCGAGAAGGCCGTGTCGTCGAGGACCTCGCCGACCGTGGCCTTCAGCAGGTCCTCCCACAGGCGGGGCCGGATCGTGAAGACGACGTGCAGGGACATCTGGTCCTTGGCCTCCGCCGCGTGCGGGGTGTTGAACGGCAGGTAGAGGATGTCTCCCGGCTCGAGCAGCACGTCCATCGTCGGCTCGCCGAGTTCCTCGATGGTGTCGTAGATGCGCCGCCTGGTCGTGCGCTCGGCCGGCGGCTCCCACAGGGTCCAGCGCTTGGTGCCCTCCAGCTGCACCACGAAGACGTCCGGCGCATCGTGGTGCGGGGCGCGTCCCCTGCGCCCGGCCGGGGTCATGAAGGCGCTGATGTCGGTCTGCGCCGCGAACTTCTCCGTGAAGATCCTGGTCAGTTGCCGGAGCGGCGGGATCACGTTGTTGAGCGTGCCGAGCGCCACGGTCGCACCCGACCGGAAGAGTTCGTACACCCGCTCGGGCACGATGACGTCGGGAACCGCGATGCGCTGGACCACGGTGTTACGGGTGTAGTCGGTCTGCGAGACCGCCCGCGGCCCCTGGGTGATCCGGATGTACGGCGGGCGGAAGGCCTCCAGGTTGAGCAGGTCGTCGACCTTCTGGAAGGACAGGATGTCCCTGGGGTCGCCCTTGAAGGCGTTCTTGCGCAGGAGCGGCTTCTTGTTGAAGTACTCCGAGAAGAACGTTTCCTCGTCCCCCGCGAAGTCCGCGAAGGTGTAATTTTCGAACAACGTCGTTCTCCTTCGATTCCTCGTGCCTTGGTGTCTTCGGATCTCTGGTGCGGTGAGTGGCGAGCGGTGAGAGGCGAGCGGGATCAGCGGGCGGCGAAGGCGACCGACGGGACCGCACCGTGGCCGTTGATGCTCACGACGCCCTGCGGGCCGGGCGGGAGGAACCGGACCCGGCACCCGGCAGGGCGGCCCCCGAACAGGTACGGCCCGAACACCGGGAACACGTCCCCGTCGTAGAGCTGCTCCGCCGCGTCGTCCCAGAAGGTCATGCGGTACGGCACGCTCTGCACGTACTCCTGGACGATGTGGTCCTCCGCCGCCAGGGCGCCCTCGACCGCGACCCGCCAGCGTTCCGGTGCGCAGTCGCGCCCGACGAGGATGTTCTTGGACTTCATGCCGACCGCCGGCTTCATCACGAAGTTCTCCTGCTCCTTCAGGAGCAGGTGGGGAAGCGACCAGTCGCCGCCCCGCCACTCGGTGCGGGAGTCACCGACCACCCGGGTCCACGGCAGGTAGCGGGCAACCGTCCTGCGGTCACGGTCCGTCATCCACGGGCGGCCTTCCGAAACCCAGGCCATCACCTTCTTGTTGGCGATCAGGTAGGCCGTCTGCGTGGACAGCATCAGACAGCCGGCGTCCAGGGCCGCCCGCACGGGAGCGAGGTCGATGCCGAGCTCCCGCCACTCCAGCACGGTGAAGTGACGCAGACCCACCGGGAAGCGCAGGTCGCCCGGCCGCCCCACGGCGTCCGCGAGTTCCTCCGGCTCGAAGAACTCCGCCTGGAGTCCGTGGTCCCTCAGGGAGTCGATCTGCAGGTCGTAGTAGCGGGGTGTCGCCCTGCCGCCCAGGTCACGGACCGAGCCCACGACGGCGACGGCGGGCCTGACCCCGAGCCTCCGGATGAGCTCCGCGAACATCCGGTCCCGCACCACGAGCGGGTCGTGGCCACGGAAGGGGGCGTTCGTGCCTCCGTAGGCGGACGTCCAGGCCCGGGAGATCAGGGCGGTGTCGATGACCCCGCCGATGCCGCCCCCGATGTTGAACTCCAGGAACTTGGGGCCGGTCGCGTCGATGACGACGTCGGGACGTGTCATGCACGTCGCGTAGCGTTCCTCGGCCGGGCCCGGGACGAAGAGCGGGTACAGCTCCTCCTCGGCCCCGAGGGCGGCCACCCTGCCGGGCCCGTCGGGCGCCCGCTCCAGGAGCGCCGACCGGAGCAGGGCCATGATGTGCCGGGTGGCCTCGTACATCTCGGCGTAGAGGTCCGCCGGCAGGACGACGGGAAGCGCAGAGGCGGGCTCCATGGGGAAGTCGAGGTCGGCCACCGCCGATTTCAGACCGGCGAGCAGCTCGGGGACCGGCCTCCCGGGGGCCTGCGGGGTGTGGTGCTCGCGAAACCACGGGGTGAACGGGGTGCCGGTGGCCCGTGCCTTCGTCGTCCCGGTGCTGGGCTGCGCCGCGTCGTTCACTGTGTGCCCGTCCCTTCGGGTCGCAGCCCGGACGAGAAGGCCGCGTATCTGAGTTCGCTCGTGTACTGGCCCTGCTCGTCGCCGGCCCACAGGTGGCCGGGGCCGGGGAACATCTCCGAAATCTCGATCGCCGCTGCCGCGCGGGCGGCGAACCGGGTCAGCTGGCGGACCAGCAGGGGGCTGTCGAGATCGCAGCAGATGGGCTTGGTCTCGCCGGGAATGCGCGCGTACAGGTGGCGCGGCAGGCGGAGCCGGGAGCGCAGCGCCTGCACCTTGAGGAAGGCGTCCTGACGGCTGGTGGCGGCCAGTTCCCGCGGGGCCACCCTCCAGAACTCCCGTTGCAGCACCACCCGTCCCATCGTGATCCTCGGCAAGTGGTCCGCGCCCGGTGCGGGCAGCAGGCGTCGGCCGGGGTGGTAGGGGAACCCGAACGGTACGAAGGGGTTGTGCCGGACGGACAGCCACCAGAACGGCAGGGCGGCCAGGCGGAGGTAGCGGCCGCGGCCGTGGTCGTCGTCGCGGTCGGGCCGTCGCAGGCGCAGGCCCGTCGGGGTGAGCTCCACCCGGAGGCCGGCGAGGGCCAGGACGCGGTCCCGGGGTTTGGAGGACCGCTCGTACGCCTCGACTTCCCAGCAGTCGAGGTCGGTCCGGATGTACGACTTGTTGCGGTGGAGGAGCGTGACGTCGGCCAGTTCCTCGTCCGGGGCGAGCAGCAGCCGGTAGCCGTCCAGCACGTCCTTGGTGAACTCGGGGAACTCGGCGTCGAGGAAGGGGCCGAAGATGCCGTGGCTGAGGTTCTCCTCGTTGGCGTGCATCTCGCTGATGACCACCTGGAAGTCGCCGGACCGCAGCGCGTCCCGGGACCGCGCGGAGATCATGAGATCCGGGTTGCACAGGGCCGGCTCGCGGCGCGCGCGCCCCTGACCGCCGGGATCGAGGAGTCCGGCCACGACGAGCGGGTCCACCCGGACTTCGTGGGCGGTGTGCGCGCCTGCCGGGACCAGCCCCTCCTGGAGACGCTCCAGCAGGGCCGACTCCTCGGCGTCGACGGCCTCGTAGGCATCCTTCAATGTCGCGACGTCCTGCGCGAAGGCGGCCAGGTAGTCATGGAGCGGCACCTGGGCCCTCCCCGCGAACCGCCCTGCGAACCACCGGGCGAGCACGGCGGACTCCGCGGCCCGCCGGCGCCGCGGGGCCTCCATCATCAGGTCGTACGCCGCGGGCAGCTCCTGTCGCAGCAGGCCGGTCAGCGGTTCACCGAGGCGCAGATCGGCGAACCTGCCGCGGCAGTCCTCGTGGATCACGGACCGGTCGCCGTAGAACGCGCCCGTTCCGCGCTCGGGGGCGACGCCGGTCACCCTCGTGAACGTCTCCTTCAGTTGGTCGAGCGCGGCCCGTCGCTGCGGGTGGGTCCCCTCGGCGAACCGTGTCCGCACGTCGGCCGCGAGGAACACGAGTTCCCGTGCGGCCGGGTCCGAGGCGCTCCTCGCCAGTGCGAGGAGCGACGGCAGCGGGTCGGCCTGCCCGTAGGGCAATTCGGGTCCGGCGACGACGGCGCCGAGCTCTTCCAGCCTGCGCAGCACCTCGCCGGCGCCGCCGCCGTGCGTACCGGGCGGCTGATCCCCGAGGAGGCGGACGATCTCCCCCTCGGTGCGCACGCCGTCGCAGGCCTGGTAGACGGCCACCTCGTGCGGGGTGAGCCGGACCGGCGGCCGGGTCCGCACCGCCTCGTCGAGACCCGCGAGGCGGCTGGAGTAGTCGAACGAGACGACGCTGAGCACGCCCGCGTGCACCGAGGCCCCCGCGGCGCGGCGTGGCACGGCCGCGCGCCGCACCAGCGGGTCCCGCCGCAGCACGTCCACGACGGCAGTGGCGGCCCACCGGGCGAGGACCGGATGCCGGCGCAGCTCGACCGGGCGCGCCTGGACGCCCCGTATCTCCGGCTGGAACCTTCCGAGGGCGAAGGGGCCGAGGTGGGACGTCGTGTCGTTCTTGGCGCAGACACGCTGGAGGTGCCGTACGAAGGTGTCCACGTGATAGCGGAACTTGTCGTCGTCGCGGTACGGCCACCCCTCGCGGCCGGTCTCCTCGAGCCACCGGACCAGGACCGGCTCCGACTTCTCGTTGGACACCAGCAGGATGCCGCGCAGCTCCGCGTCCTCACGGAAGCGTGCGAGGAGGCGCAGGCTCGACCGGCGCTCGGCCGCCGCGTAGGCGGCGGTGAACTCGGCTTCCGCAGCGTCTCGTTCGCAAAGCGCCTCGGCGAAGCGGGCGACTGCCTCACGGATCGCGGGGGACGCGTCCTCGTCGAGCGGCGAGCGGGGGAGGCGCTGCTTGCGCAAGGCTCGCAGTGCCGCTCCTTCCGCTTTGGTCCGTGCCTGCGTCAGCAGGGCGTCGTCGTGGGTCTGCGCCGTCGCCAGCGCGATCCGGTCGTGGGCGGCGGATGCCCGGCGTGCGGCCCGGGCGGTGCGCCGGGACGCGAGGTCGTCGAACAGGTCGAAGGGGAAGCCCGCCATCCGCAGCACGAAATGGGGCAGGGTCTGCCATCCGCCGCCCTCCAAGGGCGCGTCAGAGGGGGTGCGTGCTTCCTTCACGGTCGGACTCCCCTCGGGGAGGTGGGCGCTAGTCATGGACGAACACGGTGTTCTGCGCGCCGAGCCGGACTGTGATCATGGAGCTGGTGGTGTCCTTCAGGAAGCGCGCCAGGAACCCCGTGCCCACACCTCTGATCAGCATGGGGCTGATGAGGTGCGGCACGTCGATGACCTCCACCGCACCCGACGCGAGGTCGCAGACCGCTACCGGGAAGCGATCGGGCTCGCAGAATTCCTGGACGACGTGGCGGCCGTCCAGCGCGTTCTGCACGGCGTCCAGCCATTGCCCCTTCGCGGTTTCCCGCCCGATCAGTACGCCGTGCCCGGAGTGGCCTCCCGTCGGTTTGAGTACGAAGTCGCTCTGCCGGTGCTCCACCAGCCGGAGCAGTTCGTGCTGCGCGCCGTGGCGGTACACCTTCCGGTCGGCCAGCTCCGCCGTCCACGGGACGTGGTCCTCGATGATCCGCCGCTCGGCCGGGGGCAGGTCGGGGGCCCGCTGGGTGAGCCAGGCCAGGACCTTCTTGTCGGAGTAGAGGGTCGAGATCTCGGGCGCGGCGATGAAGGTCGAGTCCCTGGCGACCGCCGCCTCCAGGGCCGCCATCGGCTCGCCCTTCGCGTACGAGTCGGCGGTCACGAACTTCTGCAGCAGCACGTCGATCCGCAGGCCGTGCGCGGTGCGCAGCCCGTCGTCCTCGGTCAGCTCCTCCTGTGTGACGAAGACGCACGGCGCTTCGTGGGAGGCCGCATCGGTGATGACGTCCGAGAAGTTCGCCTCGCTCCACCCCGCGACAGCGAGCTGAGGCGGCCGGTCGACACCCCGGCTGCGGGCGATGTCCACGAGCAACTGCCGTCGTGCCGAGATGGTGTGGCCGCCCCACATGCGGTGCCGGTGGGTGAGGCCGCGGACGCCGGGCCAGCTCCAGAAGGCGGATTCGAGCCGCGCCGTCTGCTCCACACCGCCGATCGCGCCGGAGACGTTGCACTCCAGCACCTTCGGTACTCCGCCCGTCAGTACGACGTCGGGGCGGGCCTGGTCCAGGGCCCAGCGGTTCCAGGACGCGCGGTCGGTCAGCATCGGGCTGACGGGCATCCCCAGCAGTTCGCAGAGTTCGGCGGGGCTCGCGGCCCTGCGCGCGCACTCGGCAGCGGCCAGCCGCACCACTTCGGCCGCCGCCCGGGTGATGTTCCGGGCCGTGCCGCGGTCCAGCACCACGGGCCGGACCGGCACCGGGCCTTCCGGGTGGCGCCAGGGGTAGACGTTCATCCGCTCGTCGAGGGAGCGGGCGAGCTCGGCCGTACGGACCGGGTCGTCGAGCAGGAGCCGGTCCCATGCGCGGGTCAGGGACTGCGAGGACTCCCGCTTCCCGGCTCCGGTCGTCGTCGGTACCGGCGTGGGGCGTAGGGGCACGGATGCGGCCGCGTCAGTCATGCGAGGCCCCCTTCAGGGGTTCGGGTCCGGAAGTGTCATGGCCCGCGCCGAGGCCCCCTGCGCGGGGCAGCCGGGCAAGGAAGTCGTCCATGGCGACCACGCGCGACTGCCGGATGCCGGGAGCCTTCCCGGACAGGTCGAGCCGGGCCGGGCGGTCCGCGTCCTGGAAGTAGACGGCGTGGAGGGCGCCGTCCGCGGCTTCGGCGAGAACGGGGTTCGCCGCCAGGAAGTCCCGTACCTGCGGGGTGTCGCGGTGGACCTTCAACCAGAGGCGCTTGCCCCCGAAGTGGTTCGGGGGCAGGACGACGCGGGAGCCGAACCGCCGCTTCCACTGGAAGGTGCCCTTGCTGAGGAACGGTTCCGTGCCCTGGAAGTCGACGTGGCGGACACCGTTCCCGGCTGCCCAGGCGAGCAGGTGGTGGTAGAGGGCCTTGAACGCCCCGCTGTCGTAGTGCTCGGCCGCCCCGTCGGCGACGCCCAGCAGGCGCAGGGTGAGCACTTTGGTCCCCGGGTCCCAGTGGCACATCGCGCCGGCGATCCGTTCCCCGCCCTCGGACAGGATGAACAGGAATCCGCGCCGGAAGATGCATTCGAACGCGGCGGCCTTGCTCTCCACGCGCTCCCTCAGCCCGTGCCGGTTGAACATGGTCGGCCGGTACATCCGGTCGTAGAACTCGTCGAACAGCGCCGGCGCCGAGGCCTGTTCCCAGGTCCACTGCCGCTCGCGCCGACAGCGCGCGTGCTGCTCGCGTTCCCGCCGCGAAATGCTCCGGAGGACCTCGTCGGCCGGACGGTGGGTGTCGACCACGAAGTGCACGCGCATCGGGATCACCAGGGCAGCGTCCTGCGGGAGCCGCCTGGCCCGCTCCGCGGTGCTGCCGACGATCTCGATGTCGGCCGGGGGCGGGACGGCCCCGGCACCGCCGAGGAGCCGCGAGCTGCGGGGGACGGTCGTGCGGACCGCCTGTCCCGGAGTGGCGAGGGTGCGTCGCTCCTCGGTGAACTCGAGGGTGTAGGCCAGGCCCGCGGGCAGACCGGAGTAGGCGATGGAGAGGCCGCCGGCCGTGGACACGACAGAAGGGGTCCGCGCGCCGGGGCGGCCGTCCCACCAGTTGTGCAGACGGTTCAGCGGCGCGCTCCCGCTGTTGCGCCAGTGGTAGCCGAGCATCATCCGCAGTCGCCGGGCCGATGCGGCGCGGGGGGCGACGGGCGGGCGCCCCTGCGGTGCGCGTACGGCCGGGTCCGTGGCGGTCACCGCCCCTCCTTCCCGGCGACGGGCCGGTGAGCGGGGTGAGGGGGGCCGGACGGAGCGGTCGGACGGCCGGTCACAGGGCCGACGCCTTGAAGACGACGTCCCGGAGGGAGGACGTGTCCGCGACGGGCCAGAGGGCGTCGTCGGGTACGGGCGCGAAGTCGGCGACGCTATAGGAACCGGAGCCGTGCACGAGGATGTCGTCCTCCTGGACGAGCCGCCGGTCGACGGCGTTGAGGACGCCCGTGACCGCCATGACCAGCGACCACTCGCGCAGCGACCGGGGGTCCGCCGGAAGGGTCACGCCGGCTTCGCCGAGCAGCGCCCTGACGTGGCCGTAGCGCTCCAGGCACTCGGCGAGGGACACCACGATGCCACCGCCGCCGTCGGCGTGGATCAGGGATGTCATGCGCTCGCGGGTGGGCGGGTTGCGGGTGTAGAAGGTCGAGTCCAGGTTCTCCTGGGGGTCGAAGGTGACCTTCGGGAACCGTTCGTCCTGGTCCTGCCGGTACAGGCCGGTCGCCGGGTCGTACGCGTACCGGGGTGCGAAGGACGGGTCGCAGGAGCCGTGGTAGAGGTCCAGCACCATGTCCGGGGCCCCCAGGTGCTGGACGAGGAAGTAGTGCGGCGGGAGGGAGTCCTGGCGCAGCGCCCGGGGGAGTACGGTCCGGCCGAAGGCGTGGCCGAGCAGCCCGTACGCGCTGGAGACCGCGTGTGCGTGGAGGCGCGGCACTCCGGGCGCGGGTGCGAAGAACTCCGCCTCGGACAGCGCCCTGACGGTGTCGGCCGCCAGGTAGTTCTCGATCTGGAGCGTGTACCAGAGGTGGGTGTCCGCGCTCCTGGACAGTTCTCCGCTGTGGTCGTCGACGACAGCGCGGGCGAGCGTCTTGACCGCCCCCGGATGATCGCCGTGGTACACCGCGATCGGGTTGCGGGCCCGCAGGTGCGGGTCCGTAGCAAGGAGCGAGCTGCGCAGCTTCGGCACCGAGCCGGCGGGGACGATCACGACGACGTTGAGTTCTTGCGGGGTGACCAGCCCGGCGTCGATGGCCCGCAGAACGGCGTCGCGCAGGGCGATGGCCTTGTTCGCGGAGGAGGGGGTGATGATCGACACCCGCTGCCCGGTGTCCCGGATGAAGCGCACCGCGCGGGCCACGATGAGTAGCGAGGCGAACGTCTTGGTGGTCATCGTGGCGGGGTTGCCGGTCAGGTCCAGCAGTGAGAGTCGCTTGCCCCGGTACGACGGCATGGGCGCGTGGGCGATGTCGGACACGGACAAGAAGTGACGGACCGGGTCCGTGAGGGCGGGCAGGGCGGTGCCGGGGGTGAAGTCGCCCCCGCCCGGTGTGCCGCCGCCCGGGGCTCCCGGGTCCTGCGGCCGGCCCAGCAGCGTGTGCAGGGCCTCTTGTACGTGCTCGTAGTAGTGCGCCAGAGCGTTCTTGATGAGCAAGTCTGATCCCTTCCGGGCCGGCGGATCCCGCGGATGGTTGCAGTTGTCGGCCGGTGACGTCGTACGGGCCGGGGCCGGTCCGCGCTCGGTTCCTGCCGCCCGAGCGCCGCCCCTGGTGCCCGGGCCGGGGCCGGCGTCCGGCACGCCGCGCAGTCGTCCGTCCGCCCGGCGCCGACCGGACATCCGACGGGCTCCACAGGGCGGCGGCCTCACGGCGGCCGGTCGGGACCGGTGGGGGCGCACCGACAAGTCCACCGGTGCGGGCAGCAGTTGACACTAACCTCGGGCATTCTGACATTGCAATATGCTGCGTGACATTGCACTGATTCCCCGTTAGCCTCGCTGTCGATCACGCACTGACTGACCAGGGCCGATCGAGGCGCCGCCTGAACCGCGCCCGACCGGCCGAGGAAGGGATCACACGTGAAATCCGCACCACCCGGCCTCGCGGTCGTCGAACCCCCACCCGTGAGCGACCTGCAACTCGATCACGTCGAGTTCTACGTGGGGGACTTGGAGCAACAGCTCGCCTTCTGGACCGACAGCTACGGCTTTCGCATAGCAGGCCGCGGAGGTTCCCCCGAGGAAGGCTTCCGCAGTGTCCTCGTACGGCAGGGCGCCATCTCGCTGGTCCTGACGGAGGGGCTCGATCCGGCCCATCCGGCGTGCGCGTACGTGCGGGCACACGGGGACGGCGTGGCGAACATCGGGCTGCGGACCCGGGACGCGCACGCCGTGTTCGAGTCGGCCGTACGCGTCGGCGCATGCCCGCTCACGCCACCGGACCGCCACGACCGCGACAAGGACGTCATCCACGCGACTCTTGCCAGCGGCCTGGACGACGTCACACTGACCCTCCTCGAACGGGAACAGCCGGCCGGGGAACAGCAGGTCGAGGCGCTTCCGCCCGGATTCGAGCTCGCGGCGGAACCCGTGCGAACTGCCGCCTCGAATACCTCCCTTGAGGCCGAAGGGGAGGTCGGCGCGGACATCGGCACCGGACTGCTCGAGGTCGACCACTTCGCCGTCTGCGTCCGGCCCGGGCAGATGGCGGCGCTCACCGATCTCTACGTGCGGGCCTTCGGGTTCCGGGAGATCTACGAGGAGCGGATCGTCGTCGGCGGACAGGCCATGCTCTCGAAGGTCGTGCAGAGCGCCACGAAGTCGCTCACGTTCACCGTCATCGAGCCCGACCCCACGGCCGACCCCGGGCAGATCGACACCTTCCTGGCCGAGCACGGCGGCTCGGGCGTGCAGCACATCGCCTTCTCGACCGTAAACGTGGTGGCTTCGGTGCCGGCGCTGGCCGAACGCGGGG
Source organism: Streptomyces sp. NPDC060049 (assembly GCF_042736715.1). Classification (NCBI taxonomy): domain Bacteria; kingdom Bacillati; phylum Actinomycetota; class Actinomycetes; order Kitasatosporales; family Streptomycetaceae; genus Streptomyces; species Streptomyces sp. NPDC060049. The sequence continues at coordinate 65,389 of NZ_JBHWVV010000027.1, forward strand.
TCGCGTTCCTCACGACCCCGGGCCTGTACTACGAGGTGCTGTCCCAGCGCGTGGCGGTGACACGCCACCCGCTCGCGGAACTGCGGCGGCTGAGCGTGCTGGTGGACGAGGACCACGACGGACAGCTGTTCCAGATCTTCACCCGCTCGGTCCACCCGCGGAACACGCTCTTCTTCGAAGTGATCGAACGCTTCGGCGGCACGACCTTCGGCAGTGCCAACATCAAGGCGCTCTACGAGGTGGTGGAGCTGGAACGCCAGAGGCACCAGGCTCTCGGCGCACAGCGGACCGAGGGCGAGGGGTGGGAGCAGGGGCACGGACCGGCCGGACGGCAGGAGCGGTCGAAGTGATGCCCTCGACCCGTCTGCCCGGCACCGTGCCCGCCAGCGTCGAGGAGGTGCGGCAGCTCGCGGACCTGTTGCTGCGGCCCGAGATCCGGGACTTCATCGCGGGCGGCGCCGGTCACGAAGTCACCCTCGCCGAGAACCGGGCGGCCTTCGACCGGCTTTGGGTGACACCGCGGGTGCTGTCCGACCGGTCCGACGGATCCCCGGCCACCACCCTGCTCGGCACCGAGGCGGCCCTTCCCATGGCCACCGCCCCCATGGCGTACCAGGCCCTGGTCCACCCCGAGGGGGAACTCGCCGCGGCCCGCGCGGCCAAGGAGTCGGGGATCCCCTTCACCACCGGCACCCTGAGCAGCGAACCGCTGGAAGCGGTCGCGGCCGCGGCCGGGACCCTCTGGTTCCAGCTGTACTGGCTGCGCGACCGCGAGGCCACCTTCGATCTCGTCAGGCGTGCGGAGAACGCGGGATGCACGGCCCTCGTGTTCACCGTCGACGTACCGTGGATGGGCCGCCGGATCCGCGACGTGCGCAACGCCTTCGCGCTTCCGGCGTCGGTGACCGCCGCCAACCTCACCGCCGAGGTGGTGGACGCGCCGGCCGCGGCGAGCCGGACTCGTCCCCGCGCCGCGGGTGGGGGATCGGCCGTCGCCGCGCACACCGAACGCGCCTTCGAGCCGGACCTGACGTGGCGGCACGTCGAGAAGCTGCGGAGCGCGACCGCGCTGCCCCTCGTCATCAAGGGCGTCCTGGCGCCGGACGACGCGTCACGGGCCGCCGAATGCGGCGCCGACGCGGTCGTGGTGTCGAACCACGGAGGCCGGCAACTGGACGGCGTCGTTGCGAGCATCGACGCGCTCCCCGCGGTCCGCTCCGCGGTGGGCGACCGCATCCAGATCCTGCTCGACAGCGGAGTCCGCCGGGGAACCGACGTACTCAAGGCCCTCGCCCTCGGCGCCGACGGCGTACTGATCGGACGCCCGCTGCTCTGGGGTCTCGCCCTCGGCGGGCAACAGGGGGTTCAGCAAGTGCTGGGCCTGCTGGAGGCGGAATTCAGGGACGCCCTCGGTCTGACCGGGTGCGCGCACCCGGCGGACGTACGGAACGTGCACGTGCGCAGGGGTGCGACGGCGCAGGACGGAGGCCACCGGTGAGGAGCCTGCCCGCTTCCGTCCCCGCCACGCCGGTCCCGCCCGCTCCGGGCGACACCGACACCGACACCGACACCGACGGCGATCTCGACATCGATCTCGAACTCGGACGGCTGCACCGGTCGCTCACGGACCCCGTGTCGGAGTCGATGACCTTCCTGAACGAGATCGCCTCGCGGTACCCGGACGCGATCTCCTTCGCCGCGGGGAGGCCCTTCGAAGGGTTCTTCGACGTGGACCAGATCCACCGGTACCTCAGGACGTACGAACGCCACCTGCGGGAGCAGCAGCACCTCAGCCGGGAGGAGGCCGCGCGCACCCTGTTCCAGTACGGCAGGACCAAGGGCGTCATCCACGACCTGATCGCCGAGAACCTCAGGACCGACGAGGGGATCGAGGCCGACCCCGAGGCCCTGGTGGTGACCGTCGGCTGCCAGGAGGCCCTCTTCCTCGTCCTGCGGGCACTGCGCGGGGACGAGCGGGACGTCGTACTGGCGGTCTCCCCGACCTATGTGGGGCTCACCGGCGCGGCGAGCCTCATCGACCTCCCCGTGCTGCCCGTGCGCGGCGGTCCCCGGGGCGTCGACCTCGCGGACCTGGCCTCGGTGGTGCAGCGGGCCCGGCGTGAAGGGCTGCGCCCACGCGCCTGCTACCTCGTACCGGACTTCGCCAACCCCATGGGCGTCAGCCTCGATCTGGAGACCCGTCACAGGCTCCTCGACCTGGCACGGCGCGAAGACCTGCTCCTGATCGAGGACAACCCCTACGGCCTCTTCACCGCGACCGGGACGCGTATCCCCACGCTCAAGTCACTGGACCGCCACCGCCGCGTCCTGTATCTCGGCTCGTACGCCAAGAGCGCGCTGCCGGGCGCCAGGGTCGGCTTCGTGGTGGCCGACCAGCGGGTCGCGGACGCCGCAGGCGGCGTGTCGCTGCTCGCGGACCAGCTCGCCAAGATCAAGAGCATGCTGACGGTGAACACCTCACCGATCGCCCAGGCCGTCATCGCAGGCAAGCTGCTCGCATGCGGGTACAGCCTGGCGCAGGCCAACGAACGGGAGCGGGAGCTCTACCGGGCCAACCGGCGCAGGATCCTGGCCGGCCTCATGCGCCACTTCCCGCCGGGCCGTGGCTCCGGTGTGCGGTGGAACGTCCCCAAGGGCGGGTTCTTCCTCGTCCTGGACGTCCCCTTCCCCGCCGACGACGAGCTCCTGGCGCACTCCGCCTCGGAGCACGGGGTGCTCTGGACGCCCATGCGGCACTTCTTCGATGCCCCGGAGACCGCGCGGCGCCTGCGGCTCTCGTACAGCCAGCTGACACCTGACCGGATCGACGAGGGGCTGCGACGGCTCGCCGCGATGGTCACCGAGAGGTCTTCCCGCAGCGGACCGCCCCTGTCCGCCGGATCTGAAGGGCAAGGGCAACGGCCCGTGCGTGACGAGGAAGAAGAGGAAGGGAGCCCACATGCGTGACCGTGCGCTGGGCGCAAGGGACGTGGAGCCGGGCGCACGCGCGGCGCGGTCGGTCCACGACGGTCTGATCACACGGGGGCTGGGCCCCTACTTCGGGACGCCCTGCGGCGTACTGGCGCCGCTGCTCTCCCTGTTGGGAGACCGCGACGACTACCACGTGGTCGCGCGGGAGGACAACGCCGTCGCGATGGCGGCCGGGGCCGCGCTCGCCGGACGGACCCCCGTGGTACTGATGCAGAACTCCGGTTTCGGCCAGTCGGTCAACGCGCTGGCGTCCCTCGTCGTGCCGTATCGCATCCCCATGCTGCTCGTGGTCAGCCTGCGCGGAATCCATCCCGACCGGACGTCGGAGAACCTCGTGATGGGGCAGCTGACGGAGCCGATCCTGGCAGGCCTCGGAGTGGAATCCGCGTGCCTGGTGAGCGAGCGGGCCGACGAGCAACTGGCCGTCGCCCACCGCGTCCTCACCGAGGAGCGGCGCGCCTACGCCCTCCTGGTCCGGCCCGACGCGTTCTCCTGGAGGTCGTAGCGCCATGTCCCGCACCCTCACCAAATCGGCGGCCGTCGCGGCGATCGTGGCCGCCGTGCCGCACCTGCCGGCAATCTTCGCGACCGGCTACATCTCGCGCATCGCCGCCTCGATGACCCGCCAGGACCACCACTTCTACATGACCGGCTCGATGGGCCTCGCCCTGTCGATCGGCACGGGCTTCGCCCTGTCGGCCAGGAGAACCACGCTGGTCGTCGACGGTGACGGTAGCCTGCTGATGAATCCCGTGGGCCTCATTGCGGCGGGCGCCGCCACGGACCTTCCCTTGATCCATGCCGTACTGGACGACGGACGCTACGACTCCACCGGCGGCCAGCCGACGCCGGGACACACCACCGACCTGAGCGCCTGGGCCCGCGCGTGCGGCATTCGGGACACGCACGTCTTCACCGAGGAGGACCACCTGTCCACCCACCTTCCGCGCATCGCCCGGGATTGCCGCCGGCCGGTCTTCATCCGCTGCCTCGTGGCACCCGACGCCGACGCCCCACCGCCCCGCGTGTCCGAGGATCTGGCAGGCATCGCCGAGCGGTTCCGCCGCGCCGTGGCGGCGCCCGCGCCCGCCGTCACGACAGGGGGCCGGTGACCCGTGGACCTTCTCGTCGAAGCCGTACGGAGTCCGGAGAGCGAGACGGTGGACGCCCTGTCCGCGCTGTTGTCCCAGCTCTCCGGCAGTGCGAAGCCGCTGACCGCGCAAACGCTCACGAAGATCGTGGAGAGCGACGCCAGCACCCTCCTGGTCGCCCGTCTGGACGGCCGGATCGTCGGCACCCTGACACTGGCGATGTTCCCGCTCCCCACGGGACTGCGGGCCTGGATCGAAGACGTGGTCGTGGACACGGCCGCGCGCGGGGCGGGGGTGGGCGCCGCATTGATCACCGCGGCGCTCGATACCGCGCGGGCTGCGGGGGCGCGCACCGTGGACCTGACGTCCCGTCCGTCGAGGGAGGCCGCCAACCGGCTCTACGAACGGCTCGGCTTCGAACGGCGACAGACCAACGTCTATCGCGTCGAGATCGCGGACGGCTGACGATCCATGGTGCCCACGCATGAGACGTGCTCGGCCGGGCGAGCGCTGTGACGAGCCTGCCGGGGCCGAGGAAGCGGGAGGGAGCGGGCCGGGGCAACGCCTCGAAGGCGCTGCGCCACCGCAACTACCGGCTGTTCCTCGCCGGGGAGGTCGTGTCGGACACCGGCACCTGGATGCAGCGCGTCGCCGAGGACTGGATCGTCCTGGAGCTGACCGGAAGCACCTTCGCGGTCGGCATCACGATGGCCCTCCAAAGCGTGCCCCTGCTGCTCTTCGGTCTCTGGGGCGGCCTCATCGCCGACCGGTTGCCCAAGCGGGGGGTACTGCTCGCCACGCAGAGCCTGATGGGCGCCCTGTCCGGGGTGCTGGCCCTGCTCGCCTTCACCGGGGACATCCGTGTCTGGCACGTCTACCTGATCGCCGCCCTGCTGGGGGTGCTGATCGCGGTGGACATCCCGACCCGGCAGGCGTTCGTGACGGAACTGGTGGGCCGGGAGGGCGTGAGTGCGGCCCTCGGGCTCAATTCGGCTGCCGGGCAGCTCGCGAAGGTGACCGGCCCGGCGGTGGCGGGCGTACTCATCGCCGGTGTCGGCGGCTCCTGGGCCATGGCTTTCAATGCCGGCACCTACCTCTGCGTGGTGCTGGCCCTGTTGTTGATGCGGAAACGGGACCTGCGTGCCGGGCCGCGCGCGGCCCGGGCGCGCAAGCAGGTCAGGGCGGGTCTGCGCTACGTGTCCGGGCAGCCCGGGCTGGTGATACCGATCAGCATGGCGGCCGCCGTGGGCACCTTCGGCTACAACTTCCCGGTGTTCCTGTCCTCTTTCACCAAGACCGTCTTCGGCCGGGGCCCCGAAGCGTACGGCCTGCTCACCACGCTCCTTGCCCTGGGATCCCTCTGCGGAGCCCTGGCCGCGGCCCGGCGCACAGAGGTCCGGCCCGCGATGCTGACCGGCGCGGCCCTGTGCTTCGGGATACTGGAGGTCGCGGCGTCGCTGTCGCCCTCCTTCGTGTTGTTCTGCGCCCTGCTGACCTGTACGGGCCTGTGCGGCATGCTCTTCACCTCGGGCGTGAGCGCCACCCTGCAACTGGCCAGTGACATGCAGATGCGGGGCCGGGTGGTGAGCTTGTACGTCCTCGTCCTGAACGGGAGTACGGCCATCGGAGGTCCACTGATCGGCTGGCTGGCCGCCGCCTCGGACCCGAGGGTCGCGCTGGCCGCCGGCGGCACCACGTCGATCCTCGCGGCGGTCGGTGCCTCCGCCTGGCACCGCAGGATCGCGGCCCGCCCAACGCCCGGGCCGACAGGGGGAGGAACGGTGGAATCCCGGCTCGATGACCAATCCCGCTGACCCCGTGGTGCGCGGCGTCCACGGGGGTCCGCAAGCTTCGCGGCGGCTCAGCCCGCCGCCGTCTTCACGAGGAGGCCGACCCTCGCCTCGTCGGCGGCGGTCAGCTCCCTCAAGGCGTAGGAGGTCGGCCACATGGAGCCTTCGTCGAGGTGCGCCTGGTCGCTGAAGCCGAGCGTCGCGTAGCGCGCCTTGAACTTCTCCGCGCTCTGGAAGAAGCAGACCACCTTCCCGTCCCTGGCGTACGCGGGCATCCCGTACCAGAGCTTCGGCGCGAGCTCCGGCGCACTCTGCTTGACGATCGCGTGGAACCGCTCCGCCATGACCCGGTCCGAGTCCCGCATCTCGGCGATCTTCGCGACCACGGCGGCCTCCTCCTCCGCCGCCTTGTCGGCGCGCGACCCGCGGCGCGCCGACGCCTTCAGTTCCCGGGCGCGTTCCTTCATCGCGCCCCGCTCCTCGTCCGTGAACCCCTGGAAGGCCGTGCCGGTCGCGGTGGTGTTCTCGGAGGGCTTCTTCGTGTTCGTCATCGCGTTGTTCCTTACGGGCGTTGGCTGAGGGGGGCGTCGTCGCCGTGCCGGGAGCGGGGGCCTTTCGCGCCCCTCAGCCCCAGGCGCCGGCGATCTGGCGGGTCGTGGCGTTGAGGCGGTTGAACATGTTGGTGACACCGATCATCAGGACGATCGCGGCCAGCTGCTTCTCGTCGAAGTAGGTGGCGGCCGTGTCCCAGACCTCGTCGCTCACCGCGTCGGGGCGGTCGGCCAGCCGTGTCGCGGCCTCGGCCAGCGTCAGGGCCGCCCGCTCCTCGTCGGTGAAGTACGGCGCCTCCCTCCAGGCGGCGACCGCGGCCAGGCGCTCATCGCTCATTCCGGCCTTGCGGGCCGACTTGGCGCCGCCGTCGACGCACGCGCTGCAGCCGTTGATCTGGCTGACCCGCAGGTGCACCAGTTCCAGCGTCTGCTCGTCCACCCCGCCGGAGTGCACGGCCTTGAAGATCTGCTGGATGGGCTGCATGGCGTCGGACAGTACGACGGCGGGGTTCTGCATACGAGACTGCATGGTGTTCGCTCCTCTTCCGGTCTGGTTCCCCGGTTCCCCCGGGGTGTGACTCCATGACAGCCGTCCCGGCGCGTCCGGGCGATGACGGTGGGACGCCGTGGGACAGCCGGAACTGCATTGACCAGCGCCGACCGGCCCCGGAATACTTCTGCCGCAGTGGGACACGGGAGCGGGGGAACGGTGGACGCACAACAGCGGCAGGCCGAGGCCGGCCCTCAGGAGGAGCTGGCCGCCAGGCTGCGCCTGCTCCAGGAACTGTCCGGACTCGGCGTACGCGCCCTGGCGCGGGACACCGGCCTCAGCTCCTCGTCGCTTTCGCGCTACCTCGGCGGGCGGACCGTGCCCCCGTGGCCCGCGGTGGTCGCCCTCTGCCGGCTCGTCAAGCGCGACCCCCGCCCGCTGCGGCCCCTGTGGGAACGGTCCTCGAACCCGCTGCCGGCGCCCCCGAAGGCCAGCCGCCAGGTCCAGCCCAAACCCCGCAACGACCTGCCGCGCGACGTGCCCGACTTCACCGGACGCGAGGCCCAGCTCGACACCGTGCTCGCCGCGCTGGAGGGCCACCGGGTGGTCGCCGTCGACGGTATGGCCGGCGTCGGCAAGACCTGCCTCGCGGTGCACGCCGCGCACGGGCTCGCCGCCGACTACCCCGACGCCCAGCTCTACGTCGACCTGCACGGATTCACCGAAGGCCGGGAGCCGCTCGATCCGGACTCCGCGCTGAGGATGCTGCTCGGCGCGCTCGACGTCCCGTCAGAGAGGGTCCCGCAGGAGGGCATCGAGCAGCTGGCCGCCTGCTGGCGGTCGGAACTGGCCGGCCGACGGGCCGTCGTGGTCCTCGACAACGCCGCCGACGCCGACCAGGTCCGTCCGCTGCTGCCCGGAGCGGGACCCTCCGTCGTCCTGATCACGAGCCGCAACCGGCTGCTGGGCCTGGACGAGGTTCCCCCGGTGTCCCTGGACGTGCTGAGCCCGCAGGAGAGCGCGCAGCTGCTGGCCCGTGCCAGCGGCGACCCCGGCGGCCCCGGGGGCCGCCTCGCCCGCGAACCGGATTCCGCTGCCGAGGTACTGCGGCTCTGCGGCCATCTGCCGCTGGCCCTGCGGCTGGCCGCGGCCCGGCTGCGGCACCGGCCGGGCTGGACCGTCGGCATCCTCGTCGAGCGGCTGGCGGAGGGCGCGAGCGAGTTCGACACCGCGTTCGCCATGTCCGTACGGCAGTTGGACCGGGCCCACGCCCGCTTGTTCCGGATGCTGGGCCTGCTGCCCGGGGGGTCCTTCGACGCCTACCTGGCGGCGGCGCTGGCGGACGTGCCGCTGCGAGGCGCCCGGGAGATGCTGGAGGACCTGGTCGACGCGCACCTCGTCCAGCAGCCGACGGCCGGCCGCTACCGGTTGCACGACCTCGTGCACCAGCACGCCCGCCAGGCCTGTGCTCTGCAGGACCCGCAGGCCGAGCGGGAACGGGCGCTGGCCAGGTTCCTCGACTACTACGTGCACGCGGCGGCCGCGGCCGACGCCGCGATGCCGGTCCTGTCGCCCGGCCGGGCGCCCACCGCGGGACGGGCCCCGGCCGCGCTGCCGCGGTTCACGGACAAGCACGCGGCCCTGGCCTGGCTCGTCTCGGAGTACGAGAACCTCATCGCCGTCTTCGAGACCGCGGTCGCCGTCGGGGCCGACGTGCACGTGTGCGAGCTGCCGCGTTTCCTGCGGGCCTATTTCGCGCGTCGCTGCGGCACGACGCACCTCAACTACCTCTTCGAGCGGTCGCTCGCCGCCGCCGAGCGCCTGGGCGATCCGCTGCGACTGGCCGAGGCCTACAGCGATCTGGGTTTCGCCCGCTACAACGCGGGCCGGACGGCGGAGGCCGGGGCCGCGTACGAGGCGGCCGCGATCCGGGCCTCCGAGGCGGGTGACACGCGCTCGGAAGCCGAACTGGCCATGCGGCGCGGCTACCTGCGGTGGGAGGAGGGGAGCGCCGAGGAACCGCTCGAACTCTTCGCGCTGGCGGGGAAGTTGTTCGAGGAGGGCGGTTCCCCGGCCGGCGCGGCCCACGCGGCCGCGGCGGAGGCCTGGGCGATGCTCCAGCTGGGACACCGGGAGCAGGCGGCGCGGCGGGCCCGGGACGTGCTGGACATCCCCCACGCGGACCCGTCGTGGCCGCCCACGCTGACGGCCCGGATCACGCTCGGCGTGGCCATCGCCGGCGAGGCGCCCGAGGAGGCGGCGGAGCACCTGCACCGGGCGCTGGCACTGGCCCGCGAGGACGGCCACATGAACAACGAGGCCTGGTGCCTCAACTGCCTCGGCGTCGCGCTGCGGCAGATGGGCCGCTACGAGGAGGCGCTGACCAGTCACCGGGAGGCGTTCGCACTGCTGGACGAGCTGTTCGAGGAGCACTGGAAGATCCGCTTCCTCAACGGCTACGGGGAGACCTGCCGGCTCGCGGGCCTTCCCGAGGAAGCCCTGCGGCTGCACCGGCAGGCGCTGGAGCTGGCCCCGGCACTGGGCTACCGGCACGAGGAGGCGCTCGCGCACGAGGGGATCGCCGTCCTGCTCGACGGGACGGATCCGGTCGCGGCCGCCGAGCACCGCGCGGCGGGGCGGGCCGTGCGGGAGGCGATCGTCCCGTCGATGTTGCAGGACTCCGCCCGCTCCTGACAGCCTGGTCCCCGAGCCGGCCCGCCCGAGGGCCGGCCGGACCGGGGGGACCGTCATGGACTTCAGAACCGCCGCCACAGCCGCCACCGCCGCCTTCGCCCTGGCGGCGCTGGGCGCGGGGCCCGCCTTCGCGGACAACCACGTCAGCGTCGCGCCGCAGGGCCAGGACGGGAACTTCGAGCACGCGGCCCCGCGCACCCCCGAGGCCGGCGACCTCGCCACCGACTAGTGCGGTGACCCGGTCCGTACCGCGCCGGGGGGCGGGGCGGCCGGGCCGGCGCCGTTCACCCGCGGGCCACCCGGAGGTCGGCGGTCCGCCCGTTCCGTCGGTGGGGTTTGTCAGCCGGTCGTGCTTTGCTGGAGGCATGATCGATGAATTCCTCGCCCGTGACCTGTCCGCCGTCGACGAGGCCGTCCGCAAGGCGGCGGCGATCGAGATCATGCCGCGATTCCGCCGGCTCGCCGACCACGAGGTGGACGAGAAGGCCGGCCCGCACGATCTGGTGACCGACGCCGACCGCAAGGCCGAGGAGTACCTCACGGCAGCCCTGACGCGGCTGCTGCCCGGGTCGGCCGTGGTCGGTGAGGAAGCGGTGCACGCCGATCCGAACGTGTACCGGGCGCTGCGCGCCGACGCCCCGGTCTGGATCGTGGACCCCGTCGACGGGACCCGGCAGTTCGTGCACGGCGACCCCGCGTTCTGCACGCTGGTCGCGCTCGCACACCGCGGGGAGATACTCGCCTCCTGGACCTTCGCCCCGGCGCTGGAGGAGATGTCCACCGCCGTGCGCGGGCAGGGTGCGTACGTCAACGGGGTGCGGATCCACAGCGGTGCGCCCGAGCCGGGCGCGGACCTGCGGATCGCCACGGCCCACCCGCTGTACACCTCCGAGGACGACCAGCGGATCCTGGCGCGCCTGGACGTACCCGGGGTGGCCGCCCGCCCGTGCGGTTCTGCGGGGCTGGAGTACCTGCGGGTGGCCCGGGGAGAGATGGACGGCCTGGCCTTCACCTGGCCGTCGGCCTGGGACCACGCGGCCGGGCTGCTGCTGGTCGCCGAGGCCGGCGGCGCGCAGAGCACGGTCGACCGGGTCCCCTTCCGGGTGGACCGGGACAACGCGCTGCCGTTCGCGGTCGGCCGGGACGAGGCCACGACGGTACGCGTCCGGGAACTGCTGCGGGGCGAGTGAGCCCACGGCGAACGGAGTTGGCGCGGATCGAGGATTGCACCCCTGGACACGCGCAATACCCTGGGGGCGGTGCCGCCACCGGACGAAGGAGTCGCAAGTGCCGTCGATTCTCGATGCGGTCGTGGTGGGTGCCGGGCCCAATGGGCTGACGGCCGCCGTGGAACTGGCCCGGCGCGGCTTCTCGGTGTCCGTCTTCGAGGCCTCCGACACCGTCGGCGGCGGGGCGCGGACCGAGGAGCTGACCCTCCCCGGCTTCCGCCACGACCCCTGCTCGGCGGTGCACCCGCTCGGCGTCGGCTCCCCGGTCTTCGCCACGATGCCGCTCAAGCGGTACGGGCTGGAGTGGCTGCACGCCCCGCTGCCCATGGCGCACCCCTTCGACGACGGCTCGGCTGCCGTGCTCTCCCGCTCCGTCGCCGAGACGGCCGCCTCCTTCGGCCCGCGCGACGCGGGCACGTACCGGCGGCTGGTGGATCCCTTCCTCGGCAAGTGGGACACCCTGGCCCGTGACTTCATGTCGCTGCCCGGCACCGCGCTGCCCCGCGACCCCCTCACCCTCGCCCGCTTCGGACTCGTCGGCCTGCCGCCGTCCACCTGGCTGCTGCGCCGCTTCGAGGACGAAGGGGCCCGCGCGCTGTTCGCCGGACTCGTCGCGCACGTCATCGCCCCGCTCGGCGGGATCGGTACCGGCGCCGTCGGCCTGGTCTTCGCCCTCGCCGCGCACGCGAACGGCTGGCCGATGCCGCGCGGCGGCTCGCAGTCCATCTCCGACGCCCTCGCCGCGTACCTGCGCGACCTCGGAGGCACTGTCCACACCGGCTTCGAGGTCAAGCGGCTCGACGACCTCCCGCCGGCCCGGGCGTACGTCTTCGACACCTCGCCGACCGCGCTCGCCCGTATCGCGCGCCTGGGCAGTGCGTACGACGGCTACCGCTACGGCGCCTCCGTGTTCAAGATCGACTACGCCCTGGACGGCCCCGTCCCCTGGACCGCCGAGGAGCCGCGCCGCGCCGGCACGGTCCAGATCGGCCCGCGCAGCCGGGACATCGACGCGGCCCTGCAACTGGCCTCCGGCGGCCGGGCCCCGCGCAACCCGTTCCTCATCACCGCCCAGCCCAGCCTGGTCGACCCCGGCCGGGCGCCCGAGGGCAAGCACGTCTTCTGGGCGTACGGGCACGTCCCCGCGGGCTGGGACGGCGACCTCACCGAGGCCGTCGAGCGCCAGCTGGAGCGCTTCGCCCCCGGCTTCCGCGACCTCGTCCTCGCCCGCGCCACGGCCGGTCCGCCGCAGCTCGCCGCCCGCAACCCGAACTACATCGGCGGTGACATCGCCTGCGGCGCGGCCTCCGGGCTCCAGCTCCTGCTGCGCCCCAAGCTCAGCCTGTCCCCGTACTCGACCGCCCACCCGGCCGTCTTCCTCTGCTCCTCGGCCACCCCGCCGGGCCCCGGCGTGCACGGCATGTCGGGCCACAACGCGGCCAAGGCCGTCTGGCGCCACCTGCGGGGGAAGGGTTCCTGACGCCGTTGCGCGCCGCGTCGGCGTGGACGGCCCCGTCGGGACCAGCCCGGAAGCTCCGATGCCGATGTGCTGCGCCGGTGCTGCTGGGACAGCAGGATCATCCCGGAACGAGTGTCAGTCGGTGCTGCGGCCGAGCCTTCTCCCCACGGGCCGCCCCCTCCCCGCGACGCCGTTCGTCCCGATCCGGAGTGGAGTGTCCCCGGGGGTCGCTAGGCTTCTGGGATGACCTCCTCGCAAGCAGCCGCCGAAATCCCCGACGCCCCGCAGGTGCTCCAGCGCGTCTTCGGGTACGACTCCTTCCGCGGCGAGCAGCAGCAGATCATCGAGCACGTCGTCGGCGGCGGCGACGCCCTGGTGCTGATGCCGACCGGCGGGGGCAAATCGCTCTGCTACCAGATCCCGGCGCTGGTCAGAGCGGGTACGGGAGTGGTGGTCTCCCCGCTGATCGCGCTGATGCAGGACCAGGTCGACGCGCTGAACGCGCTCGGCGTACGGGCCGGATTCCTCAACTCCACGCAAGGCTCCGACGAGCGGCGTTCGGTCGAGCAGGCGTTCCTCGCCGGCGAGCTGGACCTGCTCTACCTGGCTCCCGAGCGACTGCGCACCGAGGGAACGCAGCGGCTGCTCGACCGGGGCACGGTCTCGCTCTTCGCCATCGACGAGGCGCACTGCGTCGCCCAGTGGGGCCACGACTTCCGGCCCGACTACCTCGCCCTGTCCATGCTGCACGAGCGCTGGCCGAAGGTGCCGCGCATCGCGCTGACCGCGACGGCCACCGAGGCGACGCACGCCGAGATCGCGGCGCGCCTCGGCCTGGAGGAAGCCCGCCACTTCGTGGCCGGCTTCGACCGGCCGAACATCCAGTACCGGATCGTCGCGAAGAACAATCCCCTCAAGCAGCTGCTGGAGCTGATCCGGACCGAGCACGCCGGGGACGCCGGCGTCGTCTACTGCCTCTCGCGGGCCTCGGTGGAGAAAACGGCTGCCTCCCTGGTGGAGCACGGCATCGACGCCGTGGCGTACCACGCCGGGATGGACGCCCGCACGCGCGCGGCGAACCAGTCGCGGTTCCTGCGGGAGGACGGGGTCGTGGTCGTGGCCACGATCGCCTTCGGCATGGGCATCGACAAGCCGGACGTGCGCTTCGTCGCGCACCTGGACCTGCCCAAGTCGGTCGAGGGCTACTACCAGGAGACCGGCAGGGCCGGGCGCGACGGGGAGCCGGCCACGGCATGGCTGGCCTACGGGCTCCAGGACGTGGTGCAGCAGCGCAAGATGATCGAGGGCTCGGAGGGCGACGACGCGCACCGCCGCGCGCTGTCCGGGCACCTGGAGGCGATGCTCGCGCTCTGCGAGACGGTCGGCTGCCGCCGGGAGCGGCTGCTGGCGTACTTCGGCCAGTCGGGCGCGCCCGCCTGCGGCAACTGCGACACCTGTCTGACGCCGGCCGAGTCCTGGGACGGGACGGTCGCGGCGCAGAAGCTTCTGTCCACGGTGTGGCGGCTGGCCAAGGAACGGCGGCAGAAGTTCGGTGCCGGTCAGATCGTCGACATCCTCCAGGGCAAGAAGACGGCCAAGGTCATCCAGTTCGACCACGACGGGCTCTCGGTCTTCGGGATCGGTACGGACCTGAGCACGGCGGAATGGCGGGGGGTCGTACGGCAGCTGCTGGCGCTCGGACTGCTGGCCGTGGAGGGCGACTACGGGACGCTGGTGCTGACGGAGGCCAGCGGCGAGGTGCTCGGGGGCCGCCGGAACGTCCTGATGCGCAAGGAGGCGGCGCCGGCCGCCGCAACGTCGCGCAAGGAGGCCGGCGGGTCGCGCTCCGGGAAGGGCGCGCGCGTGCCGGTCGACCTGCCGGCGGCGGCGGTGCCGGTCTTCGAGGCGCTGCGCGCGTGGCGCGCCGAGACCGCGCGGGAGCAGGGAGTGCCGGCGTACGTCGTCTTCCACGACGCGACGCTGCGGGAGATCGCGACCCGGGTGCCGGCCACGGTCGCCGAGCTGGGCACGATCAACGGTGTCGGCGAGGCGAAGCTGACCAAGTACGCCGAGGGCATCCTCGAGACCCTGAACGGGACGGATGCCGCCCCGGTGGACCCGGTGGACCCGGTGGCCCCGGTGGCCCCGGCGGTCGCGGCGGTCGCGGCGGTCGCGGTGACCGTGCCCGCGCAGGCCGCCCCCGCGGCCGTGGCCCAGCCGGTCGCGGTGGCGGCGGGCGGGAGGCCGGCCGGCCCGGGGGAGGAGTCGCTCTTCGGCCCGGAGGACGAAGAGGTGGACCCGCCCTGGGACGACTGGGAGTAGCCGTCCCCGGACGGCTCCCTGCCCCGGGCGGCAGGGGGGCCGTCGGGGGACGGGACCTCGGGGCCGGGCCGGACCCGTCCGAGGCCCCGGGGACCGCTTGCACCGCGATCCGCTGCTCCCGCGCTCCCCCGCTCGGACCCGACGCAGCGCCGGTCCCCGATGCCTCGGATAGGGTGAATCGGTAGGAATCGGGCCCCCCGGGGTGAGGTCGGCACAGTGGACACGTACCAGCAGACGAGCGAGGTGCCGGAGCAGCCGGTGGGGGCCGTGGGCTACGCGGGCGTCCTGCGCGAGCTGCTCCCGATCGCCCTGTGGCGGGAAGACGCCGACGGGCGCGTCGTCGAATGGTCCCTGGCCGCCCAGGACCTCCTGGGCCACCGCCCCGAGGACATCATCGGCCGGTCGGGCTCCTCGCTGCTCGTCCCCGACGCCAACCGCGAGCTCGCCGCCGACCTGACCCGCCGGGTCCAGGCCGGGGAGACCGTCGTCGGCACCCTGCCCGTGCGCCACCGCGACGGCCACCGGGTCGCGATGGAGATGTGGATCGTCCCCGCCGCCGACCCGCAAGGGCGCACCGGGGCCATGCTCATCGCCGTGGAGACCACCGAGGTCCTGCGGATGCGCGATTCCCTCGCCGCGCTCCAGAGCCTGTTCACCCAGTCGCCCATCGGCCTGGGCACCCTCGGCACGGACCTGCGCTTCCTGCGCGTCAACGACGCCCTCGCCCGGATGAACGGGGTACCGGCCGCCGACCACCTCGGCAAACGGCTCACCGAGGTCGTGCCCGGTGTCAACGCCGCCGCGCTGGAAGGCCTCATGCGCAAGGTGCTGGAGAGCGGATCCGCCGTCGTCGACGTCCGCCGCACCGGCCGCACCCCCTCCGACCCCGACCACGACCGGACCTGGTCGTGCTCGTACGCGCCGCTGTTGGACGGTTCCGGGCGCCAGCTCGGCCTGATCGCCTCCCTCATCGACATCACCGACGGGCAGCGGGCCCAGGCGGAGGCGGAGCAGGCCCGGCGCCGGTTCGCCCTGCTCGCGGAGGCCGGCACCCGCATCGGCACCACGCTCGACCTGCGCCAGACCGCCCAGGAGACCGCGGACGTGCTGGTACCGCAGCTCGCGGACTCGGCCGACGTACAGCTGCTGGAAGCCGTGCTGGAGGGCGACGACGTCTCCGCCTCGACGCGGGGGCTGTTGCGGCGCCTGGCCGCCGTCTTCCCGGACCCGCAGGCACCCACCGCCAAACTCGTCGCCGGGCAGACCTTCCAGATCCCGCAGGGCAGTGCCTACGAGCGGGTCGTCACCGAGGGCCTGCCCATGAACCTGTACGTGTCCGACATCCCGGCCCTGGTCAGCGACCCGAGGGCGGGGGCGCTGCGCGGCTACCTGGCGACCCTCGGCTCGGCCCGGATGGTCCCCCTCGTCGCGCGCGGGCAGGTGCTCGGGGCGGTCGCCGTGACCCGGCTGCGCGGGCGCGAGCCCTTCGACGACCAGGACTGCGTGCTGATCGACGAGGTCGTCGCCCGGGCGGCGCTCAACATCGACAACGCCCGGATGTACACGACCCAGCGCGCGGCGGCCCTGACCCTGCAGCGCAGCCTCACCAACAACGCGCTGCCCGAGGTCGCCGGCCTGGAGATGACCGGCCGCTACCTCCCGGCCAGCGACCACGACGTCGGCGGAGACTGGTTCGACGTGATCGAGCTGCCGGGCGGCCGGACCGGCCTGGTCATCGGCGACGTGATGGGCCACGGCATCCACGCGGCCGCAGTGATGGGACAGCTGCGCACGGCGGTACGGACGCTCGCGCGGCACGACGTGCCGCCGGAGCAGATGCTCCGCTCGCTGGACGCGGTGGTGGCCGACCTGGGCGAGGACGAGATGGCCACCTGCGTCTACGCCGTCCACGACCCGGCGACGGGCGCCTGCGTCGTCGCGCGGGCCGGACACCCGCCGCCGGCCGTCGTCACGCCGGCCGGGGACGTGACCTTCCTCGAGGGCCCGTCGGGGACCCCGCTGGGCGCGGGCGGGCAGGACTTCCGCACCGAGGAGGTGCGGCTGCCCCCGGGGAGCCTGCTGGTGCTGTACACGGACGGTCTGATCGAGGCGCGGGACCGGGACCTGGACGAGGGGATGGCGGAGCTCGCGGGCGCGCTGAGGGGTTCCGGCGAGCCGCTGGAAGCCCTCTGCGACGGCATCCTGGCCCGGCTGCTGCCGGCGGCCCAGCAGGACGACGTGGCCGTCCTGCTGGCCCGGACGACCAGTTTGCCCTAGCGCAATAAATACTTGTCTCTAGCGCAATGGAGGCCTTATCTTTCTGGCATGTCCGCGAAGCTGCCCCGCCCCACCGTGCTCACCGGCTGCCACGTCCGCCTCGAGCCCCTGACCAGGAGCCACCTCCCCGACCTCTTCGAGGCCGGCGGCCACGACGAGGAGGTCTGGCGCTGGCAGGGAGGCCCCGCGCCGCGGACGGAGGAGGAGCTCGGCGCCACGCTCGACGCGGTCCTGGAGGCCGCCGGGCGGGGCCAGTACGTCCCCTTCGCCGTCATCCACCTCGAAAGCGGCCGGGCCATCGGCTGGACCACCTACCTGGACGTCAGCCCGGCCGACGAGCGGCTGGAGATCGGCTGGACCTGGTACGGGCGCGCGTACTGGCGCAGCGCGGTCAACTCCGAGACGAAGCTGCTCCTGCTCGCCCACGCCTTCGAGGACCTCGGCATGGGCCGCGTCCAGTTGAAGACCGACCACCTCAACACCCGCTCCCAGGCCGCCATCGCACGCCTCGGTGCCCGGCGCGAAGGCGTACTGCGCCGCCACCGCCGCCGCCCGGACGGTACCTGGCGCGACAGCGTGTACTTCTCGCTGCTCGCCGACGAATGGCCCGAGGCGAAGGCGCGGCTGGCCGCCAGGCTCCGAGACCCCGCGGCCACGGAACGGCCGTGAGCCCGCCCGACCGCGAGACGCCCGGCTACCAGGCCAGGTCCTCCAGGGCTTCGAGGTTCATGAGGTCCGGGGGCTCCGGTTCCGCCGCGCCCGCCAGGGGGAGTTCGGCCCAGATGACCTTGCCGCGTTCCGTGTAGCGGGTGCCCCAGCGCTCCGCGTACTGCGCGACGAGGAACAGGCCGCGGCCGCCCTCGTCGGTCGTGGCCGCGTAGCGCAGGTGCGGAGAGGTGCTGCTGCCGTCGGCCACCTCGCAGATCAGCGTGCGGTCTCGGAGCAGCCGGACCCTGATGGGGTCGGTGCCGTAGCGGATGGCGTTGGTGATCAGCTCGCTCAGGATCAGCTCCGCGGTGAAGGAGATGCCCTCCAGGCCCCACGCGGCCAGCTGTGCGGCGCCCGCGCGGCGGACCCGTGAGACGTCGGCGGAGTCGTCGGGGATGACGTCCCACTCCGCGATCCGGTCGGACGGCAGCCGCCGCGTGTCGGCGACGAGCAGGGCGATGTCGTCGCTCGGCGCCGGGAACAGCAGCGCGGCCAGTACGTCGGAGCAGGCCTGGTCGGGGCTGCGGTGGGGCCGCGACAGGCTCTCGGTCAGCATGGCGAGGCCCGTGTCGAAGTCCCGGTCGCGGTCCTCCAGCAGGCCGTCGGTGAACAGGACGAGCCGGCTCGCCTCGGGCAGGTCCAGTCCCACGGCCTCGAAGGGCATCCCGCCGACGCCCAGCGGCAGCCCGATCGGCAGCTCGGGGTACCGGACCCGGCCGTCGGGATCGACCAGCGCCGGGCCGGGGTGGCCTGCGCTGGCTATCGTGCAGTGGCCGGACACCGGGTCGTAGACCGCGTAGAGGCAGGTGGCGCCGGTGACGCCGGACGGCTCGCCCTCGCCGACGGCCCCGGCCCCGGCCCCCGCGGTCTCGTCCTGGTCGATGCGGTCGATCAGCTCGTCCAGGTGCCCCAGCAGCTCGTCGGGCGGCATGTCGAGCGTGGAGAAGTTGTGCACCGCGGTCCGCAGCCGGCCCATCGTGGCGGCGGCGTGCACCCCGTGCCCGACCACGTCGCCGACGACCAGCGCCACCCGGGCCCCGGCGAGCGGGATCACGTCGAACCAGTCACCGCCCACCCCCGCCTTCGCGGGCAGGTACCGGAACGCCACGTCCACGGCGCTCAGTTCCGGCAGCACCCGGGGCAGCAGACTGCGCTGGAGGGTCACGGCCACCGCGTGCTCGCGCGTGAAGCGGCGGGCGTTGTCGATGGACACGGCGGCCCGCGCCGCCAGCTCCTCCGCGAAGGACAGGTCCTCCTCGGCGAAGGCCTCGGGAGTGTCGGCCCGCCAGAAGTTGGCCATGCCGAGGACCACGCCCCGAGCCTGGAGCGGTACGGAGATCAGCGAGTGGAGGCCGTAGGCCAGAGCCACCCGGGTGCCGTCCTGGTCCTGCGCCCGCCAGCCGAAGGCCGCGCTCAGGTCCGCCGCCAGGACCGCCCGCCCGGCGTCCAGGGCCGCGGCCATCGGAGCGGTCGGCACCACGAAGCGGATGACGTCGCCGACGGGCTGCAGCGGGGAGTCGGCGCGCACCCCGCTCATGGCCGCCCGGCGCATCTCGGTGTGCGCGGCGACGCCGGGCTCCTCGCCGCGCAGTACCGGCTCCAGCAGCTCGACGGTGACGAAGTCGGCGAAGCGCGGGACCGCGACCTCGGACAGCTCCTCGGCGGTGCGCACCACGTCGAGGGTCGTCCCGATGCGCACGCCGGCGTCGTAGAGGAGCTGGAGGCGCTCGCGCGTCACCGCGGCCCGGCCGGAGAGCGCGGCGAGTTCGGTGGAGTCGCGCAGGGTCATGACGCTGCCCGACGGGCGGCCCCCGTAGGGCTTGGTCGGGCGTACGTTGACGGCGAGCAGGCGGTCGCCCGACCGGTGCACCTCGTCGGTGGCGATCCGCCCCGACGCGAGCAGGGCGGCCGTGCGCGGGTCGAGCCCCAGATCTCCGACGTGCCG
This sequence comes from Streptomyces sp. NPDC060049, assembly GCF_042736715.1. NCBI lineage: Bacteria > Bacillati > Actinomycetota > Actinomycetes > Kitasatosporales > Streptomycetaceae > Streptomyces > Streptomyces sp. NPDC060049. The sequence continues at coordinate 84,936 of NZ_JBHWVV010000027.1, forward strand.
CTGCTCCGCGTCGGGCGGCAGGTCGAGCAGGCGCCGGGCCTCGTCGTTGGCGAGGAGCAGCCGACCCTCGCTGTCGATGATCAGGACGCCCTCGCGGACGGCGTGCAGAACCGCCTCGTGGTGTTCGTTCATCCGGGTCATCTCCGCCTCGCCCAGACCCCGGGTCTGGCGCCGCAGCCGGCGGCTGACCAGGAAGGCGCCGAAGGTGCCCAGCAGCAGGGCGCCGGCCGCCGCGCCGAGGAGCAGGGGCAGCTGGCCCTCCACCACGTCGCCGACGTTGGCGACCTCGATGCCGGTGGAGACCAGGCCGACGACCGCGCCCGCCGAGTCCCGTACGGGAACCACCGCGCGGACCACGTCGCTGGGCTGGCCCTCGAAGGTCTCCGTGAAGGACTGCCCGGCCACGGCCCGGGAGAGGTCGCCGGTGGCCCGCTGCCCGATCAGCTCGGGCAGGGAATCGGTGTACCGGATCCCGTCGGGGGCCAGCACGGCGACGAAGTCGACGCCCGAGGCCCGGCGGGCGGCCTCGGCCAGGGGCTGGAGCTCGGCGGTGGGGTCGGCGGACCTCAGGGCCTCGGGCAGGCCGGGGGCGTGGGCGAAGCCCTCGGCGGCCGCGAGCGAGCGGTTGCGGGCGTCGCGCTGACCGTCGTACCGGGCCTGGAAGAAGAGGGCTGCGGTCGCGGCGGTGATCAGCACGAGCACGATGACCGCCTGGAGGGCGAAGACCTGGCCTGCGACGCTGCGCGCGCCGAGCGAGAGCCGCGCGTACGCCCGGGAGAAGCGGCGCGTCAAGCGGCGTGCGAACCGCCGCGCGGGACCGCCGGGTCCGTCCGGGCCGGCCCGTGCCCGGCCCGGCCCGGACGGGGAGCCGTCCCCGGGCGCCCCATCAGAGCCCCTGGGCAGGCCAAAACGTCCGGTCATGAGCCATTTCTAACACTGTCCGCCGGGTTTGGGGCAGGCGCCTGCGCGGTAGCCGTCGCCCGGTAGGCGCGGGGGCTGGTGCCGACGTACGAGGCGAAGTGCTGGCGGAAGGTGACCTCACTGGCGAATCCGGCCCGCCGGGCCACCTCGGTGACCGGATGGTCCGTGCGTTCCAGCAGTTTGCGGGCTTCGTCCAGACGGTGACGCAGGAGCCATTTGTGCGGGGTGGTCCCGGTCGCGGCGGTGAAGTGGCGGGCGAAGGACCGCGGGGACATTCCGGCCCACCGGGCGAGGGTGGCCACGTCCAGGGCCTCGTGCAGGCGCCCCAGCGCCCGCTCGCGTACGGCGGCCAGTGCCTCGGCGGTCCGGTCCGCGGCGGGCGTCGGCCGGTCCAGGTACTGGGCGTGGTCGCCGGTGCGGAAGGGGCCCGTCACCATCGCACGGGCGATGGCCGCGGCCGCCTCGGCGCCGTGGGCCTCGCGGACCAGGTGGAGGCAGAGGTCGATGCCGGAGGCGACCCCGGCGGAGGTCCACAGCCCGTCGTCCTCGATGTAGAGCGGGGCCTCCTCGACGCGCACGGCGGGGTGGCGGCCGGCCAGCGTGGGGGCCAGCGCCCAATGGGTCACGGCCCGGCGGCCGGCCAGCAGCCCGGCCTCGGCGAGGATGAAGGCGCCGGCGCACAGGGCGGCCACCGGGATCCCCCTGGCGTGGGCGTCCCGCAGTGCCGCGAGGACCGGCTCGGGCGTCGGATCGCCGGGCCGGGCCAGGGCGGGCACGACGACGAGGTCGGCTCCGGCGAGCCAGTCGAGCCCCCGGTCCGGGGTCAGGGTCAGACCGCCGGGAAGCGGGATCGGGTCGGGGGCCAGGGCGCACCGGCGCAGCTCGAAGGGCTCGACGCCGAGGCGGCTGAGGTCGTGGCTCCAGACCTCGGTGATGACGGCGAGGTCGAAGGCGCGGATGCCGGGCTGTACGACGATCGCGACGCGGTGCATGGCGGTGAGTCTGCCACGACCCTCCTGGCGGTCAAGGGGGCTGCGAGGGGCGCGTGGGGCCCGGGCGGCGCGATCGGCGGGAGAGGCCCCGGGAAGCGGTGCGGGGCCTGCGGGAGGCGTGAGGGGCCTCCTGGGGCTCGCGCGGGTCCGCCAGGCCGCCGGAAAGCCGGAAATCGGGCATCCGCGGGAGGCGGGCGATGTCGTCCCGCCGCGGGTGCGCGGGGGTGTGCAAGACCTTGCGGCGGCCGCCCGCAGGGGCCGGGCGACCGGCCGGGGCCTGTGGAGGGACTGCCAGACCGGCAGGATCCCATCGGTTCGGGTCCGGGGCGCCGCTGTCGCGAAGGGCTCGCGCCGCCGAGGATCGAGTCATGACGAACTCGATCGAGATCACCCCGGACAGTGCCCTGCTCATCATCGACGTCCAGAAGGGCTTCGACGACGCGGCCTTCTGGGGCCCGCGCGACAACCCGGCCGCCGAAGCCAACATCGCCGCGCTGATGGACGCCTGGCAGGAGACGGGCCGCCCCGTGGTGGTCGTCCAGCACGCCTCCCGCGCCGGTTCGGTCCTCGGGCCGGACCAGCCCGGATACGCCCTCAAGGACTTCGTCGCCGAGCGGTCGGACCGGGCGGCGCTGCACATCACCAAATCCGTGAACTCCGCCTTCTACGGCACCCCGGACCTCGCCGACTGGCTCACGGCCCGGGACATCGGGCAGCTCGTGGTCACGGGGATCCAGACCAACATGTGCGTCGAGACGACGGCCAGGATGGCGGGAAACCTCGGCTACGACGTCCTCGTACCGCTCGACGCCACGCACACCTTCGACCTGGCCGCCGGACCCGGGCCGGACGCGCCGCGGCTGACGGCCGAACAGCTGGTCACCGCCACCGCCGTCAACCTCCAGGGCGGCAGCTTCGCCCGGGTCGTCACCACCGCTCAGCTCGTCGACGCGGTCGGCGGCAAGACCCACCGGCCCTCCGGCGTTTGAGGGGCGCCGCCCCGGGCGGGTGGGGGAGAGGACCCCGGCCCCCGCGCAGGCACCCGGGCACCGGCCTGCCGCGAACGCCGGCGGCCCGGACCCCGGTCAGGGATCCGGGCCGCCGGACGAGGTGGAAGCCGGGTCAGAGGACGTCGGCGGCGATGTTCGCCGCCACCCGCTCGAGCAGCGGCCCCGCGTTGGCGATGCACACCGCAGGGTCGGGCTCGATCTCCGTGAGCGGGTAGGCGCGCCGGATCCCGGCCGCCTGGAGCGCCTCCTGCGTGAGCAGCAGCCGGCCGCACACCGCGACGACCTCCTTGCCCGCCGCGCGGGCCGCCGCCGCGACACCGGCCGGAGCCTTGCCGTGCAGGGTCTGCTCGTCGAGCGAGCCCTCGCCGGTGATGACCAGCGTGGCCCGCTCCAGCGCCGGCGCGAAGCCGAGTACTTCGAGCATCAGCTCGATGCCGGGACGGAAGGAGGCGCCGAGCAGCAGCGCCCCGTAGCCGATGCCGCCCGCGCCGCCCGCGCCGGGCGAGAGCGCGGCCTCGGCGGCCAGGGAGCCGGCCGACTTCTCCAGGACCACCGCGAAGTGCGCCAGCGCCGCGTCCAGCGCCGCCACGTCCTCGGGCGACGCCCCCTTCTGCGGGCCGTAGACCGCCGGAGCGCCCTTCGGACCCGTCAGCGGGTTGTCCACGTCGCTCGCCAGGACGAAGTCGACCTCCTTGATGCGGGGGTCGATGCCCGACAGGTCGGCCGAGGCCAGGGCTGCCAGCGCGCCGCCGCCCGGACCGACCGGTTCGCCGTTCGCGTCCAGGAAGACCGCGCCCAGCGCGGCCAGCATGCCCGCGCCGCCGTCGGTGGTGGCGCTGCCGCCCACACCGAAGACGATCGAGCGCGCTCCCGCGTCGAGTGCCGCCTTCAGTAGTTCGCCGGAGCCGTACGTGGTCGCCGTCAGCGGGGCGAAGACACCCGCGGGCAGCAGCTGGAGGCCCGAGGCCTCCGCCATCTCGACCACCGCGGTTCCCTCGCGCAGTGCGAAGGCGGCCGTGACCTGGTCGCCGAGGGGCCCGGTGACCCGTACCTCCCGGCGTTCGAAACCGGCTGCCACCGCGGCCGCGACCGTGCCGTCGCCGCCGTCCGCGACGGGGAGCGTCTCGATCTCCACGCCCGGTACGGCCTTGCGGAGGCCCGCCGTCACCCGCTCCGCGACCTGAACGGCCGTGAGCGAGCCCTTGAATTTGTCCGCGGCGATGAGCACGCGCGCGGTCTCAGTTACTGCTCCGTCCGTCACCTTGCTAATCCCTTGCTATCGAACAGTGCAGTCGCGCCCACGCAGGAGCCTATCCGGAGGATCCTCCTATGCCCATGTGTGGCCTGGGCCACACCCTGGCGCGGCATGCGGCCAAAGGGGGACATACGCCTGCATAGTGTGGCCGCATGAGCACGGATTCGCTGGAACAGCCACGTCCGGATTCCCCGGGCGGGGGGTCACCCGGCCCGGACGACGGCACTCCCGACCGCACCGTCGTCATCGTCGGAGTGGTCTGCGTCCTGGCCGTCGTGGCCTGGGCGGCGCTCGGCGAGAGCTCCTTCGACTCGGCGTCCAGCACCGCCCTGGCCTGGGTGCTGAACAACTTCGCGTGGCTGTTCGTGATCGCCGCCGACGTGTTCCTCGTCATGTGCGTCGTGCTCGCGATCAGCCGGTTCGGCCGGATCCGCCTCGGCAAGGACGACTCGGAGCCCGAGTTCACGAACCTCGCGTGGATCGCGATGATGTTCAGCGCCGGCATGGGGATCGGCCTGATGTTCTACGGGGTGGGGGAGCCGCTCACCCACTACCTGCTCCCGCCCCCCGCCTCCGGCGCGGCCCCCGGCACCGGCGACGCCGCGCGGGCCGCCCTCGACTACTCCTTCTTCCACTGGACCCTCACCCCCTGGGCGATCTACGGGATCGCCGGCCTCGCCCTCGCCTACGCGACCTTCCGCAAGGGCCGCGGCAACCGCCTCAGCTCCGCCTTCGTCCCCCTCATGGGCGAGGAGCGGGCCAACGGCCGGCAGGGGAAGGCCATCGACCTGCTCGCCGTCTTCGCGACGGTCTTCGGCACCGCGACCAGCCTCGGCCTCGGCACGCTCCAGGTCGCGAAGGGGCTCGAGATCACCACCGGCGTCGAGGACTCGACCACCGTCGAGCTGGTCATCATCGGGTCGCTCTCCGCCGCCTTCGTACTCTCCGCCTTCTCCGGCCTGCACAAGGGCGTCAAGTGGCTCAGCACCGTCAACATCGTGCTCGCCGCCGCCCTGATGCTCTTCGTCTTCGTCCTCGGCCCGACCGTCTACATCCTCGACGTGATCCCGGCCGGCGTCGGCAGCTACCTGCACAACCTGCTTCCGATGGCCACCCAGACCGGCGCCTTCACCGACAGCGCGTGGCTCGGCGCGTGGACGATCTTCTACTGGGCGTGGTGGCTCTCCTGGGCGCCGTTCGTCGGCACCTTCATCGCCCGGATCTCGCGCGGCCGCACCATCCGCGAGTTCCTCGTCGGCGTGCTCCTGGTCCCCAGCGGCGCCACCGTCGTCTGGTTCTGCGTCATGGGCGGCACCGCGATCCGCCTCGACTCCACCGGCGTCGCCGACCTGGCCGCCGAGCTCAAGGAGGGCACCGAGGCCTCGCTCTTCGCGATGCTCGACGCGCTCCCGCTCGGTTCGCTCACCTCGTGGATCGCGATGGCCCTGGTGATGACGTACTTCGTCACCAGCGCCGACTCGGCGTCCCTCGTCATGGGCTCGCTGACCAGCCGGGGCTCCCTCAACCCGCCGACCTGGCTCGTCGTCACCTGGGGCGTGCTGATGGCCGCGGTGGCCGCCGTGCTCCTCGTCGCGGGCGGATTGAAGTCCCTCCAGACGGCCACCATCCTGGTCGCGCTGCCGTTCGTGATCGTGATGCTGCTGCTCTGCTGGGCCCTGGTGAAGGAACTGCGGGAGGACCCGGGTGCGGGCCCCGCCCGCCACCACGCCCTGCACGGGCTGCGCGACGCCGTCAAAGCCATGGTCGGCGACGCCATCACCGAGCAGGGCGCGGCCCGCCACCTCCGGCTGCGCCGCGCGGCGGAGTCGAGGAGCCGCGACCGCGACGACAGCGACGACAGCAAACCGGGACCCGGCCAGAGCTGACCCGTCAGCCCCTCAGCCACTCAGTCCGTCACCGGATCCGGTAGACGGCGACCTTCTCGTTGTCGAACTCCTTCTCGGCGAGTTCTCGAAGCCGCGGTGACTCGGCGCCCGCCGTACGCAGCACCACCACGTAGCGCACGCGGTACTCGTCGTGCAGCCGGCGCAGGACCGCCCCCGTGGGGCGGTACACGGCGTCCTCGTTCAGCCGGAACAGCGCCCGGTCCCAGAACGGACCGTCGTACCCGGCGCCGTCGCCGCGGGTCAGCGCCATCATCCGGGGCGCGTACGCCCAGCCCTCGATCAGCACCGACCGCTCGGAGTAGGCACCGAGCCACCAGGAGCGGGTGTTCTCGAAGCCGGGTCCGTGGGCGTCGTTCAACTCCCAGCCGTGGCTGTTGGTGACCAGTACGTCCTCGGGGGCGCTGTGCGCGCGGACCCAGCGCGCCGCCTCGACCCGTGAGGCGGGCATCGTCCAGGAGCCCATCCACGTGTGCTCCCGGGCCTGGAGGGCGTCGTGGAAGACACCCGGCGCGCCCGTCGCGAGGGCCGCGGTCATCAGTACGACGGCTCCCCGCCCGCGCAGCGCGGGCCACACCCGCCCGCCGGCCCACCACAGGAGGCCGCAGACCAGTGCGATCGCGGCCAGCACCGCACCCGCGAGCACGGAGGGCAGGAGGAGGTAGTACGTCTTGCGCGCGTCCCCGTCCGAGAACTCGCGCAGGACGAAGGCCACCCACCGCGCCGAGTAGTGGTAGATCCCGTAGGTGAGCAGCGCGACGAAGGCCACCGTGCCCACGGCGAGCGCCGCCTCGGCCCGGCGGGGCAGCTCGGCGCGCTCGATCGCCTCGCAGTAGCCCCAGGCCGAGAGGACCGCTCCGAAGGGCAGGGCGGCCATGGTGAAGTAGCTGGAGTTGTAGCCGTTGACGAGCAGGTAGGCGCAGGGCCCGGCCAGGGCGGAGCCCAGCAGGAACCACTGGAGCGGGTCCAGCTGGAACCGCCGGTGCAGGATCAGCGGGATCACGCCGACCAGCTTGAGGTGGTGGTGCAGCACGAAGGCGGCCAGCGCCGACGCGATCAGCAGGGCCTGGAGCACTGCCGAACGCTTGTGGTCCGGGTCGGCCCAGAAGGGGTGCAGGTTGCCCAGCGGAACGATCCGCAGGCCGTAGGTCTCGAACCTGAAGATCACCGCGGTCGCGAACAGCTGCGCGGAGGCGAGGATCGCACCGAGCCCGACCACCGTCCACGGGATGCGGCGGGTCGCGATGAGCATCATGAGTCCCGCGAGGGCCAGTCCGGCGAGCGTGACCGGCAGGGTGCTCGCCTTGGCCGCGCTGGAGGCCGCCGCGAACAGGGCGGCCAGCACGAAGAGCCCGCGGCCGAACGCGGGGGCCTCATCGCTTCGGCCGTCGCCGCCGTCGCCGGCCGCCCTGGGCCGGCGCAGTGCCTCGCCGATGACGCCCAGCAGGGCGATCAGCAGCGGCTGGCTGTACGTGTACGACTGGCTCGACCAGTACATCAGCCGGACGGACGGGGCGCCGAGCGTCCAGGTGTCCACGTTGTTCGGGTAGATCGCCGTGAACTCGGTGACGACGACGAGCAGGACGACGGTCAGCGGTCCGGCCCAGGCGCGGCCGGTGAGCCGCCGGGCCACCACGGCGGTGATCACCACGGCGAGCGCGGCGAGAGCCGGAACCATGAGCCGCGTCTGGATCACCGGCAGGTCGACGTGCCCGACCATGGAGCTCATCGCCATGTGGGCGAAGGAGAACCAGTGGTAGTGGAGCGGTTCGCCGGAGACCTGGGGGAGCGTCAGCGGGACGTGCTGCTTCGCGTTCGCGGCGAGCGACAGCACGTACGGAAGGTCGGCGAAGATCCGCGAGGTCTCCGTATCGGAGAGGACCGGGTACTTCGACAGGAAGTCCTTGTAGAAGTAGGCGCCGGTGAACGAGACCAGCGCCGAGACCGACCAGGACCACCCGAGGCAGGTGCGGACGTAGCCGCGCGGACGCCAGTGCCGGCGCAAGCGCGGCACCGCGGCGAAGGGGATCACCACGGCGAGCGGCCAGGCGGTGGCGAGCGACTGGGCTCCGAGCGAGACCAGCACGAACCAGGCGGCCAGTTCCAGCGCGAGCCCGGTGACGGCCCCGTACGCGAGGTCCTCGACCAGGGTGTGCGGCCGGTGGCGCAGCGCTCGGAACACCAGGGTGCCCGGGAGCGTGACGCCCCAGAGCGCGTATCCGGTGTACCGGGCGACATCGCTCGCCGAAGTACCGGCGAGCAGCAGCAGCGCGGCCAGCACGAGGTAGGCGGCGATACCGGGCAAGAACCGCCAGAATAGGTGCGCGTGCGTTCGTTCCGCCCCGGCTGCCGGGGGCGCTGGGTAGGGCATGCCGTTGGCTCTTCCTCCCTGCTGGGCGTCGCCCGGCCGCGCTGTCAGGCCGCGTGGTCGGAGGTGCCCGCGACCTGCGCGGCGCCGTCCCGCTCCGCGGAGTCGTAGCCGACGAAGTAGGCCGGCCGGGCCTGGACGGCCGAGTAGATCCGGCCGATGTACTCACCGAGCAGGCCCACGCAGATGAGCTGGACACCGCCGATGAAGAGCATGCCGATGAAGAGTGAGGACCAGCCCGGCACGGTCGAGCCGAACGCGTACTGGAAGGTCGTGTAGACCGCCAGACCGAAGCAGACCAGGAAGCTCAGCAGCCCGAGCCAGGTGGCGAGCCGCAAGGGGGCCGCGGAGAAGTTCGTGATGCTGTCGAGCGCGAGGCGGACCATCTTGGACAGCGGGTAATGGGTGCTGCCGGCGACCCGCTCCTCGCGGACGTAGACGACCTCGCCGCTGCTGAAGCCGAGCCACGGCACGAGGAGCCGGTAGACCGGCTGGTGCTCGGGCAGGGACTTCAGCGCGTCGACGGCGGCCCGGCTCAGGAGGCGGAAGTCGCCGGCCTGGTCGGGCATGTTCTTGCCGACCAGCTTGCGCATCAGCCAGTAGTACGCGCCGGCCGTGCGCCGCTTGAAGAAGGTGTCGGTGCCGCGGTCGCCGCGCACGCCGTAGACGATGTCCAGGTCCTTCTCGCGGGCGAGCGCGAACATCTCCGCGATCTTCTCCGGCGGGTCCTGCAGGTCGGCGTCGATGCTGACGACGTACGCGCCGTAGGCCCGGTGGATACCCGCCGTCAGTGCGGCCTGATGCCCGGAATTGCGGGCGAAGCGGACGATGCGCAGCTCGGGCCAGTCCTGGCGGATCTTCTGCATGATGACCGGAGTGGCATCGGTGCTGCCGTCGTCTATGCCGACGACCTCGTAGTCCACGCCGAGCCCGTCCAGGATCGGACGCAGGCGGGCCACGGTCAGCGGCAGCGCCTCCTGCTCGTTGTAGATCGGGATGACGACCGACAACACGGGAACGGGGCGGTGGACCTCGTTGCGTGACGAGGCTGCTGCGTCGTACATGGTGGCCGCTTGTCCCCAATACCTGAGAGCGTGAAGAACTCGGCAATACCTGAGAAAACCGAAGAACCCGGCGAAGACGCCGATGGTCTGACCGGCGCGGTGCAACCACATCGGAACCGTGCGGCCGGGGCGGATGGTCGGCAAGAATATCATCTTGACCGACTTGTCATTCAGTCTTCTATACGGCGCGGCAGGGCAGAGGCCGGCCCCAAAAGGGGCGGTCACGCGGGTTGCTGAGGTCGCGCGGGGCAAAGGCAAGCCGCCCTCCAGGCATACGGCGTGGCTGCGGCGGTCGTCCTTGACCCCACTGCGGGTCGGCGACGCTGTCGGTGGTGAGCGCGAGCGAGACGTCCGCCGGCGCCGAGACATTAGGGTGGCCGGGTGACCACCACGGATGACTACGCCACCTACATCGCGAGCCTGCCCCGGGTGCTGGCCGGCGCGGCCGCCCTCTACCGGGACGCCGAGGGGCGCGTGCTCCTCGTCGAGCCCAACTACCGTGCCGGCTGGGCCCTGCCGGGCGGAACCATCGAGTCGGACCAGGGCGAGTCCCCGCGCACGGCCGCCCGCCGCGAGAGCGCCGAGGAGATCGGCATCGACGTACCGCTCGGCCGGCTGCTCGCCGTCGACTGGACGCTCGGCGCGGAGCGTCCGCCGCTCGTCGCCTACCTCTACGACGGCGGCGTGCTCGACGCCGGTCAGCTCGCCTCCGTTCGGCTCCAGGAGGAGGAGCTCGTCTCCTGGCGGATGGTGGACCCCTCCGAGCTGACGGACTACCTGCCGGGGGCGCTCGGCCTGCGCGTCGAAGAGGCGTACCGGGTGCTGCGGTCCGGTGAGGGCGCCGCCGAGCTGGAGAACGGCCGCAGGCCGGCCGCGCGGTAGTCCGCCCCGCTCGTTATTTCGCGCCTACACCGGGCAGGACAGAATTCAGCAGATGATCACGATGTACGCCTGGCCCAGCACCGCCGACGGGCCCGACGCCCTCCCCATGGTCCACTTCACCACCGATCAGCAGGCCGGCGGTGAGGTCACCCCCGACGGGGTGCCGGTCTGGATGTTCGACACCGCGATCCGCGACGGCGGCTGGGCCCTGTTCAACGACTTCGAGGCCTGGTCCGTCCCGGCCGCCGGCTGGCAGGCCTTCTACCGCCGCGAGGACGACGTCCTCGCCGTCACCGGTCCCGGCTCCTGCGAGGGCTGGTACCAGGGCGGCCTGGGTGCCGACGCGGAGTGGGTGGGGGCGGCCGTGGCCCAGCAGAGCGTGGTCCTGCTCGCGGCCCCCGTCCAGCACCCCTCCCTGTACGCCTACGCCGTCGAGGCGGGCGCGGCCTTCGCCCTCCTCGTCCCGCTGGTCGTCATCTAGCGCTGCAACCAGGGCCGACTCAGAACTGCTCGGCACCGGACTCGAAGGCGAGCAGGCGCACCTTGCGGTCGATGCCGCCGCCGTAGCCGGTCATGGAACCGGAGGCCCCGATCACGCGGTGGCAGGGCACGATGATGCCGACCGGGTTCTTCCCGTTGGCCAGGCCCACCGCGCGCGAGGCGTTCGGCTTGCCGAGCCTGGCCGCCAGCTCCCCGTACGACCAGGTCTGCCCGTAGGGGATCCGTGCGAGCTGCTCCCACACGCTGCGCTGGAAGGCGGTGCCCTCCAGCCGGACCGGCAGGTCGAAATCGGTGAGCTCCCCGGCGAAGTACGCCGTCAGCTGGCGCACCACTTCCGGGAAGGGCTCCTCCGCGGCCGTGACGCGCTCGCCGAAGGACTCCTCGGCCGGCCGGTGGCGCTGCCCGGTCATGTAGAGGCCGCTGAGGACGCCGCCGGAGGCGACGAGGGTGAGCTGCCCGTACGGGCTTTCGACGACGGTGTGCTGCTTGCCGTTGGTCACGCTGCTGCTGGACATGGTGGTTCGTGCTCCTCGGACGTCAGACGGGCAGGAAGTTGACGGCGTGGTCCTCGGTGGCCCACAGGTACTGGACGGCGTACGCGCGCCAGGGCCGCCAGTGCGCCGCGCGGGCCGTCAGCGCGGCGGGAGTGGAGGGCAGCCCCAGCCCTTTCGCGGCCCGCCGGATCCCCAGGTCGGAGGGGATGAAGGCGTCGGGATCGCCCAGCGCCCGCATCGCGATGATCTCGGTGGTCCACGGCCCGAAACCGGGCAGCGCGGACAGCCGGGCACGGGCGGCCTCCCAGTCGCTGTCGGCGGCCAGCGGGAGCGAGCCGTCCGCCAGCGCGGAGACGAGCGTGGTCAGCGTGGTGCGCCGGCTGAGCGGCAGGGCCAGCGATTGCGGATCGAGCCCGGCCAGCGCCCGCGACGACGGGAACAGGTGCGTCAGCCCGCCCTCGGGATCGGGGTCCGTCACGGGCTCCCCGAGGGCCCGCACCAGCCGGGCCGCGTGCGTACGGGCCGCGGCGGTGGACACCTGCTGGCCGAGGACGGCTCGAACGGCGAACTCCTCCGCGTCGACCGTACGGGGCACCCGGCGCCCCGGAGCCTTGTCCACGAGCGGGGCCAGCAGCGGGTCGGAGCGCAGCTGCTCGTCGACGGCCTCGGGATCGGCGTCGAGGTCCAGGAGCCGGCGGCAGCGGCTGATGGCGATGGTCAGGTCGCGCAGGTCGGTCAGGGCGAGCCGGCAGCCGATGTGGTCGGGCTGCGGGGTGAGCGCGACGACGCCCGTGCCGTAGGGGAGCCGCAGGGTGCGGCGGTAGGCGCCCGCACGCCACTCCTCGACGCCGGGCACCGCGGTTGCGGCGAGGTGGCCGAAGAGGTTGTCGGGGTTGAGCGGTGCGCGGAAGGGGAGCCGGAGGCTTATGGTGCCGGGCACCTGGTCCCGGACCTGCCGGGGTCCCTTCCCGGCCCTGGTCCGCAGCTCGCCGGGCGCCAGGGCGAAGACCTCGCGGACGGTGTCGTTGAAGGTCCGGATCGAGGAGAACCCGGCGGCGAAGGCGATGTCCCCCATCGGGAGCTGCGAGGTCTCGATCAGCAGCCGGGCGGTCTGCGCGCGCTGCGCCCGGGCGAGGGCGAGCGGCCCGGCGCCGAGCTCGGCGTTGAGCTGGCGTTCCACCTGACGCGAGGAGTACCCGAGCCTGGCGGCCAGCCCCGGGACGCCCTCCCGGTCGACCACCCCGTCCTGGATGAGGCGTACGGCGCGGGCGACGGCGTCGGCGCGGGCGTTCCACTCGGGCGAGCCGGGGGAGGTGTCGGGACGGCACCGCTTGCAGGCCCGGTACCCGCTCTGCTGGCAGGCGGCTGCGCTGGGCAGGAAGGTCATGTTCTCGACCTTGGGCGGTACGGCGGGGCAGCTGGGCCGGCAGTAGATGCCGGTGGTCCTGACGGCGGTGAAGAACCAGCCGTCGAAGCGAGCGTCCTTGGACTGGACGGCCCTCACGCAACGCTCGGTGTCGGTGTACATGCCGTCCATCCTCCCGGCCCCCTGCCCCCCGGGCTGGCGGTTTTCCGACATCAAGCGTATCCGCCGGTCGCGGCTTCCCCCGCCGCCGCGTGCGTCGGCGCCGCTCGGGCCGGGGGCCGGGACACGGCCCCCGGC
>NZ_JBHWVV010000028.1:0-92468 GCF_042736715.1 Streptomyces sp. NPDC060049
GGCCGGCGCCGGCGCGCGGCCCGCCGACGCCCCCCCGCCCCCACCCGGCCCCCCCCCCGCGCCGGCGGCGCGCCCCGCCCGCCCCCCCCCCCCGCCGGGCTGGAGCGATCCCTCACGGGACCTCCCGCTGGACTCCGAGCGGGCCCGGAGCGACCTCAAGGCCGCGTGCCTGGCCTCGGTGTGTGCGCGCGGTGCCAGGGAGCGGCTCGACGCGTTCGAGAGCGGCGGCCACGCCGACCTGCCCGGAGCCGTGGTCTTCGGCTGCCTGCTGCACCTGGCCGGTCTGCGCGAAGGGGCCCGCTTCTGGTGGCAGTTCGCCGCCGGGTCCGGTGGGACCCGGACGGCGCACGCGGCGTACTGCCTCTTCCTGGACCACTCCCGGCGCGGCGAGCACCACGACGCCCGGGTCTGGGCGCGGGAACTGGGCCGCCACCGCTTCCGGCCGCGCGGCCACCGGGATCTGCGGGAGGTCCGGCTGTGCGCGCAAGCGGCCGTCCTGCGCTACGTCGACCAGATCGACGATCCCGACCTGGGCCCGGTGCCGCTGCCCCGCCCGGGGGTGTGCAGGGCGCTCGACGCGTTCCTGCCGCCGGCCGCTCCGGCGCCCCGGCCCCGGCCCGGTGCGGGCCCGCTGCGCCACCCCGCGCTGACGGCCGCCGCCCGCGGGACCGTCGTACAGCCCGGCGGGGGCGAGGCCCTGGCGCAGGCGCGGCGCGCCCTGGCCGTCGTGCGCGTCCTCGAACGGCGGCCGCTCGGAGTGCGGGCGGGCCTGCTGGGGCAGGAGGCCGGCCTGGCCGGGGCGGAGCTCGGGCCGCTGCTGTCGATGCTCTGCGAGGAGGGGTACGCGTACCGTCCCGGCGTCGGCGTGTACGCCCCCGGACCTGCCCTCGACCGGCTCTCGGCCCCGGACGGGCGGGGACTGTCCGCGCAGTTGCAGCGCACGCTGGCGCTGGCACGGGACAGCGCGGGCGCTGCCGTGTACCTGAGCCGGTACACGGAGGGCGAGGTCCGGATCACCCAGATGGCGGACGGGCCCGGCACCCCGCCCGTCCGGGAGTGGGTGGACTTCCGGGACGCCGCGCACGCCAGCGCGGTGGGCAAATGCCTGCTGAGCCAGCTCGACCACGACGGCCGGGTCGACCACGTCGCCCGGCACCGGCCGGCGCGGCTCACCGAGCGGACCATCACCGACAGCCGGGCCCTCTTCACGGCGCTGGACGCGGTGGCACCCGGAGCCCCCGTCTTCGACCTGCTCGAATACGCGCCCGGCGTGGTCTGCGCGGCGGTTCCCCTCGCGCTCGGCGACGGCGCCGGAAGCCTCGCGCTGTCGCTGCCCGGCGCGCACGCGCACCGGCTGGGCCGGGCCACCGAGGCGCTGCGGCGCAAGGCGGTCCCGGTGCTGCTGGCGCTGCTGCTGACGGGGGCGATCGCGCCGGACGCCACCGCGATCGCGCTGGACGCCACCGCGGACCCCGCGGACGCCGCCGAGGTACGGGCCGCGGTCCCGGGGCCCGCGCAGGGGCCGGTGCCCGTCACCGCGGAGACGCTGCGGCACCTGCGCAGCGTCTTCCGGACCCCACTGGGCCGGGCGGCGGGCCGGGCGGCCTGGACGGGCGGGTCCGGCGGGGAGGGGCCCGCGGACGGGACCGCGGGACCGCATCTGGTCAGCGACAGCGCCTCGGGGGCGGCGTACCTCTTCGACGCGCCGCAGGCGCCGCCGGACGGCGGGCTCCCCGGCTTGGCGCTCCCCCGCACCTTCGCCCCGCTGGTACCGGGCAGCCTGCGGACGGCGGAGGGTCTGGTGGTGCTGCGGACCTGACCGGTGTCAGGGCGCGACGGTGCCCGGTGTGCCGGTGACGAAGGTGGCCACGGCGGTGTCGAAGTGCTGCTTCGCCTCGGCGAGCCGGCCGACGGGCGCGGAGACCCAGATGTCGTACATCCGGCCGTTCTCGTCCCAGCAGAGGTCGTAGGTGTGCCGGGCGCCCTCCGCCGGGGTGAAGCCGTCCCAGGTGAACTCCCACAGCGCTGCCGGGAATTGGTTGCGAGTCGTCGATACCACCGTGCCGTCGTGGTAGCCGGGGTTGGTGTCCGGGCCCTTCGCGTGGGACTGGCGCATCACGCCGAGCGGGCCGCCGGGGACCGGCATCTTCACCCTGATTCCGACGCGGAAGGCGCCGTCCGGGGAGATGTAGAAGACCCGCTGGTCGTCGGTGGCCCGCTGGTACCCCTCGGGTACGGCGATGGCGAAGCCCTGCGGGTCGGCGAAGGTCCGGTAGCCGGGGGGCAGCGCGCCGGGCGTCCCGGCCGAGGCCGCGCCCACCGGGCTCCGGGACGGGGTCGCCTGCGCGGGCGTGGCGGCAGCGCCGGCCGCCGCCTCCCGCCGCTGCCCGCGCGCGGGGTCCTCGCCGCCGAGCAAGGAGGCACCGGCCACCGTCCCGGTCGCCACGAGGACCAGTACGGCCGCGATCAGCCCCGTGCGCAGGCCCGGGCGGGTCGCGACGAGCTGCCTGGCCGTCGGGCGCGGGGGCACGGCAGGCGCCGTCAACCCCTCGGATCCCGGGGCCGCTTCGGGGCCGGAGCCCGAGCCGCGTGCGGGTGCGTATACGGGGATCCGGTCGGCGGGCTGGTGGCTGCCGCCGGCCAGGTAGGCGGACAGCAGACGGTCGACCTCGGCCGCCCCCATCCTGCGCTCCGGGTCCCGCTCCAGCAGTCCCCGGATGACGGGTAGCAGCGGACCCGCCTGAGCGGGCGGCCGGATCTCGCCGGAGACGACGGCGTGCAGGATGCCGCCCAGCGAGTCGCGACGGAAGGGCGACTCCCCGGTCAGCGCGGCGCACATCAGCGTGCCGAGCGACCACAGGTCGCTGGCCGGGCCGGCCTCGGCGCCCTGTATCCGTTCGGGAGCGGTGTACTCGGGCGAGCCGACGAACGCCCCCGTCTCGCTGATGGTGGTGGCCCCGGAGAGGCGGGCGATGCCGAAGTCGGTGAGCACGACCCGGCCGGTGCCCGCCTCCATCAGGACGTTGGCCGGTTTGACGTCCCGGTGGAGCACTCCCCGGGAATGCGCCGCGGTCAGGGCGCCGAGCAGGGCGAGACCGGTCCGGGCCGCCTCGACCGGGGTGAGCGTCTTCCCGGCGGCCATCAGCTCGGCGAGCGAACCGCCGTCGACCAGCTCCATGACGATGCAGGGCCGCCCGTCGTGTTCGACGATGTCGTGGACCACCACCACATGGGGGTGGCGCACGTGTGCCACGGCACGCGCCTCGCGCAGCGCTCCGGCGGCGACGCCGTCCGGATCACCCTCTCCCAAGTGGAGTTCCTTGACGGCCACCGGCCGCCCGAGGAGCTCGTCGCGGGCCCGCCAGACGGTCCCCATCCCGCCCCGGCCCAGCCTCTCCTGCAGGCGGTACCGCCCGGCCACCACGACACTGCCGCGCGACTCGTCTTGTGGCACTGCGTCCTCCCCAACACCTGGTCCCGGGCCCATGATGCCGCAGCCCGCCCCGCCGCCCACTCTTCGTCAGTGCTGTGCCGGGTAGTTCCACCGGGCCGCAACACCAGGTACCCCGGCGGCGCCCGTGGCGCGCGCCTTAAGATCGTCCCGGGACCGGTCACAGCTCTACGGGGGGCACGCATGGAACCCACAGCCATCGGGATCCGGCTGGCATCGGCCGTCGTCGGCCCGATCGTCAAGAAGTTCTTCGTCGCCGACGGCCCCGGAGCGGGCCTGGTCGACAAGCCCGTCCGGCTCTCCGGCTACGTCTCGTTCCGGGGCGAGAAGCGCACCCTCACCGAGGCCGACCTGCGCATCCTGGCCGGCACCCTCGTGCAGCAGGCCCTGCGCACGGGCGGGCGCCGCCTTCCGGCGGACGAGCACGGGGCCGTCACCGACGCCCTCGCCGCCACCCTGCACGCCCTCGGCGACCTCACGATCACGGACGTCGACGCCGTACGCCTCGGCCCGGAGGCCTTCGCCCGCGAGCTGCGCCGCGCGGGCGGCCACCCGGAGCGCCATCTGTCCGCCGACGCCACGTACTTCTACGAGGCCCTGGTCGGCGTGGCCGCCCTGCACATCCTGGAGTTCTTCACCCAGCGCAAGACCTTCACGGCCCACGCACTGGTCCGTCAGACCCGCGCCATTGACGAACTGACCGCCAAAACAGACGAGTTGCTGCGGCGCGCCCCGTTGCCGGAGGCGGCGGACGCCGTCTTCGAGGCGACGTACCTGCCGTACGTGGCGAAGAAGCACGGCAAGCTCACCATCTACGGGATCGACCTCGGCAACTCCCCCACGCGGTGGCCGCTGGACGTGGCGTACCTGAGCTTGGAGGCCGTCGCGGCGGGGAAGCCCCCGCCGTCGGCGCCCGCGGAACCGGAGGCGGACCCGGCCGGCCACGCGCCGGACTGGCTCGCCCTCCGGAACGCCGTGGCCCACCCGCCCGAACCCCAGCCCGCGGACCAGGTACTGGCCCACACGCCGCGCGTCCTCCTGCGGGGCGAAGCCGGTTCGGGCAAGACCACGCTCGTCCAGTGGCTGGCCGTGACCGCCGCGCAGCAGGACCGCGCGGACCGGCCCGTGTACCTCCACAACCGCGTGCCCTTCGTACTCCCCCTGCGCACGCTCACCCGCCACGGCGAACAGCTACCCACCCCGAAGGACTTCCTCACCGCCACGGGCTGCCCGCTCTCGGGCTCCCAGCCGGCCGGCTGGGAACACCGGGTCCTCGCCGCCGGGCGGGGCCTGGTGCTGGTGGACGGCATCGACGAGGTCCCCGAGCCCGAGCGGGAGCGGACCCGCCGCTGGCTGCGGGACCTGATCGACACCTACGACGGCGGGAACCGCTGGCTGGTCACCTCGCGGCCGTCGGCCGTCGGCCAGGACTGGCTCGCCGAGGACGGGTTCCGCGAACTGACGCTGTCCTCCATGGGGCCGGCCGACGTCGCCACCTTCATCGGGCGCTGGCACACGGCCGCCCGTGGCGAGGCCTGCGACGACGCCGCGCTCGACGCGTACGAGGAACAGCTGCGCACCGCCGTCCGCACGAAGGGCGATCTCGGGCGGCTGGCCACCAACCCGCTGATGTGCGGGCTGATCTGCGCACTGCACCGTGACCGCAGGGGCTATCTACCGCACGGGCGCAGGGACTTGTACGAGGCCGCGCTGTCGATGCTGATCAGCCGGCGGGACCGGGAACGCGACATGGCCGTTCCCGACCTCCGGGAGGAGCCGCAGCTCGACCTGCTCCAGCGGCTCGCCTACTGGCTCATCAAGAACGGCCGTACGGAGATGGACCGTTCACAGGCGGAGAGCATCATCGGCCGGGCCCTGCCCGCCGTTCCGGAGGCGGCCGCCCTGGGTGACGCGGCGACCGTATTCGAGCACTTCCTCCAGCGCAGCGGGCTGCTGCGTGAACCGGCGCCGGGAACCGTGGACTTCGTCCACCGCACCTTCCAGGACTTCCTGGGTGCGCGGGCGGCAGTGGAGGAGGGCGATTTCGGCCTCCTCGCCGCGCACGCCGCCGACGACCAGTGGGAGGACGTCATCCGCATGGCGGTCGCGCTCGCCCGGCCCCGCGAACGCGTGACGATCTTCAAGGACCTGCTCGCCCTCGGCGATCGCAGCAAGAAGGAGCGGATCCGCTCCCGGGTCTACCTGCTCGCCGCCGCCTGCCTGGAACACGCCACGACGCTGGAGCCGTCCGTCCGCGAGGCCGTGGAGGAGCGCACCGGGAGGCTGATCCCGCCGCGCGGCGATGCGGAGGCCCGCGCGCTCGGGGACGTGGGTCCGCTGATCCTGGACCTCCTGCCCGGCCCTTCAGGGCTCCGCGAGATGGAGGCGTACTACACGGCGGTCGCCGCCTCCCGCGTTGCCTCCGATGCGGCCCTGCCGTTCCTGAGCGGGTACGCCGGGCACCACTACCTCGCGGTGCGCAGCCAACTCGTGTGGGCCTGGTCGCGCTTCGAGACCGTGCGGTACGCGGAAGAGATCATCGCGCGGCTGGACCCGGCCGGACTCGACTACACCGTCACCTCGGACGAACAGCTGCGCCAGTTGGAGCGTCTGGGAGTGCGCGCGGACTCCCTGGACGTCAGGGCCTCCGTGTCCACGGAGGCGCTCGGCTCGTACCTCTCCCGTCGCACGGTGACCAAGCTCAGGCTCGCGGAGCACCCGGTCGTGGATCTGGGATTCCTGGCCGGACAGACGGAGCTCAGGTCCTTCACGGCCGCGCACTGCCCCGCACTCGTCGACCTCTCCTCCCTCGCCGCCCTTCCGCTCCGCGAGCTGGACATCCAGTCCTCGGCGGCCGTGGACCTGCGCCCGCTGGAGGGGCTGGCGGAGCTAACGTACCTCCGGATCGTCGGCTCCCTGCCCCGTGACTGGTCTCCGGAGGCGCTTCATCCGCGCGCGCCCCTGCGGCACCTTCTCTTGGCGGTTCGCGTCCCTTCGGAGCAGGGGCTCAGGGGACTGGGCCGCTACCCCGAGCTCGCCACCCTCAGCCTCACCGGAGTGGCGTCGGCCGAGGACTGGCAGGAGCTGTCCCGCCTGCCGGTCCTCGGAATCCTTTCCTTGGAGGCGCTCTCCTTCGAGACCCTCCCGGCTGACGCGGTCCTGCAGGGAGTCACCGATCTGCACCTCCACGACCCCGACGATGGACGGGTCGCGCAGCAGGTGATCGACCGGCTGCCGCGTTCGTTTCCCGGCCTTGCCTATTGTGAGTACCAGGGGATGCTGAAGGGAGAGGACGACATCGACGTCTCGCCCTTGGTGCAGATGTCCGCCCTGCGCGAGTTCCACATCGACCTTCCCGCCGCCCAGGTCCACGGCAGGGCCGCCCTGCCCGCCCACATGAGCGTCTACACCGCCGACGACTGAGACCGGGGGCGGCGGCATCCACCGTTCCACGATGCGCGAACCGCTCCCGCAACAGCTCCGGCGCGCCGCTTACCGGCGGAAGTCCGGCATGCAGAACACCTTGTCGTACCGGCGCTCGCCGACGGCCACGAAGCCGGGCAGCCGCCCATGCTCGGTGAAGCCCAGGGCTGCGTAGAGCCTCAGGGCAGCAGTGTTGTCACCGCGTGCGTCCAGGGTGAGGACCTCGATCCCGGCTGCCCGGGCGTCCGCGATCAGAGCGGTGGTCAGCGCCCGCCCGACGGCCCGGCCGTGGGCGTCGGCGTCGACCGCGTTCTCCTCCCGAGCGCGGCGCTCCTCGATCGCCTCGACGAGGAGCCGTGAAACAAGTCCGGCCCCTTGCTGTTCGCAGGGGGCCGGATGGTCTTTCGACCTTCTGTGGCCAACCGACTGTTTCCGTCGACCTGCAGCTTTGCAACGCCTTACGGACTCAAGTTCCCGCGTCTTTCAAGATCACTTCCCACGCTGCTGGTCAGCGCTTCTGTGGAGTCGTTCCTCGCTGCCCCCAGCCAGGCTCTTCTCGGTCTTCCTGGCTTCAACATCACCTTCCAGGAAGGGTTCGCGGCCTTGCCGACCACTCCGAAGACGCTACGCCACTCTCCCTGCGCAGCGACAAGCGGTCAGCGGCCTTGATCGCGCACGAGCACGTCCGCATGTCTGGCGAGCCGGGAACCCGCCCTTGTCCTGGCCTCCCAGCCATCTAAACAGGGCACGGCCAGCCGGGTCCGCGTCCGCGTGGGAGGCAGGTCGGCGGCCACGGAGCGTAGCGACGCGTTGGGGGCGACGAATATGCGCTGTGGGGCGCGTTGCGCTTTCTCGCCGCGCTGTTGCGCCTTGTCTGCGCCTGCCTTCACAGAGAGTCGGAGATCTTGTCCGTTTTGAGAAGGGAAGTGCCGGTCGGCATGGGATGCCGTGGCTGCCTTTAGCGACTCTGGATTCGAGGGGGCGACTAGAGTGCCGGGGAAGCGCGGCCGCCGCGCCGACGCCACCCCCGGAGGACCCCGTGCGCATCCACGTCGGCCATTTGACGAGCCGTCCGGAGGTAGTTACGAGCTCAGCCGGAGCGATCCTCCTTCCCAATGACTGGGACGATTACGGGTTCCATACGAGCTACGACCTCTTCTTCAGAGAGACGTACGGCGCCATGCCTCAACTGATCGGACGCGTAAAGATCGGCTGCGTCGGCCAGCAGCCAGGCGGTCATCCGCTGCCTCCTGGGGAACTGTCCGACCTCGACCCCAAGGTGTTCTTCTCGGCAGGCCAGGACGACACCTACTACGACAACATCCGGGCCCTGGGGCCGGCAAAACGCCAAGCCCTGCTCTCTGCCCTGTGTGACATCGCCTTCGACGTCCGGATCACCAACAACGCACTGCCCCAGGAGGTGACACGGAGCTCGCTTCTGCGCTCAGTCGATCAGCAAACGCTGTTGGGGCAGTACAGACACATCGCCCGCGGCCTCGACCGCCTCACGAAATACAGCTTCGCCTACGTCGCGCGGTCCCACGCTTCGCGCCCGCCGTCGCTGCTGACTTTCGATGTCGACCCCGCCTCTGCGCCCCCGAGTAACGTTCATGTCCTGATCGGCCGCAACGGAGTTGGAAAAACCACTCTTCTTCACGACATGGCACAGGCCGTGGTCAACGGAGACCGTCCGGAAATAGCCGTCGCCAGCATGGGCTACGAACTGACGCAGGCCCCGGATGACCAACCGTTCGCCACCGTTGTCTCCGTATCCTTCAGTGCCTTCGATCGCGTCACCGCCATCACCGCGACGTCCCCCTTCGCGATCAAGCACGTGTCTGTGGGGCTGCTGGCTGACAGCGGGGAGCCCAAGACACGTGATGAACTGGCTTCCGAGTTCGCCACCAGCGTCGAGGCCATTGCACGAGCGGGCTGGGCTCACAGGTGGCTCCACATTCTTCAGATGCTCAAGCACGACCCCGTCTTCGCGGAGTCACCCGTTCACGGCTACGCGGGCCTTCTCCGCAACGACGAGGCGCACATGAGGGGCAGGTCAGACCGCGTACCGCCCGACGAGCTCATCGCGATCTTCAAGGGACTCAGCTCCGGCCACGCCCTCGTGCTGCTCACCATCACCCGGCTGACGGAGCTTGTGAACCAGCAGACCCTCGTCCTCCTCGACGAGCCGGAAGGGCACCTGCACCCGCCGCTGCTCGCCTCCTTCGTCAAAGCCCTCTCCAGCCTGCTGACCGACCGCAACGCCGTCGCGATCGTGGCGACCCACTCTCCTGTCCTCCTTCAGGAGGTACCCCGGTCCTGTGTCTGGAAGATCGGGCGGCGGGTGGAGCGGCCCGAGATCGAGACATTCGGAGAGAACGTCGGTGTACTCACCCACGAGATATTCGGACTGGAGGTCAAAGACTCCGGGTTCCATGCCGAGATCTTGCAAGCCGTTCGGGAACTGGACTCCTACCAGGAGGTGTTGGCTCGGTTCAGCGGGCAGCTCGGTGGGGAGGCCAAGGGGCTCGTCCGGATTCTCCTGGCGGACAAAGCGGCAGGCGAGGACATCTGATGTGGCCTCTGGACCCTCCCGGTCACAGCGCCCGCGACAGCTACGAACTCTGCATTTCCCTCACCAAGGAGATGGGAGAGCAGAAGCGGCACAGCCGGCTGATCGCAGCGGCCGACGCCGTCCACACGGCCGGCGAGGACTTCCGAACCGCAGCCGCCGACCAGACCCTGCACACCCTGGAGCCCGAGAAGTTCCAAATCCCTGGCTTCAGCAACGAGGAGAGACCCGTCAGCTGGATCTACCAGAACGGCATGGTCGCCGGCCCCGGCCGCTCCATCTACAACCAGCTGATGAGCGCGCCCGAACACGAACGGTGTCCCCTGTGCGGCCACGGGATCGTCAGTCAGCTCGACCACTTCCTACCCAAGAGCAGCTATCCGGCCCTCTGCGTGGACCCGCTCAACCTCATACCGGCCTGTCCGGACTGCAACAAGGCGAAGTCCGACAAGCGAGCCGCCTCGCTCGAGGAGCTCCCCCTGCACCCCTATCTGGACCGCATCGACGGTCAAGGGTGGCTCGACGCCAAGGTGGTCCACGAGGACGGTTCGGTACGCCTGGAGTTCTTCGTCTCCCCTCCCCTTGACTGGGACCAGGTCCTGGCCGCTCGCACCCAAAACCACTTCAAACTGTTCGGGCTCCGGAGAACCTACGCCGTCCAGGCCAACAGATTCATCGGTGAAATCCGAGGCCAGCTCCCTGAGCTCCTGGACTCCGGCGGAACGGATTCCGTGCGCGATCACCTGCGCACAGGCGCGACCAGCTCGCTCAGCAAACGCCCCAACAGCTGGATGGGAGTCACCTACCGAGCCCTGGCCAACGATGCCTTGTTCTGCCAGGGTGCATTCGGTGTCTGAGCCTCCGGACACGGCCCTAAAGCGGAGCCCATCACCCGCCCGCACAGCTAGGCCGCCTATCGAAGGTGGATCTTGGGCTGTGAATTGCTCACGAGGCGGGGATATCCCACGGATGGGCCGTGGCGGCGCAGGAGCCGCTGCTGCCGAAGGGTGCCAGGGCGGGGTATCCCGGCCGAATACGGACCATGAAACCGCGATGGATGCACGTACCGGTCAGCGGTCCGGCTGAGATCGGTCCGTACGTGTGACACTGGCGCCTCGCCAGACATGTCGACCCGCTTCAGGCCACAGAGTCGATCCGGTCTTCACAGGCTTTCTGGATCATGGCGAGATCAGAAAGAATCTCCGCGCTGCCCACCGGCTCGTGTTCAAGCGCTTCGATGGCCTTCCCGACCCGCTCGCCCAGCTCGTCTACCGTCTCGCCTGGCAGGAAGGGGGTCCCGAAGCCGTACCCGGTGTCGATCCGCGTCAGCAGATCCCGCTTCACTGCATCCCAGCTCCGACGCGCCACGTCCTGTTTCGTGCCGGGTGTCTCGCTGCCAGTGATCGCTTCGAGATCCCGTTGAAGGGCCTGGATGTTGGCGTAGAGCTGAGTACACAGCTTCCGCAGCCTCGTCCAGGTCTTGTGTCCGGCTACGATCACGGCCGCTGCGAGCGTGACAGCTATGGGGATCAGCATCTCCGGCCGCTTGGGAAACAGTACCGAGAAGATCGCGATGCCTGCGGCGTACACGCCGATCGTGTTCGCCAGCGTACGGCTATACAAGGCCCGCAAGATCCGCCAGCTCAGCCGTTCCAAGGGAGAGTCCTTGGGTTCTGTGGCCTGCGCCAGGAAGGGGAACAGGCCCCAGCCCCAGGCCAGCCTGCCGGCGTCGGAGAAATGCTCCGTGGAGTTGCCCGGGTCCATGAGGACCCGATCACCGATGCGAAGGGCGTACATGTACAGCCAGAACGCAGCCAGCCCCCACGCAAACGTCTTGCAAGTGCTCCAGCTGCGGACCCACACGGGAGAGATCCGCTTCGCTCGCGTCCAGTCCCGGATCCTTGACAGGGCACGGTGACGATGGACCAGTCCCCTGAATGCTCTCACACCGTACAAGGCCAGTACGAGTCCGCCGAGGAACAACGGCACCCCGAGCATCGGGCTGGCGGTTTCGAACAGCCTGTTGCCCCAGACGTTGAGAACGAATCCGAGCGGCAGGCAGGCGTGCCGCAGGTGCTCGGCGGCGAACCTCGCGATGTGGCGGGGTAAGGTCATGCCGTCAGAGTCGGCCGGACCCTCCCGCGCCGTAACTCATTTGAGGCACTCCAGAGCTTTCGAAGGCCTTCTTGGTTCCTGATGCTGCTCTGGCAGTCTGGGTACGCCGGGCACGGGCACCGGTGTTGGCCTCATTCAAGAAGGCTGTCGCCTCTTCCTCGTTCGCCGTGAACGGTCCGCTGCCACACCGGCGTCGCCACCTCTGCCACTAGCAGAGTCTGCAGAGCGTCCACTCCCTTCTCCCTCACGAGGTCGGAAGCCTCCTCCTCTAGGGGGAAGTCTCCTTGGAGAGCATCGCAGTGCAAGCAACCGCTGCTCAGATATCTCGCGCCGTGGGTGCCGCTCCACCGGGGTTTGATCGACTCGGCGAGGCGTATGTACCCGGATCCGGCCAGCAGTTCCTTCAGCCAGATGCGCGAGGTCTCATTCACCGTCCTCGGTCTCGGGTCGGTAGGGGCTGGACGGTGCGGATATAGACCCACCACGCATGTGGTGGTCTGGTGGCATTTCCAACATGCGCGGTCCAGGGACAGCACGCGCAACTGGATCGTGGCTGAGCAGCCGGCCGGGATGATGTCGGTGATCCACGGATCCTGTCCGTACTGGTCATTCTCATCCCAGCGTTCACACCGGATGGCGACCTCTTCGCATACGGGGCAGCGGGCTCTGCGCTTTCCGTCGTTGCAGGGGGTCAGTGTGGCTGCGCCCGCGGCGACCGGTACCGAGCATTCCATGCAGAGACCAGCGAACCGGTTCGTCTCGCCCCGTGGGGCGAGGCTGTGGAGCGGCTGCTTCAAGGTCACGCCAGCGGTGTTCGCAAGGGGGCTCTGTCCGGGAACATCCGCGGGGCAGTACACCTTCCAGCTGTCCCCGAGCCGGACCCGTACTCCGGCGCCGGGCTCCACGTACAGGTGGCAGTGGCTGGCTGCGCACACACCCCCGTACTTGTTCGAAGGCAGTCCGCTCATCCCAGTTCCCTCCACCTATGTCACCGCCGATGCCGGGGACGACACAGGTGACGCGGGTGGTCTGGACCGTATCAGGCGCAAATCCTTGCCTCCCGTTCGCCGCTGCACGGACTCGACGGCCACTCGTGGTCCGGCCCTTCCCGCATCGAGCGCCACGGCCGGGCACCGGAGGTGTTCGCGAATGCCGGCTGGCCCTGCCTGGTGCCGGGCCGATGTCCATGTCCATGTCCATGTCCATGAGTGGGGCGTACTGCTGGCCTGCGTAGCAGTCGGTGTCGGTGAGGTCTCCCTGGACCGTGGGGCGTGGGAGCGAGACCTTCACGTGGAGGCAGGGCCGTGTTCAACCTGGAGCCACAGGAGCCGTTCGGCGAGCAGTGAGACCAGTACGTGCCCGGCCAGGCCGATCAGGATGATACGTGGAGTGCCATAGCGGCATTCGGCCGCCACCAGGTTCGCGAACCCGAAGACGTACAGGACCAGCTGTGCCTGCTGATGCGGAAGGCTAGGAAGGGGGAGGTCGCACACCCGTCTGCCGGGTAGTGCCGGACGCGGTGGCGCGCCGTATGCGTTCCTGTCCCTTTTCGCCAATCCCTTGCCCATGAGCTCCAGCGCCTTGCTGCGGGTTCCGCCCAGGTGAGAGAAGTGCGGACGGTCGTCCGGGGCGAGTACCGAAGGCGGAGCGAAGGTGGCGGTCGGGGCCGGTAGACCGGTTTGCCCAGTTCAAGGGGACATACGGCAAGTAATCGGGCTGCGTGCAGGGCTTGGCTTGATGGTGACGCGGGCCAGCCGGGTTCCGTGATGATCCATCAATTTCTGTCGGTGGTCGCTGCTAAACCAATTCAAGAGACGGGTCGTCGAGGACGGCTCGCCGACGGGAGGGACACCCATGTCGAAGGCGCCGGATGGTTTCCACTACGTACGCAAGCACATCCGCCGCAATCCGAAGCCGGGTGGCGCGAAGCGGATGAGCGGCTGGATGATCGCGGGCCTTGCGGCCGGCATCTGGCTATGGGGGCAGGTGTTCGGGTTCGGGGAGGCGCCCGATCCGGCCCCTCCCGCCCAGCCCCAGCCAGCCGTCTCCGCTCCTGCCGCCGGCTAATGGGGCGCAAGCCGATTGCTCTGCGTCGTCCACGCGGCGCGGCCGAGATTCTCTCGGCCGCTGTCGTGGCCCTTGCCCTTACGGTCCTGGCGCTCCGGGCCGCCTCCACGATGGTCGACGCGCTGGAGGACCTGTGGCCGTTCCTCCTGCTCCTCGTGCTGCTGGCGGGGGCTATCGGGGCGTGGCGGATCGTGCGGAGTGTGCGGGGGCGACGGCGTGACGAGGTACGGCTGGCCGTTCTGCGGATCATGCTGGCCGAGCTCGATGCCATGGACAACCGGCAGTTCGAGTACGCGCTGCGGGACCTGCTGATCCGGGACGGCTGGGTGGCGCGGCGCGTGGGCGGGGGCGGCGATCAGGCAGCTGACGTGATCGGTGACCACCCCACCCGTGGTCGGATCGTCGTCCAGGCCAAACACACGCGCGTCGGGGGCAAGGTGGGGGCTTCGGTCATGTACGGGGTGAAGGGAACGGCAGGTCCCGTCCACCGGGCGGATCACGCCGTCGTCGTCACCAACGGCTCCTTCACCCGGGACGCCATGGCCTGGGGAGATCTGCATCGTGTCCACTGGGTCGACCGGGACAGGCTCCTGCGCTGGGCCGAGAGCGGCGCCGCGGTGCACGAGTTCCTTGGACTGTCGGCAAGGTTGTGCCGGGCCCGCTTCTGGCGTGCCGTCTGACAAGACGCCCGTCATCGCCATCGGGGAGGTTCGGTGTTCGACGAAGACGGGTCTCTCGACCCGCTGCTGAAGTGCCTGCTGTACACCATCCTTGCGCTCGCCATAGGCAAGACGGTGTGGGACTGGCTGACCACCGACGTCAGCCGTTGGATCGCTGTGGACCTGTGTGGCCTGATCGCTGATCACCCATGGTGGAGCGGACTCATCACAGCCGGTGCGCTCTGCCTGCTTGCCCTGCTCGGAAGGCTGCTTTGGTGGCTTCCCCTCGGGGCCGGGACCTACCTCGGTGCGGACGACGCCTTCGACGCCTCACCAGAGGATTCGGCCGACCTTGAGATCCTGACCTTCCGGATGAAGCAACTCGCCGCGATGAGCTCGACCGGCTTCGAGCAAGCGTGCGCCGACCTCCTGGTCCGGGATGGATTTCGCGGCACACGGCGGGTGGGAGGCGCCGGGGACCTGGGCGTGGACGTCACCGCTCGCGATCACGAGGACCGGCTGCTGATCGTGCAATGCAAGCAGTATCAGAGCCCGGTCGGCTCAGGACATGTGCAGATGTTCAACGGGACAGCACGCCCTCATCATGGAGCGGACGTCCCGATCATGATCGGCCTCAACGGCTTCACCCAGCCCGCGATCGCCTTCGCCGCCCACCATGACCTCATCCTCATGGGCCGTCCTGAACTCAAACGGTGGGCCCATGGCCAGCACCTGTACGAGGTCCTGGGCATCTCAAGTTCGGCACAGTGAACAGCCCGGACAGCAGGCTCAGGCGACCTCCGCGTACCCTCGCCGCAGCTCTGGCCCAGGATTGGTCGAGGCTGAAGCCCGTGACTGCCGATGCCGCCTCGCGCATCAGGACCGCGCGGGGCAGGGCCACAGAGATACGCGGGGCTTGACGGCCGAGCCGCACCGTTCGGTCTTACGTCGGGAGGTAGATCCCGGGCACGCTGTAGCTCCGCATCCGGGGACGCTTCAACCTCGAAGGGTCCAGGAGCCCCTACGCCGCCAGCTGACTTGCTGCCGACCCACACCTGTCATCCGCCTCCGGCCTCTCGGCACCCCGGTCCTTGGAACTTCTTCACTCGGCTGTGGTCTTCTCGAAAAGGCCCTGCCAGTGGTACCCCTAGTGGATCCATCGCGGCAAAGGGGCGGCGGAATTCAGGGGGAGATGTTGGATCTGAGTCAGGAACCTCGGGGGGCAGAGAGCCGGGCAGATGTCCCGTCGCTCATCCTCAACTATCCAATGGCTATGCACTTTCCGGCCATGCCGTCGCCTGAGAAGATTGTTTTCGGCTACGACCCGGACGAGTTCGAGAAGTTCGTTGAGGAGTGGGTGCCCGCTCTGGACAGTTTGTACGTCCGGGTGGAGCGCCAGGGAGGTGCGGGCGACCACGGCATCGACGTGGCTGCATTCCTCACCCGCCAGGGGCTCGAAGGCTCCTGGCACAACTACCAGTGCAAGCGGTACAAGGGGACGTTGGCCTGGAGTCCGGCCGCGGGTGAGATCCGCAAGATGTTCGCGGGTGTGGTCACCGGTGAGTTCACTGTGCCGGAGCGGTACACCTTCGTCGCCCCGTCCATCGGCCCCAGCCTGAGCCAGGCTCTGCAACGCCCGGTCTCTACCCGCAAGGACTTCGTGGCGTCGCTGCGTGAAACCACAGACAAGGTCATCACAGACCTGGGACCACGGTTGAGGCGCGAGGTAGAGGAGTTGGCGGCGGGGACCTCGTTCGAGATTTTCCAGACGGTCAATATGAAACAGATGCTTGAACAGCACAAAACCACTGACTTCTGGGTGAGGCGATTCCCACCGGAAGCCCCACCCCGTCCAGCCGTCATGGAACCGCCTGAGAACCCGGTGCCCCGAGAGGCCCGCTACGTGCAGCAGCTTGTCCAGGTCTATGCCGAGCGCTGGCCCGGTGCCGCCAGCACGGCGGCCCAGATTGCGCAGCATCCGACGGCTGGACCGCACTTGCGCCACCAGCGTGAAGCGTTCTTCAGTGCCGAGTCACTGCGCCGCTTTGGCGAGGAGGCTTACCCCGCGGGTCATTTCGAGGCTCTGGCCAAGGACATATACGACGCCGTGGTCGACGTGGCGAGGGATGACCACCCCACGGGGTGGAAACGGCTGCAGGCCGTCACCTCGCAAGCGATCAGTGCCGGGCTGACGCAGACCGTTTTCGCTCAGCACGTTAGAACTCTGGACCGTACCGGGGTATGTCATCACCTGGCGAACGAGGACGAGCTCACGTGGTGTGAGGAAGAAGGGCTATGAAGCCGCTGAACAGCCCGCTGGAGATCGGCGTGCGGGCACTCGTGCTGCTCTCGGAGAGCCATCCCGATGCCCTGGACCTGGCCCAGCTCGCACTCTTGGACCACGCCGCGCTGCACAGCGCAGAGTTCGACGGGCCGCCCAGCCTGCATCCAGACCTGCCCGCGCGCGTGGGCGAGCTCGGCCTGAAGCGCACAGTTCTCGAACAGGGCCTTCTTGTGCTCATCCGCGCCGGCCTGGCCGAAATCGAAGCTGACGGGACCGGCCTGGTCTACCGGGCCACCGAACGCGGCCCGGCATTCGTTGATGTTCTCGAAGCCCCGTACGTTCTGCGTCTGCGGGAGCGCGCCGAGTGGGCCGTCCACCAGTGGGCCCCGGAGACCGACGTACGCGGCACGACCCGGTCTCTGCTCACGACTCCCCCCGCTTCCAGCTCTCGTTCGATGGAGGGCCATCGTGGGTAGTCTCCAGTTGGTCCACCTCACCTACGCCGGCTCGGGCAAGCCATCAGCACAGATCGTCTTCGGCCCCGAGCTGACGACGATCTACGGCGCCTCCGACACGGGTAAGACCTTCATCGTCAGGTCTGTGGAATACATGCTCGGCGGCGCACAGCTGACCGTGGTCCCGGAGGCCGAGGGTTACACCCAGATCCTCCTCGGACTGCTGCTGCCCGACGGCAGCCCTCTGACCCTCGTCCGGCGCCCTGGCACCAACTCCACGCACCTGCATCACGAGGACTTACGCGACCTGGTTTACCGGCCGGCAGACGCCATCGTGAACTCGGTGCACAACGCCCGCAGCAAGAACAGCCTCTCGGTCTATGTGATTCGCGCCATGGGCCTGGGTGAGGTGCTCCTGCGCAAGAACGAAGCGGGTGGCACCCGCTCTCTGACGCTGACCGATCTTGTGAACCTGTCCGTGATCACGGAGGACCGCATGATTGCCATGCCTTCCCCGGTCCTGCGCACAGGCACCACCACCACGCGTACCGCCGAGATGTCGGTCATGCGGTTCCTTCTGACCGGGGAGGGAGATCCAAGCGTCGATACCGGGCCCAACTCGGGACAGCGGCGTGTCAATAGGGGGCAGATAAATCTCCTGGACCAGCTCGTGCTCGACTTGTCCGCGAAGCTTGAGTCCGATGAGACCGAGCGCGAGCTCAAGGACCGCCTGGTACGAGTCAAAGTCTCCATCGGCGATCAGAGCAGCGCTCTGCGCGCGGTCGATGAGGGTCACCGCGAAGCGGTGCGTGAGCGTATGACGCATGCCCGTCGGCTTGCCGGACTGGACGAGAGGCTGACCGAGGTCAGCGATCTGCTGGGACGGTTCAGCCTGCTGGCGGACCAGTACCGCTCCGATCTGGAGCGTCTGGTCATGGTCAACGAGGCCGGCAGCATCCTCGGATACTTCCGTGTCGGAACGTGCGTCTTTTGCGGAGCGGATCCTGAGCACCAGCATCCCGGCCACAGCCAGCAGGAGGCCACGCAGCTCCACATTGCCGTGCAGGCTGAGGCCGAGAAGACGACCGCCTTGCTCGCCGACCTCCTGCCGACTATCGAGGACCTCGCCCAGGAGCATGAAGAAGGTGCCCGTACCTGGCAGGTAGTCAAGGGTGACATAGAGGTGCTGGACGAACTCATCGCCGAAGCCGAGGACCGGCTAGCCCCGCTCAGGGAGGGCCTTCAAGAACTACTGGACGCACGATCTGCGGTCGAGCGGGGGCTGGAACTGCATGCACGGATCGCTGAACTTGAGGACAAGCGCTCTCGCCTCGACGGAGCGGCAGCCGTACCCGCTACCCGGCCCGCGGAGTACATCGCGGCACGCGTCGTCAACGACTTCGACTCGGTCCTCCAGCAAACCTTGAGCAGTTGGGACGTGCCGGCCGTCGACAGCCCTGGGTATGACCAGTACAACGCCGAGATCTGGGCCGGTGGCCGCACACGCGCTGGCCGCGGCAAGGGCGTGCGGTCCGTGCTGCACTCAGCCTTCACTACGTCCCTTGCCCGCTTCTGTATCGAGCGAGACCTTCCCCATCTCGGCTTCGTGGTCCTGGACTCCCCGGTGGTCACCTACCGCCAACCGGTAAAGCACACCCCAGAGGACCCCGACCTACCAGACGTGCGCATCACATCCACCGTCGTGGACCGCTTCTATGAGGACATGCTGGCTTTTCCAGGCCAGGCCGTGATCATCGAGAACGGTGATCCGCCCCTCGGTGTTCTCTCTGAAGCCACCACCTACAACTTCACCGCTGCCGACGGCCGCCCTGGCTTCCTCCCGTGAACCCCTCAACACCGAGGCCCGTCTGCCTTCGCCATGCTCATGGACAGACGGTTTGGGCCGAGGTGGCAGTGACGTAGCACCCCCGCAGGCCGTCACCGGGAGGTCCAGACGCCTTCAACGCCGACGGAGCCAGCCGACACGCAGTTCCACCGAGTGCAAAACGCTGTCATCGTGGCGGCCTGTTGCCCTCTGTCGAAGCGTGCACTGCACGGGCGCACTGACCTTCGCAACTGACGTGCCCAGGGGGAACATGAGGGGACTACCTCGGCCAGGAGTGAAAGCAAATAGGTCGAGGAGAGGGCACATCTACGCGGCCTACCTCTTCGGCCACCTCCGCATCCACCACCGCGGCAGCCTCATGGCCTGGCTCGTCCCCGTACCGCTATGGGCGGCCACGGTGCTCTTCTCTGCCCTGTTCAGCTTCTCGCGTGGCGCCAAGGCGGAGACCTTCATGGTGTGGACCATATGGGGCTTCTATGCCATCCCCGGCCTCTTCATGGTTTCGATGGCCATCCGTGCCTGGTGGGGTTTCGGCACCACCCAGCAAGCGTGCCGGCCGACCCCCGCCCACTGGACCGGCGCCTGCTGCTCCGACTCTCATCGGACCCGAACCCGGAGAGCACCACGGACAGAGGGCCCCAGTAGGTATCCCGCCTCTACTTCGGCTGCCGCAGGCACCATCGCCCGCGCCGAGGCAAACCCGAACATCATGATCAGAATCACACGAAGGTTCGAGGATCATGTGGGCGAACACCCACCCCGAGGTGGGCTCAGGGCACACGAACGCGCAGCCCGCGGACAGACATCCGGCCCGGCGGAAGCAGAGACTGCGATGAAGTTCCCCTGCGCAGGTAGCCGGAGGCCCGATTCCCCTGACCAAGGCCCTGCCCGGGACTAGGCTGACTCGAGCACTCCGGCGTAACCGCGCGGTGCACGGCAGACGCGCAGGCGCGTGACGAGGTGGGGACAGCGATATGGGTGAGGAGCCGATCCGCCATACAGGCGCGCCCGCCTCCGCCCGGAAAGAAGTCGCGAGCAAAGCCGTACTGGAACTGATCGTGAACGACGCAGGCTGCCACCTGAGCGACCCCCGCCTTGACTACAACTGCGTGGACACAACGGTCGTGT
Organism: Streptomyces sp. NPDC060049; assembly: GCF_042736715.1. Classification (NCBI taxonomy): domain Bacteria; kingdom Bacillati; phylum Actinomycetota; class Actinomycetes; order Kitasatosporales; family Streptomycetaceae; genus Streptomyces; species Streptomyces sp. NPDC060049. The sequence goes on from NZ_JBHWVV010000028.1 coordinate 19,998, forward strand.
CCGACGAACCCCACCGATACGCGCTGCCGCGGTTCGACGTCCAACTCAAGGCCAGCAGCAGCGAGCATCGCGTCCGGCGACTCGCGGACGGCGACTTTTCCATGCAACTCGACGCCAGAAGCCACTGGGAACTACGCCGCGACCGCATGACTCCGGTCAAGTTCATCCTGCTGCTGCTCCCGACAGGAGTCGAGGTGCCCCGCCTCATCCGCGTGGGAGACAGATACACCCTCGATGGCATCATGCTCCTGTCAGACCCGCGCACCTGGGATCCTCTTGAGCCAGACCAAAAGTCCGGAACCGTCCGCTTCAGGCTCGAGGACGAATTCACCGAGGAGTACGTAAGAAGCGAGATGAAGCGGATCGGCGACGGGGGCAGAGCATGAGCAGCCAGGAGATCGCTGACTTTTACCCTCTGGCCACCGCTGTCTCCCCCTCTCAGGTTTCGGGGTTCCTCGCCTCCCAACACTGGACACAGGTCGACGTCCGCGAAGGCGCCTTCGAGCGTTGGGCTCAGCCGGACTTCAACCCCGAGCATTACCCGCAGATCCTCTATCTGCTTCCGCTGAATCGCGAGTACGCAGACTTCGCCCGACGGTTCGCCGAGTTGATGGCCGCCCTCGCAGACCACTACGGATGCGACTCCGCTGGCCTGCGCCAGCTGATCTCACGCCACACCTGGGATTCCCTGACAGTACGACTGGCCCATGTCGATCCCGACGCCGACACCATTGGCCTCACTGAAGCACGGGAAACGCTGGAGGCCATCCACCGGCTGCTCGATGCTTCCGCGCGCTACACGCACGACCCCTACACCTCCTTCGGCGGCCGCCCGAGCCGTGAGGTCACGTCCTACCTGCGTGAGCGGGTCACCCTGGGACATACGCAGCGCGGAAGTTTCGTCTTCCCCGTCTACTCCCTGCTGCGCGGACAGGACGACTCTCCGCAACCGTTCGGCCGCGCCGTGATGGAGAACCTCGCCAAAGGGCTGAGCTGGCTCGGCAACAGGCCCTTCGACGCCGAGCTCGGCGCCGACGCGGGGAGTACGCAGAAACTTGCCGCCAAGCTGGCCAAGGTGCTCCTGCCTCTCTCCGGGTTTCCTGACCTGAAGTCGATCAGCCTCTCCCTGCAATGGGCTCCGGGCCGGCCAGAACCCCGATTCGGCGTGGATGAGAGCACGCTCTTCACACCCGAGACCATCCGCACGGCCCACGCTAACGCTAGTCAAGCAGCAGGACACCCGCGGTCGACTCAGTGGGTGGATCGCGACGACCTCCCGTCCACTCCAGCTGTTCCGACCACGGCATACGACCCGGCGGAACGCGTGAACTTCAGCGGGCCGGTCCTCGCAGTGACCCTGGACAACCGACTGTCTACATCGGGTAGCGCCGGCGGTTTCGTCATCGTGGGACGCGATGGGCTCAGGCCACCCAGCGAAGTACGGGTCGCGATCAACGCGGACGACTACCTCAGCGCTGTAGTAGCCCACCGTGCGCGGGCACTGGTGACGGTCAGGGGCACCATGTTCCAGCGCGCCGGAACATGGTGGGTCGACGGTCAGGTCAGCTTCCAAACGGACCGCTCAGCGCTGCCCAGCAGCCAGACAACCCACGACGACCAATAGAGCAGCCGCTGACCGTTACGCTTTCGAGGTTGAGTGCAGCAAGACCAGACTCCAGACGAGACACCGACCCCACGTGCCCCGGGTAGGCCTCGGGAGAATAGCGGATCCCTCTGGACGCCGAGCTCTGGCATCCAAGCTTCTGAGGCCCTTGGCCGGCCAGATGCTAGGACGATGAACCATCTGAGTTGAGATGCTTGCGTGCGGCATCGGTGAATGCGTCGACCATGAGGTACCCGGCAGGGACCTCGGGCTGGCGGCCCTCCATCAGGGCTTCCAGTACGCCACCGGGACCGTTGCCCCGACGCGCGTCCCGGCACACCTAGTCCGCACTGATGACGAGGCTTGAGGCAAGTTCCGCAACGTTCTCCGGCCCCTCAAGGAGTACGACAGAGCCAGCCGCCCGCACCGGCTCGACTGAAACCTCGGCACGGACACGGGCGGCGTACCGATTCATCTCCTGCGTCCGACTCTTATCGAACAGGGTTGCAATCCCCAGCTGGTTGCGCGCCTCCCGAAGACACACTCCCCACTCTGTCTGGGTGATGTAGGTGTTCGCCACAGTGACCAGGGCGGCATACGCCTCACGTTGATGCTGACGCCGCACGGCAGCCACCGGCCCGTGATAGGCGCCGCGCCCCTGAGCTCTCCCGGCCAAGAAGGCAGCCGCAGAGGCAAGCACAGCCACCGGAGCGGATATCAGGGCCGCTAACACAGAGGAGTCCATGGACAGCAATCCTGCCGTACCAAGAGGCACCGAACGCCACCGCGGACGAAGCCCACTGAAGTCCCCAGCCTGCTCAGGCCGCCCGGATGCGGGAGCAACCCAAAGCCCCCGCTTCACCAGCATCAGAGGCACGGCCGGCTCAGACTCCCGAACCTCTCAAGTTCATCAAATCACGGTTGGCTTCGCGCAGTTCAGCCGATCACTGATTCCATGCAGACAACACGGGAGCGGGTCGACGACTTCCTTCGGCGCTGGGGCCTGCCCGCCGGCCCCCTCGTCGCCACCTACGGAGACAACCTCTACAAGGCAGGCGAGAGCACAGCCCTCAGCGCCCTCCCCTTCCTCCTCGGCGTCGCGATGTTGTGCTACGCAGCCCCGTACTGGAAGCGCGAGGTGCTCACGGGGCGGTGGTGGCACGACCGAACCAAGGCCGTCATCTTCCTGAAGGCGATGGTCCCCTCAACCCTCATCGCCATCTACCTGAACAGGCGACCCGATCTCTGGCAGGAGCCCCCGGGCGGGGGAATGACCTCGGGCGACTACTCCATGCTCACCTGGCTGCTGCTATGGACATGGCTGGGGCTCGCCTGGGGCACCCAAGAGCGCGACCCCGAGCCCTTCTCGCTGGGTGACCTCACCGGCCGCATCAAGCGCGCCACGCGCGACCGCACGTGGTCCAACTTCGCCGGCCTAGCCGCCGCTGTGCTCGCGATACGTGGGCAGTTCTTCGAGGCTTACAAGGCGCCGGTCATCTCCATCTTCCTGACCCTCGCGGTGCTCGCGATCGTGCTCCTGCACAAGACGTACGCACGGGTGCGCAAGCTCTGCACCCAGGTCCACACCGACGTGCAGGCCCTGCTCAGGGACCTCGACGAGTTGACCAAGGCCAAAGGCGACGACATCGGCACGAAGACCGACGCGGCCCTCAGGAGCTGGGACGCGCTCAACCTGAACCTGCGCGCCGGGATCGACACCGGATACTCGGTGGGGATGCCCTTCGTGCCCAACAGCACCCTCCAGACGCTGGAGAGGAGGATCCTGGCCACGATTCGCCTCGGCCCCGCCACCCCCCACGCCATCAGCGAGGTGGGCAAGGAACTGCGCGCCCTCCAAGCCGCTTGCACCGACCGCCTCGACCCCCTGACCTGAAGCCGATCGCTGGCGACCGTCGATGGCTCCGGCCCCCTTGGAGGCCGTCGACGGTCTAAATGTCAGTGCCGTCAAGCACACTGAGAGGATGACCTCGGGCGACAGACTGTTCAGCTTGATGGAGCTTGCGACTTTCCTGAACCATCAACTCCACAGGATCGCGGAGGAGGTAGCGGCACTGAACGAGGACGTCCTGCTGTCCTCTCCGGAGAGCGACGTCTGTGAGGAGCTGGAGGAGAGGTTCCGCTTGGAACCCCTCGTCCTCGACCGGGATGGCATCACGGCCGGCTCGGTCAAGGAAGGCTTCGCCACTGTTAGACAGTTCGGCGAGGAGCTACGGATCCGACAGACCGTCGTGACGATCTTGGTCCGCTTCAAGGGAGAGCTCGACCTGTTCCATATGCGGCCGAGCACCTACACCAACAGCCCACCGGTTGCCGCGACCGACGGGGACGCTTTGGACGGCGGACTGGAAATCGAGTGGATGGGGCCCGTCGACCACGACCCGCAACAGGTCCGGCTCGCCCTGGACAGTCGGCTCGATGAGATCCAGCGGTGGATCGACTGGAGTACGGCCCAGGTCGTCCTCTTCAACGAGGCAGCGACGCTGAAGATCGCTGCCGAGGTCCAGGCGCGGAAGACTCGGTTGCTGGCCAACAGGAACCTCCAGGAAGCCCTCGGCTTCCCGATGCGAGAACGGCACGACGCTGCGACCTACAGCGTCCCGATCAAGCGGAAGAAGATCGTTCCCAAGCGGGGCACTGCATCCAGTCCGTTTGAGCCTGAGCCGGCGCTGGCTGACGCGCACTACGAGGCGGCTCTCGAAGTATTGCGGAATCAGCGCAACGCGCTGGAGAGGGCTCCTGGCACGAGCGCCAAGATGGGCGAGGAGGAGATCCGCAACCTGCTCCTGATCGGCCTGAACAGCCACTTCGAGGGCCAGGCTGCCGGAGAGGTCTTCAACAACACCGGCAAGACGGACATCCTCATCCGTGTGGACGACCGCCACATCTTCATCGGTGAGTGCAAGATCTGGAAGGGGCCCAAAACCATCGCGGACACCGTCGATCAGCTCCTCGGCTACCTGACGTGGCGGGACACGAAGGCTGCGCTGCTGCTGTTCATCCGCTCGGGTGCCCCCGGTGACGTCATGGCCAAGGCCGTAGCCAGGTTTCGCGAGCACCCGAACTACAAGCGTAATGGCCGGCACTCGACCGACGAACGGCACGACTTCGTATTCCATGCCAACGGTGACGCGAGCCGCGAGATCAAGATGGCTTTCCTGCCTTTCCACCTACCAAAGGACCCTCAGGGCAGCTGAACAAGTCAGCCAGAGGGCAAGAACTGCGACTCGAGCGAACAGTGCCCGGCGGCGTGCCTGTGTTGAACGTCCGCTTCGGAACGGTTTCGTGGCGAGGCCCTGGCCCCAAACGCATGATGGCCCTGCCCTCAAACGGCCGACACCTGCTCGGGCCGCGCTCCGGAGTCGCTCGCGCCGCTTCCCCAACCACCTGGGCGGCCGACCTACACAGAGGCCCTCCGCTGCAGGGGGCTCCAATACGAGGTGAGCAGGACCCCTGCTCGACGACGCCGACGGAGGGCGGGGACCACTTCCTGGGCGTCGCCTCAGCAGTACCGCCCGAGGCGAACGGCCGCCCTCCCCACGACCCGACCCGCACTCACTGTTGGTTGGCAGCGCGTCACTCTGGATTGCCTATATAGATGAATTGGCCCGATCGATGGACTCGAAGGTCTCCATGGCCGCCGCTCGTGGACGGCTCGCGAGATTCGACGCCTCGCATGAAAGGGCGGCGTGATGGGACTGTTTCGCGGGCAGGGCGGAGATCATGCGATGGGCCACTTGGCGGGCTCCCGGATCGGCCTGGGCGGCCGGGTCCGCCTCGGCGGGACCTGGACGGTGGCTGGCCTGCCCGGTGGTTTGGTCGAGCTCATCGACGTCCCGGGTCACCGAATGGGTCGGACAGTGTTTCAGCTCGTCCGGACGCCAGACCTTGAGATCGTCGACAGACGATCCCTCTCACGCCCACCGGTACTGTCGGGAGACGGTGAGAGCGACGATGCCGAGCATCAGGCTCTTTGGTGGGAACCGCATCTGGTGGAGGTCATCACCAGGCAGCCGCAGGCGGGGGGAGCTTCTGAGTCCCGTGCACCGTCCGATCCCCGAGTTTATGACCTCGCGTCCCGGGAGGCGGCCAAGACCCGAGAACTGACCGCGGCCAGCGTGGTGGGTGCGTCCGCCCGCACGGTGCGGCGTAATGGACTAACCCTAGATCGATGAGAACCCTTTCCTTCCGTATGGCTCACGTGACAGCCGCGAGGACCTCGCGGCGACGACCTTGGGTCCGTCACTACGGCACGTCGGCTGATCAGGCCGATTTCTGAGAGGGGATCTTGAAGTTCAGGCACCGGTTGCTACGACGGACCGCCTCAATGTGGCCTTCGCCGACCATCGTGTTGAGGAAGACCCGCACTTGAGCGAGGGAACGCTGCGCGAAGACAATCTGAACGTCTTTGGCCCTCCACAGGCGCTCCGGTTCCTGGCCCATCAGCATGAGCACCCGGTCAACATCCAGAGGTGTGGGCTGCTCGGAGATCGGTTCGCGGCCTGCGCCGAAGATGTGGTGGGTGACAGGCCCATCAGAGAGTTGCTGCCACAGGGCCGCGATCTCCTCAATGTCGCTGGCAGAGTCGAGAAGGTCCTTGTACCGCTCCGCTTCGGCGGCGGCTTCGGCGTGCTTGCGATTCCACTCGGCCTTCATGGACGCGAGATGGTCGAATGGGAACGCGCCAGGATCTTGGTGTGCCACGCAGGCAACGCTAGTCTCAGCGGTCACTGGCGCCCAAGCAGTTCGTGTCTCCACCCTCCGAAAGGGTGACCAGCTCAAGCGTGGTGACGGCGTCCCGCGGCGGGGGGCCACGCAGGTTGACTGAGGTCAGCACCAGTCGACAGACAGGGGGCCGTCAGGCAGCCATCCGTCCCAGTAGCCCTCGATGATGAGGTGCAGATCGACCGGGCTGGTCGGCCCTGGATGTTGACGCAGGTCCGCAAGCTGCCACCAGCGGCATCCGGCCGGCCCTTCCGGAAGATTGCTGCGAACTGGTTCCGGCAGGTGTGCGAGGGAAGCCATCAGAAGACTGCGTTCGCTGGTCCTCTGGTCCGGTGCCCCGCACCAGCCGTGGCCGGTGACCCGTCCGATCGGCAAGGAGTCTACGCCCCACCAGGTACGTGCGGCCTCGACGGCTGCCTTGTGGTAGCCCTGCCCCGGGCGCAGGAGGACCGAGGGGGGCGAGAGGATGTCTTCCTTCCCGGACAGCAGCACACGATCGAGGCTGCGGTCGAGCAGGAGAACGTGCGCGATGCGGCGTGGTCTTGCTGACGGGACCGTCATGCTTCCCACTTTCACCGCGCGCCGTCGTAGTGCATCCCAGGTGAGCCGTCCGGGCCATCAGGTAGGACGGAACGGACAGTTACGGAAGGCTAGGAAGTCCTAGAAGCACGCGCTCACGTCCACCTATCCATGCAGGCCAGGGGTCCACAGGGCCTGTCCGTGTGCTTTGACGCAAATAACTTGCTGTAGCGCATCACTCGTCAGGGTGGGATACCTGTCCTGGCGCCCTGTGAGGTACCTGCCTGGCTCTAGGGTGTCCGCCATGGACCTCACCGGCCTGAACTTGGAAGCAGCTCTCGCCGACCCCCACGCCGCCGTTCAATGGCTGCGGCAAGTCGAGTCGGATGCAGAGAAGTTCACCGAGCATGTCCGCCTGACGCGTACGAAGTTCGAGGCTCTCGCTGCACGATCCTGGTCCTTCCCCCGGCAGGACGACGGCGGCACACCATCTCCCAGCGGGTCGGAACAAGCGGGTTCCAACGCCGAACCGGCACAGGACACCTCCCAGCCGAACGGTCCTGCTGACAGCCAACAGCCGGAGCAGCCCCCGACCGGTCAGCCGTCTCAAGCAGCTGGTGCAGCACCGGGAGTTCCGTGGAGGGTTCGGGTGCTGGCGGTCCTCGATGCCGAAAGCGATCCAGCTCGGGAGTGGACGGTGCGGGAGATCTCCGAAGCCTCGGGAAGAGCCAACCACCGGAGCATGCGCCTGTTGCTCCAGGAGCTTGTCGCCGAGGGTCTCCTGACACGCCGCACCGAGCTGCCTCGGACTGTGTTCTACCGGCGCGCCCTCCCGGCCCGACCTGGCGAGGAGGGCGCGATGAGGTAAGCCTTTGACCGCTCGGAAACGGGTACGGGCCGCCGCCAACTCTCACATCAGCGGCGGCCCTGAACGGCTCCGGACCTGAGCAGACCCTTCACATGTTGGCCTGGTCCCGCCCTCGGGCGGGACCAGGCCAGATCAACGCGGCCTGGCCGTTTCCGGCACCCTAACGCGAACTGCGCACCGGGAAGCCGCATACAGCCATGCCGTCATCCCTTCGGGTGGCCCGCTCCCGTGGATGCCACCCCGTCGAGGACGGACACGATGGCGCCACCCCTTCCCGCGCCCAAGAGGCGAGGCCCGGCCGGCTCACACCTCACGCCCCGGCCACAGATCCCTCTCCAGAGCCAGCTCGAGGCTGGCGACGGTCAGCAGATCCGGCCACACTCGCCCGGCCAGCACGTTCGCGATGGTCAGCCGGCTGACCCCGCTGCGCCGGGAGAGCTCGGCCACCGACCAGCAGCGTTCCTCCAGCCCTGCGGCGAGAGCCAGGGCCAGCGCTTGGGCGACCTTGGCCCCGTGATGGTCAGTCAAGACGGCTCTGGGCCAGGGACCGGCCTGCACGTATCCGCAGGGGCTCACGAACCGGCTGTCTCCTCGGGGCACACGCCCCAGTCTCACCCATCCGGATCTCCCGGGTCGCGCAGCATCCCCCAACAGCCAGCATGGTATTCCAATGGCACCCCGCCAGGGGTGTTCGTCTGGAGGCTGCTGATGGAGCGTCGCATCGCCCGGTACCGGCCCACCTACGCCCCACCGGCCTGGGAACGCGTCGAACACGAGGTCCGCGCTACCGTCGCCCGCGCCGCCCCGCTCACCACCCACCGCGCCCGCGACCTCCTCACCGCCCTGACCCGGATCGCGGTCTTCGCCGACCAGCACGGCCACCCGCCCGACGCCAGACGCTGGCTGGACCCCGCCATGGTCGAGTACTTCACCGCCGTCGGCTGCCCTGAAGTCCGCGAGGCAGCACGGGCAAACTACCGGTCCTGCCTCACCGCGATCCGCCAGGCCGTCTACGGACCCGACCTGCCCGGCGGCAAGCCCGTTTCGCTGTCCAGCTCCGCCCCCTCCGCGCCCTACACCTCCACTGAGAAGGCGGGACTGTGGGCGTGGGCCGGCGGCCAGCCCACCCAGGAACTGCGAAGGGGCCTTCGTCTGCTGCTCGTCCTCGGACTGGGCTGCGGCCTCGACACCAACGAGATCATCCCCTTGCGCGGACCTGACGTCCGCACTCTGGACGACGGGGCCCAAGTCCTCTCCGTCCGGGGCGGCAGGGCCCGCCTGGTCATCTGCTCCCGCCCCTACGAACGCGCCCTCGCCGAGGCCGGTGAACACTCCGGAACCGGCTCGCTCTTCCGCCCCGGCTGCCAGGCCCGCGGCTCCAACACCGTCACCGACCTCATCTATCGCGCCAGCCCTGACCCCCGCGTACCGCGCCTGGTCATGGGCCGGTGCCGTGCCACCTGGCTGGTGGACCGCATGAACATCCCCATCCCGCTGACCGTCCTGCTTGCCGCCGCCGGCCTCGACTCCCTGCACGCGCTCTCCCGCCTCGTACCCCACCTCAAGACCATCGGCGCCCAACAGGCTGCCACCATCCTCAGGGAGATGCCGTGAGCGCTGACCACACCGCACGCACCCCCCAGCAGGGAGCGGGGAAGTCTCCGGCTCCTGTGTGGCTCGCGCAGTTGCGTCGACGCCGAGAGCCTGTCACTTGGGCCAATTTCAGGAGCGCTCGCCGATTCATCGCCATGTCCGGTGTCGTCCCGCTCATCGACGGCGCTCGGCGCAACGCACGCAAGTCCAATGCGGGCCGCTGTCCACACGTGAGCCTCAACGCCCTGCTGATCGGCATGACTCTGGCCTCCTGGCGGAGCAATGGCAGCGTCGTCCTCGGCGATGTCACCGACATCCTCGCTTACCAACTCGCTCCCGCCGCCCGGACCCAACTCGGGCTCCCTACCTGGCCCGACACCGCCGACGGGTTCGAGGCCGCCTACCTCGCCGTACGCCGCACCTTCCACGCGGCCGAAACAGTCATGGATCCCTCACCACTGCCCAAGCGACGCTTGAGCCGGGCCGATGCCGCCCGACTGGAACAAGAGGCCGACCAGGAGAAGCTCGCGGCACAGCGGCGACTGCTTGTCGAGGTCACCAACCGACTCGTCGAAGCCTCCCTCGCCCCCGCCAGGCCTCACATCGAGGCCGTATGGGACGGCCCCGTCGCCGTGGACGCGACCCCGATCCGGACCTTCTCCCGTGGAGTGGCAAACTCCGACCCACAGACCGCTACCGACCCTGATGCCGCCTGGTACGTCCGCGAAGGCGACCATCGAGACCCCTCCAACACCCCGGGCGGCGGGACGGAACGCAAGAAGGCCAAGCGCATCATCTACGGCTTCGAGGCCACCCTCGTCGTGACCGGGGAGACCTCACCCGGCCCGCGCGGCGACAGTCACAACCCCAACCCCGACAACGAGCACCACCTACCCGCCCTCGTCCTGGCCTTCACTGTCCACAAACCCGGCCACGATCCCGCCGGCAATGCCCTCACAGCGCTCCGAGACGTGCATCGCCGCGGCTACCAGCCTGGCTGGCTCGCCGCCGACCGCGCCTACAACGCAGCCCTCCCCGAAACTTTCCACATCCCAGTCCGCGACCTGGGCTATCGGCCCATCTGGGACTACCGCATCGACCAGCTCGGCATCCAGGGCTCTCACGGTGGCGCACTCCTCGTCGACGGCACCTGGTACTGCCCCCACCTCCCCGAAGCCCTGATCACCGTCACATCCGACCTCCTCGACAAGAAGATCGACAAGGACACCTGGCGAAGCCGGGCCAACGCCCGCGCCGCCTACCGCCTGCGCCCCAAGGCCGCCCCCGACGACCGCGGCGCCCGCCGGATGCTCTGCCCGGCGGCCGGCACCCACCCCACCGTGGCCTGCCCAGTCAAGCGCCGCAGCCTCGGCCGCGACCCCCGCCACCCCGTCGTCGACGCACCCCCCACCACAGCCGGACACCCCGAGGTATGCCGCAAGGAGTCCCTCACCTTCGCCCGCGACATCGGCGTACGCCACTGGCAGGAACTCGACCACGGCCTGGCCCCCTGGACCCACCACTACTTCCGCCTGCGCAACCGCGTGGAGCACTTCAACAGCTACGCCAAGGACCACGAAGCCATCGAACGCAGCCGCACCCGCCGCATCCGAGGCGTCGCCGCCCAGTCCCTCCTCCTCGCCTTCCAGATCGCCCACGCCAACCAACGCAAACTCACCAGCTGGCTCGACACCCTCCCCGTAGACGACCAGCCCGCTCGCCGCCGCCCCTCCAACCGCCACAAACTCAAGAACCCCCGCAGTTGGACCCCCAAGGGCTACCTAGCCGACCCCACACCCGGCACCTGATCCTCCCACCCCCTGCACCCTGCCTGACCAGCGCAAACGAATCTGGCCCCCCGCCAACGGCGGGGGGCCAGATTACGTTCGCTACAAACAATAAAGCCGATCAAAGCGACATTACGTCGGTTTGATCGGCTCTATTTGGTCGGTTGACCTCTGTGTCCGAGGGGGGACTTGAACCCCCACGCCCGATAAAGGGCACTAGCACCTCAAGCTAGCGCGTCTGCCATTCCGCCACCCGGACTAGGTGGTCGGCCCCGGTTTCCCGCGGCGACATGGACAACAATAGCAAAGGTTCCGCTCGGTTCCGACCAGGTATTTCGCCCGGCCGGAGTTCGACGCGCCGCGCTGACCTGCGGGCATGTCCCAGGGGCGGCCCTCGGGCCGGGCGATACGGGACGTCTCGCGGGGGCGCCGCCGAAGCCGGGGCTACGGGCAGCGGATGACCTGGCCGGCGTAGGAGAGGTTGCCGCCGAAGCCGAAGAGGAGCACCGGCGCCCCGGAGGGGATCTCGCCGCGCTCGACCAGCTTGGACAGGGCCATCGGGATGGAGCCGGCCGAGGTGTTGCCGGAGTCGATGACGTCGCGGGCGACGACGGCGTTGACGGCGCCGATCTTGGCGGCGAGCGGCTCGATGATCCGCAGGTTCGCCTGGTGGAGGACGACCCCGGCCAGCTCCTCGGGGGTGACCCCCGCCTTCTCGCACACCTTGCGGGCGAGCGGCGGGAGCTGGCTGGTGGTCCAGCGGTAGACGGCCTGGCCCTCCTGCGCGAAGACCGGCGGCGAGCCCTCGATGCGGACCGCATGACCCATCTCGGGCACCGATCCCCACAGGACCGGGCCGATGCCGGGCTCGTCGCACGCCTCGACCACGGCCGCGCCGGCGCCGTCGCCCGTCAGGACGCAGGTCGTGCGGTCGGTCCAGTCGGTGATGGCGGTCATCTTGTCGGCGCCGATGACCAGGGCACGGGTGGCGGCGCCGGCCCGGATCGCGTGGTCGGCGGTGGCCAGGGCGTGCGTGAAGCCCGAGCAGACGACATTGATGTCCATGACGGCGGGGGCGCCGCCCATGCCCAGCTTGGCGGCGACACGGGCGGCCATGTTGGGGGAACGGTCGATGGCCGTGGAGGTGGCGACGAGGACGAGGTCGATGTCGTCCGGGGTCATGCCCGCGCTCGCGAGGGCCTTGCCGGCGGCCTGGTAGGCCAGCTCGTCCACCGGCTCGTCGGGGCCCGCGATGTGGCGGGTCCTGATCCCGACACGGGACCGGATCCACTCGTCGTTGGTGTCCACCATGGCCTCGAGGTCCTCGTTGGTGAGCACTTTCGCGGGCTGGTAGTGCCCTAGCGCCACCACGCGTGAACCGGTCATGGGTGGGTTCCCCCCTCGTAGGCAGTCAGGACGTCCCAGCTTCGCCTGCTACCCATCGGTACGGGGGCGCGTGACCCGACAGGATTCAGTGCCCGGAATTTGGAGCTTCCCGAGGATCTTCCAGCCGGGGACGGTGGCCGAAGCGGATCCGCGAGAATGGGTGGGCGAACGGTACGGCGAGTACAGAACAGGTGGGCTGATCACATGGGACGGGTCACCGAACGGCGTCGCGTCGTCCGGATCCGGAATGGCGTGGCGGGCGCCCGGGCGGACACGCTGGTGGCCGAGGAGCCGCTGGAGATACGGCTGAACGGCAAACCGCTGGCCATCACGATGCGCACGCCGGGGGACGATTTCGCGCTGGCCGTGGGCTTCCTGGTCAGCGAGGGCGTGCTCGGATCGGCCTCGGACGTCGCCGCCGTCACCTACTGCGAGGGCGCGGCGGAAGACGGTACGAACACCTACAACGTGGTGAACGTCCGGCTGGCCGCCGGGGTTCCCGTGCCGGACATCACGCTGGAGCGGAACGTCTACACCACCTCGTCCTGCGGGCTGTGCGGCAAGGCCAGCCTGGACGCGGTGCGCACGGCGACCCGCTTCCCGGGGATCGCGGACGATCCCCTCCGGGTGAGCGCGCGGGTCCTCGGGGAGCTGCCGGACCGGCTGCGCGCCCAGCAGAAGGTCTTCGACCGCACGGGCGGGCTCCACGGCGCCGGGCTGTTCTCGGCGCGGGGCGAGCTGATCGACGCACGGGAGGACGTGGGCCGGCACAACGCGGTCGACAAGCTCGTCGGCCGCGCCCTGCAGGCAGGCCTCCTGCCGCTGGCGGGGTCGGTGCTGCTGGTGTCGAGCCGGGCGTCCTTCGAGCTGGCGCAGAAGGCGGTGATGGCGGGCATCCCCGTCCTCGCGGCCGTGTCGGCGCCGTCCTCGCTCGCGGTGGACCTGGCCCTGGACTCGGGACTGACGCTGATCGGGTTCCTGCGGGGCGGGGACATGAACGTCTACGCGGGCGAGGAGCGGATCGACCTGTCGGCGTGAGGGCGGCGCGACGGGGACGTCAACGCCCCCTGCGGCCCCGGCGGGAAGCGGGCTTGTCCGGCTTCGGGGACGGCGGGTCGATGCGGTGGAGGTCGAGGGTCGGCGGGACCGGGGTGGCTCCGGGGCCGCCCGACTCCGCCCAGGCGATGATCTCGTCGGTGGCGGTGTCGTCCAGGGCCCAGCCGAACCAGGCCGCGCGGGCGCCCCGGCGCCGGGCCTCCGTGGTGGGCTGCACCACGATGACGTTGGCCTGCGCGCAGGGTCCGAGGCAGTCGGTCGTACGGAGGGCCAGCCGGCCCCCGGAGGCGGCGGCGGCCTCGCGCAGCCGGGCCAGCTGACCCACGTGGTCGGTGCCCGGGTTCTTGCGGGGGTCGCCGCAGCAGCAGCCCCGGCAGACCACCAGGGTGCAGGGTCGTTCGGCGTGGGCGGAGAGCGGGCGTATCCAGGTCACCGCCGCACGTTACCGGGCCTGGGGGGCGGGGTGTTGAGCGGTACGGGAGACCTCCGCCACATGGTCGGCGGGGAGTTCCGAGCCGGCGTTGTTCCCCGCGCCCTGCCGGGCGTCCCGGGCGCGACGCCGGGCCAGGACCGCGCAGACCATCAACTGCATCTGGTGGAAGAGCATCAGCGGCAGCACGGCGAGGCTCGCCTGCGCGCCGAACAGCACGCTGGCCATGGGAAGTCCGGCGGCCAGGCTCTTCTTCGACCCGGCGAACTGGATGGCGATCCGGTCCTCGCGGTCGAACCCCAGGCGCTTCGCCCCGTACCAGGTGGCCAGGAGCATCACGCCGAGGATGACCGCCTCCACCAGCATCAGCGCGCCGAGTCGCGCGGCGCTGACCTGGTGCCAGATCCCGGCGACCGTGCCCGCGCCGAAGGCGGTGTAGACGACGAGCAGGATCGAGCCCCGGTCCACGTAGCCCAGGACCTTCTTGTTGCGGACGAGGAAGCCGCCGGCCCAGGGGCGCAGGGCCTGGCCGAGGAGGAAGGGCAGGAGGAGCTGCAGGACGATCTTCAGCACCGAGTCCGGGGAGAACCCGCCTCCGCTGTTGCCGAGCAGGCCCGCGGCGAGGAGCGGGGTGAGGAAGATGCCGACGAGGCTGGAGAAGGAGCCCGCGCAGATCGCGGCGGGCACGTTGCCCCGGGCGATCGAGGTGAAGGCGATGGAGGACTGGACGGTGGAGGGGACCAGGCAGAGGAAGAGCAGGCCGTTGTAGAGGGAGGGGGTGAGGAGCGTGGGGACCAGGGCGCGGGCGGCGAGGCCGAGGAGGGGGAAGAGGACGAAGGTGCCGGCGAGCACGGTGACGTGGAGCCGCCAGTGGCGCAGGCCGTCGAGGACTTCGCGGGTGGAGAGCCAAGCTCCGTAGAGGAAGAAGAGCAGTGCCACCGCTGCGGTGGAGGCGGCCCCGGCGAGCGGGGCGGCCGCGCCGCGGGCGGGCAGCAGGGCGGCGATGGCGACGGTGGCGAGCAGGCCCGCGATGAAGGGGTCCACGGGGAGCCGGGCGGGGAGGTGCGGGCGGCGCATGGGGGTGCTCACTTGCTGTAGCTCGGGGGGTGCCGGGGCGGGCGGGGCCGGGTCCCTCTCATGGTCGGGGGTGGGACGGTGATCGGGAAACCCGCACACCGTGGTGACTGCCATCACGAACCATGATGACTAACGGGTGACCAACCCCGACCAACCACGATGACCGCGGCCCTCGGCGGCTTCCGGCGGAGACCCTAAGGTGGGCGGCATGTACGACCCCGTCCAGCTGCGCACGTTCCTCACCGTCGCCCAGACGCTGAGCTTCACGCAGGCCGCCGCACGGCTCGGCGTCCGCCAGTCCACGGTCAGCCAGCACGTACGGCGCCTGGAGGAGGCCACGGGCCGGCCGCTCTTCCTGCGCGACACGCACAGCGTCGAGCTCACCGAGGACGGCGAGGCGCTGCTCGGCTTCGCCCGCTCGATCCTGGAGGCGCACGAGCGCGCGGCTGCCTTCTTCACGGGGACCCGGATCCGCGGCCGGCTGCGCTTCGGCGCCTCGGAGGACTTCGTACTGACCCGCCTGCCGGAGATCCTGGAGGCGTTCCGGCACGAGCACCCCGAGGTGGAGCTCGAACTGTCGGTGGAGCTGTCGGGCACCTTGCACGAGCGGCTGGACGCCGGGCGGCTGGACCTCGTACTCGCCAAGCGGCGCGGGGACGCCGACGCGCGGGGACGGCTGGTGTGGCGGGACCGGATGGTGTGGATCGGGGCGCAGGGCCTGCGGGTGGACCCGGACCGACCGGTCCCGCTGATCGTCTTCCCGCCGCCCGGGATCACGCGGGCGCGGGCACTGGACGTGCTGCATGCCGACGGCCGGCCCTGGCGGATCGCCTGTACGAGCGGCAGCCTCAGCGGTCTGATCGCGGCGGCCCGGGCGGGGCTGGGTGTCATGGCGCACGCGCGGGGCCTGATCCCGCCGGGGCTGGTGCGGGTGGGCGGCCTGCCGGACCTCGGCCCGGTGGAGTTCGCACTGCTGCGCGGCTCTCGGGTGTCGGCCGCCGCCGAAGCCCTGGCGGCGGCGATCCTCTCGGGCGCGGACCGCCTGACCCGCGCGGCCTGACGCCGCCCCGGCGGCCAGGCGGTCCGGCGGTCCGGCGGCCCGGCGGTCCGGCGGGGCGGCGGTCCGGCGGGGCGGCGGTCCGGCGGGACGGCGGGACGGCGGGGCGGCGGGGCGGTCGGCGAGCCTTCCCGGCGGCGCGCGACCACAACCGGACGCGCCGGGGGGCGTCGACATCTCCGTGGTCACGGCCCCGGGCTCCGGCTGGGGAGGTCTTGTGGAGGTCTTCGCCCGTTGATCAACGACGGGGAGGGCTGGGGTAGCGTCACCGCGCTGTGCGGAGAGGAGCGGGTCCTTGCGCGAGATCACCGTCCCACCCGTCGTCACGGGCTCACCCGTCGGCGGCCTGGCCGACGCCGTCTTCCAGAACGCCCGCGAGGACCCCGGCCGGATCGTGCTCGGCCGCAAGACCGACGGCGTGTGGCAGGACGTGACCGCGGCCGAACTGGCGGCCGAGGTGACGCGCCTGGCCCAGGGGCTCCTCGCGCACGGCATCCGCTTCGGGGACCGGGTCGCGATCATGTCCCGCACCCGGTACGAGTGGTCCCTCTTCGACTTCGCCCTCTGGGCGATCGGCGCCCAGCCCGTCCCCGTCTACCCCACGTCCTCCACCGAGCAGGTGTACTGGATCCTGTACGACTCCGAGTGCACGGCCTGCGTCGTCGAGGACGAGGACCAGGCGATGACCGTGGGCTCGGTCATCGAGCGGCTGCCGCGCCTGCGCCTGCTCTGGCAGCTGGACGCGGGCGCGGTGGACACCCTGGCCGAGGACGGCCGGCAGGTCTCCGAAGACGTCGTGCACCGCCACCGGGGCGCGGTGACGCCCGATGCGACGGCCACCGTGATCTACACCTCGGGGACCACGGGCCGCCCCAAGGGCTGTGTGCTGACCCACGGCAATTTCATGTTCGAGGCCGACACCATGGTCGCCCGCTGGGAGTCCGTGTTCCAGGCCGGGCCCGGAGAACAGCCCTCCACCCTGCTGTTCCTGCCGCTCGCCCACGTCTTCGGGCGGATGGTGGAGGTGGCGGCGGTCCGGTCCGGGGTGAAGCTCGGGCACCAGCCGGTGCTGGCGGCGGCCGAGTTGCTGCCGGACCTCGCCGCGTTCCGCCCGACGTTCGTGCTCGGTGTCCCCTACGTCTTCGAGAAGGTCTTCGCCGCCGCCCGCCGCAAGGCCGAGTCGGAGGGCCGGACCGGGCCCTTCGACCGGGCGGTGGACGTGGCCGTACGGTACGCGGAGGCGCGCGAGCAGAAGGCGTTCGGCATGGGACCCGGGCCCTCGGCCAAGCTGCGCATGGAGCACCAGCTCTTCGAGAAGCTGGTGTACGGGAAGGTGCGAGACGCGCTGGGCGGCCGGGTCCGGCACGCCATGTCCGGCGGTTCCGCCATGTCGCGCCGGCTCGGGCTGTTCTTCGACGGCGCCGGAGTCACGGTGTTCGAGGGGTACGGGCTGACCGAGTCGTGCGCGGCGGCCACCGCGAACCCGCCCGGGGCGACCAAGTACGGGACCGTCGGTCGGCCGATACCCGGCGCCACCGTCCACATCGCCGACGACGGAGAGGTCTGGCTGCACGGAGCCCACGTCTTCTCCGGGTACCTCAACGACCCGCGCGCCACCGAGGCGGTGCTGCACGACGGCTGGCTGGCCACTGGGGACCTGGGGCGCCTCGACGAGGACGGCTACCTCACGATCACCGGGCGCAAGAAGGAGATCCTGGTGACCTCCAACGGCAAGAGCGTCGCGCCGACCGCCCTGGAGGAACGGGTCCGCTCGCATCCGCTCGTCTCGCAGTGCGTGCTCGTGGGCAACGACCGGCCGTACATCGCGGCCCTGCTCACCCTGGACATGGAGGGCGTCGCGCACTGGCTGGCGATGCGCGGGCGCCCGCAGCTGCCGGGGGTGGCGGACCTGGTGCTCGACCCCGATCTGACGGCTGAGGTCCGCCGGGCGGTGGTGGCCGCGAACACCCTGGTCTCGCAGGCCGAGGCGATCCGCACGTTCCGCGTCCTGGCCGAGCAGTTCACCGAGGAGCGGGGTCTTCTGACGCCCTCCCTGAAGCTGAAGCGGCGGGCGATCGAGAAGGCCTACGAGGCGGAAGTGGCGGCCCTCTACGAGTCCTGACCGCATCCGGGAGGGCGGCGGCGACCCCCACCCCCACATCTGACGCACCACATCTGACGCATCGTCACTCCAGTTGGTGATTGTTATTGACGATGCGTCAGGTCACGCACAGAATGCGGGAATTCCGACCGGAGGGGATCCCACACATGTTGCGACCGATCCGCACCTTGGCCGCCGCGGCGGCGACTCTCGCCCTCGTCTCCGCCTGCAACTCCGCCTCCAACGGCTCCTCCGCCGACAAGCCGGGGGCCGCCGGCGACTCCCGCGGGGTGAGCGCGGAGGCGATCAAGGTCGGCGGCATCGTGTCGATGACCAGCGCCAGCGGCTACAGCAAGAAGGACACCGACCTCGGGGCCAAAGCCCGCTACATGAGAGCCAACGCCGAGGGCGGCGTCAACGGACGGAAGATCGACTACATCGGCGCCGAGGACGACGGCCAGGACCCGGCCAAGAACCTGGCCGCGGCCCGCAAGCTCGTCCAGCAGGACAAGGTCTTCGCCGTCTCCCCCATGAGCTCGGTCACCTTCTCCGGCGCCGACTTCCTGGAGCAGGAGAAGGTCCCCACCTTCGGCTGGGGCACGCTCCCCTCCTTCTGCGGCCCCCAGTACATCTACGGGTTCAACGGCTGCCTCGTCCCCACCCCCGGCGGCACCATCAACCAGACCTGGCCCGAGGGCATCGCCACGGTGCTCGGCGGCGCCCAGGGCAAGTCCGTCGCGATCATCGCCAACGACAGCGACGCCGGGAAGTTCGGCGTGCGCACCTTCCAACAGGGCTTCGGCAGTGCCGGGTTCAAGGTCGCCTACGCCAAGGCCTCGGTGCCCGGCACCGCCGTGCCGAGCGACTGGTCGGCCTACGTCAAGGAGATCCTGGAGAGCAACGACGGCAAGGCCCCGGACGCGGTCGTCTCCGTCATGCAGACCCCCAGCAACATCGGCCTGTTCACCTCGCTCAAGCGCAGCGGGTACAAGGGGCTGCTCTCGGACCCGACCGACTACGACCCCGGCCTGCTCGCCAAGGACGCCACGAAGCAGGCCCTCGACGGCGTGCACGTCCTGCTGCAGTTCGAGCCCTTCGAATCGGCCGACCCGAAGATGGCCCGGTTCAAGGCCGACATCAAGGCGGCGTCCGGCGGGCAGGAAGTGCCGCTCAACATGCACATGATGACCGGGTACATGTCCGCCGACCTGTTCGTGTCCATCGCGAAGAAGGCCGGAAAGGACCTGACCGTCAAGTCCTTCCAGGCCGCAGCGCAGGGCTTCTCCGACACCGGCACCCTCGTCGGCGACCGCTCGGAGCCCAAGGGCCAGAAGGACAGCTTCGGCTGCGGCGCACTCGTCCAGCTGAAGAACGGCGCGTACGAGGTCTCCGTACCGTTCAAGTGCCACGAGCCCATCCCCTTCAAGTAGCGGGCCGGGAAACGGCATGGGGGATCTGCTCGCCTTCGTACTGAGCGGTCTGGTGTCCGGCGCCCTGTACGCACTGCTCGCCACCGGGCTGGTGCTGTCGTACTCGGCGTCCGGACTGTTCAACTTCGCGCACGGGGCCACCGCCTACCTGTGCGCTCTCACCTTCTACGAACTGCACTCCGGCCTGGGCTGGCCCGCCGTCCCGGCGGCGCTGCTGGTGGTCCTCGTACTGGCACCCGGGCTCGGGTGGGCACTGGACCGGCTGATGTTCCGGCGGCTCGCGCAGGTCGGCGAGACGGCTCAGATCGTCGCCACCATCGGCCTGCTCGTGGCGCTCCCGGCGGCCGGGCTGTGGGCGGTGGAACTGCTGACGGAGGCGGGCGTACCGCTGGCGCCGGCGGAGAACCAGTTCGGGCTGCCCGGGGTGGGGCCGAGCCCCGCCACGGCCTGGCAGCTCACCGCCGACGTCGGCATCGACTCCGACCAGCTGATCACCTGGGTGGCCACGGCCCTGGTCGCCGTGGCCCTGTGGGTGCTGATGCGGCACACCCGGCTGGGGCTGCGGCTGCGGGCCGCCGTCGACAACCGCTCGCTGACCGAACTGCGCGGGATCGACGCCGACCGGCTCTCGTCGGTGGCGTGGATGATCGCGTCGGGGCTGGCCGGGCTGGCGGGAGTGCTGGCGACACCGCTGCTGGGGCTGTCGGCGCACGACTTCACGCTGTTCCTGTTCGTGTCGGCCACGGCGGCGGTGATCGGGCGGTTCGCCTCCGTCCCGCTCGCGTTCGCGGGCGGGCTGGGGCTGGGCGTGCTGCAGAACCTGGTCGTCGGCTACGCCTCCTTCGCGGACTCCATCACCGGATTCAGGACGGCCGTGCCCTTCCTGATCCTCTTCGGCGGCCTCCTCGTGCTCACCCGGCGCACGCGCGCCGCCGGGACCGCCGCGGTGGACGTGGCCCCGGTGGACCACCTGGCCGGGGCCGCGTGGGGGCGGCGGTGGGGGGTGTGGGCCGCGCTGGGCGCGGCCCTGGGTGTCGCGTTCTACACCGTGACCACGCCGTTCTGGAGCGGGCTCCTCGCCCAAGGGCTCGCGCTGGCGCTGGTGTTCATGTCCTTCACCGTGGTGACCGGACTCGGCGCGATGGTCTCGCTGGCCCAGGGCACCTTCGTGACCGGCGCCGCGCTCGTGGCCGGGCTGCTGATGAGCCACGGCTGGCCGTTCCTCGCCGCGCTGGCGGTCGGGACCTGCGTGGCCGCCGTACTGGGGGCGCTGGTCGCACTGCCCGCGCTACGGCTCGGCGGGCGGTCCCTGGCACTGGCGACGCTGGCGCTGGCGTTCCTGGCGGACCAGGTGCTCTTCCAGATGCGGTGGCTGCGCAACGGGGACTCGGGGTGGTCGGTCCCGCGCCCCGTCCTCGGGCCGGTGGACCTGTCCGACGACCGCGCGCTCGGGGTGGCGCTGGTCGTCCTGGTCGCGGTGGTCGCCGCCGGGCTGAGCGCGCTGCGGAACTCGCCGTCGGGGCGGGCGATGCTCGCCGTACGATCGGCTCCCGCGGCCGCGATGGCCTCCGGGGTGTCCGTACTGCGGACGAAACTGCTGCTGTTCACGCTGTCGGCGGGGCTGGCCGGCTTCGGCGGGGTGATGTACGCCTCGTACAACACCCGGATCACGGCGACCGACTTCACGGCGATGACCGGGCTGGTGTGGCTGGCGGTGGTCGTGGCGGCGGGCGTCCGGCGGCCGCAGTACGCGGTGGTGGCGGGACTGGTCTTCGCCGTCGCCCCACGGGTCATGGCGGACTACGTGACGGATTCGGCGCACCTGCCGGTCATCCTGTTCGGGCTGGCGGGGTTGGCCTTGGCCAATGATCCGGACGGGTATTGCGCGGCCGTTCCGGTGCGGTTGGCGCGGCGGCGGGCGGGGGCCCTGGCCGGTTCCGTGACCGCAGCCGTGACCGCGGCCGGAGCCGGAGCGGGAGTCGGGGCCGGGGCCGGGGCGGGAGTCGGGGCCGGGGCCGGGGCGGGAGTCGGGGCCGGGGCCGGGGCCGAAGCCGTTCCCGCGGCCAGGACTAGCGGCGACGCCGGGGTGGGCCCTGCGGGGCTTTCCCCCACCCCGCCCCTTCCCGAAACCGGGGCTCCGCCCCGGACCCCGGCCCTCAAACGCCGGGCGGGCTGGAACGGCGCCGGCGGGGCTGATTCTCCCGCCCTGGAGCTGCGCGGCGTTGCGGCGGGCTACGACGGCGGGCTCGTGTTGCACGGGGTGGATCTCGTCGTGCGGCGCGGGGAGATCCTGGCGGTGCTCGGACCCAACGGGGCCGGGAAGAGCACCGCTTGCAAGGTGGCGGCCGGAGCGCTGCCCGTCATCGCCGGGAGCGTCCACGTGGACGGGCGGGACGCCACCCGGGACGGCGCGGTGCGGCGCTCCCGCGCCGGGGTGCTGCTGGCGCCCGAAGGACGGGGGGTCTTCCCCGCGCTCACCATCGAGGAGAACCTGGCGCTCTACCTCACGGACCCGGCCGCGCGGGACGCCGTCTACGACCGGTTCCCGCGGCTCCGCGAGCGGCGCTCCGTCGCCGCCGGCGCGCTGTCCGGCGGCGAGCAGCAGATGCTGGCCCTCGCCCCGCTGCTGCAGCGCCCGCCGGAGGTCCTGATCGCGGACGAGCCCTCGCTCGGGCTCGCGCCGCGCGTGGTCGACGAGGTGTACGGGCTGCTCACCGAGCTCCGTGACGCCGGGACCGCGCTGCTGCTGGTGGAGGAGAAGGCGGCCGAGATCCTCGGGATCGCCGACACCGTCGCCTACCTCTCCGAGGGCCGGGTCTCCTGGTGCGGCCCTCGCTCCGAGGTGGAGACGGACCGGTTGACCGAGGCCTACCTGGGGATGGCGACATGACGGCGGAGCCCTATGTCCTGGAGGCTTCCGGGGTCAGTGTCCGCTTCGGCGGGGTGAAGGCGCTGTCCGGCGTCGACGTCGGGGTGCGGGCCGGCGAGGTGTGCGGGCTGATCGGTCCGAACGGGGCCGGGAAGACGACGCTGTTCGACGTGCTGTCCGGTATCCGCCGGCCCGACGAGGGGCGGATGCTGCTCGACGGGGCGGACATCACCCGCCGCTCCCCCGTCTGGCGGGCCCGTCACGGAATGCGCCGGACGTTCCAGCGCCAGCAGTTGTTCGGGCAGCTCAGCGTGGCCGACAACGTCCTCGTCGCGCAGGAGTGGCGGGGCGGTGGCGGGGGTCTCGCCGCCGATCTGGTCGCTTCGCCCGCCCGGCGCCGCCTGGAGCGGGAGCGGCGGGAGCGGGCCGCGCGGATGCTGGCGGACTGCGGCATCGGGGCTCTCGGGGCTTCGTACGCCGGCGGTCTGCCGGTGGGGCGGGCCCGGATGGTGGAACTGGCGCGCGCCGTGGCCGATCCGCCCCGGGTGCTGCTGCTGGACGAGCCCGCTTCGGGCATGTCGGCGCCCGAGCGCGCGCGGCTGGCGCAGGTCGTGCGCCGCCTCGCGGAGGAGGAGGGCTGCGCGGTGCTGCTGGTCGAGCACAACGTCGCCTTCGTGATGGACCTCTGCACCCGCGTGGTCGTCCTGGACCTGGGGAGCGTGCTCGCCGAGGGCACGGCCTGCGAGGTACGGGCCGACGCGCGGGTCCGGGAGGCGTACCTGGGGGCGTAGGCGGCGCCCGGAGGCGTGGTCGGGGGCGTGGTCGGCGCCCGGAGTCGTCGGCCGGGGTTCACCCGTACAGCGGGAATAGGCCACCGCGGGGCCCGGTTGTCGCGGTCGTACGTGTACCCCGTACGACCGCGACGAACCGAGGGAACGACCCGACGTGAACCAGGATCCCCACCAGGTACCCGCCGTCAAGCTCAACAACGGCACGCTCATGCCCCAGCTCGGCTTCGGCGTCTGGCAGATCGCGGACGACGAGGCCCGGCGGGCCGTCGGCTCCGCGCTGGAGGCGGGCTACCGCAGCATCGACACCGCCTCGATCTACGGCAACGAGGCGGGCACCGGCAAGGCAATCGCCGCCTCCGGGGTACCGCGCGAGGAGTTGTTCGTCACCACGAAGCTGTGGAACGGCAAGTCCGAGACCTGGGGCCGGGACAACGTGCTGCGGGAGTTCGACGCCTCGCTCGCCAAGCTCGGACTCGACGAGATCGACCTGTACCTGATCCACTGGCCGCGCCCGATGCGCGACGACTTCGTCGCCATCTGGAAGGCCTTCGAGGAGATCGCGGCGAGCGGCCGCGCCAAGGCCGTCGGTGTGTCCAACTTCCGCCCCGCGGACCTGGAGCGGCTCGGCGCCGAGAGCTCCCTCGTCCCGGCCGTGAACCAGGTCGAGCTGCACCCGCTCCTTCCGCAGGCCGCACTGCGCGCCGTGCACGCGCGCCTCGGCATCGCCACCGAGGCATGGTCCCCGCTCGGCCAGGGCAAGGACCTCCTCACGCTGCCGGCCGTCACCGCGATCGCCGCCAAGCACGGCCGCTCGGCCGCGCAGGTGGTGCTGCGCTGGCACCTGCAGCTGGGGAACATCGTGATCCCGAAGTCCGTGACCCCCTCGCGGATCCGGGAGAACCTGGACGTCTTCGACTTCGAGCTGGACGCGGCCGACATCGCGGCACTGGACGCCCTGGGCGAGGGCGCCTCGGGCCGCCGGATCGGTCCCGACCCGGCCGAGTTCGACTTCTGAGCCGCGTGAGCCCCATGGATCCCGCGGGCCCCGCGCGCCCCGTGGACCCCGAGCCGGCGCGGCGGCGGCCGCCGGACGGCGTGTACCGGATCCGCAACGTCGCCAGCGGGCTGATGCTCCAGGTCGAGAGCGGCAACCGGGTGCGCGTCGGGGCGGACGGCGAACCGGCCGCGTCCCGGCAGTGGGAGATCACGCCGGTCCACAGCGGCGGCGGGATCTTCCACGTGGTCAGCGTGCACAACGGCAAGCGGCTCGACGTCGCGAACGCGTCGACCGAGAGCGGCGCCCGGGTCCAGGTGTGGAAGGCCAATGCCTTCGGGGCGCAGGAGTGGGTCGTCGAGGAGCACCTCGACGACCCGGGTGTCGTCTCGCTGATCGCCGCCATCAGCGGTCTGTCGCTGGAGGCGGACGCGCAGGGCGGCGCCCGCCAGTGCGAGGACGAGGACTCGCCCTCGCAGTGGTGGCGCCTCGAGTCCGTCTGACCGGTCCGCGCGGCGGCCTCAGTCGCGTACGAAGGCCCGCAGCAGGTACTCCGGCTCCGCGCGCGGGATGTCCGGCCCGGGCAGGCTTTCCAGGCGGTCCGCGAGTTCGCGCGGGGTGGCCCCGCGCGGGCGGACCCGTGAGGCGTACCGCCCGGCGAGCAGCGCGGCGGCGCTCCCGCGCGGGGTGCGCCCCTGCCCGTGCCCGGTGAACCGGGCTTCGCCGGCGGGGCGCAGGCCCGCTGCGGCCGCGTAGCCGGTGACGGCCTGCGCGGAGTCGGCGGGGGTGGGGGTCAGGTGCGGGGCGAGCACCTCGTCGATGTCGCTGCCGACGTCGTGGGCGGAGTCCTTGTCGACGGTGGTGACGAACACCCCGCCGGGCCGCAGCACCCGCCCGGCCTCGGCGACCACCGCGGCCGCCACGCCTGGTGCGCGCAGCAGGTGCAGCAGCCAGACCGCGCTCACCGCGTCGAGCGCACCCGTGCGGATCGGGAGCCGCGTCCCGGAGGCGTGGACCACCGGGACGCCCCGGGAGCGGGCCATGGCGGCCATCCCGTGCGAGGCGTCGGCGCCGAGGACGCGCAGGGCGGGGCGGGCGGCGGCTATCCGGGTGGTGACGATGCCGGTGCCGCAGCCGAGGTCGAGCAGGGTCCCGGTGGTGGTAGGGAGCAGCCCGAGTACCCCGGCGGCGGCGGCTTCGGCGCGCGGGACGCCGCCGCGCGTGGCGTCGTAGGCCGCGGCTTCGGCGTCGTAGTCGAGCAGGGGGCGCGCCATCGGCATCAGGCGGCGCCGTGGGCGGGGGCGAGGGACTCGACGCGCTCGGCGAGGGTGAAGTCGGCGTCGGTGACGACGTCTCCGGCGTCGTGCGTGTTCACGCGGAGCCGGACGGTGTTGTAGCCGAGGGTGAGGTCGGAGTGGTGGTTCAGCTCCTCCTGCACCGAGGCGATGTGGGTGACGAGGGCGCTCGCCGCGAAGTGGCTGCCCAGCCGGTAGGTGCGGACGATCCGGTCGTCCTCGAAGGCCCAGCCCGGGAGTTCCCGCAACCGGTCCTCGATCTCCTTCTGCGAAAGCGGCTCTCTCGACATCCGCAGGCTCCTTCCCCGTGTGCGTACGCGTAGCCGTACGCGCGCTGCCGATTGACCTGACGTGAGGTCAAGGTTCCCACAGCGCGGGCCACGGGGAAGGTTTCGCGCCATAGTGCGTGCGGGTACTTCCGAGCCTTCCGTGACCACCGCGCCACCCTTATGCTCCTGCGCCGGACGTGACTGTTACCGCCGGTAATACTGCCGGGCATCGAGGGGACACCATCGTGACGCGCACAGGCAATTCCAGGCGCACGTTCATCGCGGGGGCCGCGGCCACCGCAGGCGCGCTGACCGGCGGCGGAGCCCTCGCGGCTCCCGCCCACGCCGCCCCCGCACCCGCCGCCCCGGCCACTGCCCGCCCGGCGGCCGCCGGCGAGCGCCGCGTCGCCGTCCTCGGCGGCGGGGTCGCCGGCCTCACCGCCGCACACGAGCTGGCCGAACGCGGCTACGCCGTCACCGTGTACGAGCGCCGCGCGCTCGGCGGCAAGGCGCGCAGCATGGACGTCCCCGGCAGCGCGCGCGGCGGCCGCCGCCCCCTCCCGGCCGAGCACGGCTTCCGCTTCATCCCGGGGATCTACCACAACCTGCCCGACACCATGCGGCGCATCCCCTTCCCCGGCAACGCCAACGGCGTCTGGGACAACCTGACCGCCCCGCGCGAGATGATGTTCGCCCGCGCGGCCGGCCGCGAGGACCTGCGCGCGCCCATCCCGTGGCCCGGCCACTCCGCCGCCGACCTGACCCCCGACGAGCTGCGCCGGGCCCTCACCGGCATCCTCCAGTCACTGGTCCGCCTCCCGCTCCACGAGACGGCCTACTTCGTCGACCGCGCGCTCGTCTTCCTCACCAGCTGCGACGAGCGGCGCGACGACACGTGGGAGCGCACCCCCTGGTGGGAGTTCACCCGGGCTGCCCGGATGTCGGCCGAGTACCAGCGCATCCTCGCCATCGGCGTCACGCGCAA
This sequence comes from Streptomyces sp. NPDC060049, assembly GCF_042736715.1. Taxonomy (NCBI): domain Bacteria; kingdom Bacillati; phylum Actinomycetota; class Actinomycetes; order Kitasatosporales; family Streptomycetaceae; genus Streptomyces; species Streptomyces sp. NPDC060049. Next base: position 46,851 of record NZ_JBHWVV010000028.1, read on the forward strand.
CATCGTGGCGACCAAGGCCGAGGAGGCCTCCACCCGTACGGTCGGCACGCTCGGCGAGGCCTTCGTCTTCAACCTGCTGGGGCTGGGCGCGGACGGCCCGCCGGACCGCATTTTGAACCTGCCGACCAACGAGGCGTGGATCGACCCGTGGGAGACCCATCTGCGGTCGCTGGGCGTGGAGTTCGAGATCGGCTGGACGGTGCGCGAGGTGCGGTACGGGGACGGCCGCGTGAGCGGGGTCGTCGTCGAGGACCCGGCGGGCGCCGTACGGACCGTCACGGCCGACCACTACGTCAGCGCCCTGCCCGTCGAGCACGCCCGCCGCACCTGGAGCCCCGCGCTGCGGGCCGCCGACCCGATGCTGGGACGCTGCGACAAGCTGGAGACCGACTGGATGACCGGCATCCAGTTCTACCTCACCGAGCGCGCGCCGCTCGTGCACGGTCACCTCAACTGCATCGACTCGGCTTGGTCGTTGACGGCGATCCAGCAGGCCGAGCACTGGACGGCCCGCGACTTCCCAGCCGACTACGGCGACGGAGTGGCCGTGGACTGCCTCTCGGTGGACATCTCCGAATGGGACAAGCCCGGGATCCTCTACGGGAAGACGGCCAAGCAGTGCACGCGCGAGGAGATCGCCCGCGAGGTGTGGGCGCAGCTGAAGGCCTCGCTCAACGACACCGGAAGGACGCTGCTGTCGGACGGGAAGCTGCACTCGTGGTTCCTGGACCCGGGGGTGGACGGGACCGGTACGCCGAACCCCACCAACCAGGACCAGCTGTTGATCCACCCGACCGGCACCTTCCACAACCGGCCGAGCGCGGGCACCCGCGTCCCCAACTTCTTCCTCAGCGGGGACTACGTGTCCGTGGACATCGACCTCGCGACGATGGAGGGCGCCAACGCGTCGGCCCGCGCCGCCGTCAACTCGCTGCTGGACCGCGACGGTTCGAAGGCACCCCGGTGCACGGTCCGGACGCGGTACCGGTCCCCGGCGGTGGAGGCCTTCAAGCGCAACGACCTCTGGCGCTACCGGCTCGGCCTGCGCAACACCTTCGACCTGGGGTGAGCAGCCCTTAAAGTCGAGCCATGACGACTGCGACGGTGGGTGCCCTGCTGCGCACGTGGCGCGAGCGGCGCGGGATCAGCCAGCTGGAGCTGGCGGGCCGCGCCGACTCCTCCTCCCGGCACATCAGTTTCGTGGAGACGGGCCGCTCGCGTCCGAGCGAGGAGATGGTGCTGCGGCTCGCCGACCGGCTGGACGTCCCGGTGCGCGACCGCAACACCCTCCTCCTGGCGGCCGGTTACGCACCCCGGTACGCGCACACGCCGCTCGACGATCCGTCGATGGGGGTGCTGCGCGAGGGACTGGAGCGGCTGCTCACCGGTTACGAGCCGTATCCGGCGCTGGTGGTGGACTCGACGTACGACGTGGTGGCGGCCAACCGGGGCATCATGATGCTGATGGAGGGGCTGCCCGAGCACCTGCTGGCCGGTCCGCTCAACGCGATGCGGCTGACGCTGCACCCGCAGGGCCTCGCGGCGCGCATCCACAACCTGCGCGAATGGCGAGGACACCTGCTGGCCCAGATGGAGCGGCAGATCGCGCTGGTCCGCTCGGCGCCGCTGCGCGCGCTGTACGAGGAAGTGGCCGCCTACCCGGTGCCGGAGCGGCCCGGCGACAGCGAACCGGACGAAGTGGTCCCGTACATCGCGCTGCCCCTGCGGATCGAGCACGACGGGCACCTGCTCTCCTTCGTCTCCTCGATCTCCACCTTCAACACGCCGATGGACGTGACGGTCGCCGAGCTGGCCATCGAGACGCTGCTGCCTGCGGACCCGGCGACGGCGAAGTACCTGCGGTCAACGGCGCCCTGAGCCGGCGCGCAGCGCGAGCTGCTGCAGGAGCGCGAAGGAGGCGACGACGAGCGCCTGCGCCGGGATCCACACCGCCCCGGCTGTGGTGGGGGTGAACCAGACGACGACGGCGACCAGGCTGAGCGCGGCCCAGGCGTAGTTGGCCTCGATGACGAGCTTCACCGGGAAGGCCGCGGGCTGCCGCCGCGAGGCCAGCCGCCCGACCCCCGCGCCGTAGAGCACCAGGAGCAGGCCGAGCTCCAGCAGCAGGCCCTGTCCGACGCCGAGCAGCCGGCCGAGCGGGGCGGAGAAGGCGGCGTAGGCGAGGCCGTTGCCCGCGGTGACGACGGCGTCGACGGCGAGCACGCGGCGCAGCGCGGCCCGCGGGACGGCGGTGCGGGCTACGGCGGTGAGCAGGGTTGCGGACATGGCGGATCAGCCTCCGTCGAGGATCGAATGTGCTGGTGGCGTACGGGTGACCCGGGTTCCGGAGCCGAGTGCGCGGCTCCGGAACCCGATGGCTCCACTGTGCCGCCGGGCCCGGGGCGGGTCGATTACCTCCGGGGTCATGCCCGTCGGCCTGGCCAGGTGTCCCCACCTTCTTTGAGACGGACGGAAAGAAAGGTTGCGGGCCGACCTGTTCCGCCACGGAACCGGGGGCTAGGCTTCACGCAGAGCAACCAGATCGAACCTTCTCTCTACTGACGGAGAAACACCCGGTGCGAGCCGCCGCCCGACCCGACCTCAACGCGGCCCGGGGCCGCGTCGTCGCGCTGGCGGAGCGGCGCGGCCAGGACCCGGAACAAGTACTGGCCGTGGAGCGGCTCAGCCACCTGTCCGGGGTCGAACCGGCGCGCATCCCCCGGGTGCTGGCCGGCACCGCCGCCGAACTGCCCCTGTGCGAGCGCGTGCACCAGCGTTTCCTGCGGCTGCGCGCCACCCGCCTCGACAAGCACGGCCGCGAGTGGCCGCTCGCCGCCATCGCCGAGGACTTCGACGCCCCCGGCGCCTCCCTCGGACCGCTCAACGCGGGCACCGGCCTGCCCCGGCTCGGCCACGCGGCCGGCGTACAGCGGTTCTTCGGGGTCTACGCCGGCTTCCTCCTGGCCGACAGCAAGAGCGCCGTGGCGCGGGCCCTCGCCCTGACGGAGCCCGGGCCCGGCCCCGGCTCCGGGCCCGGCTCCGGAGACCTCGAACGCCTCTCGTACCTCACCGGCATCAGCCCGCAGGCCGTCCGGCTCACCCTCGACGGGAACCCGCCCCGGCTCCCGCTGAAGGAGCAGGTGCGCAGCCGGTTCGAGCACTTGCGCCGCACCCGCCCCCGGGAGGACGGGCAGACCCACTCGCTCTCCGCCATCGCCGGGTCCTTCGACGCGTCGGGCCAGTCGCTGACCCGCCTCGCCCAGGGCGAGGGACTGCCCAACCTCGCGGCGGCCGCCGGGATCCAGCGCTTCTACGGCGTCGAGAGCGGCTTCCTGCTGGCCGACGACGCCGAGGCGCTGGCCGCCGCCCTCACCGGGATCGAACGCGAACTGGAGGCCGCGGAGCGGCCCGCCGAGAACCCGATGCTCGCCGTGATGCGGGCGCACGACGTGCGCAGCATCGTCACCCGGGCGGGCCGGCTCTCTCCGGCCGGCTGGAAGTCGCTGGCCGACCACCTGGACGATCTGCTCGCGCGGGAGGGACAGCTCGGCAGCCCGGCCGCGCGCCGCGCGGACGACCGCGGAACCGCCGGCCCGCGGACCGGAGCCGCCGCGGCAGCCGACCGCACCGACCACGCAGGAACCGCCGAGGGGGAAGCACGATGAGGACCACACGGGCCATGCGCAGGCTCGGCGACGATCTGACGGCGGCCGCGGACCTGACACCGCCCGCCGGGGCCGCCGAGATCATCGGGGCCCTCTGCGCCGCCTACGGGCGCGTGCGCGGCGGGCGCCCGGTCGAGTTCCGTTTCGCCTCCTTCCCTCCCGACACGGCCAGCGGGCTGTGGCTCGGGCTGGAGGAGCGCGACCTCCTCGTCATCGAGGAACGCACCCGGCCCGAGCACCAGCTCGTCATCGCCTGCCACGAGCTCTGGCACGTGGACGAGGGCGCCTGCGACCGCCACGGCCCGGGCATGGCCGTGGCCGCGCGGCTGACGGGCCGCCACGGCGGCCTCTCGGGGCTGCTGAGCTCCGACCGGGGGCTGGGCTCCGTCGTCCGGCAGGCGGCCGCCCGTGCCGACCGGGAAGATCCGGCGGAGGTCCGGGCGGAGACCTTCGGACTGCACCTCGGCAAGATCCTCAAGGCGTTCCTCCCACCACCCCGGGAGGAACAGGTCCCCGAAGCGATCGAACGGATCAAGAGCTCGTTCGGCTGGGGACGTTGAGCGCGGCCCCGGTGACCACACCCGGCGGCTGACCACCGCTTCCCCCGCCGACGCACCTCCTCCGCCGATGCGTCTTCGCACGGCCTGACAGAGAGCACCACACGATGCCCCAGTCTTCCCCGCCCCGGCACGCCGTCGTCATCGGCGGCAGTTTGTCCGGCCTGCTCGCGGCAGCCGTCCTCGCCGAGCACGCGACGGTCACGATCATCGAGGCGGACACCCTGCCGGCCGGCCCCGAGCCGCGCCGAGGACTCCCCCAGGCCCGGCACACCCACCTCCTGTGGTCGGGCGGCGCGCGCGCCATCGAGGCGATCCTGCCCGGCATCACCGACGACTGGACGGCCGCCGGCGCGTTCCGCCGCAGCCTGCCCACCGACCTGGTCACCAAGACCGCCCAGGGCTGGCTGCCGCGCCACGGCGAGATGCAGTTCAACATCTCCTGCAGCCGCGACCTGCTCGACTCGGTGATCCGCTCCCGCGTCATCGGCCTGGCCGGTGTCACCACCCTCCAGCAGAGCCGCGTCCGAGGGCTGGAGGGCACGGCCGACCGGATCACCGGTGTCCGGGTGGACACCGGCGGGGAAGAGAACCGCCTGGTCACCGCCGACCTCGTGGTCGACGCCAGCGGCCGCGGCTCGCGGGCCCGCACCTGGCTGGAGGCGCTCGGCGTCAGCGACCTCAAGGAGGCCGGGGTGGACTCCGGGCTCGTGTACGCGACGCGCATCTTCGAGGCGCCCGAGGGCGCCCACGCCATGGGCTTCCCCATCGTCAACGTGCAGTCCGACCCCCGGGTGGCCGTACCCGGCCGGACCGCGACCATCGTCCCGATCGAGGACGGCCGCTGGCAGGCCACCCTGTCCGGCACCCGCGGCGGCCAGCCCACCGCCGACCCGGAGGCCTTCATCCCGTTCGCCAAGGGGGTCCGCGACCCCATCGTCGGCGAACTCCTCGAAGGCAAGAAGCCGCTGACCGGCGTCTCCGTCACCCAGGGCACCGCCAACCGCCGGATCTTCTTCGAGAAGGCCGACCTCCCGGACGGCTTCTTCGCCGTCGGTGACTCGGTCGCCACCTTCAACCCGCTCTACGGCCAGGGCATGACGGTCGCCGCCCAGGGCCTGCTGGCCGTCCGCACGCTGCTGCGCGCCAAGGGCCTGTCGCACCCCGCCATCGGCCGCGAGGCACAGCGGGCCATCGCCCCGCAGGTGGCCGTCGCCTGGGACCTCGCCACCTCGCAGGACATCCTGTACCCGGGCGCCACCGGCATGAAGCCGCGCGCCGGAGCGGGCCTGCTGAACGGCTACGTCGACCGGCTGATGACCGGCGCCACCACCAAGGCGTCGCTCACCGCCGCCCTGCTCCAGGTCATCACCATGAACCAGGCGCCCACGTACTGGGTCCGCCCCGGCGTGGTCTGGGAGGTGCTGCGCGCCTCCCGCCGCGGCGCCCTGAAGGCGGCGCCGCTGACGGCCGCCGAGCGGACGGTCGCGGGCCTCGACCAGGACGGCCCGGCCGCGCCCGCGGCCCCCGCCGGAGTCACCGAAGCACCCGAGGTACCGCAGGCCTCGGAAGCGGCGGAAGCCGTGGAAGTCGCCGAGGGTTCCGCGGACCCCGCCGACCCCGTCGGACAGGCGCGATGATCGAAAGCCTCGTCCTCTACGTGCCGGGCGTGGTGATCGCCGCGGCACTGATCGTCAAGGCGCCGAGGTTACGGCGGGGCTGGGACCAGCCGCTCATGCGCGCCGTGTGCACGCTCCTCGTCGTGGGCTCGCTCGCCGTGTTCCTCTCGGCGCCCCCGACCATCGTCGCGGTCAACAGGCTCACCGGCGTCGTCAACTTCTCGGCCCCGCTGGTGTACAGCCTGCTCACCGCCTTCTCCGGCTCCTGCATCGTGCTCATCCTGCACTGGAGCGGCCCCCCGAGCCCGGGCGTGCGCCGGGCGACCCGCCTGACCGTGGCGGCGTACGGAGCCGTGACCGTGGCGATCGTCGTCCTCTTCGCGTTGGGGGAGGCGCCGGTCGAGCGGCTGCGGGACATGGACACGTACTACGCCGACACGCCCTGGCTGCGCGAGATGATCATCTGCTACCTGTCGGCGCACACCGTGGGCAGCACCGCGCTCACGGTGCTGTGCTGGAAGTGGCTGCGCCGCCTGGACCCGTCGATGCGCCCGTTGCGCACGGGGCTCGCCGTGCTGATGTCCGGGGGCGTCTTCGACCTGGCCTTCCTCGTCGTGAAGTGGACGGCGATGGCCGCGCACTGGAGCGGCGGCGACCTGGACTACCTCTCCACCTATGTGGCACCACCGCTGGGGGCCGCCGCGGCCCTGCTGGTCGGGGCCGGGTTCATCGTGCCGCTGGTCGGCGGTTCGGCGCCCTGGCGGGACTACAGCCGCTACCGGCGGCTGCGCCCGCTGTGGGCGGCGCTGCGCGGCTTCTCCCCGTGCGGCATGCGGCCCGTCCCGCTGACCTGGTGGTCGCCGGTCGGGATCCGGCTGATCCACCGCGAATCGGTGATCGACGACGGCATCCTCGCGCTCGTGTACTGGTTCGACCCCGCCGTGCGCGAGGAGGCGTACGGAGCCGCGCGCGCCCAGGGCCGGACCGAGGAGGAAGCCGTCCTGGTGGCGGACGCGGCCATGCTCGCGGCGGCCTGCCAGCGCCGGGCGGCGGCCGACCGCGCGGGCGCCGGCACCGACGGCGCCGGACCCGCTTGCGCGGGCCCGTACCGCTTGGACTCCCGGCCGCTCACCGAGCTGGCCCGGGAGTTCCACGCCTCCCCGATCGTGGCCGAGGCCCGCCGCCAGGCCGCGGGCGTCTGACCGGGGCCCGCGGGACCGTCCGGCCCGGTCAGAGGTCCGCGAGTGCCAGACCGGCCTGTGCGGCGGCCGCCTGGACGGTCTGCTCCAGCAGCACCGCGATGGTCATCGGGCCGACGCCGCCCGGTACGGGGGTGATCAGCGAGGCACGGGCGGCGGCCGACTCGAAGTGGACGTCGCCGACGTTGCCCTCGTTGTACCCGGCGTCCAGGACCACGGCGCCCGGCTTGATGTCCTCGCCCCGGATGAACTCGGCCTTGCCGACGGCGGCGACGAGCACGTCCGCCTGGCGGACGATGGACGGGAGGTCCACGGTGCGCGAGTGGCAGTAGGTGACGGTGGCGTTCTGCTCCAGGAGCAGCATCCCGGCGGGCTTGCCCAGGATCGCGCTGCGGCCGACGACCACGGCGTGCTTGCCGGTCAGGTCCACGTCATAGGCCTCCAGCAGGCGCATGATGCCGCCGGGGGTGCAGGAGACGAAGCCCGGCAGTCCGAAGCCCATGGCGGCGAAGGAGTGCATGGTGACCCCGTCGACGTCCTTGCCCGGGGCGATGGCCTCGAAGGCGGCGCGCTCGTCGATGTGGTGCGGGACGGGGTGCTGGAGCAGGATCCCGCTGATCTCCGGGTCCTCGGAGAGCGCGGTGAGTGTGGCGACCAGTTCTCCGGTGGTCGTCGCGGCCGGCAGCTCCACGTGGCGGGAGGTGATCCCGGCCTTGGCGCAGCGGTTCTGCTTCATGCGCACGTAGGTGACGGACGCGGGGTCCTCACCGACCAGCACGGTCGCCAGACAGGGCGCGGTGCCCGTGCGCTCGGTGATCTTCGCGGCGTAGTCGGCGGTCTGCTCCGAGATGCGGCGGGCGAGGGCGGTGCCGTCCATCAGCCGGGCGGTCCGCCCCGCAGGGGACTGGTCGCTCTGGGCGCCGGGAACGGTCTGGGCAGTCGTCATGGGGTCTCCTGAGCGTCGCTGCGGGATCGCGGTTCGCCCAGGCGCGCGGCAGTCGACGTACGGAGGTACGCCGGGCCGCTCCCCGGTGGTGATCCACCCGAACGCCAGTCACGGCCCGCCGCCCAGTGTAGGCGACCCCCGGAGCTCCCGGAGGGGGCCCCGGCTCCGGCAACCCGGTGGATGACCGGCGTCCGACCTGGGACGATCGAGACATGACGCCCACCTTTGACCATCTCGTCGCGGAAGCCGAGTCCGTGTCCGTGGACGGCTGGGACTTCTCCTGGCTCGACGGCCGCGCCGTCGAGCAGCGCCCCTCGTGGGGCTACCAGCAGCTCCTCGGGGAGCGCCTGGCCGGGGTCCGCTCGGCCCTGGACATCCAGACCGGCGGCGGGGAGGTGCTCGCCGGGGCCGGGCCCCTGCCCCCGCTGATGGCGGCAACCGAGTCCTGGCCGCCGAACATCGACAAGGCGACGCGGCTGCTGCACCCGCTCGGCGCGGTGGTCGTCGCGGACCGCGACGAGCCTCCGCTGCCGTTCGCCGACGAGGCCTTCGAGTTCGTCTGCAGCCGGCATCCGGTGACGATCTGGTGGGACGAGATCGCGCGGGTGCTGCGGCCCGGCGGCACGTACTTCTCCCAGCAGGTGGGTCCGGCGAGCGTCTTCGAGCTGGTCGAGTACTTCCTGGGCCCGCAGCCGGAGGAGGCCCGGCGCGGCCGGCACCCGGACGACGCGGTCGCCGACGCCACGGGGGCCGGGCTGGAGGTCGTGGATCTGCGCTCGGAGCGGCTGCGGACGGAGTTCCACGACATCGGAGCCGTGATCTACTTCCTCCGGAAGGTGATCTGGATGGTGCCCGGTTTCACAGTCGGGCACTTTCGGGACCGCTTGCGCGAGCTGCACGAACAGATCGAACGGGACGGCCCGTTCGTCGCGCACACCGCCCGATTCCTCATCGAGGCCCGCAAAACGGGCTGACAAAACGGGCGGACGCGACCACCCCCGAACGGTTGCCCGGTCACAGCGTGGCGCAGGTCACTCAATTCAGCGCGTAACGAATCGACTCGGGCATGCGATGAACCGACAGGTGTCCTCGTGCGGCCCGGAATACAGACCCCCCTCGGGTCTGTTTCCCAAGTTCGCGCGATGATGTCCAGCCACCCCTTATCTGTTCGCAACGAGAGGCTCCTTGTGTCGCTCAGCCCGTCCCGTACGTTCCCCACGGAGATCGCCGAATCCGAGGCCCTTGTCGCGCTTGTCGAGCGCGGCCGCGAGCAGGGTCACATCAACGGTGATGACGTGCGCCAGGCCTTCGAGGCCGGTCGCATCCCGGTGGACCAGTGGAAGCGGGTCCTGCGCAGCCTGAACCAGGTCCTGGACGAGGAGGGCGTCGCGCTGCACGTCAGCGCCGCGCCCGCCACGAAGGCTGCCGCCAAGAAGCCGCGCAAGGCGGCCGCCGCCCCGGCTCGCGCCGTCACCAAGAAGGCCGCTGCCCCGCCGCGCCTCATCGGCGCGCGCAAGACGGCGGCCACCGCCACCGCCGCGGCGATATCCGACCCGTCGGCCTCCGGCACCGAGGAGGAGGTGGCGGCCGAGGCCGCCGCCGCGCCGAAGAAGCGTACGGTCAAGAAGACCGCCGCGAAGAAGACCGCCGTGAAGAAGACGGCCGCGACGAAGAAGACCAAGGACGGCGACGAGGCCGAGGCCCCCGTGGCCGAGGGCGAGGACTGGGCGGCCGAGGACCTCGACGACGACGCCGAGAAGGAGACGCCCAAGACGGGCGGCAGCGCCGGCTTCGTCCTGTCCGACGACGACGAGGACGACGCCCCGGCGCAGACGGTCATGGTCGCCGGCGCCACCGCCGACCCCGTCAAGGACTACCTCAAGCTCATCGGCAAGGTGCCGCTGCTCAACGCCGAGCAGGAGGTCGAGCTCGCCAAGCGGATCGAGGCCGGTCTCTTCTCCGAGTACAAGCTCGAAGAGGAGGAGGACCACAAGCCCGCCTTCAAGCGCGAGCTGGAGATCCTCGTCGAGGACGGCCGCCGCGCCAAGAACCACCTGCTGGAGGCCAACCTCCGCCTCGTGGTCTCGCTGGCCAAGCGCTACACCGGCCGCGGCATGCTCTTCCTGGACCTGATCCAGGAGGGCAACGTCGGTCTGATCCGCGCCGTGGAGAAGTTCGACTACACCAAGGGCTTCAAGTTCTCCACGTACGCGACGTGGTGGATCCGCCAGGCGATCACGCGTGCCATGGCCGACCAGTCGCGCACCATCCGCATCCCCGTCCACATGGTCGAGATCATCAACAAGCTGGCCCGCGTCCAGCGCCAGATGCTCCAGGACCTCGGCCGGGAGCCCACTCCGGAGGAGCTGGGCAAGGAACTCGACATGACCCCCGAGAAGGTCATCGAGGTCCAGAAGTACGGCCGTGAGCCGATCTCCCTGCACACCCCGCTGGGTGAGGAGGGCGACAGCGAGTTCGGTGACCTCATCGAGGACTCCGAGGCGGTCGTCCCGGCCGACGCCGTGAGCTTCACCTTCCTCCAGGAGCAGCTCCAGTCGATCCTGGGCACGCTCTCGGAGCGCGAGGCGGGCGTGGTCTCCATGCGCTACGGGCTCAACGACGGCCAGCCCAAGACCCTCGACGAGATCGGCCGCGTGTACGGGGTCACCCGTGAGCGCATCCGCCAGATCGAGTCGAAGACGATGTCGAAGCTGCGTCACCCGTCGCGCTCGCAGGTGCTGCGCGACTACCTCGACTGAGCCGGCCCGCGCACAGCGCCCCCCGTCCCCGCCGTTCGGCGGGAACGGGGGGCGCTGTCGTTCGCGGCAGTCGGACGAGGCCGTGTTCAGGCCGCGGAGTGCTCCAGCAGGTGCTTGAGCTTCTCCTCGACCCGGGGCGTCTCCTTGCGGACCATGGGCTTGACCACGAGCGGGACCAGCGCATTGCGCCGGGCGGCCCGGCCCGCGCACCGCTTCGTCACCGCGGCCCGTGGCCCCTACGGCGCCCGGGGCGGCTCCGCGACCCGGGTCGCCGGCACCGCCGGAGGCACCGGCACCTGGGGGCCGTCCGCCTCGCGGAGCCACCGCCGCAGTACCTCGTGCACCGCCTCCGCGCCCACCAGTTCGCCGTCCGGCCCGGGCGCCGGATCGGACAGCTCCGCCGGCCACATCAGGAACGGGTGCGCCTGCTCCCCGCCCAGGCCGCCGTGCGACCCGATCTGCTCCTCGAAGGCGTGGACCGCGCCCGTCACCGGGTCGTACGCCGAGTTGACCATCACGTCGGCCACGTGCGGGAAGGTGTCGGTCCGTCGGACCGCCCGCGCCGCCCCCGGCCCGAAGCGCGCCAGCAGCTCCTCCGCCGCACCCGGCTCGTCCAGCCGCGCCTGCGCCCCGCCCGGCCCCAGCACCACGCCGTCGACCAGCAGGAACCCGATCCCGGGGTGGTTCGCCAGGGTGGCCAGCAGCGCCGGGTGGGCGCGGTCGATGCGCTCCCGCGACGCCCGGCCGGGCAGGTCCGGGAAGGAGATCAGCCCGAGGTTGCCGGACGCGAGCACCACCGGGTCCGGGCCCTGCCCGGGGTGCACCTCCTCGTCGGCCTCCTCGACCGGCCGGTGCAGGGCGGCCAGTACGGCGGCACGCGCCTCCGCCCCGCTGTGCGTACGGCCGGCCCGCCGGGACACAGGCAGCCCGCAGCCGGCCCGCACCAGGTCCTTGAGGGTGAGGCCGTAGCAGCCCAGGAAGGTCTCCCCCGGGCTCTGGCCGTGGTCCGAGAGCAGCACGATCCGGTACTCCCGCGGGGCGTGCTCGGCGACGCGGGCGATGAGGGCGAGGCTGCGGTCGAGGCGGGCGAGCACCTGGTCGGTGTCCCTGGCGCGCGGACCCGAGTGGTGGGCGACCTCGTCGTAGGCGACCAGGTCGGCGTAGACCGCGGCGCGCCCGGCCAGCATGTCGCCGATCACCGCGGCGACGACCACGTCCCGCTCCACCACCGTCGCGAAGGCCCGGATCAGCGGGTAGAGCCCGCCGCGCGAGATGCGCGGCCGGTCCCCGCGCAGGCGGGCGCGTACCGACTGGGTGATCTCGCGGGCCACCTCGGCTACGAAGGAGAGCGCGGTACGGACCGCGTTCGCCGGGTCGGAGAAGTAGGCGAAGTAGCCCGCTCGCGAACGGTTCTCCCGTCCCCGGCGCGCCGATACGGACAGGACGAGGGCCAGCTGGTCCGCGCCGCCGCTGAACAGGTTTCCGCGGCTGGCGCCGTCGAGGGTGAGCAGGCCGCCGTCCCCGCTGCGCTCGACGGCGCGCCGCTGGAGCTCGGCGGCGCTGGTGGGCCGGTTGCAGACCACCACTTCGCCGGTGTCCTTCTCGTACCAGCGGAAGGCCGGGACGTCGAAGTTGGAGCCGTGCAGGATGCCGAGCTGGCTGGCCCCGGTCTGGCTGGACCAGTCGGTCCGCCAGGACGCGAGGCGGTGGGTGCGGTCGAGCCAGTCGGCCACCGTCGGCATCAGCCCGCTGTCCGACCCGCGGCTCAGCACCTCGTGGCCGACCCCGTCGAGCTGGAGGAAGACCAGACCCGGGGCGCCCTCGCCCGCGCCGGGCGGCCCCTCGCGGCGCTGCCTGCGCCGACGCCGGTCGGCGAGGCGGTACAGCCGGCGCCGGTAGGCCTCGTCGTCCCGTACGGCCAGCGCGGTGGAGGTCGCGGAGGCGACGGCGGACATCACGGCGGCGACGACCACCGCCGTCTCGGGGGCCGCCGCGCCGCGTCCGGCGGGGATCACGCTGAGGGCTATGAGCAGGAGGGAGCCGTTGAGGAAGAAGACCAGCAGGCCGAGCACCAGAGCCGGCACGAGCAGGAGGGCGCGCACGAGGACCGGCCAGACGAGGGCACTCAGCAGGCCGAACGCGCCGGCGCCGACGGCGGCCGTCAGCCCGATCCGCGTGATGCTGTCGCGGTCGCCGCCGGCGTCGGCCTGGAGCCGGAAGTCGGGGAGGACGCCGGCGAGGACGAGCATGGTGAGGGTGGACACCGCCCAGACGAGGACCACCCGCACGAGGGCGCTGCCCGCACTCCGCCACCGGCCTCGCGCCACGTCCGCACCCGCCTCACCGCCGTGGCCCGCACCGCGCCGCCGGGCTTCCGTCCCACCCTCCCAGGCTCGCACAACCGGTCCGCCCGTGCGGACGGCACCGGTGGCGGATGTGCGTGCGGAAGGCGGCGGCCCGCCCCGGACGGGGAGCGGGCAGGAGGGACGGGCGGTTACGTACCGTCGTAGCCGGCGGTCGGCATGGAGAGCCGGCGGTGTACCTCGGCCTTCATCCCGGAGGTGTACCTCGGCTCGTCGAGACCGGCGGTTTCCAGCCGTACGCCGCGCCGCTCGCACTCGGCCGTGAACTCCTCCACGGAGCGCAGCGCCCGGGAGAGCACCCGGTGGTTGGCGGTGACGAACAGGTCGACGCGGTCGGCGTCGACGTCGTTCCACAGTCCGCAGTGGTCGGCGCGCAGCCCGTAGACGAGGAGTTCCCGGGTCACCACGTAACCCCGGGAGGCGGCCCAGCGGGCACACATGGCGTGCTGGCTCCGGGTGTCGACGGCGAAGGGATCGGCGTCCAGATCCTCGAGCGGGGCCAGGCTGGCGATCGCGGCCACGCGCAGCTCATCCATGCCGCCCGACCCTACTCCGATCCGCTGCCGGGGAGGAGGGGGTGTGGAGGGCCGGTTCCGGGCGGACGGAGCGGGCAGCATCTAGGCTCGACGGGAACGGGACGAGGGAGGGAGACCGGGGACCGGTGGAGATCACCTGGTGGGGCCATGCCACCTGCACCGTCGAGGACTCCGGTGTCAGGCTGCTGACGGATCCGCTGTTCGCGCGGCGCCTCGCGCACTTGCGGCGCCGCCGGGGAGCGGTGCCACCGCCGGAGGCGGCGGCAGCGGACGCGGTGCTCGTCTCCCACCTGCACTCCGACCACCTGCATCTGCCGTCGCTCGCCCGGCTGGCGGCCGGGACCCGGCTGCTGGTGCCCCGAGGGGCACGGCGGGCGGTACCGGGGCTGGCCCGGGTCGCGCGGCTGCGGGGGCTGGCGGTCACGGAGATGGGGCCGGGCGATGTGACGGCGGTGAGCGGCGCCGGCGGCGGCGCGGGCGGCGTACGGGTGCGGGCGGTCAGTGCGCGGCACGACGGGCGGCGGCTGCCGATCGGCCCGCAGATCGCGCCCGCGCTCGGTTACGTGATCGAGGGCTCGGCCCGGACCTACTTCGCCGGGGACACCGGGCTGTTCGACTCGATGGCCCGTGAGGTCGGGCCGGTGGACGTGGCCCTGCTGCCGGTGGGCGGCTGGGGGCCGTACCTGGGCCCGGGACACCTCGACGCGGCGCGCGCGGCGCGGGCGCTGGCCGTGCTGGCGCCGGCGGCGGCGGTTCCGGTGCACTGGGGGACGTACTGGCCGATCGGGATGGACGCGGTGCGGCCGCACGAATTCCACGCGCCGGGCGAGGAGTTCGTCCGCTGTGCGCTGCGGGAGGCACCGAAGGTGACGGTACGGGTGCCCGAGCACGGCGAGCGGATGCGGCTGCCGTGACGGCCTCCTCGGCCCTGCACCGCATAGCGGCGGCGGCCGGTGACGTCCCGCCCGAGACGACTCAGCAGGCCGTCGGCTATCCGGCGCTGTTCGTCCTGGTCGCGCTGGGGGCGCTGGTTCCGGTCATTCCCACGGGCGCGCTGGTGAGTACGGCGGCGGTCGTGGCGCTCCACCAGGAGACTCCGTCCCTGACCCTCCCGCTGGTCTTCCTCGTCGCCTCCCTGGCCGCGTTCACCGGGGACCTGGCGCTGTACTGGCTGGGCGGGCGCGGGGTCCGCTCCCGCAACGGCTCGCGCCGGCTGGAGTCGCTGCGCCGCCGGGCGACCCCCGAACGCCTCGCGCAGGCCCAGTGGAAGCTGGACGAGCACGGCGTCCTGGTCCTGGTGGTCTCCCGTCTGGTCCCGGCGGGCCGGATCCCGGTCATGCTGGCCTGCCTCCTGGGAGGACTCCCGCTCCGCCGCTTCGCACGCGGGGACGCCCCCGCCTGTCTGGCCTGGGCTGCGACCTACGGCCTGATCGGCATCCTGGGCGGCTCCCTGTTCTCGGAACCCTGGAAGGGCGTGGCCCTGGCGGTGGCCCTCACCCTGGCCATCAGCACGGCCCCGGCCCTGTGGCGCCGCCTCCACGCGTGACAACTGGCCGCGTGCCGGACGGCGGCGCGCTCGGTGACGGGACCGGCCGTCCGGTATCCGTACCGGCCCGCGCGCCGGAGTTCGCGGGTGCCTCGGTCTCGTCTCTCACCGCGAGGTCTCCGTTCGCCGGCGGGAGTCGGGTCTTCAGTCGGACAGCCCGGCCAGGACCGACCGGAGCCGTTCCAGCGCGCTCCGCACGTGGGGCAGTTCGAGGGGGTCGGCCGCGGTGAGCGCGGCCAGCCGCTCCTCGGGGGTCGTGCCCAGCAGCGGCCCGGTGGACAGCCGGACCCTCAGGGCCACCGGCTCGTCCGCGAACCGCTGCCCGCCGGGCGTCGGGGCTCCGAGCCGGCCGCCCAGCCAGTCCTCCAGTTCCATCGCGTCGCCGACGCCCTGCCGGGCGAGCCCCGCGCGCAGGGGCGTCAGGTCGGCGTAGAGGTGCCGGCCGGCCTGCGGGGGCCGGGCCAGCGCCCCGGCGGCCAGCAGCTCCCGGTGCGCGGCGGCGGCGACCGTGCCGTGCAGGGTGGCCGCCGCCGCGGCGCGGCCGGCGACGGCGGCGGGTTCGTCGAGGGCGTGCGCGGCGGCCCCGGCGACGGGCCCCGCGACGAATCCGCCGGTCGCGGTGAGCACGTCGAGGGTGCGGGCCCGCAGCGAGGTGCCGTGCGGGGTGCCGGGGAAGCGGACGACGGCGGCGGGCCAGCCGACGGGCAGCAGCGCTCCGGACAGGTCGAGGAGGACGGCGGTCTCGTCGGGCAGCATCTCGGCGGGGCTGAGGACGAGGGTGCCGTGCGCCCGGTCGGCGGTCCCGTCGGCGCCTCCGTCCACGCCTGCGCGGGTGGCGCCGCGTGCGGGGTGGTGGACGGTGTCCCGCCAGGTCTCGTCGCTGACGACGAACAGCCCGGCCGCCGCGGCGGCTTCGCACGCCTCCCGCAGCAGTTCGGGCGGCGGCACGCTGGCCGTCGGGTCGTCGGCCACGGACAGCAGCAGCACCCGCGGGTCGCCGCCCTCGGCACGCACCCGCCGCACGGTCTCCAGCAGGGCGTAGGGGTCGGGTACGCCGCCGCACTCGGCCGGGGTCGGGACGTGGTAGGCCCGCCGTCCCAGCAGCCGGACCTGCGGGGTCCACCAGGCGGGACAGGGGCGGGGCAGCATGACGTCGCCGCCGTACGCGCCGAGCAGCGCGAGCAGCAGCGCGGGCGCACCGGCTCCGGCGGCCACGTGGTCGGGGTCGGTCGCCAGCCCCCGCCGGCCCCAGTGCCGGGCCGCGGCGGCCCGTACGGGCACTCCCCCGCCCGGTGGCTCGGGAGCCGATCGCCAGGCGGCCCCCGCGAGGACCGCCGTGAGTTCGGGCAGGACGGGCAGGCCCGGCTGAGGAGCGTGCGGGCCGTAGCGGACCGGACCTCGGCCCTCGGCCTTCGTGCGCTGGATCCCCGACACCGCGCGCCACCTCTTCCCGCCGTCCGGAGCTCACCGACCATGCCTTTATACGGTTATTTGCCCATAATTGCCCGTCGTAGCCGGGCAGCCCCACCTACGGGCACGCAGGCGCTCGGGCGGTCGGCCCCCTCAGCCGTCCCGCCCCAGCAGCGCGAGCAGCCGGGTCTGGGCGTTCGCCCCCGCCGGCACCTCCAGCGGCGGCGCGTACATGCCGGTCGCGGCCAGCCCGGCGGCGTAGGGCATGACCTCCTTGAGGGAGAACTCGACGAGGCCGTCCGGCAGCCGGTCGTCGGCGCGTACGGCCCGCGCGAGGTCCCATGCGTGGACGACGCAGTCGGCCGTCAGCTCGGAGCAGTAGGCCGAGCCGAGCGCGGGCCCGTAGGAGAGCCGGACGGTGCGCTCCAGCGCCCCGGGGATCTCGAAGGCGACGCGCGCGGCGGCCGAGGCCCGCTCCCAGGCCTCGACGGGGTCGGTGCCGAGGACGTCACCGGAGAAGGTGCTGCCGACGTCCTCGACGGTGCGGCCGTCTGACCAGGGGCGGTATCCAGAGCTGTTCGGCGGTGACGTGGTTGACCAGGTCGCGCACGCTCCATTCGCTACAGGGCGTCGGAGCGTCCCACTGGGTGTCCGCGACGGCGCGCACGTGTCTGCCGAAGAGCCGCAGCGCTTCGGCGTGCCGGTCGAGCAGCGGGTCCGGCATCGATCTCACCGTCCTTCACCGGGTCGCCCCCTCCCGGGCTTCACTCTCCTCGCACCTGTGGTGCCCTGCCACCGTCCTGCAGACTCCGCGCCCCACTTCCTTGGCATGCAAGGAGTGTGTCCACATATCAAAACGGAGATCTCATATGCCGAACTGATCCCTTACGGTGGGACCAGCGGTCGGACGTCACTTCGACACCGCTGCGAAAACACCGCGAAAACTCTGCGAGAGCACTTCGAGAGCACTTCGACGACGAAGGAGCCACGGCCATGAGCCCCACGGACGCCACGGACACCGCGCACGAGACCGCGGTCTACACCCACGGGCACCACGAGTCGGTGCTGCGCTCGCACCGCTGGCGCACGGCGGCCAACTCCGCCGCGTACCTGGTCGGCGAGTTGCGCCCGGGCATGGCCGTCCTGGACGTGGGCTGCGGTCCGGGCACGATCACGGCGGACCTGGCCGAGCTGGTGGGCCCGCGGGGCCGGGTCACGGCGGTGGACGCGGCGCCGGACGTGATCGAGCAGGCCGCCGCCTACGCGGGGGAACGGGGCCTGGCCACCATCGATTTCGCCACGGCCGATGTCCACGCCCTCGACTTCCCGGACGACTCCTTCGACGTGGTCCACGCCCACCAGGTGCTCCAGCACGTCGGCAACCCGGTCCAGGCGCTGCGCGAGATGCGCCGGGTGTGCCGGCCCGGCGGGATCGTGGCGGTGCGGGACGCGGACTACGCGGCGATGACGTGGTATCCGCGGACCCCGGGGCTGGAGGAGTGGCTGAGCCTGTACCGGCGGGTCGCCCGCGCCAACGGCGGCGAGCCCGACGCGGGACGCCGCCTGCGCGCGTGGGCGCGGGCGGCGGGCTTCACGGACGTGACCTGCACGGCGACCTCGTGGTGTTACGCGACCGACGAGGAGGCCGCCTGGTGGTCCTCGCTGTGGGCGGACCGCACGACGGCCTCCGCCTACGCCGGGATCGCGACCGGCGGCGGACACGCGACGGAGGCGGAGCTGGCGGCCGTCGCGGAGGCCTGGCACGCGTGGGGCGCGGATCCCGACGCCTGGTTCTCGGTCCTGAACGGCGAGATCATCGCCCGCGCCTGACCCGGCACGGCGGCTGCCCCACCCGCCCCGTCCGGGCCTCCGGGACCACGGCCTCCGGGGCTCCGGGCCTCCGGGACCACGGCCTCCGGGACCACGGCCTACGGGGCTCCGGGCCTCCGGGACCACGGCCTCCGGGACCACGGCCTCCGGGGCTCCGGGCCTCCGGGACCACGGCCTCCGGGACCACGGCCTACGGGGCTCCGGGACCGCGGACGGGAAGCAGGCCGGGCCGCTTCGCCGTGCGCCCGTCGCCGGAGGAGCGCCCGCGAAGCCGGCGGCCGATCCAGGGTCCGGCGAACCCGACGGCCCACCGCAGCTCCCCCGCGACGCCCCGCAGTCCGGCCGGGGCCCGCGGCGGCGGGCCGGGCAGCGGGCGGGTCCAGGAGTCGTCACTGCCGGGCAGCCCCAGGGCGTGCGCGACACCGGCGGCGATCATCGCGTGGCCGAGCGGCGTGGCGTGCAGCCGGTCGGCGCTCCACATCCGGGGGTCCGTGGACGCCTCGTGCCGGGCGAAGTCGGCGACGACCACCCCGCGGCGCTGTGCCGCCTGCCGGATCCGCTCGTTGAGCGCGTGGACGCGCGGGGCCGCGCCCCTGGCGAGCGGGACGAGCTTCGCGATGTCGGGGAAGGTGACGGTGGCGACGCGGGCGCCCTGCGCGGTGAGCGCGGCGAACATCTCCTCCAGGTGCCCGGCCACCTCGTCGGCGTCGAATCGTGGCCGCAGCACGTCGTTGACGCCGGCGACGACGGTGGCCACGTCGGGGCGCAGCGCCAGAGCGGGCGCGAGCTGCCCCTCACGGACCCCTGCCGCGAGACGGCCCCGTACGGCCAGGTTCGCGTACCGGGCGCCGGGGTCGTGCGCCGCGATCAGCTCGGCGAGCCGGTCGGCGCACCCGCGCAGGCCGCTGCGGTCGTCGCCGTCGCCGACGCCTTCCGTCTGGCTGTCGCCGAGCGCGACGTAGCGCGTCCCGCGACCGCGGCCGCCCCGCCCGTTCCCGTCGTCGCTCTGGGTCGGGCTCTGGGTCGGGCTCTGGTTCCGGCTCTGGTTCCGGCTCTGGTCGCGCTCATCGACCGGCACGGTCCGCCCGCCTCTCGCTCAGGATGGTCGTGGTGCGTTCGTACCAGGCCCGGTTGGCGCGCTCGAACTCCAGGCCGCGCAGGCAAGTGAGGTAGGGGCCGATCCGCGCGCCGTGGCGCAGGAAGTCCTCCTCGGCGCGCTCTCCGCGCATCTTGGCCAGCAGCGCGCCGAACAGCTCGATCTTGGAGTCGGCGAAGGCGATGCGCTCAGCGAGCTGCGCGATGAGGGCGCTCGTGTCGACGTGGTCCGCGGCCTGGACCTTCACGAGCAGGTCGTCGCGGATGAAGGAGGGCTTCGTGGAGGTGGCCGCGAAGCGTTCCAGCTCTGCCAGGCCGGCGGCCGTGACCTGGAACAGGCGCTTGTTGGGCCGGGTGTCCTGGACGACCTCCCGGCCGGCGATGAACCCCTCCTGTTCCAGCTTGGCCAGCTCGGCGTAGAGCTGCTGGGGCAGCGCGTGCCAGAAGTTGGCCACGCCCGTGCCGAACGCCTTGGCCAGCTGGTAGCCGCTCAGCTCCTCGTCGAGCAGCGCCGCCAGTACGGCGTGACGCAAAGCCACCGGTCGCCTCCTCAGGTCCGTTCACCGCGGCGTCTTCTCAGGACGCCGAGGCCATGATAGTCAAGAAACTGACTAATCACATCGATGACTATCAAGGAGACCACATGAGCACCGGCACGAGCACCGCCGACCGGTTCCGCGCCGCGGTCGACAGCCAGGACCTCGCCGCGCTGGACGGGCTGTTCACCGAGGACGTCCGGCTCAACAGCCCGGTGAAGTCGAAGCCGTTCGAGGGCAAGGCGGCGGTACTGGCCCTCTTCCGCGTCCTCCTGCGCACCTTCGAGGACTTCCACTACGTCGGCCACTTCGACGGCCGCGTCGAGGCCGGCGCCGACGGCGCCGAGGGGCCGGCGACCGTGCTGCCCTTCCGGACCACCGTGAAGGGCAGGCAGGTGCACGGCATCGACATGCTGCACCTCGCACCCGGGGGCCTGATCAGCGAGATCACCGTGATGATCCGCCCCCAGACGGCGGTCCTGGCCGTGGGCGAGGCGGTCCTCGCCGGCCTCGTCGCCGACGGCCTCGTCCCGGACCCGGCGACGGCGACGGCGACGGCGACGGCGACGGCCTAGACCGAGCACAGCGGCGCCCCGGGGCTGCTGCCGTCCGCCTTCGCCCGGGGCGCCGCCGGCGGCAGCCTCCGCTTTGCCGCCCGCACCCGCCGCCCGCACCCGCCGCCCGACCGGCCGGGCACGCCCGGGGGTCAGTCCCCCGGTGGGCGCATCCGGAAGTTGTACGGGGTCGGGAGCGGGCGGTCCGTGAGGGTGGACCAGACGTCCGCGAGGACCTCCTCGCCCTCGCGGAGGTCGGGCAGTTCGAAGCCCTCCTCGAAGACCCGGCGGGCCGCGCCCACGTGTCCCTCCGCCGCCAGGAGGCGGGCCGCGGCCAGCCGGAAGCGACCCTCGTCGCGCAGTGCGGGCCGCAGCCGGTCCCACACCGCGCGGGCCCCCGGCAGCAGCCCCGCCGAGAGCAGGGACTCCAACGCCTCGCGTCCCAGCGCCGATTCCGCGGCGAGCCATGCCGTACCGCCCCTGCTCTCCCGGGCCAGGTCCTCGAAGGCCTCGGCGTACCAGCGGGCCGCCCGCGCCGGGTCACCGGCCAGGTCGTCCGCCACCGCCAGGCACCTGAGCAGCGGCCACCGCGAAGGGGCCAGCACCAGCCCGCGCTCCCAGCTGCGCACGGCCTGGGCGATGTCACCGGCGTGCCACTGCGCCACCCCGAGGTGGTACTCGGTCAGCGGGTCCGCCCGAGCCGTCTCCAGCATGTCCCGCCAGTGCGGGGCGACCAGGCTGGGACCGGGCGGCGCCACCTTGCGCGCGGCGGGGAAGACCCCGGTGCGCCACAGCTCCAGCCACGGCGCCTGGGCCTCGCCGAGCATGTCCTCCCCGAACGGAGTGCCCGGCAGCTTGTGGCCCCCGCACAGCACCTCCAGCGCGCCCCAGCCGGAACCGGCCGCCAGCCGCTCCCCCGGCTCGGTGTCGGCATGGGCGCGCCACGCCCC
Source organism: Streptomyces sp. NPDC060049 (assembly GCF_042736715.1). Taxonomy (NCBI): domain Bacteria; kingdom Bacillati; phylum Actinomycetota; class Actinomycetes; order Kitasatosporales; family Streptomycetaceae; genus Streptomyces; species Streptomyces sp. NPDC060049. Next base: position 68,416 of record NZ_JBHWVV010000028.1, read on the forward strand.
GTACGCCGCGTCCACGGCCGCCCGGGGCAGCGCGGCCTCCAACGCCGCCTCGGCGCAGCCGCGCGCCGCGGGCCAGTCCTCGCCGTGCACGGCGGCGGGGTCCGCGGACAGCGGCCCGTAGGCCTCAAGCCAGCTGAACTCGGCCCCGCCCTCCAGCCGTACGTGCTCCAGCTGGGTCCGGGCCAGCCCGGCCTGGATCTCCGCGTACCCGGCCGTGCCCGGTTCGGTCAGCCACTCCTGCCAGCGCCGGCCGCCCTCGCCCGCTCCCCAGACGAAGAGCTTGCGGCCGCGCAGCCGGTCCGTCGAACTCTGCACGAGGCCCTGCCCGTCCGCGTCCAGGGAGGCGATCCAGGGGCGGCCCCCGTCCTCGACCTCGTAGAAGAAGTCGGCCGGGTAGGTGCTGCGCAGGGGGTACGTGCGGTCCGCTCCCTCCCACCGGGGCACGGGGATCCGCCTCAGCGAGCGCTCGTACCCGAAGTGCCAGGCCTCCCCGGCCGGAGCCAGGACGCGGGTGCCCGCGTCCTCGGGCACGGCGATGTTGGACCACCAGTACACGGGCGCGGGCCGCTCGTGCGGATTGCGCACGCGGACGCCCACGTAGAGGAACGGCGAGTCCTCCGGAAGCCACAGGTCCACCTGGAAGGGCAGGTCGCGCAGCCGCTCCCATTCCCACAGCCGCACCATCACGCCTCCGTCGGGCGCCGGGACCAGGGCCGCGTGCAGCGGGGCGCAGGAGAGGGTGGTGTGGCCGGTGGCCCCGAGGTTCCACTCGATGCCGCCGGAGAACCAGGCGCCGTTGAGTGCGAAGTTCGCGGGCTGCAACACCGGGTTCCGGTAGAGCAGTTCGCGTCCGGTCGGGAGGTGGACGAGCGAATGGATCCGGCCGCCGAGACCTGGCAGCACGGTGACGCGCAGATGCGCGTTCTCGATGACGATCGTCTCGACGTCCTGCTCGGCCCGCCGCCGCCGGTACCCGTCCAGGATCCGGACGGGCAGCAGCGAGCGCAGCGGCTCGTAGCCGATCTGGCGTGCCATGTCGCGCGGCAGGCCCTCGCGCCAGGAGGCACCTCCCAGCGGTAGCTGGGGGAGTTCGTCCAGCGCGTGCACCCCGCCGGGAGCGCGCAGGGCGGGCAGGGGGTTCTCGGGCCCCAACGGGGCTGCGGGAAGGGTCAGTACGGAGCGGCGGACGGTGGTGGCCATGAGGGAAATGGAACACGCCGGGGCGGCCGGTGCACAGGGATTCGGCGGTTCACCACCGGTCAGGATTACGCAAAGCCCGCCGGGACGGAGCCCGTTGATCGACAATGGGGGCATGAGCGGCATGATCAGGAGAGCCGGGGTCTTCGACGCACCCGGGTCCGAGGACCGGTTCGCGATGCCCGCGACCGGTGACGAACGGCGCATGCTCGCCGGGATGCTGGGAGCTCAGCGCGCGACGCTGGAGCTCAAGTGTTCAGGGCTCGGGCCTGAGTTGCTCGAGCGGGCGGTGGAGCCGTCGACGCTCTCGCTGCTGGGGCTGGTACGGCACCTCGCGGATGTGGAGCGGCGCTGGTTCCGCCAGGTGCTGGCCGGGCAGGAGGCGCCGCCCCGGTTCTCGTCGCCGGCCGACCCGGACGGGGACTTCGACGGCGCGGTGTCCGGGCCCGGGGTGGTCGAGCGGGCATGGGAGGCGTGGCGGGCGGAGGTGGCGTTCGCCGAGCGGTTCGCGGCGGGCGCGCCCGACCTGGAGGTGTCCGGCAAGGACGGGTGGCGGGGCGAGGTATCGCTGCGCTGGGTGCTGATCCACATGATCGAGGAGTACGCGCGGCACAACGGGCACGCGGACCTGTTGCGGGAGCGCATCGACGGCGTGACCGGGCTCTGACCGGCGCTTTGACCGCGACCTGACCGGATTCGGGCCCCGGCCCGGGCCGGGCCGGGGCCCACCGGTGCCTACGCGAACGCCCCCGCCACGAGGTCCGCGAGCAGCGCTCCGGCGCGGCCGTCCGGGTCCAGGTCCGGGTCGTAGATGGTGACGTTGAGTCCCACGCAGCGCGGGGAGCTGAGCAACACTCCGAGCAGTTCGGCGAGTTCGTCGGGGATCAGGCCGCCGGGGTCGGGGCTGTCGACGGCCGGCATCACCGACGGATCCAGTGCGTCGGCGTCCAGGTGGACCCAGAACCCGGTGGTGGCCGGAGGCTGCAGTCCCGTCAGCGCCGTCCGGGCCACGGGGCCCGCGCCCCGGTCCCGGATGGCCCCGACCGTGGCGGCGAAGATCCCGGCCGCGCGCAGCTCGGGGAGGTCCGGGTCCCCGTCGCGCAGCCCGAAGAGCCGTACGTCCTCGTCGCGCAGGTACGGCCCGAGGCCCTCCAGGTCGGCGAGGCCCGCCTGTCCCCGTCCGGTGGCGAGGGCCAGTTCCTCGCCGCCCGCCGCGCCGACGGGCCCGTTGACGGCCTCGTTGCCGGGATGGCGGAAGTCGGCGGAGCCGTCGATCGCGGCGAGCCCGTACCGCCCGAGCCGGCGCATGGCGAGCGAGGCGCCGAGCTGGATGGAGCAGTCGCCGCCGAGCACGACGGGGAACTCCCCTGCCCGCAAGTGGCCCTCGATCCGGTCGGCGAGGGCGACCGTGTACGCGGCGAGGGGCCCCGCGTGGAACACGCCCTCGCCCTCCTTCCAGTCGCCCCGGTCGTAGCGCGGCGGGACGACGACACCGCCCTCGCGTGCGCCGAGCCGGGCCAGCAGGCCCTGTTCGCGCAGGGCGCCGGCCAGTTTGTAGACGCCGGGTACGGTGCCCGTCGCGGGCGGCCGGAGCCCGAGGTTGGACGGCGCGTCGAGGAGCACGAGGGTTCGCATGGACTCATCCTGTGCGATGCCGGGACCGTGCACGAGGCGTTTCGGCCGAGATCGCCCGGCGTTGGCGGGCCGGCCGGACACGGCCGACGTGGTGCGACGGCGGCGGGAGTCCTTCCGGACGCGGCCTCCGGCCGTGCGGGAGGGCGGTCGGGCCGTTGTTCCCGGGACGGGCACCGGCCCTTGGCCGGGCAGGTTCGGGTTCTCGTTGCCGAAGGGCCCGCCGATGACCGGATCGAGGGCCTCCGCGGGCGGGCAGCACGCCCGCGCGACCCGGCCTGCAGCCCTCCTCGGAGGTACGGGAAATAGGCGTCGTTCCAGACCAGGGCCTGTGGCAGGATCCCGGTGTGATCATCACCCCGAACACCGAAGAACTCCTCCTCGCGGCCGCGCACAACAACGCCGCCTGGTGCGCCGCGGTCTGCCGCGCCGGCGAGTTCACCGCCGAGGCTTGGATCAGTCCGCGCCCGACCCCCCTCTACTACCCCGACGCCGTCACCCTCACCAGGGACACCGACACGGCAGCGCTCGTTGCGGGCATCGACACCGGCTCGCCGCGCGCCTCGGTCAAGGACAGCTTCGCCGCGCTCGATCTGACTCCGGCCGGTTTCGAGGTCCTCTTCGGCGCCCAGTGGATCCACCGCCCGGCGGGCGCTCCCGGCGCCGCCGCCCCGGCCCTGGAGTGGAGCCGGGTCGCGGGCCCGGCCGAACTGGAGGCGTGGGAGACGGCCTGGGACGGCGAGGAGAGCACCGGCCTGTTCCACCCGGGGCTGCTCACCGAGCACGACGGGGAGATCGCCTTCCTCGCGGGCCGGGACGCCGAGGGCCGGATCCTCGCCGGGGCCGCCGCCAACCGCACCGGGGACGTCGTCGGAGTGTCGAACGTGTTCTGCGCCGACGGGACCCCCGACGACGAGGCCTGGGCGGGCGCCCTGACCCTGCTCGCATCGATCTGGCCCGGACTGGCGGTCGTCGGCTACGAGTCCGGCGAGGACCTCGACACGGCGCTGCGCCACGGATTCGCCGCCATAGGCCCGCTCCGCGTGTGGGTCCACACGGGCTGACCGCCGGGGCGTGTTCCAAAGCTCCCGTCCGGCCTCCGGGCGCCCGGCGCTACTCCTGAGGACACGCCCGGGGCGTCCGCCCGGTCACGGCTCCAGCGCGAGCAGCGGAACATCCGTCCGCTCGAAGCCGAACACCTGCGCGTACAGCGAGAGTTCGGCTTCCAATGCCCGGACCATCGTCTGCGCGCGCCGGAAACCGTGCCCCTCGCCCTCGAAGGCGACGTACGCGTGCGGCACCCCCCGCCCCCGCATCGCGGCCAGGAGCCGCCGCGCCTGGGCGGGCGGGCAGACCTGGTCGTCGAGGCCTTGCAGCAGGAGGAACGGCGCGGTGATCCGGTCCGCCCGGGCCACCGGCGAGCGTTCGCGGTCGCGCAGCGCCAGTGTCTGCGGCGGACCGGCCAGGCCGTCGAGGTAGCGGGACTCCAGGTCGTGGGTCTCCTCGGCGAAACCGAGCAGGTCCAGCACCGGGTAGATGATCGCCGCGCACGCGTACAGGCCGGTGGCGGCCAACGAGGCCGCCGCCGTCCAGCCGCCCGCGCTGCCGCCCCGGATCGCGAGCCGGTCCGGGTCGGCGGTGCCCTCGGCGGCCAGGGCGCGCGCCACGGCCGCGCAGTCCTCGACGTCGACCACGCCCCACTGTTCGCGCAGCCGCTCGCGGTAAGCGCGGCCGTAGCCGCTGGAACCGCCGTAGTTGACCTGGACCACGCCGATGCCCCGCGAGGTGAAGTAGGCGATGTGCAGGTCGAGTACGGGCGGCACGTGGTCGGTGGGGCCGCCGTGCGCCCACACCACGTACGGGGGCAGCTCGTCCGCCCGCGCCCGCAGCACGGGATGGTGCGGCGGGTAGACGTGGGCGTGGATCTGCCGGCCGCCCGGCCCCTCGAAGGTCCTGCTCTGCGGCTCCGGGTAGTACGCCGGGTCCACCGGATCCGTCCGCGGGGCGCCGCTGCCGCCGATCGCGCGGGCGTGCCCGGTGGCGGTGTCCAGCTCCACCACCTCGTACCCGCTGCGCGGACTGGCCGCGACCCCGTAGACCCGGCTGCCGCTGACGGCGAGGGTGGGCTGCCAGGCCGTCCACGGCCCGGCGGCGTCCACCAGGTCCCCGCTCACCGGGTCGAGCACGCCGAGCACGCAGGAGCCCTGGCCGTGCAGGACGGCGACGGGCCCGCCCGCGGGTGCGCCCGAGCCGCCGGTTCGGGAGGCGCCCGCCGGGAGGGCGGCGATCCAGCGCAGTCCGGGCTTCCAGAGCGGCCCCCCGAACTCCTCTTCCCGGGGACAGAGGTTGACGGCCGAGCCGCTGCGCGGGTCCACCCGGTAGGGGTTCCACCAGCCGCCCCGGTCGCTCACCGCGAGGAGCGTTCCGTCGGCGGCCCACTCGACCTGCGCGACGGCCTCCTGCGCTCCGCCGAATACGGTGCGGGGCTCCGCGAGCCGGCCGTCCGCCGTGACCTCGGCGAGCCGCAGCTCGGTACCGTCCCACGGCATCCGGGGGTGGTCCCACACCAGCCAGGCCGCTTGCCGCCCGTCGGGCGAGAGCTTGGGCCCGGTGCTGAACCGGTGCCGCCCGTCGGTCAGTTCCCGGATCCGGGACCGCTCGCCGGCCGCCGATCCGTCCAGCGGTACGGCGGCCAGGACCCGGCGCACGTCGGTCGGCGCGGGCCCGGTGAACTCCTCCAGCACGCACCAGACCTCGTCACCGCGCAGCACCGGGTCGGCCCAGCGCAGCCCGCCGCCGACCGCCGAGAGGGGGGTCAGGGGGCGCGGGCCGGGGCTGCCCGGCGCGTCCGGCTCGTAGGCGTAGAGCCGTTGGTCGGCGAAGTGGGAGAACACCACCAGCGGTCCGCCGCCGGGGCGTTCGGTGCCGGCCCAGGGCAGGCCCCCGTACTCGGTGACCCGGCTGCGCACGTTCCACGGCGCCGGCAGCACGCAGGCGGCGGGCCCGCCGTCGGCGGGCAGGCGTACCAGGGCGCGACGGCCGCCCTCGGCCGGTCGGGGCTCGGTCCACCACACCTCGGGGCCGACCGCGCCGACGTACTCGGGACGCCCGTCGAGGCCGGCGGCGAGCGCCGCGTCGATGGGCGAGGGCCAGCTGCCGTAGGGGGCCGTGCGGAGTTCCATCACAGGGCGCGCAGCGCGCGGTCGAGGACGCGGACGCCGAAGTGCAGGGCGTCGACGGGGACCCGCTCGTCCACGCCGTGGAAGAGGGACCAGTAGTCGAAGCCCGGCGGCAGCTTGAGCGGGGAGAAGCCGTAGCCGGTGATGCCGAGGCGGGAGAACTGCTTGGCGTCGGTGCCGCCGGCCATGCAGAAGGGCACCACGCTGCCCGCGGGGTCGAAGGCCTCGACGGATTCGCGCAGGATCCCGTACGTGCGCCCGTCCACGGGGGCTTCGAGGGCCACTTCCCTGTGGTGGAACTCCCAGCGGACGTCTGGTCCGGTGAGCTCGTCGAGGGTGGCGACGAACTCCTCCTCCCCGCCGGGCAGTGTCCTGCCGTCGACGTAGGCGGTGGCACTGCCCGGGACGACGTTGAGTTTGTAACCGGCGCTGAGCATCGTGGGGTTGGCGCTGTTGCGGACGGTCGCCTCGACGATGGCGGCGGCCGGGCCGAGCTTGCCGAGGACGCCTTCGAGGTCGAAGCCGGGGGCCCGGGGGTCCACCGACACGTCTTGGAGGGCGGCGAGTTCGGTGATGCAGGCGGCGACGGTGGCGGTGAGGCGGACGGGCCAGTCGTACTCGCCGATGCGGGCCACGGCGGCGGCGAGCCGACTGACGGCGTTGGCCCGGTTGGGCTTGGAGCCGTGCCCGGCGCTACCGGTCGCGGTCAACTTCAGCCAGGCGGTGCCGCGTTCGCCGGCGGCGATCGGGTAGACGGCCTGGCCGGGTCCGGTGTGCAAGGTGAAGGCCCCGGACTCGCTGATGCCCTCGGTGCAGCCCTCGAAGAGGTCCGCGTGGTGGTCGGCGAGGAAGCCCGATCCGTCGATCGCGCTGTCCTCCTCGTCGGCGGTGTAGGCGATGACGATGTCCCGCCGGGGCCGACAGTCCTGTCCTCTTTCGGCGGCCCGCGCCCAGGCCCGTACGACGGCCAGCACCATCGCGTCCATGTTCTTCATGTCGACGGCGCCGCGGCCCCAGACCACCCCGTCGCGCACCTCGCCCGAGAAGGGGTCCACGCTCCAGTCGGCGGCCTGCGCCGGGACCACGTCGAGGTGGCCGTGGACCAGGAGCGCGGGGGCGTCGCGGTCGGCACCCTCGATCCGGGCCACCACGTTGGTGCGGCCCGGGGAGCGTTCCAGCAGCACCGGTTCCAGGCCCGCGGCCGCCAGCCGTTCGGCGACGTACTCGGCGGCCGGGCGTTCCCGGCAGTCGCCGCCGCCCCGGTTCGTCGTGTCGATGCGGATCAGGCCGGAGGTGAACTCGACGGCCTCGTCGAGTGCCGTCTGGTCGACCGGCGTGCTCCCGCCCGGTTGGGACATGTCAGCCATACTGCTCCTCCACCGCTGCCGAGACGATCGTCGTGACCGCCTTGAAGGTCCGGATCCCCTCGTACATCGTCGCGCTGGTGTACGCGACCTTGCGCTCGCCCGAGCGCGCGACCCCCGGCACGACCGTGGCGGCCATCGCGAGGTGCTCGGCGTCGAACTCGACCTCGAGGGTGAACGGCCCCGCGCTGACGGGTTCGTACCGGACCGCCAGCGCGGTGGCGGCCTTGGCGGCGGCGCGGATGTCGGCGGCCGTGCGGGCGGGCGTGCGGCAGACGGCGGCGTAGCGCGAGACGTGGTCCTTGACGGCGACGGTCAGCGCGTGCGGGGCGTAGCCGGCGGCGTCGACGCAGGTCAGGTCGTCCCCGGTGACCAGGATGACCGGGACCCCGTATTCGGCCACGACGTGAGCGTTGAGCACCCCCTCGCCGGCGCGGATCCCGTTGAGCCAGACCCCGGTGATGGAGTTGGCGAGGTAGGTGTGGGCGAGCACGCCCTCGGCGCCCGCGCCCGTGTGGTAGCCGACGAAGGCGATGCCGTCGACGTCGCCGTACTGGACGCCCTCGACCATGGAGAGGGACTTGTGGCGGCCGGTGAGCATCTCGACGCGCGCGTCGAGCCGCTCCAGCAGCAGGTTGCGCATGGTCCAGTGGGCCTCGTTGACGAGGACCTGCTCGGCGCCCCCGTCGTAGAAGCCGAGCACGGCGGCGTTCACGTCGGAGGTGAACATCGTCCGGCAGCGTTCCCACTGGGGCGTCCCGGGCAGCACGTCGGCGGGCCAGGTGACGCCGGTGGCGCCTTCCATGTCGGCGGAGATGAGGATCTTCATCGGGCCCCCGGGCGGTCGGTAGCGCTCAAGCCCCCACCCTAACCGCCCGGCCCCACCGCCCCCGGGGGCCACGCCCGGCGAGCCCCCGCCCGGCCGCACCCCGTACGGAGCGCCCTGCCGCGCCACCGGCCCCCGGGTCGCCCAGTTCACTCGATCCGGTGAGGCCCGGCCCCCGGCCCCCCCCGGCAACGCCCTTGCTCAGCGCTGGACTTCGGCGGCCAGGTTGTCGAGGAGCGTGTCGTAGATGCGGGCCAGTCCCTTGGGCGCGAAGGTGCGCTCGAAGAAGCCGCCGATGCCGCCGGCGCCGTTCCACACGGTGGTGACGACGGCCTTGGACTTGCCCTCGCCCGCCGGGGTGACCGTCCAGGTGGTGACCATGGAGGAGTTGCGGTCCTTCTCGACCAGCTGCCCGTCGGTCGGCTCGCTGACCTCGAGCAGGCAGTCGCGGACCCGCTTGCTGGTGGCCTGGAGCTTCCAGTGGACGAGGGTGCCCTCGCCGTCGCCGCCCTCGCGCACCTCGTACTCGCTGAAGTGCTCGGGGAGCACCTTGCCCCGGATCCCGGTGTAGTCGGCCAGCGCGTCGAACACGGTCTCCGCGTCCGCCGTGATGATGCGCTCCGTGGTGGCCTCGACCTGCGCCATGGCTACTCCTCCAACAGTGGTGATCTCTCGTCGCCGCAAGCCAACCACCTCCGGGGCGGGCGCCCAAATCCGGGTGCCGGGGCGGGGGGCGCGGCAGCGGTGCGCGTGGCCGCGTCGAACGGTCCGCACGATCATGGGAACATTTGTTCTATTCTCGGGAGCGAGCTACCGAGGGAGGCGCACCATGCGCTGGGACAATCTGACCGGAAAGGCCGAAGGAGCCGACGGAACCGGCGCGGCCGGCGGAACCGAGAAGAGCGCCGCCGCCGGCCCGGCCGCGCTCTTCGGAGCCGACGCCGTCGTCACCCGCACCTTCGACACCCCCGAGTTCCGGGGCATCACCTTCCACGAGGTCCGCGCCCGCTCCCTCCTCAACCGGGTCCCCGGCGCCTCGCGCATGCCGTTCGAGTGGACCGTGAACCCTTACCGGGGCTGCAGCCACGCCTGCGTCTACTGTTTCGCGCGCAAGACGCACGGCTACCTCGACCTCGACACCGGCATCGGCTTCGACTCCCAGATCGTCGTCAAGACCAACGCCCCCGAGCTGCTGCGCCGCGAGCTCGCCTCCCGCCGCTGGACCGGCGCGCACGTCGCGATGGGCACCAACGTCGACTGCTACCAGCGCGCGGAGGGCCGCTACCGCCTCATGCCCGGGATCATCGAGGCACTGCGGGAGCGCGCCAACCCCTTCTCGATCCTCACCAAAGGCACCCTGATCCTGCGCGACCTGCCCCTGCTCCAAGAGGCCTCGGCCGTCACCGACGTCGGGATATCCGTCTCGGTCGGATTCACCGACACCGCCCTGTGGCGCACGGTCGAGCCCGGCACCCCCTCCCCCGGCGCCCGGCTGCAGGCCGTGCGCACGCTCACCGACGCCGGCATCGAATGCGGGGTGCTGATGGCCCCGGTGATCCCCTTCCTCGGGGACTCCCCGGAGCAGCTGCGGGCCACGGTCCGGGCCGTCGCCGAGTCGGGCGCGACGTCCGTGACACCCCTGGTACTCCATCTGCGGCCGGGGGCGCGCGAGTGGTTCACGGCCTGGCTCGGCGAGCACCACCCGCACCTGGTCGAACGGTACGAACGGATGTACGCGGGCGGCTCCTACGCACCGACCTGGTACCAGCGCGCGATCACCCGCCAAGTGCACGAGCTCGCCACCGAATTCGGCATCGGCCCCGGCGGGCGCGGCGCAGCCCGGCGGAACCCCGTGCCCGAGCGGCCGGCCGGGCCCGCACCCGCCGGGCCGGCCCAGCTGAGCCTGCTCTGAGCACCCGCACGGACCGCACGACCCGCCGCAAGGTCATCAGATCGGGCCAATGAGCGGTCCAATCCCGCCTTCCGGGCGCGGGTTCCGGGACCATTCCGCCCAGAACCCTCGGCTGGGAGGCCCCATGCAGTATCCGATCACCAAGCGCGGAACCTCGAAGAAGCGCGCCGCCGTCCTGCTGGCGCTCTCCACCGTCGCGGCCTCCGCGTTCGCGGCTCCGGTCACGGCCGCCGCCCCGGCCGCGCCCGTACCGGCGCCCGCCGCACTGAAGTGGGCCGGCTGCGCGACCCCCCGCTACCCGACGCTCCAGTGCGCCTCCCTCGCGGTGCCCCTCGACCACGACCGCCCCGCCGGACGGCAGATCTCCCTGGCCCTGACCCGGGTCCCCCACACGGCCGCCCGCTCCCAGGGCCCGCTGCTGGTCAACCCGGGCGGCCCGGGGGGCAGCGGCCGCACCCTGGCCGGGTACGTCGCCTCCGCGCTGCCCAAGGACGTCGCCGCGCAGTTCGACGTGATCGGCTTCGACCCGCGCGGCGTCGGCAAGAGCGAGCCCGTCCTGGACTGCGGCGCCGGCCACTTCACCCCCGTGCGGCCCGACTCCGTACCCCTGGACCAGGCGACCGAGCGGGCCAACCTGGAGCGGGTCAGGTCCTTCGCCGAGTCCTGCCAGACCAAGCACGCGGACGTCCTTCCGCACATCGGGACGGTCTCGGCGGCCCGCGACATCGAGGTGCTGCGCAGCGCCCTGCGCGCGGACAGGCTCAGCTACTTCGGCTACTCCTACGGCACCTATCTGGGAGCGGTGTACGCCAAGCTCCACCCCGACCGGGTGCACCGGCTGGTCCTCGACTCGGTCGTGGACCCCGCCGGGGTCTGGTACGAGGACAACCTCGCCCAGGACCAGGCCTTCGACGCCCGCCACAAGGCCTTCCTGGCGTGGGTGGCCCGGTACGACTCCACCTACCACCTCGGCACCGATCCCGCGGCGCTCGAGGCCCGCTGGTACCGGATGCGCGCCGCCCTGCGCGAGAGCCCCGCGGGCGGCAAGGTGGGAGCGGCCGAGCTGGAGGACACCTTCATGCCGGGCGGCTACTACAACGGCTACTGGCCCCACCTCGCGGCGGCCTTCGCGGCGTACGCGGTGCAGGGCGACCCGAAGCCGCTGATCGCCGCGTACGAGCGGTTCGGCGCGGTGGAGCCGTCGGCGGGCAACAGCTACAGCGTCTACACGGCGGTGCAGTGCCGGGACTCGGCGTGGCCCAAGGACTGGAACCAGTGGCGGGCCGACATGTGGCGCACGCACGCCAAGGCGCCCTTCATGACCTGGAACAACGCCTGGTACAACGCGCCCTGCGCGTTCTGGCCCGGCGAGCAGCTGCAGGCTCCGGACGTCACCAACACCGCGCTCCCGCAGGCACTCCTCTTCCAGGCGACGGAGGACGCCGCGACCCCGTACGAGGGCGCGGTGAGCATGCGGCGCAAGCTCGCGGGCTCGGCGCTGGTGGTCGAGGAGGGCGGCGGCAACCACGGCGTCTCGCTCAGCGGCAACAAGTGCCTGGACGAGAAGCTCGGTTCGTACCTGCTGACGGGCAAGGCCGAGGACGCCGTCTGCCCCGCCCAGCCGGTCCCCACGCCGGTTCCGGCGACCCGGGCGGTCCCGACGTCGGCGGGCGGTGCGGCGCTGCACGGCCTGCTGGGCTTCCGGGGCTGACCGGTGGCCGCCCCGGACCGCCTCCCGGCCTCCGCGGCGGTCCAGGTGGCGGCGCTCCTCCGGCCCGAACTGCTGCTGGAGGTGGAGGCCCTCGCGATCGTCCCGGCCGGCGCGCGGACCGTCTAAGCCGTCGCGTCCAGTCCCCGCAGGGCCGCTGTCGCCGCCACCGCCAGCCGGGGGTGCGCCTGGGCCCGGCTCAGGACTTCGCGGGCGCGCTGATCCGCCAGCGCGCCCAGGCCCTCCACGCACGCCAGGGCCACCCGCCAGTACGGGTCGTTCGGTGCGAGCAGCCGCCCCAGCGTGCGGATCAGCGCCGGCGCGGACTCCGGGGCGCGCAGCGCCGCCAGCAGCCGTACGGGGTGCAGGGCGTAGGCCGTGCGCAGTTCGTTCGTCGCCAGGGCCGCCGCCGCGCGGGCGGTGCGGGGGTCGCCGAGGACGGCCAGCGCCCGCGCGGCCGCCTCGCAGCGCGGGGGGTCCCGGTGGTTGAGGAGCAGGACCAGCGATTCGAAGGCCCGCCGGTCGCCGGCCAGGCCCAGCCGGTACGCCGCCAGCTCGCGGGCCCACAGCGGCAGTCCGGCGGAAGTCAGGGATGCGGCCAGGCCGTCGGCGTCCGCCGCGAGCAGCGCCTCGTACTCCGGCGCCGGCCCGGCTTCCGCCCGCAGGCGCTCCAACACGTCGTTCACCCGGCCAGCCTAGTGCTGTGACCCGGTGGACCTTCCCAATCTCCCGGAGTTGGTGACGTGCCCCGGTGGAGCCTTGCTGGAGGCGCGGTTGATCGATGATCGATGATCGGTACATTTGAGCGGCGCAGGTCACATCTGCGCGCCCTGGCGGACCAGTTACCAGCGGGTTACGGTCTCTACAACACGTACGAGGGCGGCCTGGTGACGCAGCCACCTCGTGCCAGTCGGTTCTGCACGACATCTGTACGACCCCACGGCGCGGCCCCGGGACAGGGCTCCGCCGCTTCCGCCCTCCGGGCCACTCCCCTCGGGACCCCCTGGGCCTCTCCGCACGGCTTTCCGTACGGCACCCGCGCGCCGTACGCCGCGCGCTCCCCTCAGTCGTCACCCTCTTCCACTGGAGTCCCGCGATGGACCTTCCGTCCACGTCCAGTCAGTCCTCCCCCTCCAAGCCCGCCCTGCAGACCATCGCGGTCGTCGGTCTCGGCACGATGGGCACCGGCATCGCCGAGGTCCTCGCCCGGGCCGGCCGCGAGGTCGTCGGCATCGACATCAGCGAAGCCGCCGCCCGCCGGGCCACCGCGGCCCTCGCCGCGGCCACCGCCCGCTCCGTCACCAAGGGGCTGCTCACCGAGCAGGAGCGCGAGGGCGTCCTCGCCCGCTTCCGCACCTTCTCCGAGCTGGGCGCCGCCGCCGACGCCGATCTCGTCATCGAGGTGGTCCCCGAGTCCTACGAGCTCAAGCAGCGCATCTTCCGCGAGCTCGACGCGATCGTCCGGCCCACCGCGATCCTGGCCACGGGCACCAACGCCCTGTCGGTGACGCGGATGGCCGCCGAGTCGCAGCGCCCGGAGCGCGTCGTCGGCCTGCACTTCTTCAACCCGGTCCCGGCGATGAAGCTCGTCGAGGTCGTCTCCAGCGTGCTGACGGCTCCGCCGGCCGTCGAGGCGGTCACGGCGCTGGCCCGCGAGCTCGGCAAGGAGCCGGTCGCCGTCGGCGACCGCCCGGGCTTCGTCGCCGACGGCCTGCTGTTCGGCTACCTCAACCAGGCCGCCGCCATGTACGAGGCGAAGTACGCCTCCCGCGAGGACATCGACGCGGCGATGAAGCTGGGCTGCGGCCTTCCGATGGGGCCGCTCGCCCTGCTCGACCTGATCGGCGTGGACACCGCCCGCACCGTCCTGGAGGCCATGTACACGGCGTCCGGGGACCGGCTGCACGCCCCGGCCCCCATCCTCGGCCACCTCGCCGAGGCCGGCCTGACCGGGCAGAAGTCCGGGCGCGGCTTCTACACGTACGAGGCCGCGGGCAGCCAGGTCATCGTCCGCGACCTGCAGACCCCGCCGGACGGGGACCTGGTCCGGGCGAGCCGCCCGGTGAACTCGGTCGGCGTGGCCGGTTCGGGCACGATGGCGAGCGGTATCGCGCAGGTCTTCGCACAGGCCGGCTTCCCCGTGGTGCTGGCGGCGCGCAGCCAGGAGAAGGCCGACGCCGCCAAGGCCGCGATCGGCAAGTCGCTGGGCCGCGCGGTGGAGCGGGGCCGGCTGTCGGCGGAGGCGGCCGCGGCCACCCTGGGCCGGATCACGCCGGCGGGCTCGCTGGAGCCCTTCTCCGAGGTGGACCTGGCCGTGGAGGCCGTCGCCGAGGACCTGGCGGTCAAGCAGGAGCTCTTCCAGGCGCTGGACAAGGTCTGCAAGCCCGGCGCGGTGCTGGCCACCACCACCTCCTCGCTGCCGGTGATCGCGATCGCCCGCGCGACGGCGCGTCCGCAGGACGTGATCGGCATGCACTTCTTCAACCCGGCTCCGGCGATGAAGCTCGTCGAGGTCGTCCGGACGGTGCTGACCGCCGACGACGTGCACGCCACGGTCCGCGGGATCTGCGGTCAGGTGCGCAAGCACGCGGTGGACTGCGGGGACCGGGCCGGCTTCATCGTGAACGCGCTGCTGTTCCCGTACCTCAACAACGCGATCAAGATGGTCGAGCAGCACTACGCCGGCATCGACGACATCGACGCGGCGATGAAGCTGGGCGGCGGCTACCCGATGGGGCCCTTCGAGCTCCTGGACGTGGTCGGCCTGGACGTGTCGCTGGCCATCGAGCAGGTCCTCCACAAGGAGTTCCGCGACCCGGGCCTGGCCCCGTCCCCGCTGCTGGAGCACCTGGTGGCGGCGGGCTGCCTGGGCCGGAAGACCGGCCGCGGATTCCGTGAGTACGCCCCCCGCCGGTAACCGGCGGAAGGCACACGAGCCGGATGCGTGGGGAGGGCTGCTCGGGTCTGCCGGACCCTCACGGCAGGCCGTACCTTCCGAGCCCAGTGCGGGCTCTCCCCCGCATCCATCCCCGTCCCACCCCCCTCGGGAGCGCTCTCCCGTACAAATGAAGTACTTTCGCTCTATGTCCCAGCCCGCCAAGACCTCGCCCCGTGCCTCCTCGGCCTCCGACGCCCCGGAGAGCCCGGCCGGCACCAAGGCGGCCGCGCAGCGGCTCAAGATGCGCCGCGAGCTGGCGGCGGCCGCGATGGAGCTGTTCGCGACCAAGGGGTACGAGGCGACGACGGTCGACGAGATCGCCTCGGTGGCCGGTGTGGCCCGCCGGACCTTCTTCCGGCACTTCCGGTCCAAGGAAGAGGCGATCTTCCCGGACCACGACGACACCCTGACCCGCGCCGAGGCCGTCCTCGACGTGGCTCCGGCCCACGAGCACCCGCTCGACACGGTGTGCCGGGGGATCAAGGAAGTCATGAAGATGTACGCCGCGTCGCCGGCGGTGTCGGTGGAGCGCTACCGGCTCACCCGCGAGGTGCCGGCACTGCGGGAGCGGGAGATCGCCTCGGTCGCCCGCTACGAGCGGCTCTTCACCCGCTACCTGCTGGCCCATTTCGACGAGCAGGACCACCACGACGGCAACGACGACCCGCTGCTGGCGGAGGTCGCGGCCTCGGCGGTGGTGACGGCCCACAACCACGTGCTGCGGCGCTGGCTGCGGGCGGGCGGGCAGGGCGACGTGGAGGCGCAGCTCGATCACGCCTTCTCGATCGTGCGCAAGACCTTCGGCAGCGGGATCGGCGCGGGGCGCACGCTCAACGCGGCGCCGGCGGCCCCCGCCGAGCCGCCGGCCTCGGTCCGTACGCAGGGCGAGGTGCTCGTGGCGGTGGCGCGCACGGACGCGCCGCTGCACGAGGTCATGCGGACCATCGAAGAGGCACTCAGAAACAAGCAGCGCTAACACGCGTGTAGCTCGCGTCACAGCGGCCGCTCCCGTTCCGGGGGCGGCCGCTTTCGTTTGTCCGGGTTGCCCCTACTCGCGGGTAACTCTGATCGATCATCGCTCATCCGCGCAGGTCAATCGGCAAATGAGAGAAAGTTTTGGCACGCGGTGCCTTGCTGAGTGACACGGGGTGCCATACGTTGAATCTCGTCCGGATGTCCCCGCGGCCCAGCCCACTCGGCACGGAACGCGCCCCGGATGCCTGCGTCACCAGGCACCCCGCACGCCCCACCACAGGCAACGCGCAGCTCCACCCTCAGCCGAATCGACGGCGCCCCCCAGCACACCGCTCAACCCGCTCCAAGCAACCCGTTTTCCTCAGCGCACCCTCATCAGCGCACGGCCGGAGGCAATACCGTGAAGGACATCCTGGAAGCGATCCAGTCGCAGAGCGCTACGGCCGCCGACTTCGCGGCCCTGCCGCTCCCCGACTCGTACCGCGCGATCACCGTGCACAAGGACGAGGCGGAGATGTTCGCCGGGCTCACCACCCGCGAGAAGGACCCGCGCAAGTCCCTGCACCTGGACCAGGTCCCCGTGCCCGAGCTCGGCCCGGGCGAGGCCCTGGTGGCCGTCATGGCCTCCTCGGTCAACTACAACTCCGTGTGGACCTCGATCTTCGAGCCGGTGTCCACCTTCAGCTTCCTGGAGCGCTACGGGCGCCTCTCGGAGCTCACCAAGCGCCACGACCTCCCGTACCACGTCATCGGCTCGGACCTCGCGGGCGTCGTCCTGCGCACCGGCCCCGGCGTGAACGCCTGGAAGCCCGGCGACGAGGTCGTCGCCCACTGCCTGTCGGTGGAGCTGGAGTCCTCGGACGGCCACAACGACACGATGCTCGACCCCGAGCAGCGCATCTGGGGCTTCGAGACCAACTTCGGCGGCCTGGCGGAGATCGCCCTCGTCAAGTCCAACCAGCTGATGCCCAAGCCCGACCACCTCAGCTGGGAGGAGGCCGCCTCCCCCGGCCTGGTCAACTCCACCGCCTACCGCCAGCTGGTCTCCCGCAACGGCGCCGGCATGAAGCAGGGCGACAACGTCCTGATCTGGGGCGCGAGCGGCGGCCTCGGCTCGTACGCGACCCAGTTCGCGCTCGCCGGCGGCGCCAACCCGATCTGCGTGGTCTCCAGCCCGCAGAAGGCGGACATCTGCCGGGCCATGGGCGCGACCGCGGTCATCGACCGCAGCGCCGAGGGCTACAAGTTCTGGAAGGACGAGCACACCCAGGACCCCAAGGAGTGGAAGCGCCTCGGCAAGCGCATCCGCGAGCTCACCGGCGGCGAGGACGTGGACATCGTCTTCGAGCACCCGGGCCGCGAGACCTTCGGCGCCTCCGTGTACGTCACCCGCAAGGGCGGCACGATCGTCACCTGCGCCTCGACCTCGGGCTACAACCACGAGTACGACAACCGGTACCTGTGGATGTCCCTGAAGAAGATCGTCGGCTCCCACTTCGCGAACTACCGCGAGGCCTGGGAGGCCAACCGCCTGATCGCCAAGGGCAAGATCCACCCGACCCTGTCGAAGGTCTACTCCCTGGAGCAGACCGGCCAGGCCGCCTACGACGTCCACCGCAACCTCCACCAGGGCAAGGTCGGCGTCCTCGCGCTGGCCCCCGAGGAGGGTCTGGGCGTCCGGGACCACGAGATGCGCGCGACGCACCTCGAGGCGATCAACCGTTTCCGGAACGTCTGAGACCGTTCAAGGGCCAAAGGGACAGCCTGAGATGACAGAGCGCCAGAAAGACCGTCCGTGGCTCATGCGGACGTACGCCGGCCACTCCACGGCCGAGGCGTCAAACGAGCTGTACCGCCGCAACCTCGCCAAGGGCCAGACCGGCCTGTCGGTCGCCTTCGACCTGCCGACGCAGACCGGATACGACCCCGACCACATCCTCGCCCGCGGCGAGGTCGGCCGGGTCGGGGTCCCGGTCTCCCATCTGGGCGACATGCGGCGGCTGTTCCAGGACATCCCCCTGGAGCAGATGAACACCTCGATGACGATCAACGCCACCGCCATGTGGCTGCTGGCGCTCTACCAGGTGGCCGCCGAGGAGCAGGGAGCGGACATCTCCCAGCTCCAGGGCACCACCCAGAACGACATCGTCAAGGAGTACCTCTCGCGCGGGACGCACGTCTTCCCGCCCGGGCCCTCGCTCCGCCTGACGACGGACATGATCGCGTACACGGTCAACCACATCCCGAAGTGGAACCCGATCAACATCTGCAGCTACCACCTGCAGGAGGCCGGGGCCACGCCCGTCCAGGAGATCTCCTACGCGATGGCCACGGCCATCGCCGTCCTGGACTCGGTGCGCGACTCGGGCCAGGTGCCCGAGGAGCGCTTCGGCGAGGTCGTCGCCCGCATCTCCTTCTTCGTGAACGCGGGCGTCCGCTTCATCGAGGAGATGTGCAAGATGCGCGCCTTCGGCCGCATCTGGGACAAGGTCACCCGCGAGCGCTACGGCATCGAGAACGACAAGCAGCGCCGCTTCCGCTACGGCGTCCAGGTCAACTCGCTCGGCCTGACCGAGGCACAGCCCGAGAACAACGTCCAGCGCATCGTGCTGGAGATGCTCGCGGTCACCCTCTCCAAGGACGCCCGCGCCCGCGCCGTGCAGCTGCCGGCCTGGAACGAGGCGCTGGGCCTGCCCCGGCCCTGGGACCAGCAGTGGTCGCTGCGCATCCAGCAGGTCCTCGCCCACGAGAGCGACCTGCTGGAGTACGAGGACATCTTCGCCGGGTCCCACGTCATCGAGGCCAAGGTCGAGTCCCTGGTGGCCGAGTGCCTGGCGGAGATCGACCGGATCCAGGAGATGGGCGGCGCGATGGCGGCCGTCGAGTCCGGTTACCTCAAGGGCGAGCTGGTCTCCTCGCATGCCGAGCGGCGGGCCCGGATCGAGGCCGGCGAGGACAAGATCATCGGTGTCAACTGCTTCCAGCAGACCGAGGAGAACCCGCTCACCGCCGACCTGGACGGCGCCATCATGACGGTGGACGGGGCTCTGGAGGCACAGACCGTCGAGCGCATCGGCCGCTGGCGGGCCGAGCGCCAGGAGTCCACGGACCGCCAGGGCGGCGGCGACCCGTTCGTCTTCCCGACGGCCCTCCAGGCCCTGGACCGGCTGAAGGAGGCCGCGGCGGGCGACGAGAACCTGATGGAAGCCACCCTGGAGTGCGCCCGCGCCGGTGTCACCACCGGCGAGTGGTCGACCGCGCTGCGCGAGGTGTTCGGGGAGTTCCGGGCACCGACCGGGGTCTCCTCGGCGCCGGTGGCCGTGACCGCCGAGGAGGGGACCCCCATGGCCCTCGTCCGTGCGAAGGTCTCCCGTACCGCCGACGAGCTCGGCTCCGGCCGGCTGCGACTGCTGGTCGGCAAGCCCGGCCTCGACGGGCACTCCAACGGCGCGGAGCAGATCGCCGTGCGCGCCCGCGACGCCGGCTTCGAGGTGGTCTACCAGGGCATCCGGCTGACGCCGGAGGAGATCTCCTCGGCGGCCCTGGCCGAGGACGTGCACTGCGTGGGACTGTCCATCCTGTCCGGCTCGCACAGCGCTCTCGTCCCGGACGTGCTCGAACGCCTGCGTGCGGCGGGGGCGGGTGACATCCCCGTCGTCCTCGGAGGCATCATTCCGAATGCCGACGCCGTGGCGCTGAAGGCGGCCGGGGTGGCCGCCGTGTTCACCCCGAAGGACTTCGGCATCACGGAGATCATCGGCCGTATCGTCGACGAGATCCGCAAGGCGAACAAGCTCCACCCGCTCGGCGACGCCGACGACACCGATACCGACCCCAGCGACACCAAGAACACCGCTGCAAGCACGGAGGTCCCCGCATGACCACGCCCTCTTCCCCGGTCAACCGGCTGCGGCCGCGCCGCTCCTGCCTTGCGGTGCCGGGTTCCAACCCCCGGTTCCTGGAGAAGGCCCAGGGCCTGCCGGCCGACCAGGTCTTCCTCGACCTGGAGGACGCCTGCGCCCCGCTCGCCAAGGAAGGCGCCCGCCACACCATCGTGGACGCGCTGAACAACGGCGACTGGACCGGCAAGACCCGCGTGGTGCGCGTCAACGACTGGACCACGCACTGGACGTACCGCGACGTGATCACGGTCGTCGAGGGCGCCGGACAGAACCTCGACTGCATCATGCTGCCGAAGGTCCAGGACGCCCAGCAGGTCGTGGCGCTCGACCTCCTGCTGACGCAGATCGAGAAGACCATGGGCTTCGAGGTCGGCAAGATCGGCATCGAGGCGCAGATCGAGAACGCCAAGGGCCTGGTCAACGTCGACGAGATCGCCGCCGCCTCGCCGCGGCTGGAGACCATCATCTTCGGGCCGGCCGACTTCATGGCCTCGATCAACATGAAGTCGCTGGTCGTGGGCATGCAGCCGCCGGGGTACGGTGCGGACGCCTACCACTACATCCTGATGCGGATCCTGATGGCGGCCCGCATGCACGACCTGCAGGCGATCGACGGCCCCTTCCTGCAGATCAAGAACGTCGACGGCTACCGCGAGGTCGCGGGTCGCGCGGCGGCCCTGGGCTTCGACGGCAAGTGGGTGCTGCACCCGGGCCAGGTCGACGCGGCGAACGAGGTCTTCTCCCCCTCGCAGGAGGACTACGACCACGCCGAGCTGATCCTCGACGCGTACGACTGGTGCACCTCCGAGGCGGGCGGCAAGAAGGGCTCGGCGATGCTCGGCGACGAGATGATCGACGAGGCCAGCCGCAAGATGGCGCTGGTCATCTCCGGCAAGGGCCGCGCCGCGGGCATGCGGCGCACCACCAAGTTCGAGATCCCGGAGGCCTGATCCCGATGCAGTTCGGACGCACCTACGAAGAGTTCGAGATCGGCGCGGTCTACAAGCACTGGCCCGGAAAGACGGTCACCGAGTACGACGACCACCTCTTCTGCCTGCTGACCATGAACCACCACCCGCTGCACATGGACAGCAACTACGCCGAGAACACGACCGACTTCGGCAAGAACGTCGTCGTGGGCAACTACATCTACTCGCTGCTCCTGGGCATGTCCGTGCCGGACGTCTCCGGCAAGGCGATCGCCAACCTGGAGATCGAGTCGCTGCGGCACGTGGCGCCGACCTTCCACGGCGACACCCTCTACGGCGAGACCACGGTCCTCGACAAGACCCCGTCGAAGTCGAAGAACGACCGCGGCATCGTCTATGTGGAGACCAAGGGCTACAAGCAGGACGGCACCCTCGTCTGCGTCTTCAGGCGCAAGGTGATGGTCCCGACCGAGACGTACATCAAGGAGCGCGGCGGCGAGCAGCCCGGCCGCCCCACGCTGAAGGAACAGGGGAAGTAGCCATGGCCCGACTCGCCCAGACCGCCGGGCTGAACGACGTTCAGCGGGAGATCCTCAAGACCGTCCGGGAATTCGTCGACAAAGAGATCATCCCGGTCGCGACCGAGCTGGAGCACCGCGACGAGTACCCGCAGGCGATCGTCGACGGCCTCAAGGAACTCGGCCTCTTCGGCCTGATGATCCCGGAGGAGTACGGCGGCCTGGGTGAGTCGCTGCTCACCTACGCGCTGTGCGTCGAGGAGATCGCGCGTGGCTGGATGTCCGTCTCGGGCATCATCAACACGCACTTCATCGTGGCGTACATGATCAAGCAGCACGGCACCCAGGAGCAGAAGGACTACTTCCTTCCGCGCATGGCGCTGGGCGAGGTGCGCGGCGCGTTCTCGATGTCCGAGCCGGGGCTCGGCTCCGACGTGTCGGCCATCACGTCCAAGGCGGTGAAGGACGGCGACGAGTACGTCCTGAACGGCCAGAAGATGTGGCTCACGAACGGCGGAACGTCCACCCTGGTGGCCGTACTGGTGCGCAGTGACGAAGGACACCCGGACGGCACCGCGCCCCACAAGTCGATGACGACCTTCCTCGTGGAGAAGGAGGCCGGCTTCGGTGAGGTGCGTCCCGGCCTGACCATCCCGGGCAAGATCGACAAGATGGGCTACAAGGGCGTCGACACGACCGAGCTCATCATGGACGGACTGCGCATTCCGGCCAATCGGGTGCTCGGCGGCCAGACCGGCCGAGGGTTTTACCAAATGATGGACGGCGTCGAGGTCGGCCGCGTCAACGTGGCGGCCCGTGGCTGCGGCGTCGCGCAGCGTGCATTCGAGCTGGGTGTCTCGTATGCCCAGCAACGTCATACTTTCGGCAAGGCCATCGCCGAGCACCAGGCGATCCAGTTCAAGCTGGCCGAGATGGCTACCAAGGTCGAGGCCGCCCATGCGATGATGGTCAATGCAGCACGCAAAAAGGACTCCGGGGAACGAAACGACCTCGAAGCAGGGATGGCGAAGTACCTCGCCTCCGAGTACTGCAAGGAGGTGGTGGAAGACGCGTTCCGCATCCACGGCGGCTACGGTTTCTCGAAGGAGTACGAGATCGAGCGTCTCTACCGGGAAGCGCCGATGCTGCTCATCGGCGAGGGTACCGCCGAGATCCAGAAAATGATCATCGGGCGACGCCTGCTCGAGGAGTACCGACTCCAGGGCTGAAAGTCCCTTTTGCGGGGAATCGTCCAGTGGTTTTCCGCAAAAGAGTCACTACCAGTCACTGGCCGGCGGTCATCGACTCGGCTTCTGGCTTGCCCAGTTGTTGCGTGCAACCGATAGCATTCCAGTAAAGCCGCCGTCCCGTCCCCCTGTTTGCGGCGCGGCATCACCCGCTACGAAGGTCATCCATGCCCCACAGCCAAACCTCTGCACCTCGCGTCGGCCTCCTCGGTGGACGCCTCGCGCGCGGAGCATCGCCGTGGCTTCTGCCGACCGTCGCCACCGCCGCTCTCAGCCTCGCCCGGGCCCGCAAGTCCGGACGCTGGGCGGCGGTAGCCGTGCCCACCACCGCGCTCGCGGCGGGCATGCTGTGGTTCTTCCGCGACCCCGAGCGTGAGATCACGCAGGGCCGGGTCATCTCGCCCGCCGACGGTGTGGTGCAGAGCATCATGCCGTGGAAGGACGGGCGGACCCGGGTCGCGATCTTCATGAGCCCGCTGAACGTGCACGTCAACCGCGCGCCCCTCGCGGGCACGGTGACGTCCGTGGAGCACATCCCCGGCGGATTCGTTCCGGCGTTCAACAAGGAGAGCGAGAACAACGAGCGCGTTGTCTGGCACTTCGACACCGAGCTCGGCGACATCGAGATGGTGCAGATCGCCGGCGCCGTCGCCCGCCGCATCGTCCCGTACCTGCCGGCCGGCTCCAAGGTGGAGCAGGGCGAACGCATCGGTCTGATCCGCTTCGGCTCGCGCGTCGACATCTACCTCCCGGAAGGCGTCGAGGTCGCGGTCGAGGTCGGTCAGGCCACCACCGCGGGGGTGACCCGAATTGACCGTGACTGACCCTGAGACCCCGGCCGCAGGCTGGGTGCCCGAGGCGTCCGAGGAGGAGTCCGCCGAGGACGACATGCCGCTGTCACTGCGGCTGTCGATAGCGGACACCCTCACCCTCGGCAACGCGACGTGCGGATTCATGGCGGTGTACTTCACCACCACCGGGATCCTCATTCCGCACCTCACCGGCAGCGGCGAGTCGGGCATGGCCCGCAGCAGCGCCGCGACGGCCGTGATACTGATGCTGCTCGCCGCGGTCTTCGACCTCTTCGACGGCATCGTGGCCCGCAAGCTGCGCAGCTCCCCGATGGGCGCCGAGCTGGACAACCTGTCCGACCTGATCAGTTTCGGGCTGGCTCCCGCCTACTTCGTGCTCGTCTACGGCATGGTCGCCGTGGACGCGGTCCAGAAGATGTCGGCGCTGGCGGCGATCGTGGTCCTGCTGGCCGTGGTGCTGCGCCTCGCGAGATTCAGCTGCGTGACGATGAAGGACGGCATGTTCCAGGGCATGCCGAGCCCCTTCGGCGCGCTGACGGTCGTCTCGATCGTGCTGCTGGAGCTGCCGTTCGTCCCGACGCTGCTGGCGATCATCGGGGTGGCGTGGCTGATGGTGAGCCGGGTCGAGTACCCCAAGCCGCGCGGTGTCCTCGCGGTGGCGATGCTGAGCTGGATCGTCGGCGCGATGGGCCTGCTGGCGGCGTGGGCGTTCGACGCGCCGGGCGGCGGGCTGCTGCTCCAGACCGGCTGCGCGCTGCAGATCGCTCTGGCGGCGACCATTCCGCTGTTCGCGACGACCCGTCGCGCGAACACGTTCCGCCACAACCGTCGTGAGGCGCGGGCCACGCAGGCCCCGTAAGCCACGGCTGTACGCACGCGAGAGGCCCCCGGCCGCCACACGCGGCCGGGGGCCG
>NZ_JBHWVV010000029.1:0-77506 GCF_042736715.1 Streptomyces sp. NPDC060049
CTCCGCCGGGCCCCCCCCCCCCGCCCCCCCCGCCCCGCGGGCCGGGGGCCGGCCCGCCGGGATGGTGGTGCGCGCCGCCTACTTGGCGGGGTCCACCTGGAAGGCCTTCGCCAGGTCGTCGAGGACCACGTCCGCGCCCTGGAGGGAGACCGAGGTCATCCAGATGGCGTCGTCGACCTCGTGGACCTGGTTCTTCTGGACCGCGTTCAGGCGCTGCCACAGCGGGTTGGCGACGAACTTCTTCTTGCGCTCCTCACCGCCCGAGAAGGAGGTCATGAAGATGTGGTCCGCATCGGCCTGCTGGATCTGCTCCTCGCTGATCTCGATGTTGAACTTCACCTCGTCGCGCTGGTTCTCCGGCCGCGTCAGACCCATGTCGTTCAGGATGATGCCGCTGAAGGTCTTGGGCAGGTAGATGCGCGTCGGACCGTCGACGAAGCGGACGACCGAGAAGG
Source organism: Streptomyces sp. NPDC060049 (assembly GCF_042736715.1). Classification (NCBI taxonomy): domain Bacteria; kingdom Bacillati; phylum Actinomycetota; class Actinomycetes; order Kitasatosporales; family Streptomycetaceae; genus Streptomyces; species Streptomyces sp. NPDC060049. The sequence continues at coordinate 456 of NZ_JBHWVV010000029.1, forward strand.
TGGGCTTGCCGTTGGCGCCGCCGCCCTTGGCGTTGATCGCGTCGCCGACCTTCTTGGCGCGGGTCTGGTACGCCGTCAGCTTGGCGGAGGCCTTGTCCTCCTGGCCCAGCGCCTGGCCGAGGAAGGTGATGTTCTCCTTCCAGATCGGGCCGGTGGTCTTGACGAACACGGTCGGCGCGATCTGGCTCAGCCGGTCGTAGAAGTCCGCGTGACGGACCGTCGCGGAGACGATGAGGTCGGGCTTGAGGGCCGCGATCGCCTCCAGGTTGGGGCTGTCGAGCGGGCCGACGTCCTTGGTCTCCTTCACCGCGTCACCGAGGTAGGGCGGGAAGCCCTTCTGGTCGCGGTACGACCCGATGCCGCCGACCAGCGGCGCGTCGAGGGCGACGACCGCCTCGACCAAGCTGTTGTCCAGCGCCACCACGCGCTTGGGCTTGGCCTTGATCCCGGTGGTGCCCTTGTCGTGGGTGATGGTGCGCGGGAAGCCCGCCGACTCGGCGGCGCCGGGCTTCGCCGACTCGGCAGCCGGCTTCTTGTCGTCGCCGGCGCCACCACAGGCGGCCAGCGAGAGGGCCAGGGCTGCCGTGAGAACGGCAGCGGCGATCCGGCCCGGCCGGCGACGCTGAGTGCAGGTGTTCATCAGTTTCGGTTCTCCATGGGAACATTCGTTCTTAGGTAAGGCTAGCCTGAGTAAGCGCATGGTGAACAGTAGCGGCTCTCCGTGGCCAAATCCAGACGGGGGCGGCGGGGTGATTCGGTTAGGCATCCCTTACCTTATGTAAGTGTCTCTTAAGCCCGTCACCGCCGGCGTCACCGCGGTCCCCGCGCCAACTGTCCCGCCACCCCGTCGAGTTCTCTCCCGCACCCTGGTGCTCACAGCCCTGCTCGCCACCGTGGCCGCCATGGTCTGCGCCTCTCTGGCGATCGGCACCAAGGCCGTACCCCTCTCCGACGTGCTGGCCGCGATAGCGGGCAGCGACGCGGGCGACGCCGTCGTGGTCCGCGAACTGCGCATGCCCCGCACCTTCCTGGGACTCCTGGTCGGCCTGTCGCTCGGCGCCGCGGGAGCAGTGGCCCAGGACATCACCCGCAACCCGCTCGGCGACCCCGGTCTGATCGGCATCAGCGCCGGCGGCTCGTTCGCGGTCGCCGCGAGCATCGGCATCCTGGGGCTGACCAGTTCGTACCAGTACATCTGGTTCGCCTTCCTGGGCGGGGCGTTGGCCGGACTCATCGCCTACGCCGTCGGCGGCACCGGCTACGGCGGCGCCACCCCCGCCAAACTCGCCCTGGCCGGCGCGGCCGTGACCGTACTGCTCGACGCGGGCACCAACACCCTCGTCCTGCTCGACGTGCGCACCCTCGACCAGTACCGCTTCTGGGCCGTGGGCTCACTGGCCGGCCGCGACGCGCAACTCGGCATGGAACTGCTTCCGTTCGTCGTCATCGGACTCGCCCTCGCCCTCGGCCTCAGCGGCCGGCTCAACGCCCTCGCCCTCGGCGACGACGTGGCCAGCTCACTCGGCACGCCGGTCAAGTCCACCCGCGCCCTGGGCGCGCTCGCGGTGGTCCTCCTCACCGGCGCGGCCGTCGCCGCGGCCGGTCCCGTGACCTTCATCGGCCTGGTGGTCCCCCACGTCGTACGGGCCTTCACCGGACCCGACGCGCGCTGGCTGGTGCCGTGTTCCGCGCTCGGCGGAGCATCGCTGATGCTCGCCGCCGACGTCGTGGGCCGCATGGTGGCCAGGCCCGGCGAACTGGAGGCGGGCGTGGTCACCGCGCTGCTCGGCGCACCGTTCCTGGCGCTCCTGGTCAAGCGCGGCAAGCTCAAGGAGCACACCCGATGACCATGACGAGCCCTCACAAGACCGAACGCCGACTGAGCTTCGAGGCCGGACCCGTCGGTGTGGCCGTACGGCCCCGGGTGGCACTCATGGTGCTCGCCCTCGTCCTGGCGGGCTTCGCGGGCCTGATCGCCTCCGTCTCGCTAGGCACGTACGCGATCCCGGTCGGCGAAGTACTGGGCGCGGTGCTGGGCACCGGCTCCGGCGCCGCAGACCTGATCGTCCACCAGCTCCGCCTGCCGCGCGCCCTGACCGCACTGCTGGTGGGAGCCGCGTTCGGACTGGCCGGCGCCGTGTTCCAGGCCGTCACCCGCAACCCGCTCGCCAGCCCGGACCTGATCGGCATCGCGGCCGGCTCCGGGGCCGGCGCCGTGAGCGCCATCCTCATCGGCGGAGTCACCGCCGCAGGCGCCGGCACCTTCGCGGCCGTCCCGTTCGGGGCCCTCGCCGGGGCCCTGCTGACCTCGGTGGCCATCTACCTGCTGGCGTACCGGGACGGCACCATCACCGGCTACCGCTTCGTCCTCGTCGGCCTCGCGGCGAACGGTGCGCTCATCGCGCTGACCCGCTGGATGCTGGCCCGCGCCGACATCGACCAGGCGTCCCGCGCCATGGTCTGGCTGACCGGCAGCCTCAACGGGCGCGGCTACGAACACGTCCAGTGGGCCGGACTCGCGCTGGCCGTGCTCCTACCGCTGACCCTGGCGCTCGCCCGCCCGTACCAACTGCTCCAGTACGACGACGACACGGCGCGCAGCCTCGGCATCCCGCTGAAGCACGCGCGGATCGCGCTGCTGGTCCTCGCCACCTGCCTCACCGCACTGGCGACGTCGGCGGCCGGGCCGATCGCCTTCATCGCCCTCGGGGCCCCGCAGATCGCGCGGCGGCTCACCGGCACCGCCGGCATCCCGCTGGTCACCAGCGCCCTGACGGGCGCCGTGCTGCTCATCCTCGCCGACCTCGGCGCGCGGCTCGTCCTCGCCCCGACCGAACTGCCCGTCGGCGTGCTCACCGGCGCCATCGGCGCTCCGTACCTGCTGCTACTCCTCGCCCGTACCAACCGGGCCGGAAAGGGAGGCTGACATGACCGCCCCGCTGACCGAGACCCAGCCCACCGGCCTCGCGCCCACCGCCATCCACGCGACCGCCCTGCGGCTCGGCTACGGCGACCGGATCGTCTCCGAGGACCTCGACCTCACCATTCCGGCCGGAAAGGTGACGGCGCTCGTCGGCCCGAACGCCTGCGGGAAGTCCACCGCCCTGCGGGCCCTGGCCCGGCTGCTCAAGCCCGCCGGCGGCGCCGTCCACCTGGACGGCGAGGACATCGCAGGCCTGTCCGCACGGGAGTTCGCCCTGCGGCTCGCCCTGCTCCCGCAGACCCCCAGCGCACCCGACGGAATCTCCGTACGCGACCTCGTGGCCCGCGGCCGCACCCCGCACCAGCGGTGGTGGCGCCAGTGGTCCTCCTCCGACGAGGCCGCGGTGGACGCCGCCCTCGCGGCCACGGGATCGGCGGATCTGGCGACCCGGTCCATCGACGAGCTGTCGGGCGGCCAGCGCCAGCGCGTGTGGATCGCGATGGCCCTGGCCCAGCACACGCCTGCCCTGCTGCTGGACGAGCCGACGACCTACCTCGATCTCGCCCACCAGGTCGACGTCCTCGAACTCGTCGCGGACCTCAACCGCAACGAGGGGCGCACCGTGGTGATGGTCCTGCACGAGCTCAACCTCGCCTGCCGCTACGCCGGCCACCTCATCGCCATGCGCGACGGCCGGGTGATCGCCGCCGGCCCGCCGTCCGAGATCGTCACCCCGGACCTCGTCCACGAGGTCTTCGGACTCCGAGCGGCCGTCATCGAATGCCCGGTGGCCGGCACCCCCCTGGTCATCCCGATGGGCGGCCGCCGCGGCGAGATCGCCTGACACCAGGGGAAGCCGGGGGCGCCGTGGCCAGGAGGAAGCTCCCCACGGTCCCCGCACCTCCCGGCCCGTCTCCGCCTCCGGGACCGCCCGGGGCGGAGCGGCTGCCCGCACGGAGACGGATCCCTCCGGTCGGGCAGCTCACGGCTCGCAGCTCTACGGGGACGGTTCCCACTCCTCGGGCCCCGCACCCCGCCACTCCACGAAGTCCGGATCGGTCAGATCCAGGTCCTCGACGTCGTCCAGCCCGGCCGCGGCGAGGAAGACCCGGATGTCCGCGGGCCGGTGCGCGACTCCGATGGCGACGCCGTCGTAGCGGATCCGACGCCAGCCGTTCTCATCGGGCGGGTACACGACCAGCTTCGGATGGGGGGTCATGAGCCCAGCCTCGGGCCGTCCCCCCGCTTCCGCACCTCGCACCACCCGTCCGTGTGGATCCGCAGCCGCGCGGCAGTACGTCGCCGTCGGTGCGGTGCGGGAGGCGCTGGTCCGGGCGGGGGGTCTCCTGTGTGTCCGTTCCCGGAATCGGGGTCTTCCTCGGCGGGGGCTCCATGGTGGTCTTCGTGACCGGCTGGTGCCGGGTGCCCGTACGCCACGGTGGAGGAGACGTACATGGATGCGATCGTGCTGCTGCGCGAGGACCACAAGACGGTCGAGAAGCTGTTCAAACGGTTCGAGAAGACCGGTGACGACGACCTCACCGAGCGGCGGGCGATCGCCGACGAGGTGATCGAAGAGTTGACCGTGCATGCCTGGATCGAGGAGCAGGTCTTCTACCCCGCCGCTCGCGAGGCTGCTCCCGAGACCACCGATCACATCCTCGAAAGCATCGAGGAGCACCATGCCGTCGTGTGGATGCTCTCCGAACTCAAGAACATGGATCCCTCGGACGAACGCTTCAAAGCCAAGATGAGCGTCTTGACCGAGAACGTGCGCCACCACGTCGAGGAGGAGGAGCAGGAGTGGTTCCCCGACGTCCGCAAAGCCATGGGGCGCAAGCGGCTCACCGAGCTCGGCGAGCAGCTCGAAGCGGAGAAGGAGAACGCTCCGCGTGATCCTCTTGCCGTACCGAGCGCGGCCGGCCGGTGACAGACGCCCTCCGGTTCCGGATCCGGCTCCGCAGGCTCCGTCCACGAGCGAACCGAGGTCTTGCGTGAGCAGCCCGATCAGCCTCGCGGAGGGCTGCCTCGATGCCCTCCAACACTTCAGGGAGACGCGGGAGATCAATACCGTGATCCTCCGTTTCGCGGATTCCCCCGGAGTCCTGGTGCCGGAGGTGGAAGGCAACCTGACCCATGACGAGCTCGTTCGCGCCCTGCCCGCGGACGAGGCGCGCCTGGTCGTCTACGAGCTCCCCTTCGCCACCCCGGAAGGTGCCCGCAGGCACCAGCAACTGCTGATCCTCTGGACGCCGCCGGGCGCCGGCGGCCAGGAAGAGGCCTACACGGCCGGCTACAGCGCCCTCCAGGAGCACCTGTCGGACGTCCACGTCCACGTCAAGGCCGGACAGGCGGATCAGCTGGAGTACCAAAGGCTCGTCGCCCTCGCCGGGTGAGGGCCCGGAAGGACACGCACCGGCCGCCGGCCGTAGCCGGCGGCCGGTCACTGCCCCGTCCTCGTGCCTCGCCCCGCGGCCGCGCCCGGCACCTCCTCCCGCCCCGCCGGACCGGTTGCGCGTGGCATGATCACGTCGGATCATGATCGTTGCCGAGGGGGAGAACATGACCGAACAGCCGAAGACCGCCCGCAGGTCCCTGCTCACCGGGGCCGTGGCCGGACTGGCCGCCGGCGCCGCCGTGATGACCACCGGGGGGACCGCCGCCGCGGCGGCCGCGGGCGCACCCGACTGGTTCGACGTGAAGGCGTACGGGGCGATCGGCGACGGCGCGGCGGACGACGCCCCCGCGATCCAGCGGGCACTGGACGCCGCGGCCGCCGCGGGTGGCGGCACCGTCTACTTCCCCGTCGGGAAGTACCTGGTCAAGCCCGCCGCCGGGCAGCCCGCCCTGGCCGTCAAGGCCGACGGCATCCGCCTCGCCGGCGCCGGCGCCAAGGCATCCACCCTGATCAAGGGCGGCGACGGCATCCTGCTGCGGATGTCCGGCACCGGAACCTCCGGTTCTACGGGCTCCACCCACCGCCGATACTGCGCGGTGGAGAACCTCGGCTTCAACGGCAACCGCAAGACCGGCCTGCTGCTGGAGCTCTACTACAACAACAACTCCTACTTCCGGGACGTCTTCATGTCGTCCAACAACGACACGTGCATCGACGCCGTCGAATTCTGGGACTCCCGCTTCTACAACCTCGTCATCGAGGACAGCACGGGCACCACGGGCAGCACCGCCCAGCCCAACATCTGGCTGCGCAACGCCTCCTCCGCCACCGCGGGCGCCTGGGGCTACAGCCAGGACAACATCAACCAGATCCACTTCACCGGCTGCCGCATCGAGGCCTTCGGCACCGGCGCGCTGTGGATCGGGCAGGGCGCCGTCACGTCCAACAACCCCAACGGCGTCTACATCACGGACTGCAAGTTCGAGACCTCCCGGATGCAAGGAGGCCCGCACCTGAAGACCGACGCCGGCTGCAAGCACGTCTACGCGACGAACATCTACTGCTTCGCCGGCGACTTCGCGGCCGGCACCCCGGCCACCGCACGCAACATCATCAGCTGGGCGGCGAGTTCCAGCGCCCTGGAGAACGTGGTCATCGCCAACAAGGCGGGCAAGGCCACCGTCAACGCGGGCGTTTCCCTCTACTCGGGCCCCGGCTCGACGGCGGTGCTGCGCAACGTCGTGGGCCTGTACGGCACCGCGCCGACCGGCACCCACATCTACTACGAGCAGTCGTCCACCGGCGACTTCCGGGTGGAGAACAGCTACGGCAGCAGCGGCGCCCAGGCGACGGGCACGATCCCGGTCAAGAACGCCCCGAACCCGCCGCTGCGGCTGGTCCCGGGCCCCGTCAACGACGCCTCCTTCACCCGCCCGCCGCTGGACGGTACGACGGCCGTGGACTCGGTCAACAAGCGGCTGTACGTCCGGGTCGGCGGCCAGTGGCTCTGGTCGGCCCTCAACAGCTGATCGTCCAGCCGGTCGCTCCGGCAGACGGACCGGCCGCTCACACCGGCCGCTCACACGGGCCGCTCACACCGGCCGCTCACACCGGCCGACACCTCGCCGGGCGCACCGGCCCGATCACCGGTCGGTGCGCCCGGAGCCGCGGGGCCTCCGGGGGGATTTCGGGCCGGTGGCCGCCGCCGCACCGGCGAGTACGACGGCAGGACGACTCCCCGTCGTAGGCTGGATCCGCACGCGAGGGAGATGAGGCTGAGGTGGCCGAGACGATGGTGGCCGAGGTGCTGGCCGAGCTGGCCGAGCTCGAGGACCCGAAGGCACGCGCGGTGAACGAGAGACACGGTGACGATCACGGTGTGAACCTCACCAAGCTGCGCGCGCTCGCCAAGCGGCTGAAGACGCAGCACGAACTCGCGTGCCGGCTCTGGGAGACGAAAGACACCGCGGCGCGGCTCCTGGCGATCCTGATCTGCCGCCCGAAGGCCTTCACGCGTGACGAGTTGGACGGCATGCTGCGCGATGCGCGCACCCCGAAGGTGCACGACTGGCTCGTGAACTACGTGGTGAAGAAGAGCCCGCACTCCGAGGAACTGCGCCTGGCCTGGTCCGCCGATCCGGATCCGGTGGTCGCGAGCGCCGGCTGGGCGCTCACCACCGAGCGCGTGGCGAAGAAGCCCGAGGGACTCGACCTCCCCGGACTGCTCGACGTCATCGAGGCGGAGATGAAGGACGCCCCGGACCGCCTGCAGTGGGCGATGAACCACTGCCTGGCCCAGATCGGGATCGAGCACGCGGAGCACCGTACCCGTGCTGTCGACATCGGTGAGCGACTGCGGGTGCTCGAGGACTACCCGACCCCTCCGGGCTGCACGTCTCCGTTCGCGCCCCTCTGGATCGCCGAGATGGTGCGCCGACAGCACGACCGGTAGGAAGGTTGGCGCTCGCGCTGGCGCTCGCGCCTGTGCCGCTACCTCCGCCGGACCGGGCTGCACCCCAGGCGGCTGGTAACCGGCCCGCCGTGCCCGGTGGGGTCGGCGCGGGTTGCCAGGACACCTCGGAGTCGCGGGACTAGCCTGAAAGAGGAACCCTCCTCGTGAAAGGTGGCGGGGCTCATGAAGATGCGGCGCAGCGGTGTGCTGGTGGCCGCGACGGCGGTGCTCGGGGCACTGGCCGGCCCGGCGGCCTCCGCGGACGACATCGATCCCAGGAAGATCTACGAACGGGCGGCGCCGGCGACCGTTCTCGTCACGGGGAAGTACGCGGAGGGAACCGGCTTCGTGTACGACGCGGACAAGGGACTCATCGCCACCGCGGCCCACGTGGTGCAGGGCGAGCCCTCTTTGAAGGTGGCGGTCGGGGACCAGCCGCCGGCACCCGCCCGTCTGGTCGGGATCGACCCCTGCGAGGACCTGGCCGTACTGGCCTTCACTTCCGTGCCGCCCGATCTCAAGGCCCTGGAGTTCGCCGAGAGCAAGGACGTCCAGACGGCCGACACCGTCATCGCGCTCGGCTACCCGGCAGCGCTCGGCGACGCCAGTCACAAGGTCGTCTACACGGCCGGCTCGGTGCAGAACTCGAACGTCGTGAACTCCGAACCGTCGACATCGCTGCCTCGCTACCCCGCCACGATCCAGCATTCCGCGACCGTGAACCCCGGCAACTCGGGCGGCCCGCTGCTCAACAGCGACGGCAAGGTCGTCGGGATCAACGCGCTGGCCTCCGTCGGCGAGACGCAGGGGCAGTTCTACGCCATCACCAGCGACCACGCCCGGCCGTTGCTCGACACCCTCGACGACGGCGTGGCGCAGAACGACCCCGGCTGGAACCTCATAGGGCTGGACGACCCGGAACTCAGCTCCTACTTCCTCAAGGAGAAGGACCAGGCGGAGGCGGCGACGGCCCAGAAGAAGCTGCTCGACGACGGGGTGACCGGGGTGTTCGTCGTCGAGTCCCGGACGAACTCGCCGGCGTCGAAGGCCAAGCTGGGCACCGGGGACGTGGTGACCGCCATGAAGGACACTCCGGTGACCTCGGTGGCCGACGTCTGCGACATCCTCCAGTCCTCCTCCGCGGGTGAGAAGATCCCGCTGGAGGGCGTGTACTCCCTCAACGCCGACGGAACCGAGACCAAGTTCGGTGCAGCCTGGTCGGCCGACCTCCTCCTGGACAAGGCCACCAGCGCCCCCGGCGGGTAAGGGCGGCTGCCCGCGCGCTGGCCCTGCGGTGCCCGCGCCTGGGCCGAGCAGACCCGCGCGGAACTGCGCGCCACCGGTCAGGCACCCGCCCCGGAACCGGCGGCCGCCGCGCTGGCCGGCCTGACACCGCAACAACTGCGCATCGCACGGTGCGTGTCCGAGGGCGCCGCCAACCAGGTGGCCCTGCGCCTCTGTGTCAGCCCCCGCACCGTCGACCACCACCTGCGCAACGTCTTCGCCCTGCTCGGGGTCCGCTCCCGAACGGAGCTCTCCCTGCTGGTCCACCGCACGGACCGCGCCGACACACGGCCCTGAGCCGCCAAGGACCGTACCGCCGGGCATGACAGCCCCGCCGAGGCGTCCTCTAAAGTAGGCCCACCGACTGATCCGCGAGGTCCGAACGGGCGGACAACGGCCAGGGAGGCAGGGGGAATCGGTGGAGTCGTTGCGGCCCGGTGACCCGCCGGAGATCGGCGGGTACCGCCTGCTGGCACGGCTGGGCGAGGGAGGCATGGGCGAGGTCTTCCTGGCCCGGACGGCATCCGGCCGGCCGCTGGCCCTCAAGACCGTGCACCGGGACCTGAGCCGGGATCCGCAGTTCGCCGACCGCTTCGCGCGGGAGATACGCGCCAACGACCGTGTGCGTTCCGCGTGGACGGTCTCGGTCGTGGATTTCAGTGCTCCGGGAGCGTCCCCGCAGTGGCTGGCGACGGAGTACGTCGCCGCGCCGTCGCTGGGCGACTGGGTGCACCGGCAGGGACCGCTGGCCGCGCCGGCCCTGTGGTGCCTGGCGCGGGAGCTGTCGGCCGCGCTCGTGGCGGTACGGGCGGCGGGTGTGGTCCACCGCGACATCAAGCCCGCGAACGTCCTGCTCGGCCGTGAGCGGCCCTTCCTCATCGACTTCGGCATCGCCCGTGCCGTGCGCGACCCTCGCCACACCCGGACGGGCGCGGTCATCGGCACGCCCGGCTTCCTCGCGCCGGAGCAGGCGACCGGTGCCGTGGCCGCGGCGCCGGCGGACGTGTTCTCGCTCGCCGCGGTACTCGTGTACGCGGCGACCGGCCGCAGTCCCTTCCTGGCCCGCGGCGAGGAACTGGGGCTTCCGGGCCTCCTGTACCGGATCGTTCACGACGAGCCCCTCCTCGACGGGGTTCCGGAGGGGCTCCTTTCCCTGGTGGGGGAGTGCCTCGCCAAGGAACCGGACCGCCGCCCGACCGCCGAGGAGGTGCTGGCGCGGGTCGGCGCCGAGGGCGGGGAGTGGAGCGGGGCGCTGCCGCCGGCCCTGATGGACGAGGTGGGCCGCCGGGAGGCCGAACTGCGCCGGACCTGTGCCGCGTCCCAGCCGCCCGCCCGACCCGTAGCCCCGCCGTGGCCGCCCGCCGCGCCGGCTCCCACGGCGCCGACGCCTCCTCAGGCGGCTCCGGGGACGGCGCTGCCCCGCCCCGTGCCGGCCGGGCGGCGACGTACCCCCCTGGTGGTGGGCGCGGCCGCCGCCGTCCTCGCCACTGCCGTCACGCTCGCGATCAAGCTTCCCGGAGGTGGATCCGAGGGCGGTGCGGGGGACCGGACCGCTGCCCCGTCCGCGCCGTCGCTGCCGGAGGCGTGGGTCGGTACGTGGACCGGCGTCGGGCCCGGGACGCCGGGCGCGGACGGCGTGACGCGGGCCAGGACGGGCGAGTTCTCCGTCACGGTCACGCTGACGGCAGGATCGGTCGGCGACCTCGTCGGCCGGCAGGTCAGCGAGGTGAAGGAGGTCGCCGGCGGGCGGAACCTGGGGTGCACGGAGGCCCTCGAACTCCGGCAGATGAGCGGGGGCAGAGCGGTCTTCGCGGCGGTGACCAGCCATCCGACCGACCGCGAGGCCACCTTCGACTGCCCGCAGGGCAACCTCTACGTGCTGACCATGGCGCAGTCGGACCGGCTGGCGCTGGAGACGGAGGGGGCCCAGTCGGCGGGCGCCCCCGAGGCCCTGACCCGCAGTCGCTGAGCTCCGGCCGGCCGCCCGGGGAGCCCCGGCCCAGCCGCCCGGCCGGCCGGACGACCCGCGGCGGTGGAGCCCGAACACCTCGCGCGCAGGAACCGCGCCGCGTGAGCCGCGTCTCAACCCGGCGGTGGCGCTTGTCTATGCAACGAGTTGCATAGAAGGATCGGGGCATGGCACTAGAGCACGCGATCCTCGTCTCTCTCCTGGAGAAGCCGGGCTCCGGCTATGAGCTGGCCCGGCGGTTCGACCGGTCCATCGGCTACTTCTGGACCGCGACCCACCAGCAGATCTACCGCGTGCTCAAGCGGATGGAGGGCGACGGCTGGGTGGACGTCCTCGAAGTGGCGCAGCAGGCGAGGCCGGACAAGAAGGAGTACTCCGTCGCCCCGGCCGGCCGCTCCGCGCTCTCCGCGTGGCTCCACGAGCCGATCCAGCCCGACAGCGTCCGGCACGAGCTCGCCGTGAAGATCCGCGGCGCGGCCTTCGACGACGCGGCCGCGCTCATCCTCGAGGTGGAGCGGCACCACCGGGCGCACGCGGACCGGCTCGCGCACTATCTGGCGGGCGAACTGCGCGACTTCACCGGTGTGGACGCTCCCGTGGCGGACGACGCCGGCCGCGAGCTCCAGCACGTGGTGCTCCGCGGCGGCATCGCCTACGAGCGGATGACGCTCGCCTGGCTCCAGGACGTGCTCGACACGCTCCACCGGCTCGCCGAGCGCTGAACCGGCGGATCCCGGGCCGGACGGGGTGCCGGGCCGCCCCGCCACCGCCCCGGGGTCGACGCCGGCGTACGCGGCGGCGCACGCACGCACGCCTCGACCCTCCAGCCCCCCCACGCCTCCTCCTTCCCCCACACCTCCTCCCCGACCCGAACCGCACTTCGAAAGGCGAGCCCCATGACCGACCCCCTGCTCTTCAACCCGCGCACCTACGACCCCGCGCACTTCGACCCCGAGACCCGCAGGCTGCTGCGCGCCACCGTCGACTGGTTCGAGGACCGGGGCAAGCGCAGGCTGCTGGAGGACTACCGTTCCCGGGCCTGGCTCGCGGACTTCCTCGCGTTCTCCGCGAAGGAGGGGCTCTTCGCCACCTTCCTGACCCCGGTCTCCGCGGCCGGCCAGGACGAGCCGGACAAGCGCTGGGACACCGCGCGGATCGCCGCCCTGAACGAGATCTTCGGGTTCTACGGCCTGGACTACTGGTACGCGTGGCAGGTCACGGTCCTCGGACTCGGTCCCGTCTGGCAGAGCGACAACGCGGCCGCCCGCGACCGCGCCGCCGAACTCCTCGCCGAGGGAGAGGTGTTCGCGTTCGGCCTGTCCGAGAAGACCCACGGCGCGGACATCTACTCGACCGACATGCTGCTGGAGCCCGACGGCGACGGCGGCTTCCGGGCCACCGGCTCCAAGTACTACATCGGAAACGGCAACGCCGCCGGACTCGTCTCCGTCTTCGGCCGCCGCACCGACGTCGAGGGCCCCGACGGATACGTGTTCTTCGCGGCCGACAGCCGCCACCCCGCGTACGGGCTGGTGAAGAACGTCGTCGACTCGTCCAAGTACGTGAGCGAGTTCCGCCTCACCGACTACCCGGTGACCGCCGCCGACGTGCTGCACACCGGCCGCGCCGCCTTCGACGCCGCCCTCAACACCGTCAACGTCGGCAAGTTCAACCTCTGCACCGCGTCGATCGGCATCTGCGAGCACGCGATGTACGAGGCCGTCACCCACGCGCAGAACCGCATCCTCTACGGCCGTCCCGTCACCGCCTTCCCGCACGTGCGCCGCGAGCTGACCGACGCCTACGTACGCCTGGTCGGAATGAAGCTGTTCAGCGACCGCGCCGTCGACTACTTCCGCTCCGCCGGCCCCGACGACCGCCGCTACCTGCTGTTCAACCCGATGACCAAGATGAAGGTGACCACGGAGGGCGAGAAGGTCATCGACCTCATGTGGGACGTCATCGCGGCCAAGGGCTTCGAGAAGGACACCTACTTCGCACAGGCGGCCGTCGAGATCCGAGGGCTGCCGAAGCTGGAGGGCACCGTCCACGTCAATCTCGCCCTGATCCTCAAGTTCATGCAGAACCACCTGCTGGAGCCGGTCGAGTACGCACCCGTCCCGACCCGACTCGACGCGGCCGACGACGCCTTCCTCTTCCGCCAGGGCCCGGCCCGCGGTCTGGGCTCCGTACGGTTCCACGACTGGCGCACCGCCTACGACGCCTACGCCGCCGTGCCGAACGTGGGACGCTTCCGCGAACAGGCCGACGCCCTGTGCGAGTTCGTCGCCACGGCTGCCCCGGACGAGGCACAGAGCCGCGACCTCGACCTCCTGCTGGCCGTGGGCCAGTTGTTCGCGCTCGTCGTCCACGGCCAGCTCATCCTGGAGCAGGCCCGCCTGTCCGGCCTGGACGAGGACGTGCTCGACGAACTCTTCGGTGCCCTCGTCCGCGACTTCTCCGCGCACGCGGTCGAGCTCCACGGAAAGGACTCCGCCACCGCCGTCCAGCAGGACTGGGCGCTCGGCGCCGTTCGCCGGCCGGTCGTCGACACCGAGCGCGCGGCCCGCGTCTGGTCGCGGGTGGAGGCCCTGGCCGGAGCCTACGAGATGGCGCCCTGAGCGTCAGAGCGGTGACGCGGTGACGCGGTGACGTGCGCCCCACTGCCGTGGGGCCGCGCATCATCCGGCCGTGACGGGCCAGAAGCCCACTCATGAGACGAAGTTGCGGTTCCTCGGTGCGCGGAGCCCGGCCGCTCCTGCTCCTGCTCCTTCCCGCCCAGGCGGCCCTCATGGTCTGCCTGGGCGGGCTGGTCACGGGGCCGGCCGCCCGGCTCTGGCCGCTGTCGGCGGAGGGCGCGGCCGGCCGGGCCCTGGTGGAGCGCCGCGGCGCGGCCGCCACCGACATCACACAGTGGCTCTCCGTACTGGCCGGCACGGAGGTGGTCGTCGGCGTGACCCTGGTCTGCGTCACGGCCCTGCTCGTGCTTCCCCGCGTCCCACTGCGGACCGAGGCGCTGTTCCTCGCGACCACGGTCGCCGCGCAGTCGGCGGTGTTCCTGGTGGTCACGGCCATCGTGGACCGTCCGCGCCCCGGTGTTCCCCGCCTGGACGCCGCGCCGCCCACATCCAGCTTCCCCTCCGGGCACGTCGGGGCGTCCCTCGCGCTCTACGGAGGACTGGCCGTCATCGCCGTGCTGCGCATGCGCGGCCCCTGGCGCTACGCCGTCGCCGGATCCCTGCTGCTGATCCCGCCGGTCGTCGCACTGTCGCGGATGTACCGGGGCATGCACTACCCCAGCGACGTGGCAGGCGGTCTGCTCAACGGCGCGGCGACCCTGCTGATCACCGGGTTCGCGCTGCTCTGCACCCGGGAATCCGCTCCGGAACCCGCCCGCACGGAGCGGCCCGGCCGGGCGCCCGCCTCCCGCACCCACGGGCCGGCCATCGTGGTGCGCCACCCGCACGGATGCCCGGACGAACTCGCCGACCGGCTCCGGGCCGTGCTCCGCGACCACGGCCACCTGGACCTCCGGTGGATCCTTACCTCCGCCGAACGCCCCTGCGGCACCCTGGCCGAGGAGCTCCCCACCGTCCGCCCCGCCCTCGTGGTGGTGTGCGGAGGCGACGGCACCCTGCGCGCCTGCGCCGACGTCCTGGCCGGCACCCGCGTCCCCCTGGCCGTCGTGCCCTGCGGCACGGGGAACCTCCTCGCCCGGAACCTGGGTCTTCCCATGGACCCGGCCGCCGCCCTGGACGAGTCCCTGGCCGGCGACTGCTTCGGGATCGACGTCGGCCGGATCCGCGGCGACGGCCTCCCGCCGACGCGCTTCACCGTCATGGCGGGCGCCGGATTCGACGCCGCGATGGTCCGGGACACCTCTCCGCGGCTCAAGTCGCGCATGGGGTGGGCCGCCTACGTCCTGTCCGCCCTGCGACACCTGCGCGATCCCGGGGTACGGCTGACGGTCCGCGTCGACGGGGGCCGCCCCCGGCGGCGCCGTGCCCGCATGGTCGTCATCGGGAACGTCGGCGCCCTCCAGGGCGGCCTGCCGCTCCTGCCCGCGGCCCGGCCGGACAGCGGACGCCTGGAAGTGGTGCTGTTCGATCCGCGCGGCGCCGCCGGATGGCTCGCCGCGGCCGGGCACCTTGCCGCACGCCTGCTGTCCCGCCGCACGCCGACCGCGTCCGAGCCGGCCGCCTCCGCCGGGGCCGGGGCCTCGGCCGCGCGCAGCGAAGCGGGTGGCGTCCTGGAGTACTTCAGCGTCACGCGCGTCGACATCCGCTGCGCCGTCGCGCAGCCGCGCGAGCTCGACGGTGATGCCGTGAGCGACGGTGTCCGCCTCATCGCGGAGATCGAACCGGGCGCTCTGCGGGTCCGCCTGCCCCGCGCGCCCGGAGCACCCGACGCCCCCCGGCCGGCAGGTGCACCCGCAGAGCGCACCGCGCGCCTCCCGGCGGCTGACGGCCCGGCTTCCTGAGACACGGCCCGGCACCGCTTTCGGCACGTCGGCCGACACCGAACGCTTCGTAGGATCCACCAGAAGGCAGGAACACGATGGGCACCGCGCGACGGGTACCGCAACGGCACGACGTGCGCGGCGGGGAGCTCTCCGCCGACGAGGCGTGGACCGCGCTGCGCCGCTACGGCGGCTGGAGCCTGGCGCGCGACTCCTTCGTGCGCTTCCGCTACGCCGACGGTTTCAGCCACGCCCGCGCGCTCGCCCTGCAGACGGTCCTGTCCATCGTCCCGCTGGCCATCGCCGCCGTCGGCCTGTCCGGCGTCCTGCACACCGAGGACGTGGGTCGCGTGGCCGAGCTCACCATCCGCGGGCTCACCAGCGGCCCCGGCCAGGCCGTCGTGGACGACGCCCTGAGCGAGAGCAGACGCCACGCCGGCGACGGCGGCCAGGCCGCCCTGTGGCTCGGCCTGCTGTTCGCCCTCGTCAACGTCATCACCGGCCTCTGCCAGGTCGAACGGGGCGCCAACCGCATCTACGGCAACGAACGCGACCGGCCCTTCCTCGCCAAGTACACCCGCGGCCTGGTGATGGCGGCCCTCGCGGGATTCCCGCTGGGACTCAGCTTCACCCTCACCGTGCTGGGCACCCACCTGACCCGCGCGCTGGCCGAGGTGTACCAACTCTCCGCCACTACCGTACGGACCTGGGAAATCCTGCGCTGGCCCGTCGGAGTGCTGTTCGCCGTCCTCGCCACGAGCGCGATCTTCCGGCTCTCCCCGCGCAGGCGCCAACCCGGCTACACCTGGCTGGCCTTCGGGGCCGTCGTCCACCTGGTGCTGTGGAACCTCGCGACCTGGGGACTGAGCCTGTACATCGGCGAGAGCAGCTCGTTCACCAGCGTCTACGGGCCGCTCAGCGCGATCGTGTCGCTGCTGCTCTGGTCCTACCTCACCTCGATGGCGCTCTTCCTGGGCCTATCGTTCGCCGCGCAACTGGAGGCCGTGAGGGCCGGAGTGAGGGAGCCGGTCACGGACGACCCCGGCGTCTGACCGCCCGGCCCGGGCTCCTCGGCCCCGGCGGCCCGGTGCCCGACACCGCACACGAAGGGAAAACGCACCATGGCACGGCCCACGCAAGGCCATCGGCACCCTCCGGAAGGTCCGCGGGGCCGCCTACGGTGCCTGCTGCCGCGGCACTTCGGACCCGACGCCACCTTCGGCGCGAGACTCGTGCTCGCCGCGGGCGCGACGGCCGTGACATCCGTGCCCTTCGCCCTCGCCCTCGTCCTCGTGGAGTCCCAGTGGGCTCCGCTGCGGCACCTGGACCGGACCGCGGCCGACAGCCTCCACAGCACCGCGCTCGCCCACCCGGACTGGGTGCGCTTCCTCGACGTCCTCTCGAGCTTCGTGTGGGATCCGGTGACCATGCGCCTCCTGGTGGCCGTGCTCGTGGCCTGGCTCGCGAGCCGTCGCGCCTGGCGCCTGGCGGCCTGGGCCTGCGCCACGGCGGTCGCGGGCGGACTGATCGGGCTCCTGGCCAAGAGCGCGGTCGAGCGGGCGCGCCCCCATCTGCCGGACCCCGTGGCCCACGCGCCCGGCTTCTCCTTCCCCTCAGGCCACGCGATGACGGCGACCACCTCGTGCGCCGTCCTGCTGCTGGTCCTGCTGCCCGTGGTGCCGCGGGCGTGGCGCCCGCTGCCGTGGGCGCTCGCGCTCGTCACGGTGGTGGGTGTCGGCTACACCCGGGTCGCCTTGGGGGTCCACTGGGTCAGCGACGTCGTGGGCGGCTGGCTGCTGGGCCTCGCGGTGGTCACCGCGACGACGCTGGCCTTCGAGGCCTGGCGGGCCGACACCGGACGGCGCCGCACGACGGTGAGCGAGGGCCTCGAACCGGAACTCACCGAACCCGAGCCCGAAGCGCCTCCGGCCGGCGCCGGGGAAGCGGCGGATCCCCGGGCGCGCGGCCGGACCGGCTCCGGGGGAGGGGCATGAGCCCCGCAGGCGGGTCCCGCCCCGAGCACGGCCCCCCGGCCTCGAACCCGGCCGTTTCCCGTTGCCCGTCGGCCAGGTACCGGTGAAATCGAGCCGATGGCGGCGGCATCGCGTCCCGGCGGGGGAGGACCGCCGCATCAGGGGCAGGCGCGTCCAGGGCCTCGCGGGGCGCGGTCGCGGCCGAAGGGCCGGTGCGCCCTCCTCGCGGGCAAAGACCCGACGTACGACTTCCGACTTCCGAAGGAGAAACGTCATGCTGATCACCGTCAGTCGCTCGGGGGGCTTCGCCGGCGTGGACAAGGTGCAGAAGATCGACACCTCCGCGCGGCGGGACGCCGAACAGTGGGAGGACCTCGCGCGGCGCGTCCTGCCGCCGGTCGCGGACGGCTACCACTACCGGATCACGGTCGACGACCACGTACTCGAACTCGACGAGACGAACCTGACCGGTGCCCAGCGGGAACTGGTCCGCGCGGTCCTCGGCGAAGGAGGCTGACCCCCCGGACCGCCGCGCGACGAGGCCACCACCGGCCACGCCGGGTGGTCGCGGGGGCCCTGCCCGACGGCGCACGGGCGTCCACGGGCCCTCCGTGGAAAATGTGCTCCGGGACCGTTTGAGTCGCCGGAGAACGGCCATACGAGTGACGTGGGGATCCGCGACGGTGAGCGGCGCGGGGTCCCCCAGCGGCCCCGAGCCGCGTGGTGGCATCCCCCCGCCATCACGCGGCCGGGACTCGCGGCACGCCCTTGGCGGCCGGGTACGGGAAGGTCACGCGGACGGGACCCCATCTGCCGCTGCCGCTCTCAGCAGCGGCGGCGGTCCTGCGTGAGCGTCCCCTGCACGGTCGCCACCGTGCGGTCGTAGCACCCGCCCGGCACCCCGCGGTAGCGGGCGGAGGTCGTGGCGACCGCGTGCCGCTGGTCGCGCGGGACGTTCGCCGTGTAGCTCGCGTCACCCCCCAAACGCCCTCACTCGCGAACCCGCAGGTCGGACCCCCAGACCGGGGGCACCCGTGGGGTTCCTCTGGTACGTCACCCCCGGCCCCCGCGCCTTCGACGTCCAGCCGATCCGCTACGACCTCACCCCGTACGCCGCCCTCCTCAACGACGGGCGGCCCCACAGCATCGAGGTCGCCGTCGCCGGCGTACCGGCAGGGCAGACCGGCTGGAGCACCCGCGCCAATCTGCTGCTCTGGCAGGACGCGGCCCGAGAGGTCGTCACCGGCTCCCTCACCCGCCACGAGCAGAGCGATCCGGCCGACTCCTCGCACTGGACGCCCGCCGCACCCGGCGCCGAACACCGACTGGACACCGAGGGCGGCCACCGGCTGAGTGTCGCGGGATACCTCGACACCTCGCACGGTCGGGTCACCACCACCGTCACCCGCGCCGTGCACAACACCTCCGTCCACCGCTGGACCGAAGAGGAGGACCGTGACGGACTGACCGCCACCTGGACCGACGAGGAGAACGTGACCGCCCGGGACTTGGAACTCCCGACGTTTCCGCAGGTGGCCCGGGGTTTCCCGGCAGTGAGGTGGGGCTCATGTGCCCCAGCCTGCCCGATACCCGACGAGGCGTCAGTTTCTCGGGATCTGCGTCTGTGGGTGTTCCCGCGCCCGCAGCCGCGCTGTCCCCGGTTGCCCGGACGCAAGAAGTCCGACCACCCCCGAAACAGGGCGTGCCCGCCATCACGGGCCGCGGTCGGACCTTCTTTGCGATGAGTGACCCCACCAGGCACCTCTCACCCTTCCCCGGGTTTGAAGTGCTGCCTGCGCCGAGTCTCACCTCCTGCGGGACCGCCCACCGGAGCACGACCTCCCGTGGAGTTGAGCTCTCAGACCGCTATGCCGCCATCGTCGGGGACCAGTGCAGGGACGGAGAGCGGACTGGCCGCCAGTCCGGTGGCCAGTCCGTCGCAGTTCCGGTCGACCCGTCTCTGCCCCTCGGGTCAGTCAGCGATGTCGACGCCGTATCCGCGTGCCATGACGGCGAGGTCGTGGTCGTAGCCCTGGCCGACGGCTCGGAAGCGCCAGACCGGGCCTCGTCGGTAGAGCTCGGCGAGGATCATCGTCCCTTCCGTGGTGGCGGCGTCCAGGGTCGCCTGTGCCAGGCGCGTGGCGTCGGCTCCCGGTGCCAAGGTGATCTGGACCGGCCCGATATCGCCGAAGGTCGCGGCGCCGTCCATGGCGGCGGCTACGACCACCTTCCGGGCCACCGGCGGCATGGCGGCGAGATCGATGGCGATGGTCTGCTCAGTGGGCCCGTCGCTGAGGAGCTTGACCGCGCCGTCGGGACTCTCCGGAGCGCCCCAGAAGAGGAAGTCCTCGTCGCGCGCTACTTGTTCGTCGCCGTCGGTGATGAATGCGACGAGGTCGATTTCGCAGCTCGTCTGCTGCGCCCAGGTGGCCGACACGTTCCACTGGGCCGGCGGGGTGCCGTTGGTGCTGGGGAGGTCGACGACACCGCCCCGCGGTAGCACTCGGGGCATCGAAGCCACGTGGGTCTCGGATGTGGCTGGTGCCGCGCCTGTAGGGGCGGTCAGCCAGGGGGCTTGGTGGACGGGCAGGCGCAGTGAAGTGATCCGAGGCATGCGCCGGTCCTGCTCGCCGTCGGCGAGCAGGACGACGTCGGTGACACTGGCGGAGAGGTTGACGGCAGCGGCTCCGCCCAGAGCCACGACACGCGTCCTGGCCTCGGAGGCGTCGTGGTGCGTACCACCCAGGAGCAGGACCCGCCGTCCGGTCAGCCAACGGCCCTGAGGGGCGGGACCGTCTTGACCTGGGGCCGAAGACTCCGGATCGATCTGGGCCGGAACGGAGTTGGGTGCGGAGGCGGAGGCGGAGGCGGCGGCCGGCCGGGTGGCCGCGCCTTCGGCGTCGTGGGGGAGGCCCGGCCGTACATCGTTCAGCAGGGTGAGGAAGGCCTTCTCGTCGAGGAGCGGGACGCCCGCCTCGACTGCTCGTCGTGCCTTCACGGACGCGGACACCTGATCGTTGGTCACGAGCGCGCTCGTGGGGCGCCTCCCGGTTGATGCGTCGGCTCGGTTTCTCCCCGCAGGTGCCCGCGCGGCGGGTCGCCGAACGCGGCGAGCAGGCTGTGACCGTGTGGAAGGAGGCGACCTGGGCGGAGGTAAAAAACCCCGGGCGGCCTGCGGGGGCTACATCTGCTTCGAGGATGAAGCCGACTTCACCCGACGGCCGCCGCGGGGACGGACCTGGGGCCGGCGAGGACGCACCCCGGTCGTGACCGTCAGTGGACGGCGCTCGGGACGGCTCTCGGTGGCCGGCCTGATCGCGATGCGACCAGGCTTCCGGACCCGGCTCTGCCACCGTCTGCGAACTCATCCCGCGGGCAAAGGCAAGCGTCGCAGCATGGGCGAGCGGGACTTCATCGCTCTGATCGACGGCGTCCACCAACTCGTCAGGGCACCGATCGTGCTGGTCTGGGACCGGCTCAACACCCATGCTTCGCGCAGGATGCGGGACCTCGTGGCCGAGCGTGAGTGTCTGACGGTGTTCCTGCTGCCCGCCTACTCACCCGACGTGAACCCCGTCGAGCGGGTATGGGCCCACGTCAAACGCAGCCTGGCCAACCTCACCGTCATAGCACTCGACCGACTCGAAACCCTCGTCCGCAACCGCCTCAAACGCCTCCAGTACCGACCCCACACCATCGACGGCTTCATAGCCGGCACCGGCCTGACCCTCGATACACCCGCATCACACTGACAAGCCGAAGTCGGTAGGCAGTTCAACCGCGACAACCAGGTCAATGACCATGCCCACCAGAACTCTGTTCCGCCGACGGGACAGAGGAGACCTACACCTACTTCGACGGTGTCATCCGGGCGGTACACGCCGACGGAACCCGCTGCCCCCGCACCGGCAAAGGCTGCCACACCCAGCGCCCGCCAGACCCACGCCGTCCGGGACGCACGGAGTACGTGGCGACCTGCCGCCGCTGCAAGTGGGAGAGCTAGTGTCTTTCGTACGCCAAGCCGCGGGCGGAATCGATGGCGCATGCCCGGGAGTGCGACGACCCCCAGCCGTACAGGATGACCGCACAGGACGTCGACGCATACGTCAGGATGCGGTGCGATCCCCACATGACGGCTGACCTCGGCGGACCGCTGCCACGCGAGGGCATGGCGGAGAAGGTCCGGCGAGACGTCCGCAGAGCGGCGGCGGACCGCGACTGGATTAAGATGATCAGGCCTGATCCAGCCACGCCCGAAGTCGTGGCGGGAACAGTAACCCTGTGGTCCCACGAAGCCGAGGACGGGTGCCGGTCGCACCCCGAACCTGCGCCTGTTCGCGCTGTACGCCGACGTGCTGGACACATGACGAGCTCGGCCGCCAGGGAGCGCTCGGTCCCGGGCGGGCCAGGGCAGCAGAGGGACCGGTTCCGTGGCGGGAGTTCGTTCAGAAGGGGATTGCTCGTGACTGAGGTGTATGACGGCCCGGAGCAGTGCGTGGACAGGTCGCCGTTCGTCGGGAGGACCGCAGAGCTCGGTCGGCTCTACTCGGTGCTGGAGCGGCTGGGGGAGGGCGGTCCGGCGGTGGTCGATGTCACGGGTGAGGCCGGTATCGGCAAGAGCCGGCTGCTGGCGGAGTTCTGCGCGCGGGCCCGCCGCCGTGGGGTGACCGTGCTGCGTGGCCGGGCTACGGAGTACGAGCGGCACAGCCCCTTCCGGCCGTTCGCCGATGCCTTCGCCGACCTGGATGAGCGAGCCCTGCGGGCTTTTCCGGTACTGGCCGAGCTCTCCCCGGCCCTGCGAGGCGTGATGGAAGGGCCGGGCGGGCCGGATGCCGGTGACCGGTTCGGCCTGTACCAGGCGACGGCGGCCGTGCTGGGCCGTCTCGGCGGCGCGGGGCTGGTGGTGGTGCTGGACGACTTGCACTGGGCGGACCCGGCGTCGCTGGAGCTTGTGGACCATCTGGTTCGGCACCCGGCCCCGGCGCCGTTACTCTTCGTCATTTCACGCCGTAACCGTCAGGCGTCACCCTCGCTCGCCACCGCGCTGGCCCGTGGCATGGACACCGGGACGGTGCTGCGGCTCGCTCTGGGGCCGCTCGGCGAACGCGACTGCGTCGATGGACTGGCCTCTGACCTGCCCGGGCAGCAGGCAGCCGAGCTCTACTCGGCGAGCGAGGGCAACCCGCTGTACTTCCTCGCTCTCCTCCAGGCGCATCGCGGAGCCCGGATGCCTCGGACGCACTGCGCATCGCAGGCATCTGTCGCGTTCGGCGGACCGGATGGCCTGCCTGCCGATCTCAAAGCGCTGCTGCTCGACGAACTCTCGCCGCTGAGCCCACTGGAGCGCCGGACCGTCGAGGC
The DNA here is from genome assembly GCF_042736715.1 of Streptomyces sp. NPDC060049. Taxonomy (NCBI): domain Bacteria; kingdom Bacillati; phylum Actinomycetota; class Actinomycetes; order Kitasatosporales; family Streptomycetaceae; genus Streptomyces; species Streptomyces sp. NPDC060049. The sequence goes on from NZ_JBHWVV010000029.1 coordinate 23,275, forward strand.
GGCAGCCGTCCTTGGCGACCACACCACTCCCGAGCTGATCAGCGCGCTCACCGGTTTCGAGGTCGGCGACATCGTCGCGGCCCTGCGCGAGGTGATGCGGCGCGACCTGGTGCGGCCGGGGCAGGGGGGAGGCGGGCTGGTGCTGCGTCACCCGCTGATCCGGGCGCTGGTCCACGAGAGCATCGACCCGTGGCGGCGCCAGGAGTTCCACCGCCGGACGGCGGCGGAGCTGGAACGGGCCGGTGCGTCCGCCGTCGAGCGGGCACACCACCTCGAACAGTCGCTGACCCGCTGGGACCCGCAGGCGGCCGCCGTGCTGATCACCGCCGCCCAGCAGACCGCCGCGACCGCTCCGGCGATCTCCGCCTACTGGCTGCAGGTCGTGCTGCGACTCCTGCCGGACACCCCGAAACAGAGGTCCAGGCGCCGCGAACTGATGCTGCTGCGCGCCCAGGCGCTCGGCGAGACCGGTGAACTCGGAGAAAGCCGGAACCTGCTGCATCAGGTGCTGGACCTCCCAGGTCCGGACACCGACGCCGTCCGCACGTCCGCCGTGGCGCTCTGCGCCCTGATGGAGTGCCGACTCGGACGCTACCCGGAGAGCGACGCGCTGCTGCGCCGCGAACTCGCCCGGGCGCCGGGACGCCCGGTGGCCCAGACGGTCGAACTGCGCCTGCAACTGGTCTACTGCGCTTTGGCCGCCGCCCGCTTTCCCGAGGTGCGCGCGGAGATCAGCCAGGCTCTGGCGACGGCACGTTCCCTCGGCGACGACACCCGCGAGATGCGAGCCCTGGCGCTGGCCGCCATGGGCGAGGCGTACGAGGGCGGCATGGCCGCGGCCCGCACGTTCGCCGAACCCGCGGCCCGACTGGCGGACGCGATGACCGACAACGACCTCGCGGGCCTGTGCGAATCCCTGTCCAGGCTGGCCTGGACGGAAGTGTTTCTGGAGAACTACACCAACGCGGAACGGCACGCCGACCGGGGACTGGAGATCGCCCGGCGCACCGGTCAGCTCTACCTGTTGCCACAGTTGTTGCTGTGCAAGGCCCACGTCCACCTCAACACCTGCCGGGTCACGACCGCGTTGGAACTGGCCGACGAGGCCGAGCCCATCACACGGGCCCTGGGCAGCAGCGAACTGCTCGCCTTCACCTTGGCGTTCAGATCCCAGATCCTGCTGCAGGCGCGCCCTCCGGGCGATCGGGACGCATTGGCCGTCGCCGAGGAAGCCGTGGCCGCGGCCGGAACGAGCGACAGCTGGTGGGCATCACTGGCCTGGTCCATGCTCGCCCAGGCCGCGTATCTCGCCGGTGATCCGCAGCGGGTACGGAAAGTCCTGCTGCACGCGGGCGTTTGCGGAAGGGACCTGCGTCGGCTCCAGCCCTCGGTACGGTGCTACTTCCTGGAACTGCTCACCGCCGCCGCCCTCGCCACCGGCGACGTGGAAGAAGCCGAACACTGGGCTGAGCGCGCCCACGAGGAAGCCGAACGGCTCGGCCTTCCGGCCCAGCGCGGAGCAGCGTCGCGCAGCCACGCCCAGATCGCGGCACACCGAGATGACAAGGCCATGGCGGCCCGGCTGTTCGCCGAAGCCGCGGCGCACAGCGCCCGGTCCGGGGCGGCGCTCCGGGAGGCGCAATCCCTGTTGCTCGGTGCTCCCTTCATGAAGGCCTCCGGAGACGGCCCGCGCGCGGCCGCCATGTGGCACCGGGGCTCCCACCTGGCCTCGGCGGGCGGAGCACGATTGTTGGCCGGCCTGGCAGAACTGGTACGCCCGGCGGTGTTCGAGGGCCCGACCGCACTGGCGGCACCGGTCGACGTGCTGGCCACGTTGACCCCGCGCGAGCGGGAGATCGCCGAGCTGGTCGCCAAAGGCCTCACCAGCCAGGCGATCGCCAGCGAGCTCTACCTCAGCCGGCGCACGGTCGAGAGCCACCTCGCCCGGATCTACCGCAAGACGGCAGTGTCGTCCCGCGCCGCGCTGGCATCCCTGACGGCCCGCGGCAGGCGGTCGGACAACACGCCGGTTCAGCCAACCGCCTGATTGCGTATGCATGTTGCGTAGTACTACCGATGTACCCGGCAACCGGGGTCGGGAGACTTCTGGATGTCCGCATCCGTGGCGATGCGGTGCCCTCTACTCGGAAAGAGCACTCCTCATGCGCGTTCCGTTGCGATTGTCCAGGTGCACGGCCGCCTGTCTGGTGGGCAGGGTCCGAGAGGTGTCCGTCAGAGCAGGCGCGCCCAGGTGAGCAGCAGAAGGGGCTACATGGCTTCCATGCCGCGTCCGGTGGCCCCGCCGGCAGACCGGGAGCGGGAGTCGCAACGTCTGCGGAGCGCGGTCCAGGCCTGTGTCGAGGGCCGGTCGACGGTCGTCGAAGTCACCGGCGACCCCGGACTGGGCAAGACCAGGCTCCTGGCGGAACTTGCCGCGCGAGCACGGGAGAGCGGGCTGGCCGTGCTGTCCGGCCGGGCCTCGGAATACGAGCGGGACTACCCCTTCGGGGTCGTGGCCGAGGCGTTGCGTTCCCGTCTCGAAGCCCCGGAGCGGCTCGCCGAGGCGGCTGTGGACGACCGGACGCGGGAATTGCTGGAGTTGGCGTTCGCCCATCCCTCGAAACGCGACCCCTCCTGCGGCTCGGTGCCGCCTGTCGTCGAACGGTTCCGGCTGTTCGGCGCGGTGGCCCGGCTGCTGGAGGGCACAAGCCGGGCCGGGGGTGTTCTCCTGTGCCTCGACGATCTTCACTGGGCCGACGAGGGCTCGCTGGAGCTGCTGCGCCATCTGCTGCGGTATCCTCCTCAGGTCCCCGTGATCCTGGCCTGTGCCTACCGGCCGCGCCAGGCACGGCCGAGGCTGCTGACGTGCCTGTCGCAGACCGCTGACGGCTACCGCGCCGAACGACTGCGGCTCACACCGCTCGACCGGAGGGCGGCAGACGAACTGCTCGGCACGTCAATGCCACAGCAACGGCGAGCCGCGCTGTACGCCGCCAGCGGCGGCAACCCCCTCTACCTGGAAGTACTCGCCCGGTTGACGGTGCGGCCCCAGGAAGGGGACGCGGCGCGCTTCGCCGACCTGCCGCGCTCGCTGCGGGCCGCGCTGGTGAGGGAAGTGGCCCTGCTCACGCCACCACAGCTCACCGTGCTCAGGGCGGCCGCCGTACTCGGCGACCCGTTCCAGCCGGCGCTGCTCGCGACGGTCGCGGACCTGCCGCCGGTGACGGCTCTGGCGGCACTGGACACCCTTGCCCGGATGGACCTCGTCCGCCCCGGCGGATCAGGCCGGATGCTGGAGTTCCGGCACCCGCTCCTGCGGGAGGTGATATCCGGTGACTCGCCGCCGGGCTGGTGGCTGGCGGCACAGGGCAGAGCAGACCGGGCGCTGCGCGTCGCAGGGGCCGGCCCGGTGGAGCGGGCGCCCCACGTCGTGCGGTCGGCCGAGCCTGGCGACCTGGACGCGGTCCGGCTGCTGTGCGAGGCGTCCGAGCACGTCATGTACTCCGTCCCCGCGACCGCCGCGTCCTGGCTGCGGGCCGCGCTTCAGCTGCTGAAACCCACCGCCACATCGGGTGAGCCGAGGTTCGACGTACTGCTGGCGCTGGCGCGGGCCCTGGGGCTCACCGGCGATCTCGCCGGCTTCCGGGAGGCACTCGGTGAGGCGATGGAGCTGCTGCCGTCCGGCCGGCGCGGGCGACGGGTGGAAGTGGTCGTCCTGCAGGCGCAGATGGAACGCATCCTGGGCAGTGTCGGCGAGGCCCGCGCCGTGCTGGAGGCGGAGCTGTCGGCGTGGCCCGAGACCAGTGCCGTCGCCAACCCCCTGCGGCTGGAGCTGGCCACCGTACGGATGATCCAGCGCGCGTACGACGAGTCTGCCGCGCACCTGGACACGGCGTCACACCACGCTGCGCGCACCGGTGACCGCGGGACTCGCACCGCCGCAGCCGCGTGCCGGGCCCTGGGCGCGGCCTACGGCGGCGAGACCGTGGCTCTGTTGGCGCATGCCACCCGGGCCGCGACGGCTGTGGACGCGATGGAGGACGAGGAACTGACCGCTCTCCTCGACCCGCTGAGCCAGCTCGGCTGGGCCGAACTGCTCGCCGGGCGCTACGACGACAGCGTCCGCCACATCGGCCGCGGTGTCCGGATCGCCCGGCGTACCGGGCAGAGCCATGTCCTGCCGTACCTCCTGCTCGGTCACACGTGGGCGGTCCGTGAGGTGGGCCAACTCACGGAGGCGGTCGAATCGGCGGAGGCAGCCGAGGAGATGGCGCACCTGCTGGGGAAGCCCGACCTGGTCGGCTACGCGGTGGGGTTGCGCGCGAAAGCGATCATGCTGCGGGACGATCCGGCGTCCGCCGCACCGCTCGCCGAGCGCGCCCTGCGGACCGTCCGGGCCCGCGGCCGTCTGTGGGCGCTGACCGCCGGAGTGCTCGCCACCATACGTTTCGAGCAGGGGCGGCTGGACGACTGCGTCACGCTGATGCAGGACGTCGTGGACCGGCCCCTGCACTGCGGGCCGACGCACTCCGTGAAGGCGGGTTGGTACAGCACCGCCGCACAGGCCGAGGCCGCGCGCGGCCGATCGGCGGCCGCGCACGCCTGGGCGCAACGAGCCGAGGAAGCAGCCGGGGCCGTGGGGCTGCGAGGGCAGCTGGGACACGCGGCGGTCGCCCGGGCGTGCGCCCTGGGTACGGGCGGCGTGGATGCCGCCGTGGAGCTCCTCGTCTCCGCGTCGGCGGACTTCCACTCCACCGGACAGGTCCTGGAAGAGGTCCGGGTCAGGCTGTCGCTCACCCATGTGCTGTCCCTGGCGGGAAGCCTGGACGAAGCGGTGGAGAACGCCGGGCGTGCCAAGCAGACCGCGGCGCAGTACGGCGCCCGTCACCTGTACACGCAGGCGGTCAACGCCCAGCGACGGATCGGTGCGCTGGGCCCGCGCGCGCGGGCCGCTGCGACCTCCGTGCTCTCGCGGCGGGAGCGCGCGGTCGCCGAGATGGCTGGCCGGGGCCTGTCGAACCGGGACATCGCGGAGCTGATGTTCGTGTCGGTCAAGACGGTCGAGGCCCACCTGACCCGTGCCTTCCGCAAACTCGAGGTCGGCAACAGGTGGGCACTGTCCCAGGTCTTCGGCACCGCGGGCGCCGCTCAGGACGGACCGACAGCAGCTACGCCCGCGTCCAGTCAGAGCGGGCCACGACCAGCGGCGGTCACTTCGGCCACACCTACGCCAAAGGCTTCCACCAGAACACGGGGCTCGGCAACGTTTCCGTCCGGCACGAGCTGAACGAGTCGCCCCCCGCTGGAGTCGAGGTCATTTCTGAGGCCGTCATGGTGGCGGTCCGCTCTCCGGGGCGCCCATTCATGGCGGGCACACCCATACCCGACCCCCTTCCCCGACGTCTGGCGTGCGGCCATCCACCCATCGACGCACGGAGGTCGTTCATGGCCCTGCCCAGGACAACACCGCCACGCAGGCGGACTCGCTCGCCGCACTGGCCCTGGGCGCATCGCCGGCCCTGCTGCTGGAGAACCACCCCGAGTTGTACGACGGAGGAGTCGACGGGGAAGGGACGCTGTGGAGCGCGGCGGGCCCGAACCTGTTCACCTTCCTGCCGCCCGCCCTGCGCCACTCCCCGGTCTACGCGGGGGCGGGCCCGCCGCCGACCACGCGCGTGACGCGATGCACCGTGCGGGCTTCCCCGCCGGCACGGAGTTCCTGTGGCCGTTCCACCACCAGGTCTACTGGGACCTCACCCAGCGCATCTACCGCGAGGAGCTCGATCCCGGCTTCGACGGCCCGGCAGAAGCCGGCACGCCCTTCTGCGCACCGGGTACGCCTGCCTGCGACACCGACTACGACTACGCCGCCCGCCCCGCCGAAGTCCGCCGGGACGTGCAGCGCATCGCGCTGACCGGCCGTATCGGCAAGCCTCCGACGTCTACGCCCGCACGGTCCAGGCAGCGGGGCGCGGCAGCTTGTACCGCTACTACCGCATCGAGGACGGCACCCACACTGACGCCCTCGTCGACAGCTTCCCCGACCACCTCCGCCCTCTCCTGCCGTGCCGCCGCTCGGCCTTCACCGCCCCGGAGGGCCGGCTCACCGGCCACCGCCCGCCCGCGAACCACACCGTGACCAGGTCCGAAGAAGCCGATCCCGCAGCCCTGCTCACCCGCTGCGGCCTCGTACGGCTCCTGCGGAGGGCGCCCGTACCAGCTCCAGCGGATCGGCGGTGATGCCGAAGCGCCGGCGCAGTACCTGCCTCGCGGCGTACAGCCCGCACATGCCGTGGACGGCTGGGCCCGGTGGGGTCGACGCCGAGCACAGGTACACCCCGGGGAGCGGGGTGGCGTACGGATCCCGGCCCGGAACCGGGCGCATCGCCGTCTGCCACAGGGACAGCGCACCTCCTGTGATGTCACCGCCGACGTAGTTGGGGTTGTGCTCCGCCAGTCCGGCGGCGGGGAGGACCTGGCGGGCGAGCACGAGGTCCCGGAATCCCGGCGCGAAACGTTCCAGCTGCGCGGTCACCGCTTCCCCCATGTCCAGGCGTGATCCGTGCGGAACGTGCGCGTAGGTATAGAGGGTGTGGCGGCCGGCCGGTGCACGCGTCGGGTCGACGACGCCGGGCTGGACGGCGAGCACGTAGGGACGCTCGGGGTGTCGGCCCGCGGCGACCTCGCGTTCGACGGCGACCGCCTCCTCGCGGGTGCCCACCAGGTGCAGCGTGCCCGCGAGCTCGCATCCGGACGCCTTCCACGGCACCGGTCCGGACAGCGCGAAGTCGACCTTGCACACGGCCGCGCCGTACCGGTATGCCTGCAGGCGGCGGGCGTACCGGCCGGGGAGCGCGTCCCCGGCGATGCGCAGCAGCCCGGCCGGGGTCAGGTCCAGCAGGACCGCGCGTGCCCGCGGCAGCTCGGAGAGGGACTCTATGTGCCGCCCGGTGACGATCCGCCCACCGCGGCGGCGCAGTTCGGCGGCCATCGCGTCCACGATGGTCTGGCTGCCGCCCAAGGGGATCGGCCAGCCCACCGCGTGTCCCAGGGCCGCCAGGACCAGCCCTACCCCCGCCGGCACGGGGGCGCGCGGTGGGGCTATGGCGTGCGCACTCACTCCGGTGAGCAGCGCGGGTGCGAGGGATCCGCCGAAGCGTGCCCCCCACAGGGGTGAGCCCTGCTCCGCGATGCGCAGGGCGAGACGGGCCGCCGTGACGAGGTCCGGCGGGGGGCTGCGCAGGTCCGACATGGCGGCGCCGGTCAGCCCCTGCCAGCGGTCCACCAGCGGTCCGAGGAGCGAACGCCAGGCCGGTCCGTCCCGTCCGAGCCCGTCGACCGTGCGCTCCAGGTCCCGCCAGGCGAGCCCCGCCCTGCCCCCGTCGAGCGGGTGGGCGTACGACACCGCGGGACTCAGCATCCGGACCCCGTGCGCCGCGAGGTCGAAGGCGCGGAAGAACGGCGAGGCCAGGCCCATGGGATGCGCGGCGGAGCACACATCGTGGCGGAAGCCGGGCAGAGTCAGCTCAGCGGTGCGGGCGCCGCCGCCGATGGTGGGCGCGGCCTCGTACACCATGACCTCCAGCCCGGCTCCAGCGAGGACGATGGCGGCGGCCAGGCCGTTGGGACCGGCGCCGACGACGACGGCGTCCACCTCCCCGTCGGACCCCTCCCAGGTCCGCCCCTCATACCGAGAGCTCACGCTCCCGCCGCCACGGTGCGGCCGTCCACGGAAGCAGCCCCCCCTGGGTCCCCGCCGTCGGAGCCGGCACCGGTACGCTCGAACGGCGAGAGGAACACGTAGTCCGGTTCGTGGGTCTGGTCATGCCCGGTGTGCCTGGCGATCAGGAACTGGAAGCCCTGCGGGGGCTCGTGGCCGGCGTGGGTGTCCCGCACGGTCAGCCCTACGAGGTCCCGCAGCACCCGGTACGCGGGGAACAACGTCAGATCCAGGTCCGGTTTGGACATCAGCGTGATCAGCTCGGAGCACACGTCGAAGAGCGCCTTCTCCCGGCGCCGTCGCGGGAACCACAGGAGCTGGGACCAGGCTCGCGGCGCGATCTGCGTGGTCTCTTCCCAGGGCGTCTGCGTGTCGTCCGCCGTCAGGACGCGGTGCAGGACGTGGAAGTCGTGCTGGGCGGGCTCGGGGGCGAAGAACTTCCAGTTCGGTATGAACAGTCCGCTCCTGTCATGGCTGCGTACGCGGTCGAATCCGCTGTGCGGATGCTGGCCCGCGGTGGTCGCACCGAGCCACACCGCGAGCCCGCCGAGTACCAGCAGGGTGAGAGCCCCGCGCGGCTCCGCCCGTACCGCACCGCTGTCAACTCGTACGGACATGGGAATCCCCCTTCTTCTCGGTCCTCGCAGCGTCCTCGCCGAGGTTCGCGACGAAGTCCGACACCAGCTTGACGACGTACTGGGCGGTGTCCCGGTCCGTGAGCACAGAGTCGTGGTCGGCGCCGTCGATGATGTGATGCGCGGCGTGCGGAGCCGCTTCGGCCAGCTCGGCGTGGAGCTCCGCCTGGACCGGGTCCTGGGCGGCTGTGTGTCCGGCCGTCATGACCAGCAGGGGGACACCGCAGTCCGGCACTGTCCCCTCGAAGGAATCGAACTCCTCCTGCACGGACCGCCATTCGCGGCGCCCTGCCACCCACATCCGCGAGTCGCGGTAGTGCGCCGTCAGCAGGATCCGTACCTCCTCCGGCAGTCGGTCGACCCAGCGGGGGTTGCTGAGCAGTCCACCCATGCCCAGCCTCAGCGAGGTGGCGACGGACGCGAGTGAGCCGCTGAACATCTCCTTGCCCTGTGCCTGGCGGGACGAGCGCTGCAGCGCGGCGGGATGGCTCGAGTCGAGCAGAGCGGCCCCCAGGAGCTGGTCCGGGAGCCGGCCGGCCGCCTTCAGTGCCAGGTAGCCGCCCAGTGAGTGGCCGGCCAGGACGACCGGGCGGTCACCTGCCGTGTGCCTCATCAGGTCGACGAGGTCGTCCACGGCGGTGTCGAGGCTGTACGCCTTGTCCTTGGGCCCGCTATAGGTGCTGCGGCCGTAGCCCGCCCGGTGGTAGGTCACGACGGTGAACTGCTCCGAGAGCCCCCGCACGATCCACTCCCAGTGCTCGGAGGTCGCGACGAGGCCGTTCTCAAGGATGACCACCGGTCGTGTGCCGTCGTCCGCCGCGGCGCTGTCCGGACCGGTGCGCCGGTACGAGAGCGTGTTGCCCGAACCGGCGGTGAACTCCTGCTCATCACCCCGGCCCCGCAGCACCCTGCGGCTCTGGCGGACCTTCTCCACTTGGAGGGCGCCCAGCGCGGCGGCCAGCAGCCCGAGCGCGAGCACCGGGAGGGCGTCGTCGCGCCGCTCCACCCGGCCGTCCGCCGCGGTGCGCTCACGCGGCCCGGCGGCGTACAGCACGGCCGGGTGCATGGAGACGAACGACCACAGGAACCGGCCGAGCCCCATCACCCGGGCGTTGGCGAGGTGAAAGACAGCCGCCGAGCCCAGCATCAGCGGCGCCGCCCGCCCCTTCGCGAGGAACACGGCCGGGAAGGCACACTCCAGGGCAAGCACACCGGCACACAGGGCGTGCGCGGCACGCGGGTGACGGCGCACCAGTTCCCAGGCGGTGCGGTCTCCGTAGGTCAGGGTCCGCATCACCCCGGGCAGTGCCCGGCCGCTGCGCCAGTTGGCACTGGTCATCTTGACCCAGCCGGACACGGCATAGGAAAGCGTCGACTGCAGGGCGACGAACCACAGACAGGCGTCCACGAGCTGCGGGTTCCGCTCGCCCGCCCGGGCGACCGTAGCGACGGACTGGACCAGGAAGGACACCTGGTCGGAACCGTCGGTCCCGTAGTGGTTGAGCGGGTACAGGACGAGGGAGGTACCCGACAGCACGGCGTTCGCCGCCACGCGTGCCGGGCGGGGCGACGGGGCCAGCAGCGTCGCCGCCGCGCCCACCCTGACGACATGCAGAGCGCGGGTGACGTGCGGACGGGCGGCCAGGTCGAGCACCTTGCGGAGCACCGGCGACCACGTCGAGAAGGAGGCCTCCCGGTTGACCTCCCAGTTGTTCAGCCCGCCGCGTCTGCGGTCCCGCTCCGTCGTCAGATACTCCAGGCTCGCCACGAGGTGCGTCGCCGCGCTCAGCCGCTCGCTGAGCGACAGGGCCGTGGCCCGGCTCACGGACGGCGGCGACAGGACGGCACGCATCAGCTTCGGCCATCGCGTCATGAGGGGAGTCCTTTCTTTCTCGGTCTTCTTCGTGTCTCACGGAAGCCGTGCGCGCTCCCCGGCTCCCGCCTCACCGGCAGCGCGACGGTGTGCGTCGGGACGGTGATGGCGTCGGGACGGTGGGGCCGGGTGCGCACACGGCTCCCGGTCTGAGGCTGTGGACCTCAGCCGAGCAGTTGGTGCGAGACGAGTTCGGCGTACAGGGAGTCGTCGCGCATCAGCGCGGCATGGGTGCCGACGGACCGCAGACAGCCGTCCTGGATCACGGCGATGCGGGCGGCCGAGCGCACGGTCGACAGACGATGGGCGACGACGACCACCGTCGTCCGGGCGGACAGCTCAGCGATCACCTCGCGCAGTGCCGCCTCGTTGACGGCGTCGAGCTGTGAGGTTGCCTCATCGAGGAGAAGCAGGCGCGGGCGGCGCAGCAGAGCCCTGGCGATGGCGATGCGCTGGCGTTCGCCGCCGGACAGTGAGCTGCCGTGGTGGTCGATCTTGGCGTCGAGGTTGCCGCCGAGGCGTTCGAACAGCGGCAGGAGCCTCGTGGTCTTCAGAGCCGAGCGCAGCTCCTCGTCGGTCGCGGCGGGGGCGGCGTAGGCGAGGTTGTCGCGCAGCGTGCCCGCCATCACCGGGGCGTCCTGCTCCACATAGCCGATGCCGGCGCGCAGGGCGTTCAGGTTCCAGTCGCGCAGGTCGCACCCGTCGAGCAGGACGCGGCCCCGGTCCGGTTCGTAGAAGCGCTCCATGAGGCTCAGCGCGGTGGTCTTGCCGGCTCCGGAAGGGCCCACGAGGGCGGTGAGGCCGGTGGCGGGGATCCTGAGGGAGAAGCGGTCCAGAGCGGGGGTCGTCCGGCCGGGGTAGGTGAACGACACGTTCTCGAAGACCAGGGAGGCTGCGCCATCGTCGGCGTACGCCGGTGAAAGCGCCTCGTCCACGGGCTCGGTGGGCAGCTGGGTGACCTCGGCCAAGCGCTGCACGGCGGCGCGGGCGGCCTGGAAGTAGGTGCCGACGTTGGTCAGCGACATGACCGGCTGGGCGAGGTAGAGCACGTACAGCAGGAAAGCGGTGAGCGTGGCGACGGAGATGGCGCCGCTGCTGACCCGCGCCCCGCCCACGCCGAGCACGACGAGGAAGGCCACCTGCATCGCAAGCCCGGCGGCGGTGCCCGCCACGGAGCCCCAGCGTGCGAGCAAGACACCCTCGTCGTACGCGTCCCGCGCCGCCATGTCGACACGCTCCGCCTCGACCTCCTCCGCCCCGGAAGCCTTGACCGTCGTGAAAGCGCTCAGCGCACGCTCCAGGGCCGCGCCCATCAGGCCGACCGACTCCTGCGCTCGCAGCGCGGCGCGCCGGATGATGGGCAGGATGACGCCGACCACGGCTCCGAGCAGCACGATCACACCCACGGTGACGGCGAGCAGCACGGCGTCGACGATCGCCATCATCACCAGCGTGCCGATGATCATCACTACACCGGTGAGGGCCTGCACCAGGGTCTGCGTGACGACCTGCCGCAGCAGCGAGGTGTCGCCCGCTGCCCGGGCGAGCAGATCACCCGGCGCCTGGCCGCTCATGGCCCGCATGGGCAGGCGCAGTATGTGACGCACCAGCCCACGGCGCCCGGCCAGCACCACGCGCTCGGCGGCACGCAACAGCAGGAAGTTGCCGAGGGCCAGAGCCACCGAGGCCACCAGTACCAAGGCGGTCAGCTTCAGCAACCCGGGCGCCACCTGACTGCCCCGCGCGTACGCGGTGAGTACGTCCCTCACCTCCAGCGGCTGGAGCAGGCCGAGTACCCCCGCCCCCACCAGCAGGAGACTCGCGAGCGCGATCTCCCGCCAGTGCGGGCGCACGTATCCCCGGAAGGCCATGAGCGTCTCCCGCAAGGACAGCTCGTCGCCCTGATCGGCGACGCCGGCGGAGGCTTCCGCGCCCGTCTCCGGCTCGTCCGTGATCGTCTCCGTGTTCGAAACCTCGGTGCTCAGCGAAGTACTTGCCATGGTGGCGTCCTCACCGCTCTTGTTCTGAGGTCGCGGAACCGGCCTGGCCGCCCGCGCGCCGGTACACACAGACGGTCATGGGCTCGGCGCCGGTGAAGGGTGACCCCTGCCAGTCCCCGTAGCGCGCCTCCAGGCGCAGTCCCGCGCGTCGGGCGTACGCGTCGATCTCTTCCGGTGTCGTCAGTCTGCTGGTCTCGGACGCGAGCCGGGTGCGGCCGTCCTCGTGCCAGATGTGCGACAGGTGCCAGATCCGCTGCGCGGGGATGATCAGGGAGTACGACTGGAGGCCGGCGTCCTCCCCGCAGGGGATGAAGAAGTTCTCGCGGAGGCGCCCTTCGTGCATCCCGTCCACGAAGGCCGGGTTGTGCGTCTCGATGACCACGGCACCGCCGGGGGCCAGGGCCTCCGAGCACGTCTCCAGCACCTGCTGCTGCTCCGCGGGGTCGAGGAGCATCGACAGTGTTCCGCAGACGCAGAACACCAGTCCGTGCTTCCGCTCGCTCCTGTAGGTCCGGATGTCGCCGTGCACCGCGGTGACCGGCCTGGGCTCGCGCGCCAGGACGCTGCGCAGCACCTCCAGCATCTCCGGGGAGGAGTCGACACCGACCACCTCACCGGCGTGGTCCGCCAGCGGCAGGGCGATTCGTCCTGTGCCGACGCCGAGTTCCAGCGCCGGCGTACCGTCTCCGGGGTGGAGGCCGGCGAGCCATTTCGCCGTGTCGTCGCCCGGCGGAAAAATCCGGTCGTAGAAATCAGCGAACTGCCGCCCGTAACCGAGGTCCTGAATGTCGCTCATACCGCCCGCTCGATAGACGATTGTGGAGATCGCGCAGCAGGGCGAACTCCTTCTGTTGACGAACACGGGAAGACACACCAGCAGTGGTGCGCCTTCCCGTCGCACTTCAGCGGTTCGCGGGGAGCTACGAGGGCTGGGTCCCGCCCACAGCCCGGGCCCCGACGGCGACACCGGCGGTGAACACGCCGACGAGCTGGGCCCCGACCGCCACTCCGGCGGCGACGGCAACCACGGTGGCGGGGGTCGCGAGGACCGGTGCCAGGTCACCCATCTGCCGGGCCCGGTCGGCCCTCAGCGGGAACTCGGCCAGTTCCCCACTGGAATTCACATGCTCGGTCAGTACAGACATGACAGCTCCAGACTTCGTGTCGTGGTGGTTCAAGAAACGGGCCGGGCCGCAGGGGGCAGCTCGACACTCGGTAGCACCTTCAGCGGTTCCCGGGGCCTATGAGGGTTGGGTCCCGCCCACGGCCCGGGCCCCGACGGCGACACCGGCGGTGAAGACGACGGCGCTGAGGGCCACCCCGGCAGCGACGGCGGCGGGGGTGGCCATGGCGGGAGCCAGCTCCGACAAATGGCGGCCCTCGTCCACTGCCGTCAACTCGCCGAACAGCGTCGGTGATTCGTCGTTGACGCGAACAGAGACATGGGTCATGGGGATGTCCTTTCCTGGGTGGGGTGGCTAGGGGATGCTCCGCTGCCTGATGGGCGTTGCACTCGCGCCCAGGCCGCTCGCGGGCCCCGTCGCGGTTCCGCCACGGGATCTCCCCTGCGCACGTCAGCAGTCTGCGTACCGCCGGACCACGGCAGCATTGGGGAAACCCCTAGGGTTCCTGCGACGAGGGGGGCCTGCCCGCCCGGCCGGCGTCCGTCGTGGGCCGGCCGTCCGTCGTGAGCCGGCGTCGCCTACCGGCATCCTTGAGGGCCACGTCCCGACATGTCGCGTCGACCCCCGCGGGCGGGCCGTGGCCCGGCAGCCGTTGCCAGGAGTTATTGCGGCCCACCGGGCCGAGCAGACCACGAACGTAATCCCGCATTCGGCCTCGCGGCTCGACACGCGAGCAGCGGTGCCCGAACTGCAGGAAGAGTTCTTCCAGTTCCTGGTCCCACTCGTTGGCGGGCACGTCATCAATCACACCGAGTGGCTGTCCAGCCCGATGTCACTACACACCGCGGCCACCCGTTCGCGGGACGGGGCCCACGCGAACCCGTCCCGCTTCCGGAACCACCCCGCTACACTCCCCACACCCAGGCCGTTGACCAGGCAAAACATCAAAGTCCGGCTGGAGTATTGGAACCGGGTGGTGTCTCCCGCGCGTAGTGGTGCCTGCCGTCGACTTCGATCACGATCCGAACACCGCCGGGCAGGAGAAGCAGGAAGTCCATTCGCTCCCGCGCCAGTCGGCGCGGCTTGTTGAGAGCCCGGCGCTGTCGCTCGGTGAGCGGGTCGAAGTGCAGGTACACCTTGGGCAGCAGAGCGGGCTGCTGCATGGCGGCCCGGTCCGCGTACCGACCGCTGAAGGCGTGGAAGAGGAAGCGCTCAGCGTCCGACCCCAGAGACGCCTTCAACCGCTCGTACAGCGACACGGCCACAGTGCGGTCGTCCGCTCCGGTCATGCCGTTCTGCTCACGCCACCAGTCGACGAGGTCGCCCCACGTCAGGCCGGCGTCTGTCAGCGGTCGGTCGTAAACCAAGCAGGTATCGCCGTGTTCCACGATCTCGATCGCGCCGTCGATGACCTGGCTCATCACGATCTGGGGCTTGAGTCCCGTGGACGCGAAGATGACGTTCCTCGGCTCGCCGTCCACACCACGGAAACCGACGGCGCCGGTCTCGGCCGCGTCCAGCTCGTCCAGGGCCAACCAGACGGGCTCCCAGCATCCCCGGAAAGTCCTGCGACGAGTACCCCATCGCCACCTCCCACCAGGGTCTCAACGCGGGAGGAACCCGGCGTACGCAGAGCGGATGCAGCTTCACGGGCATCCCGTCGGGCACGGGCCCCACAGGGGTGAGCGTCTGCATGATCGCGGAAGGCGACAACAACTCACAGGGCGGAACGAACACCCAGTTCTTCCGACGCGAACGGGTTCTGGAAAATGATCCCTTCCGCGTCGCCGTCAGGTAGATCGGCCAACTAGCACTGGGGGTGTGGCAGCTCTTCGCCTCATCTCCAGCGGTTGACCGGCCTCTCAAGTAACGTTCTCCCGTTGGAATCCGAGCACCGCCTTGGAGAGGGGAGCGGTCGATGACCTCGGCAGCCAGGATCTTCGTCAACGAAGGTAGCTTCGGCGTCCTTGACGCCGGCGAAGTGCCGATCGAAACCGCTGACTGGTCAGACGGCCTGCTCGCCCCTATGGTGCAAGGAGCCATCGTCCTGACGCATCCTGCGAAGAGACAGCCCGCGCGCTCCTCTGGGCACCGGCTGGCAGCCTTCGCGTCGAGTCACTCGTCCACGGCGCTCACGACGACCTCCCCGTCCTGAGCGCCGATGGTCCCGGGTGGTACGAGGTCCAGATCAGGGCGCGCGGGCGCAACCTGGAGAAGGACGGGGCCAATCTCGAATCCTCTGAGGTGTACCTGATCTCCGTCCGGCCATCTCCGGGCCCTCCTCAAGCCAAAGAGGCCACGACGCGCCCCGTCCGCGATCATGCTGCCGAGGCCGACAGCGTGCGGGAACGTCTACTCCGTGGAGGAAGCGGCTCATAGCCCCCACGGGCCCTCCTCAACCGGAAGATTAAGCGCGAGGCCCTGGTCCCCCTCGACGAGGAGGTTGAGGGCCAGATCAACGCCCAGCAGAACCGCGTCCTGGAACGCCGGCCCGACGGCAGCCGCCGACTGTTCCCGCCCCGCGGATGAACCCCGACGGCACCCGACCACTGACCGCACACTCCTGTCGCGGGCAGCTCGCCGTCTGGCTGGAACGGTGCGACGTCCGCGACGAGCAAGGCAGCGCGGTTCACCTGACACCCCATTAACGGCGCCACAACTTTGGAAACAGGCTGATCAACCGGGACGGCCCGCAAGAGGGCGTACGTGTCCTGCTTGATCACTCCTCCGGCGAGATGACCGCACACTATGCCCGGCTGCACGACACCACGGTCCGCCGGCACTGGGAGAAGGCTCGCAAGGTCAACATCAAGGGCGAGAGCGTCACCGTCGATTCCGACGGTCCCTTGGTCGAGGAGACTTCGGCCAAGCGGCGACTCGACCGCGCGACCCAGGCCCTGCCGAACGGCTACTGCGGTCGCCCTGTGCAGAAGACCTGCCCGGATGCCAGCGCCAAAGGCGATCCAGGCACTCCGAATGAGGGCTGGGTCGGTGCGGGGCGTGCTCGGCGTCTGGCGAACAGCGGCGGGGAGGACTCAAGCCCTTCGCCCAGGTCCCGCCTCGACACCGGGACACCCCCGCATCTGCGGGGAGGACCTGCTGGGCGGAAGGGCGCCGCGATGCCGGCGAGGCGGCCGTCGACGGAGATCCGGACTTCGCGGTACGGGCCGTCCGCCGCCTTGCACGAGTACGGGGCGGGGTCCGGGGCCGTCATGTACCAGTACTCCTCGCAGCCGCCGCCGGAGCCCGTGGCGTAGACCTCGGCGAGGAGCTGTTCGGAGTTGTGCGGCAGGGTGACGGCCGGGCTGGTGAGCGGGACGACGCGGTCCGGTGTGTGCCCGGGGCGGCTGGGGTCGGGGCGGCTGGGGCCGGGCCGTCCTTCGGCCGCGTAGAAGGTCGCGGTGACCTTGACGTCGATGACACCGGTGTAGGTGTCGTCGACGACGTTGCCGATGAGCATGTCGACGGGCTGCGGTCGGCTGAAGGTGTCGCGGTAGTGGGTGACGTCCTTCTCGACGGACCACGCGATGCCGTCCGGCGAGGGCTCGGGGGTGGAGGTGCGGAAGATCTCCGCGCCGCCGAGGGCGAGGTGGCCGAGGCGGTCGAACTGGCGGCCCTTGACCTTGCCGTCGAGCCGGAGCACCACCTTCGCCCAGTCGGCGGTTCCGCAGGCGGTGGGCGGTACGTAGCTGCCCTGGTAGGGGGTGAAGTCGCGGAACTGCGCCTCGACCAGGGTCACTTGGCAGGACCGCGTCGAGGGGCATGCCACGGTCGGCGCGGGGGTGAGCGGATCGTGCCAGTCCGTTCCGAACTCGGCGGGCGGGGGTTGTGTCCCGGGTAGGGCCGGGGCGGGGGCGGCCGTCGCGAGCGCCCAGCCCGGCTCGGCCGCGGCTGCCGGACCCGCGGTGGCCGGGGCGGCCGCGGCGAGGGTCAGCGCGCCGAGCGCGCCCATGATCCTGTGTCGTCTCATGGCGCCGCAGTCAAACGCGGCCCCGTGCGCGGACACCAGGGCGCTGCGTCCGCCCTGACCGGATCCGGGCCGTCCCTTGGCCCGCGACGTGCCTCGAGCGCAGCCGAAACGATACTGCCGCGGCGTTGGAGTGAACGACCGTTCCCGTCGGTTCGGTCCGACTGTTGAACCGGCCGACGCACCCATCCACCGGCGCGTCGTTCCGTAGATCCTTAGGGGAATTCCATGCGCATGCGTTCTGCTGTGACCGCCTCCGTCCTCGCCGCCGGCATCCTGCTGGGTGGCGCCGGCGCCGCCCTGGCCAACGACGGTGTCGACATCGACTACTTCTCGGGCGGTCACAAGGCCTTCTCGTCCCACTGCTCCTCCGCGGCCGCGGTCCCGGCGTCGTTCGGGCCCGTCTACACCTCGTCCTGCGCGAAGGGAGGCGAAGCGGAGTGGGTCAAGGGCGCCCACCTCGGCGCCAACTGAGGACGACCGGTCCGGGCCGGCGCGCGCGGGGGCGGACGGACAGCGATGTCCGCCGCCCCCGCGGCGTTGGCGCGACCTAGGGCCTCGGGCGGTACCGGTCAGCAGGTGATGGTGCCCCTGCGGAGCGCGTGGCCGCTCGTGTTGCTGTCGTCGGACCAGTAGACGGGCTTGGTGCCGGCGACGCATTCGGTGGCAGGGGCGATCGAGAAGCCCTCGTTGTTGAGGTCGGACATGCCGCTGGGACGGTTGAAGACGGCGGTGGTGGCGAAGGTTCCGGAGGCGCCGACCCGCAGAGTGCGGTGCTGACCGGAGCAGGTGTCGTCGCAGACGGCCCACAGGCGGTCGGCCTGCGGCTCCCACCGCAGTTCCATGACCCCGGCCATGCCGCTGCTGAAGGAGGCGACGCGGGTGTACGTGCCCGAGTCCGCGAGGACGTAGCCGTGGATCGTGCCGGTGCCCTCGACGCCGACGAAGAACACCCCGCCGGTGTGGGCGCCGTATCGGGCCGGATCGTACGCCGCCCCGGTCGACGCGTCCTTGAAGCCGGCGCCGGTCAGGTAGCCGTCGGGCACCCAGGTGAGCGCCTCGAGGCCGAGGTTGGAGCCGACGGCGGGGAGGTCGGAGGTCAGGTTCCACTCCTTGCCCGCGGTGAGGGTGGTGGCCGTACCGCTCACGTCGTAGCGCAGGACGGACAGCCGGCTGGTGCCGGAGGAGCCGGCGTCGCGCTCGCTGGAGACGTACACCCCGGCCGGGGCGCCCGCACCCGTGACGGTGACGCCCTCGCTGTCGGGAGTGCCGGAGCCGCCGGGGAAGCGCAGCGTCTTTCCGGCCGACCAGCCTCCGGCGGTGTCAGGGGTCCAGCCTCCCGAGCCGTCCTTGACGAGGCGCCAGAGCTTGCCGGAGTTCTGGGCGCCCCACATCACGGAGCCGTCCTGGTGGAGGCCGCTGAGGTCCTGGCCGAAGACGTTCGGGGCGTCGGCGGTGGATACGGAGGAGCCGCCGGGCCAGGCGACGGGGGAGGTTCCGCCGTCGCCGGGGCCGCTGCCGCAGTCGTTGGCGGCGCCGAGGGTGAGTGCGGCGGTTTTGAAGGCGCCCGTGCCGTCGGGGCAGCGCGACCAAGAGGGCGCGGAGTGCTTGCTCCAGGTGAAACTGTCGACGAGCGTGCTGCCGTCCGGGAGGTACAGGCGCGCCTTGTCGGAGGAGCCGAGGCCGAAGGAGGAGTGGACGTCGAAGGCCCGGAAGGCGCCGGGGGCGAGGGTGGTGCCGGAGGCGATCTTGTACTTCGAGCTGCTGCTGTCGTCCTTGAGGATCCAGCCGGAGAGGTCGACGGGGCCGGTGCCCTTGTTGTACAGCTCGATCGAGTCGTCGACGTCGCCGGTGGTCACCACCTCGTTGACGCGGACGTCGTCGGCCGGCGCGGCGTGGGCGGGCGCGGCCGTCAGGGCGGCGAGGACGGCCAAGGCCGGGGCGGCGGCGGTCCGGAGGGCGAGGGTGCGGGCGGGGCGCGGGCGGGGGGTGCGTCGCGATGCGGTCACGGTGTACTTCCCGGGGATCGTCGTGGTCGGGGCCGCCTGAGAGTGGCGGCCCGGTCCGAATGCGCGCCCTCCGGGAGATGGGCGGGTCGTGAACGGCGGCGGAACGCGACGCGTGCCGCGCGGGGCGGTGCCCTGCGAGATCCGAAAGAGACGGCCCGGCGGCTGCCGCCGGGGTCCGCGGCCCGGGAACGGCGGTCCGAGCGCCGTCGCCGGGGGCTTGCCGGGTGTGCGGTCCGTGCCCCGGCCGGGGAGGAGGCCGGGGCCTTGGACGCCCGGGTGCCGCGCGGATCCCGAACGGCAGTCGGTTGGTGCCGGCGGCCCGGGCCGCGCCGGCGATCGTGCCGCTGCGCCGCTCGGGCCGGGGAGCCCCGCCAAGGTTCGGCCGTGAGCTCCTCTGTCCACGCGTGTGACCCGACCCGGGCGGGACAAACGTGGTGCGGATGGATTTCTCCCGTTCAACTCCGGAAGCCGGGCCCGTGGTTGGCCTGACGCCATGGAGGCCTTCGGGCGGGCCCGGTCACCGGTGCGTTGCCGGAAGGGCTGCCGCCCGGCGTGTTCCCGTACGTGGCGGCGACAGCCGGTCATGATCCTGTGCGTGTCAGGTGTGCGGGCGGCTCGGTCGTCCGCCGATGCCTGACGTTGACGGCCGAAGCCCTGGCCAGGGACAGGAGGTTCAGAAAACGCGGCGGCCCGATCAGGCGGGACGCGAAGAGGTGCATGTGCCGCGCCGACGAGGCGTCACGCGCCGCCGCGGAGAACATCAGGCGCTCCACGGGATCGAACGGACGGGCCTTGGCGAAGTCGGCGGCCAGGTACTGGTGGCCGCGCAGCCGGCGCCGGTGCAGGCGGGCGTACCTCGCGAGCGACCTGTCGAGGTCGCCCCGGCCGTTCGCGGGTCGAGGCGACCGCCTCGGCCAGCCATTGAGCGGACTGCAGGGCCCACCCGCATCCCACTCCCCACAGGGGATCGCCGGTCAGGGCGGCGTCGCCGATGAGCGCGAGGCCCGGTGAGGCCGGTTTGCGGCTGTGGAGCGGGTAGTTGACGGCGCCGGTGATCTTCGTGATGCGCTCGGCTCGGCAGCGTCGATGGGCGGCGCCTCGGGCAGGGTGCGGACGAACGCGGAGAAACTGCCCTCCAGGTCTTCCCGGAAGGCGGGCAGGCGCTTCTTGTCCGGGAGCACCGCGATGACCGTCACCCCGTCGTCGTCGGGAAACGCGTACGCCATGTCGGGTTCGAGGAACCACGTCTGGCCGATCCCGCCGTGCAGCGGAAGGCCGCGGTAGCGCGCGAGATAGCCGAACCGCGCGTTCTCGTGCAGCCGGGCGGGCACCCCGGCGAACTTCGCCACGGCCGAGTCCTTGCCGTCGGCGCCGACCGACCCGGGGCGGCCGGCCCGGAATGCTTCTATACGCTGGCCCGATGGCCAGTACGAGTGAGCGGAAGTCCGGCGGAGGCACCCCGGACGGGGACGGCGAGGTGGGCCTCCAGGCGTTCGCGGTACAGCTGAGGCGGCTGAACGGCGAGATCAACCGCGTGGTCCACGGCTTCGCGCACGGACAGGGGCTGCACCCGACGGACGTACAAGCCCTCTCCGCCATCCTCGACAGCGCCGACCCCCTCACGCCGGGAATGCTGCGCGAGCACCTGGGCCTCACCTCGGGCGCCGTCACCGCCTGCCTGGACCGGCTGGAGCGCGCCGGACACGTCACCCGGACCCGGGACGCCGCGGACCGCCGCGTCGTGCACGTGCGGTACGCCGCCGACGCCCGGGCGGCGGCGCGCTCGTACTTCATGCCGCTGGCCGCAGCGACCGACACGGCCTTGGGGCAGTTCAGCCAGGAGGAGCTGGCGATCGCCCTGCGGTTCCTGGCCGCCGTCAGCACCGAGCTCGGCGGCGTACGTCCCCCTCGGCGCTGAATCCCCCGGATCCGCCCCGGACCCGCGGCCCGGAAGTCCCCGGAAGTCCCCGGGTGGGCATCCGGGTGCATCCGATCGCCGCCCCGGAGATGAAGGACGGGGTACGCCCCTTCCCCCTCAGGTGAGGGCGGGGCGGGGAGCCCTCCACCGGCCGATGGGCACCGCGCCGACCGCGATTCCGCCGTGATCTAATCTCTTTCAATTATTGAGATTCTTCATCATCGAGATGAGTCCTAGTCCACAGGAGCGTCATGTCCGCACCCTCACCACGGCTCACCCGGTGGCTCGTTCCCGTCGTCCTGCTGATCGCCTGGCTCTTGGTCGGAGGCGGCCTGGGACCGTACGCCGGGAAACTCGGCGAGGTCTCCACGAACGACCAGGCCGCGTTCCTGCCCCGCAGCGCCGAGTCCACCCAGGTCGTCGAGGCACTGGGGGCCTTCCGGCAGAACGAGAGCCTGCCCGCCGTCGTCGTCTGGACGGCCGAGCACCCCGGTGACGTGCTGGGGCCCCCACAGCAGGAGAAGGCCACGCGCGCACTGGCCGGCCTCGACGGCACGGGTTCCGTGACGGGCCCGTCCTCTCCCGCCGTGCTCTCCGCCGACGGCCGCGCGCTGCAGGGCGTCGTCCAGCTGAAGCCCGACCTCGGCGAGGAGCTGCCCGGCGCCCTGAAGGCGGTGGCGGCCGCTGCCGGCCAGGTGCCCGGAAGCACCGTGCAACTGGCCGGACCCGCCGCGACGCAAGCCGACCTCACGGACGCCTTCGCCGGCATCGACGGCCTCCTGCTCGCGGTGGCCCTGGTCGCCGTCCTGCTGATCCTGCTCCTGGTCTACCGCAGCGTCCTGCTTCCCCTGGTGATCATCACCGGCGCCGTGTTCTCCCTCGCGCTCGCCTGCGCCATCGTCTACGTGCTGGCCGACCACGACATCGTCCGCGTCGACGGGCAAGTGCAGGGCATCCTGTCGATCCTCGTCATCGGCGCGGCCACCGACTACGCCCTGCTGCTCACCGCTCGCTTCCGTGAGGAACTACAAGCCCGGGAGGACCGGTTCGCGGCCGTACGCGCGGCACTGCGCCGGTCCGCCGGCCCCATCACGGCGAGCGCGGCGACCGTGGCGCTCGGCCTGCTCGCCCTGCTGCTGAGCGACCTCACCAACAACCGCGCACTCGGCCCCGTCGGCGCCATCGGCATCCTGTGCGCGGTCATGAGCACCCTCACCTTCCTGCCCGCCGCCCTCGTCCTGCTCGGCCGCGGCGCCTACTGGCCCGCGAGGCTGGACCACGGCCGGGGCAAGGGCACCGGCCACGGAATCTGGGAGACCATCGCGGCCACCGTGGACCGACGGGCGCGCACGGTGTGGGCGGTCAGCCTGGCGGCGCTCCTGGCCTGCGCCGCGTTCGCCCCCACGCTCAACGCGAAGGGTGTCCCGCTCGACGAGATCTTCGTGAACGACGCCCCGTCGGTCGCCGCCCAGCAGGTCCTGGGCAGGCACTTCCCCGGAGGGTCCGGCAACCCCGCGGTGGTGATCGCCAACGAGGAGCAGCTCGCCGAGGTCGTACGAGCGGCCGAGCGGACCGAAGGCATCGCGGGCGTCGCGCCGGTCACCGAGCCGGGCCCGCCCGGAGGAGCCCCGCTGGTCGCCGACGGGCGCGTCCGCCTCGACGCCACCCTCGATGCCACCGCCGACAGCAATGCCGCCCAGCAGGCCGTCGTCCGCCTGCGCCAAGCCGTCCACGCCGTACCCGACGCCGACGCCATCGTCGGCGGGTACACCGCGCAGCAGTACGACACCCAGCGCACGGCCGAGCACGACCGAACCCTCATCATCCCGGTCGTCCTCCTCATCATCCTGGTCATCCTCGTCGGGCTGCTGCGCTCACTGCTGATGCCCGTGCTCCTCGTCGCCACCGTCGCCCTGAGCTTTGTGGCCACCTTGGGGGTCTCCGCGGTCGTGTTCCAGCAGCTCCTCGGGTTCAGCGGAACCGACTCCTCCGTACCCCTGTACGGCTTCGTCTTCCTCGTGGCACTCGGCGTCGACTACAACATCTTCCTGATGTCCCGCGTGCGTGAGGAGTCACTGCGCCACGGCACCCGCCAGGGCGTGCTGCGCGGGCTGGTCGCCACCGGCGGCGTGATCACCTCCGCGGGCGTCGTCCTGGCCGCCACGTTCGCGGCGCTCGGAGTCATTCCGCTGGCGTTCATGCTGCAGATCGCCTTCATCGTCGCCTTCGGCGTCCTCCTGGACACCCTCGTCGTCCGCTCCCTCCTGGTGCCGGCGCTCGTCCGGGACATCGGCCCGGCCGCCTGGTGGCCCGGCAGCCTCAGCCGCGTCCCGGACGGCATCCGGCACGAGGCGGACTGACGGACCGACTGCCGCCCGCCGCACCGAGGGCGGCGGCGCTTGCTGCACCCATCGGGTGGATCGGCGGGCCGCGCTGTCTGAGCCGCCCGCCCCGCGGGGGACGCATAGCTGGCGGGGGCATGGGAACGCGGCCGAGTGCATCCGTCCGCCCTGTGAGCGCGAAACAGGCGGCAGACGCCACTTCACGACACGGAGGACCGAATGCACACGGAGCCGGTGACGCGACATCCCGCCACCACCCCCGGACGCGAGGGCGCGGATGCGCCCCCAGCCGTCTCCGTGACCGCCGTCGATACCGACGTGACCGGCGCCGTCAACCGCGAACTGGAGTCGTACTGCGAGGAGTTCGTCGCACTCGGCCGTTCGCTCGACCCCGTCTTCGCCGCCGACGTCGCGCAGCGGCTCGCCGCGTACACCCTCGGCGGCGGCTCACGGATCCGGCCCCGGTTCCTCTGGTGGGCCATGCGGGCGTGCGGCGGCACGGACCCGCAAGCGCCCGCGGCCCTGCGCATCGCAGCCGCCCTCGAACTGATCCAGAGCTGCGCCCTGATCCACGACGACGTCATGGACCGATCGGCGGTACGCCGCGGCAGGCCCTCCTTCCACGCACAGATCGCGCTCCAGTACCCCGCGACCGCCCGAGAATCCGGTGCGTCGGCCTTCGCGCAGTCGACCGCCGTCCTCGCCGGGGACCTCGCGCTGTCGTGGGCGGACGACCTGGTCGCCGGAGCCGACCTCGAAGCGGCGGTACGCGCGGAGGTCCTGCGGATCTGGCGGGCCATGCGGACGGAGATGATCGCCGGGCAGTACCTGGACCTCCACGGCCAGGCGACCTCCTCCCGCTCGGCCGTCCGGGCCATTCGCACCGTCTGCCTGAAGACGGCCCGCTACACCGTGGAACGGCCCCTGGCCCTGGGCGCCGCCCTGGCCGGCGGCGACGACGCCACCGTCCGTGCCCTGACCGCCGCCGGCCGGTGCGCCGGCATCGCCTTCCAACTGCGCGACGACCTCCTCGGCGTGTTCGGCGATCCCGAGGTCACCGGTAAGCCCTCGGGGGACGACATCCGCTCCGGCAAGGCGACGTACCTCCTAGCCCTGGCCCACTCGCGGGCCCGCGCCACCGGCGCCACCGCCGTCATCGACCTCCTGCGGGACTGCCGGGGGAGTACCGACCTCTCCCGCTCCGCCCTGTCCGAGGCCCGCGAAGCCCTGCGGGCCACCGGCGCCCCGGCCCGGGTCGAACGGCGCATCGAGCGCCTGGCACGCGAAGCCGAGCGCCACCTCACCGCGGCACGCCTGCGCGGCCCCGCCGCCGAGCGCCTCGCCGAACTGCTCCACCAAGTCGCCTCGCCCCCGCGACAGCAAGCCGCCACCGGCGCGACGGCCGACCGCCCGGGAGGCGCCCGATGAGAACGGTCAGCGGGAGGACCGATCACGTCGTGGTCGTCGGAGCCGGCCTGGCGGGCCTCTCCGCCGCCCTCCACCTCCTCGGCGCGGGCCGCCGCGTCACCCTCGTCGAACGCGAGCCCCGGCCCGGCGGGCGGGCCGGCCTCATCGAGCGCGGCGGCTACCGCTTCGACACCGGCCCCACCGTCCTCACCATGCCGCACCTGCTGGAGGAGGCCTTCGCCGCGGTCGGCCAGAAGATGACCGACCGGCTCACCCTGCACCCGCTCCACCCCGCCTACCGCGCCCGGTTCGCGGACGGCAGCAGCCTCGACGTCCACACGGACGCCCAGGCCATGGAGGCGGAGATCGAACGCTTCGCCGGAGGCCGGGAAGCGGCCGGCTACCGACGACTGCGCCCATGGCTGCACGACCTCTACCGGGCGCAGATGAGCCGCTTCATCGAGGCCAACTTCGACTCGCCCCTCTCACTCCTGCACCCGGACCTGGCCCGGCTCGCCGCCCTGGGCGGATTCGGCCGTCTCCAGCCGAAGATCGGCCGTTTCATCACCGACGAACGGCTCCAGCGCGTCTTCACCTTCCAGGCCCTCTACGCAGGCGTCCCACCGGCCCGCGCCCTCGCCGCCTACGCCGTCATCGCCTACATGGACACCGTCGCCGGGGTGTACTTCCCCGAAGGCGGCATGCACGCCGTACCCGCCGCGCTGTCCGCGGCGGCGGCCGACGCGGGCGCCACCCTCCTCCACGGGCAGACGGTCACCCGCCTGGAGCGCACCGGCGACCGGATCACCGCGGTCGTCACCGACGAGCAGCGCATCCCCTGCGACGCGGTCGTCCTCACTCCCGACCTGCCCGTCGCCTACCGGCTGCTCGGCGTCCGCCCGCGCCGTCCGCTCGCCCTGCGACACTCCCCGTCGGCCGTCGTCCTGCACGCCGGCACCGACCGAACCTGGCCCGAACTGGGTCACCACACGATCTCCTTCGGAACCGCCTGGAAGCAGACCTTCCACGAACTCACCCGCACCGGACGGCTGATGAGCGACCCGTCCCTGCTCCTCACCCGGCCCACCGCCACCGACCCGAGCCTCGCCCCTCCCGGCCGGCACACCCACTACGTGCTCGCGCCCTGTCCCAACACCGAGGTCGGCCCCTCGGCCGCCGCCTGGAGCGACCTCGGCCCCCGCTACCGCGACAGCCTGCTGCGCGAGCTCGAGCGGCGCGGCCTGACCGGCTTCGAGGACGCCATCGACACGGAGGTCCTCGTCACCCCCGCCGACTGGACCGCGCAAGGCCACGCCGCCGGGACTCCCTTCTCCGTCGCCCACACCTTCCCCCAGACCGGCCCCTTCCGTCCCCGCAACCTCGTGCGCGGCACCGCCAACGCCGTTCTCGCCGGATGCGGCACCACCCCGGGAGTCGGCGTCCCCACCGTCCTGATCTCCGGCCGCCTCGCCGCCGCCCGCGTCACCGGTCTGCCCGGCGTCCGTCACCGGGCCGCGCGGACCCTCTCCGCAGCGACGAAGGACGGCCCCGCGTGACCCGACGTGAGCTCGACGCCGCCGCCATCACCGATCCCGCCCTGCGCGCCGCCTTCGAGCGGTGCCGCCGCCTCAACGCCCGGCACGGCAAGACGTACTTCCTCGCCACGCGCCTGCTGCCCGCCGCACGCCGTCCCGCCGTGCACGCCCTCTACGCGTTCGCCCGGCTCGCCGACGACATCGTCGACGACCTGACGGCCCCCGCCGGCCCCGCGGACCGCGCCCTGCGCCTCCAGGCCCTCTCGCACGACCTCCGCACGGCGATGAACGGCGGCCCGGGCTGCCGGCCCGTCGTCACGGCCGTCGCCCACACCGCGCGCCGCTACCGCATCCCCCACCGCCACTTCGACGACTTCCTCACCTCCATGCGCAGCGACCTCACCGTCACGGACTACGACACGCTGGAGGCGCTGCGCGCGTACATGCACGGCTCCGCCGCCGTCATCGGCCTCCAGATGCTCCCCGTACTGGGCCACACCACCCCGCTGGGCGAGGCCGCTCCGTACGCCGGCGCGCTCGGCGAGGCGTTCCAGCTCACCAACTTCATCCGCGACGTCGGCGAAGACCTCGACCGCGACCGCGTCTACCTGCCCGCCGACCTCCTCGCCGCCGACGGCGTGGACCGGGAACTGCTGCTCTGGAGCAGACGCACCGGCCGGCCCGACCCCCGCATCACCCGCGCCCTGCACTGCGCCGCGGACCTCGCCCGGCGCTTCTACACGGCGGCACGCCCAGGTCTGGACATGCTCGAACCCGTCTCGCGGCCCTGCGTCCGCACCGCCTTCGTCCTCTACGGGGAGATCCTCGACGCCGTAGCCCGCGACGGCTACGCCAGCGTCCACCACCGCTCCTCGGTCCCCCTCACCCGCCGGGCGGCCGTCGCGGCGGCGGGCCTCGCCAAGATCGCGAAAGCCCGCCTGACGACGCGCCCGGCCCGGGGAACCTCCGTCCCGCCCGTCTTCGAGGAGCCGTCCCCATGAGCCCGCGCACCCCTCGCCGCCGTCGCCTCCCGCTCAGCCTGCGCCGCGACCCGGTGGCCTGGCACCGGCAGGAACCGACGTGGCAGGCGGCCTCACCCCGGCTCATCGACGCCGCCCTCAAACGCGCGCAGGCCCGTCCCTCCGGCAACTGGTACGTCCTCGGTCCCAGCGCCGACGTCCGACCGGACGCCGGCAGCGGCCACACCGTCGAAGGCACCGAGATCGTGGCCTGGCGCGACGGCGACGGCGCGTTCGTCGCCGGCCCGGGCGCCTGCCCGCACCTGGGTGCCGCGCTGGCCCGGGCCCCCGTCCGCTGCGGCACCCTGGTCTGTCCCTGGCACGGACTCGCCCTCCGGGGCACCCCTTTCGCCGGCTGGAACCCCTACCCGGCGCATGACGACGGCGTCCTCACCTGGGTACGCCTCGACGACCTCGGCGGCGAGGAACCCCTCGACGCCCCCGCCGTACCAGACCGTCCACCCGCAGCCGTCTCCCTGACCGCCGTCTACAGCGGCACCGGAGTCTGCGAGCCGCAGGACATCGTCGCCAACCGCCTCGACCCCTGGCACGGCGCCTGGTTCCACCCGTACTCCTTCGTCGACCTCACCGTCCTCGACGACGGCGCCGAGAGCGACGTCCTGGCCGTGCGGGTGTCCTTCAAGCTGACCCGGCGCGCCGTCGTGCCCGTCATCGCCGAGTTCACCGCGCCCGGCCCCCGCACCGTCGTCATGCGCATCACCGACGGCGAGGGCACGGGCTCCGTCGTCGAAACCCACGCCACCCCCCTGGGGACCGGCCCCGACGGCCGTCCCCGCACCCGTGTCACCGAAGCCGTCATCGCCGCCTCCGACCGCCCCGGCTTCGCCCTCGCCCGCACCGCGGCCCCCTTGCTGCGCCCCCTCGTGCGGCGTGCGGCGGGCCGACTCTGGCAGGACGACCTCGCCTACGCCGAGCGCCGCTGGGCGCTGCGCAGCACCGGCCGCTTCCCCGGATGAGCCACCGAGCCCGCTGAGGCGACTGAGCCCACTGAGACCGCTGAGGCGACTGAGCCCTCCGAGCGGGCTGAGGCGACCGAAACGGCGCCCGGCGGGGATCAGCGCCGGCCCAGCCCCGCCAGTGCCCGGGCCGCGGCGGACCGGCCGCGCTCCGGCACCGTCCACAGCGTCTCGCCCCGCACGCCCCACCGCTCCAGTTGGGCGTTGGCGGCGAGGAACCCGCTGGTGGCCGCCCGTTCCATCAGCGCGACCGGCAACCCCGTACGCACCAGGTCGCCGGCGACCACCACGCGCGCGTCACCCGTACGCACCCCCGGGCGGTCCCGGTAGCCGCCGACGGTGAACAGCGGGCAGTCCGCGCGCCACTCGTGCCGGGTGTCGACGACCTCCGCGTCCGCCGTCTCCGGGTACACCTCCCGCAGCCGGCGCACCAGCCGCTCCTCCACGTCCGGGCGCCGCTCCGCCGGATCGACCGCGTAGCCGTGCAACTCCACCACCGAGCCCCCGGTCCGCAGGGCCCAGCGGTGCGCCTCGCCCTCCCACCGGTCCAGGACGCTCACGTTGTCGAGGCCGTCGTAGCCGCTGGTGCCGAGGAACCCGTGCCGTGCGCCCGCGACCCGCCGCGACAGCCACAGCCGCGACACCAGGAACGCGGGAGCCGTGCACAGCCCGGCGATCCGCGCGCGCCACGCCGGGTCCACCAGCTCGGGGGACGAGGCGACCACTGCTCGCAGCCCGCCCGTGTCCAGGGCCAGCACGACCCCGTCATAGTGTTCGCCGCCCGCTCCCGCGACGACCGTCACCCGCTCCTCGCCGACGGGGCGCACCTCGCCCACGGCCGAACCCGTACGGATCTCCACGCCCAGGCCGTCCAGGTACCGGGCCAGCGGGTCCCACAGGGCCTGCGGGAACGGCTCGCGCGGCACGTCGAACAGCAACCCCTCGCTGGAGCCGAGGAAGTAGATGTGGAACATCAGGACCAGCTCCGCCGCCGACAGCGTCGCCGGGTCGGCGAAGAAGCTGCGCGAGAACACCTCGAAGGCCAGATGGTGCGCCGCCTCGGGGAAGCGGATCGCGGCCAGGAACTCGCGGGCGCTGACCCCGTCGAGCTGCTCGTACACACCAGGAACACCGACGTCCAACAGCGGCAGGGCGGCCCGCGGGTTCATCCGCCCCAGATCCCGCCAGCCGAAGGACGGGCTCCGGGCGACGAATCCGAGGGCGCTCAGCGGAGGCGTGCGGGGAACCCGCGCGAAACTGTCCTGACCGCCGTCCCGGTGGCGCAGCGGATAGTCCGGCAGACCCGTCAGGCCGTGCAGGCCCGGATCGGTGCGACGCAGCAGTGCGCGCAGGTTGTAGTACTGCCGGAAGAACGCATGGAAGCCCCGGCTCATCGTGGCCTCGGACCCGTCGGCCAGCCGCGTCCGCCACCCCGCCAGCCGGCCGCCGAGCTGCGCGTCCCGCTCGTACAGAGTGACGCGCACACCGCGCTCGGCAAGCACCGTGGCCGCCGACAGACCGGCGATGCCCCCGCCCACCACGGCCACGTGCGGCCCGTCCCCGTCGAGGCGTGCCCGCCCGCCCCCGGCATCGACGCGCCGGGCCCTGCGGTCCCGGCCCGGATAGGGCCCCCTCACGCGGCGACCCGCCCGACGAACGTGTGGGTGATCCCCGTCTGCCACCCCGGCATCGGCAACACGCGCACCTCCGAGAAGCCTGCGGCGCGCATCCGCGCCGCGAACTCCTCGGCGGTGTCGAAGTCGAGCACGCTGCGCCACAGGTGTTCGTACAGCCCCGCGTCCCCGCCGGCCCGGCCCAGGGGCATGATCACCGTCCGGCACACGGCCGTCCACACGGCACGGTGCACCGGCCTGCCACTGAGCGCGTACTCGTGCACGGCGATGCGGGCGCCCGGCGCCATCGCGGCGCGCACCGCCGACAGCGTCAGACCGGGATCGGTGACGTTGCGGAAGAGGTACGCGGCGAAGACGGCGTCGAACGGCCCCTCGACACCGGCCGCCCGGAGCCGGTCCGCCGAAGCCCGGACGAAACGGACGCTGCTGGGCCACTTCTTGCTCGCCGCCCGCGCGAGCATGCCCTGTGAGGCGTCCACCGCCGTGATGTCGGCCCCACCCGCGGCCGACAGCAACGCGGCCGTCGAAGCACCGGTGCCGCAGCCGAGGTCCAGGACGCGGGTGCCGCGGCCCGCGTCCGGCAGACCCAGCCGGCGGGCCGAGCGGCGCAGATGCCCGTGGTAGCCGGGACTCGCCGCGACCAGCAGGTCGTAACGTCCGGCGGCATGATCGAAGGCGTTCGACAGGTCGTCGTCGCGCAACACGGACATGGCAGGCAGCCTTTCATCCGTGCCCCGGCCGGTGGGCCGGGACGGATCGGGGAAGCAGCGGCAGTTCCAGCAGTGACCGCAGCATGGGGATGACGGGCGTGCGCAGACCGATGCCGAAGTCCTCCCAGGGCGACGTCGCGCCGTCCAGGAACCGCAGGACCCGCTCGGCCGGCACCGACGAGAAGAGGCGCGCGAAGAACTGCCCGCCGTCCACGCGACCGGTGTCCAGGGCGCGCAGCAGCACCGCGTCCATCGCCCGTGCCCTGCGCCCGTGCACGGCGGGCACCCGGGCGGGCGAGCGCCCCGCCCGCACCGCTTCGGCGAAGTGACGGCTCTGGCGCTGGATCGCGGCGAAGGTGTAGCCGGTCGACGGGCGGGTGGCCCCGCCGGCGGCCCCGATGAGGAAGACGCGGTCACCGGTGCGGCGGGGGAAGCGTCCGTCGCTCATCGCGATGACCCCCTGTTCCCGCTCCCGCACCGTGTAGTCGCCGAGCGAGAGGACGGACGCGCAGTAGTGGCTCAGGGCACGCTCGTAGGCCGCCTGGTCGAGGGCGGCAGGGGAGAACTCCGTGTACTCGACCAATGCCTCGTACCGGCTCGACGGCAGCACGTAGCCGAAGGCCAGCCCGCGGGGCGGCTGCGGGAGGCGAAAGTCCATCAGGACCGCCGCGCCGGGGTCGAAGGCCGGTCGGGCGGTGCGCACGAACCACCCCCGGAAGTGCTGGAGCAGCGTGGTCCTGGCGGCCGGCAGCTCCTGGAGCGGCCGCGAGTCGAAGACCAGCCCCGACCGGAGCGCCGCGGGCGCCCCCGACGCGTCGCTCCCGCGGACGACCGCCTCGTCACCGGCGTCGCGTGCCGACTCCACCGTCAACCGTCGTACGTCGACCCCGTACGCGTCGAGCCGCCGCGACATGGCCTCCTCGAACCGGTGCGACCTGAGCATTTTGTACCGCAGCGGCCCCAGAGATCCGTCGATCACCGCGCCGTCCCGCGCGTACACGCGCAGCCGGTTCCAACTCGCCGTGAGCAGACCGTCGTACGGTCCCTCGCCCGCCTCC
Organism: Streptomyces sp. NPDC060049; assembly: GCF_042736715.1. Classification (NCBI taxonomy): domain Bacteria; kingdom Bacillati; phylum Actinomycetota; class Actinomycetes; order Kitasatosporales; family Streptomycetaceae; genus Streptomyces; species Streptomyces sp. NPDC060049. The sequence goes on from NZ_JBHWVV010000029.1 coordinate 55,203, forward strand.
CAGTAGCACCAGGTCCGGTCGGGTGAACGCAGTGGACCGGGCGGAGCCTCGACCACGACCACGCGCGGCGCGGGCCTCCTCCCGGGCCGGGGCTCCGCGAGCCCGGCCGCCAGCGACAGTCCGGCCGCCCCGGCCCCGACCACCGTCACGTCAGCGTCCCAGCCCACCCCGCGGCCCACCTCCCTGCGCACTGCGCGCCGGCCGTCCGCGTCCGCACCCGGACATCCCGAAGGGTGCAGTTAAACAGCCTGCCGTGGCGTCTGCCCGTCGACGTGCCGGTACCCCTGTTCGGGAGCACCGTGGAGGTAGCCGTTCGACAGAGGTGAAGGCAATGGTGATCCCTCCTGGTCAACAACCCCCTCCCGGTGGAGGCTGGCGGCCCCCGCCGCCGCGGCCAGGGCCGTCGGGCGAGCGCCTCGCCGAAGCCTCCACCGCCGTCTCCCGCCTGGCCCCCGCGCAGGTCGCCCGCGACCGGGCCCAGAGCTGACGCAGGTCGACGCCCCCGTCACGTGCCGGATCACCGACGTGACCCGCTTCGCCTCCTGACGCCGAAGCCCGGGAGCCGCTCGGGTTCCGTCGGCCGTCCGCTTCGGGGCCGGGTGGGGCTTGGCTTCAGTGTGTCTGGAGTCGGTGGCGCAGGCGTATGAGCACGGGAAGGTCGGCGACGGTCGTGAGGCGGTGGACGAGCAGGTTGATGCGGCGGTCGTCGCCGCGGCGGACCGCGGAGACGATCGATTCGATCAGGTCGTCTGGATCTTCCGGCATGACGGAAGCCTTGACCGTCGGGCCGTCGTTCATGCGGATGCCGTGCGAAGTGGGCGCGGGCGGGTGAAGGGGCCCCGGATGTGCGGGGATGTGGATTCGGCTCCCCCTCACAGGGGCAGGGCAGTGCCTGTGCCGACGGATCACACGGCCCGCGGCGGGGCCACCGGTCGACGGCGGCGGGGCCCGAGAGGAGCATGGGAAGGGGGCTCTCGCACGTGTCGGACGGTGAAGGAGTGGCCATGTTGGAAGGCGCCAAGGCATTCAGCGGATTCTCGGTCGACGACCTGGGCAGGGCCAAGGAGTTCTACGGCGAAACGCTCGGTCTTCGCGTCTCCGAGGACAAGGGCATGCTGTTCCTGCACCTCGCGGGGGACACCACGGTCCTGATCTACCCGAAGGACGATCACCAGCCCGCCGGCTTCACCCTCCTCAACTTCCCCGTGGACGACATCGAGGCGGCCGTCGACCAGCTCACGACGCGTGGCGTCCGGTTCGAGCGGTACGAGGGCTTCGAAACGAACGAGAAGGGCATCGTCGTCAGCGAGGAGGACGGCATGCCGTCCATCGCGTGGTTCAAGGACCCCGCGGGCAACGTCCTCTCCGTGCTCGAGGAACCAGCGCCGAGCTGACACCGGCGACCGCGTCGAAGAGGCCTCACGTCTGGCACTGTTTCGTGGACGCGGTGGACCAGCCGCTCCAGGCAGCGCCGTCGGCCCGAGCGTGCACTCGGATCTCGACCTTCACAGGGCCGCACACTCGGGTCGTGCTTCCCACTTCGACAGGGCCGGCGGCCTCGCCCGCCCGGACGTAAGTGCGACCGCTGCCGATCTTCTCCCAGTGGCCACCCTTGACGACACGGAAGAACGCCTCGTAGGAGACGTTGAGTCCTCGTGAGCCCGTATTGCGGGCCTTGATGTGCGCCGTGATGTCACGAGTGGGGAACCGGCCCGCAGACCCCCGCTGGGCACTGATGCACCCATTGACGGCGACACGGCCGGTCGACGTCCCCCCACCGCAAGCGACGGCCGCGGCGTGAGCGTCGGCCGGGATGGTCAGCATGCTCAGAGCGGCTGTGCCCAGAATCGTTCCGATACGCCTCAAAAGCACTGGTGCGGTCCCTTCGTGAGTCACGGTCCTTGCGGAGACCATGGCTCGCCCCGGGGTGCGTCGAGTGGACAATCATGAAGTTTTCACCCGCACAGGTGTAATCGGCGATGCGCTCACCCCCGGCAGGCAGTGGCCGTCTCCTGACGGGGGCCGGTCCTGGCGCCCGTGCTACCTGAGGGCTTCGAAGGAGGCGACGAGGTCGGTGGGGGAGGGGAGTGAGGTGATGTCGGTCTGGACGGTCGTGGCGGCCTTGCGGAGGTCGTCGTCGGTCAGGAGGCGGTCGAGCAGGGCGGCGTCCACGTCGGCTCCACTCGCGCGGAGCGCGAAGCCGAGGCCCGTCGCGGCATCGACGTTGATGAAGTGGTCGGCGCCCTGCGGGAGGATCAGCTGGGGGACGCCCCGTGCGGCAGCGGTGAGCATGGTCCCGGAGCCGCCGTGGTGCACGATCGCGTCGGAGGTGTCCAGCAGCTGGGCCAGTGGCACCCAGGGCAGGGAACGGACATTGGCGGGAAGGGTGCCGAGCGGGCTCAGGTCGGTGTCCCCGACGGCGAGCAGGAAATCGGCGTCCACGGAGGCGGCCTCGGCGATCACCCGGGCGACCGGGTCGACACCGGCGTACGCCGTCACCACCGTTCCGAGGGTGACGGCGATCCGGGGCCGGGAGCCACGGGATATGAGATCGCGGGGCACCGTGCCACCGCCGTTGTACGGCACGTAGCGGACCCGCCAGCCGGTGCCGTCGCCGCCGAGGGAGGCGGGTACGACGTCGAGGACCGTACGGGTGGCCGGGCCTTCGACCTCGCGGGCCCGGTATTCGTCCTCCAGGAGGTCGGCGAGCATGCCGACCATGCCGAAGCCGGACATCACGCCGAAGTTGTGCACGACGGCGGGTATGCCCAGTGCCGCCGAGACCAGCGGTGCGGCGGCCTGGAAGGCGGCGTGGACGATGACGTCCGGTCGCCACGCGGTGGCGACCGCGAGCAGGTCGTCGATGGTGACCCGGCCGTGTTCGGCGAAACCGGCCGCCGCCAGCCGCTGGGTGTCCTCCAGGCTCTTCCCGTCCGTGATGAACTGCGGATCGGCGCCGTCCGAGGCGCGCCTGAAGGCTTCCATGAGCGTCGAGCCGTCGCCGATCTCGACGGTGGGCAGGCCGGTCTGCCCCATCTGGTCGAGCGGGGCCGAACCGGCGAACAGCACCTGGTGCCCGGCGGCTTGGAGTGCCTGGGCCGTCGGCACCATCGGGAACAGGTGGCCCGCCGCAGCGGGGCCGGTGAACAAAATGCGCACGGTGTACTCCCTGGTGGAGCGACTTGATTCCTCTTACAGACCTCGAACGAAGTTGCTGCTGCGGCAGGTTCCGCCGAGATGATCGAATTTCGGCCGATCTGTGGGGCTCGCACGGACGGTGACGTTCACCCGATCAGATCAAGCGAAGCCAGTCGGCCGCTGCGAATGGCCCAGCATCAGGACACCGGACAGGCGAAAGTCGGATGAGATGCCTAACGTCGCTGCCAGACACATCGATTCGCCAAGCCTGGGGAGACGCCATGTCCCATCGAGGCCGCCGGCTGGCGGGCGGGTGCGCGAGTACGGTCGCTGCCGTCCTGCTCGCCACCGGGGGCGCCTTCGCCACGCCCCCGCACCGGTCATCCGGCAGAGGCGCCGGGAGCGAGGTCGCAGTGGGTGCCTACCTCCACTACGGCTCACCCGGCGTCGACAGGATGCACGAACTCTCGCACTGGCTCGGGGGCACCGAGCTGCGCGCCGGACACACCTACCTGCCCGGCGACACCTGGACGAACATCGAGGGGGCGCCCGATTCCCTGCGCACCTGGGCACGGTGGCGCAGGGCGCGAGCCGATCGGCTGTTCGTCCTGAACGTGCCCATGCTGGAGCGCAACGAGGCAGGCGTCCCCGACGACCGGATCGCCGAGTTGCTCCGCTCCGGGGCGCAGGGCGCGTACGACCACCACTTCCGGCGGCTGGCCGAGCGCCTGGTCGGGCTCGGAGTGCCGGATACGGTGATCGTGCTCGGCTGGGAGATGAACGGCTTCAACTACACCCACCGGTGCCGGCCCGACCCCGAGAACTGGAAGAGGTACTGGCGGCGCATCGTGGATGCCATGCGCTCGGTGGAAGGGCAGCGGTTCCGTTTCGACTTCGCCCCCAACCGCGGCGGTGACGCGATCGCCTGGACCAGGTGCTACCCCGGCGACGACGTGGTCGACATCATCGGCATGGACTCCTACGACCAGGAGCCGGGCCGCACGTTCGACGAGCAGGTCAACCAGCCCTACGGACTCCAGCAGCAGGTCGACTTCGCGAACGAGCACGGCAAGCGGATCTCTTACCCCGAATGGGGGCTGTTCCGCAACGGCGACAACCCCGATTACATGCGGCGCATGCTGGCATGGATCGCCAGGCACAAGCCGCTCTACCAGAGCATCACCGACTACTGCCCGCACGGCGTGTGGCAGTGCAGCCAGAATCCGCGCTCCGCACGGGTCTTCCGAGATTTCCTGTCCACCAGACACGGCCTGTAGACGACGAGGCCGAGATCACTCGTGTTCGGTGAGCGCGTTCCCCAGGAGTTCGGTGCCGAGCGGCGTGACGGTGTGCACCACGGATTTGCCGCGCCGGCTGGTGGTGATCAGCTTGGCGTTGCGCAGTACCGTCGCGTGCTCGCTCGCCGCCGCGATCGACACGTTCAGGCGTCGCGCCAGCTCGGTCGTGCTGCACCCTTCGGTGGCCACCTTCAGTGCCGCGGCCCGCGTACGCCCCAGCAGTGCGCCCAGTGACTGGTCGGCGGCTCGCGGGGCACCCCACAGTGCGGCGCCGGTCTCGGCGTCACCGATGGTGGGAATGGCGAGCGTGGGCGCCGAGGTGGCGTCCTGCGAGTCCCACAGCAGTGCCGGGTCCCGCCACAGGAAGACCGTCGGCGCGATGACGAGGCCGCGCCCCCCGAGGTGGACTTCGACGTGCCGGTGGTAGCGCACCTCCAGCACGGGCGCCCGCCACCGCACCAACGGGACGCACATCCCCTCCAGCAGGCGTTCGACCCCGCCGTCGAGCAGTGTGCGCGCGAAGGTCCCCCGTACGCCCTCCATGTGGGATCTCGCCCTGTTCCAGTAGGGAGCGATGATCGCCTCGTTGCAGGCGGCCAGCCCCGCGGCGAAGTCCCGGAGGGCTTCGGGATCGCCCGCCGCCAGACTCCGGGCCCACGGCAGCTGCGAAGGATGGAAGTCGATGTGTTCGAGCTCGGTCCGCATCAGGGCGGGTGATGCCCGCAGCAGGTTGTCGATGCCCTCCTCGACGGACGGCGTGTCACCCATGAGCACGGTCAGGTCGATGTCCGGGCCGCCCTTGGCCAGCAGGCTCGTGAACGGCCGGGCCTTCGCGTCCAGCCGCCCGCGGACCGCTGCCCCCCAGGGACGAAAGGGCAGAGCGTTGGCGGCACAGTCACGCAGCAGCCTCAGGCCGTACATGGTTTCCGCGGCCGCGCCGATCGTCGCGGCCACCCGGGTCCGGGCCAGGTCCTCGGCAGTGAAATGAATGCGCAGCACCGAGCGTCCCCCATCGCTGTCCGCCCTCTTGCCACTTGATCGCCCACCGTAGTCTGTGCCCTGCGGGAGGCTCCGTCCAGGAGATATTTCAGCCAAGGCTCATTGACGAGCTCGATGTGCGGGCCTCGGCGTCGAACCGCCGCACGATCACACACGCTCACGCCGTGGTGCGGCCACTGCTGTCACTGCGCGGCCGCACCACGGAGGTCAGCCGACGAACTCCCGGCTTCTGCACGTCGTGTTCGACGAGATGCAGTCGCCCGCACCTGTCAGGGCCCCCGCCTGGCGGGGCGAGGACACCTCACACCCGGCGCCCCGCACATCCCTCACGCAGATCGCCTGTGGAGGCGCCGTCTTCGGGGTGTTTGCGTTGAAGTGTGCGAGGGGGCCGCGCATCTGGCCCTCGCCCGTGGGGTCGGATGAGGTGCTGGGGTTGTTGTCGGCGTAGTTGTAGCCGTTGAGGGACTGTGGGCGGTCGAGGCTCGGCAGCGGGTCGACGCTGATGAACTGGCTGGTGGTCGGGTCGTATTCGCGGGCGCCGATGTGGGTGAAGCCGGTGGTGGTGTCGGTGTCGCCGCCGACGAATCCCTTCTGGCCGGGCCAGAACGCTGGTGGTGCGCCGCGTTGGGCGCCGTAGGGGAGGGATTTGCGGCGGTTGTAGGTGAGGCTGGTGGCGCTGATGGAGAGGGTGTTGGTGCCGTGGTGGTCGGAGACGAGGAGGCGGACGCGGTTGTCGCTGCTGGAGCGGATGGCCGAACCGCCGGGGACGGTGTAGTAGCGGTTGCCGGTGACGGTGTTGGTGGCCTTGGTCAGGATGAGTTCCTGGCCGCCGGGGAGGTAGAGCGTGGTCGTCGCCGGATCACGCTTGAGGATCCGGGTGCCGGCCGTGTCGTAGAGGAATGATGTGGTGTTGCCGGAGATGGTGGAGGTGGCAATTCTACCTTCGTCGTTCCACGTCAAGGTCTGGGCGGCCGCGGTGGCGGTGTCCTTGGTGGTGAGGTTTCCGGCGGTGTCGTAGCCGAAGGTGTCGGTCCCGGTGGTACCGCCTGTGGCGGTCACCTTCAGGAGTTCGTGGCCGGGAGCGGTACCGGTGGGGTAGGTGTGGGTGCGGGTGGTGTCCGCGGTGACCGGTCCGGCCTTGTGCTGCTTCTCCGTCGCGCGCTGCCCGGTGTCGGTGAACGTCCAACTCGTCCAGTACGGGTCGACGCCGCCCAGGGCAGGGGTGCCGGCGCCGTTGACGGGCTTCGTGGTGCAGTCGTCTCCCGAGGTCCAGGCCTCAGTCGTCCGGCGCGCCCAGTCGTAGGTGAAGCACTGGTCGTCCTTGACCTTGGCGTCGTCCTGCTGGTCGGTGATCCGGGTGATGTTGCCCGCGGGGTCGTAGCTGTAGGTGATGCTCGACAGCGTCATCGGCCCGGAGGCTTCCCGGTCGATTTTCGACCTCATCACCCGCCGGGTCAGGGAGTCGTACCACACCGAGTTGTAGACCAGCGTGCCCAGGTTGCCCATGCTCGCCTGAGCGAGCTCGCCGAAGGGTGTGTAGGCGGCGCCGCGCAGGTAGACCTGGGAGAGGGTGCCGTCGATGACCGCCAGCTTGTCCTGCTTGCCGTAGTTGTTGGTGACCGTCTCGGCAGGCAGGGCGGTCGTGGCGTTGCTGTTGGTGGTGCTGTAAGCGGTTGTGGCGGGCAGCCCGCTCACCGGGGTCGCAGTGCTGTCGACGGTGTAGGTGCCGGCGAGCTTCTCTTCGCCCGCGACCGTGGGGATGGTGACCTTGGTACCTGTCGGCCGACCACCGGTGTCGTAGCCGGTGACGGTGCTGGTGTAGGCGGCTGTGCCGTCGTAGCGGGTGGTGGTTGCGGGTAGACCCTTGCCGCCGGCGGCGGTGTCGTAGGTCCAGTCGGCGAGCTTGGTGCCGGTGACTGTGCCCTTGTGCAGGCTTGTCGGACGGCCGAGTTCGTCATACGTGGTGGCGAGGGTGACGTTCCGCGCGTCGGTGGCGCTCTGGGGACGGCCGTCGGCGCCGTAGACGGTGGTGGTCTTGCCCTTGTCGGGGTCGTTGCCCTCGGTCTGGCGTCCCCGCAGGTCGTAGCTGTAGGTCCAGGAGTTGCGCCCTGAGTTGTCGGACATCGTCGCCGGCCGGCCGGCGCGGTCGTAGGCGTAGGTGTGCTTCTCGTACTGGGTGGCCGCCGCGCCGATGACGGGCGTGCGGTCCTTGTGGTCGCGGCGTTCGACGGCGCGGCCGCGGGCGTCGGTGACCGTCAGAGTGGCGGTCGCGCCCTGGGGCGGGAGGACGGCCTGCCAGTCGGGCCCGTACGTGGTGGTGGTGCGCCACTTCTCCGTGTTCACGGACAGCTGGATCGAGTCGGTGACGCGGCCGCGTCCGTCGTAGCGTGTTTCGACGGCGCTGGGGATCTGGTTGTCGGGGACGACGAGCATCGTCGTGCCGGCCGATTTGTCGTTGTAGAAGGGGGCATTGGTCCGCAGGACGCGCCCGTAGTCGTCGTAGTACGTGTCGGTGATGACCCGCCCGGTGATGCCGATGGCGTCGCTCTGGGTCTGGCGGAGGCGCAGCAGGGAGTCGTAGAAGGTGACCGAGGTGCCCCAGAAGCCGTCTTCGTAGAGCTTCTTCGTGGTGACGGTGGACGGGGCGGTGGCGGACAGTTTGTACGTGTGGGTGATGTTGGGCTGCTGGGTCGTCGGACGCCCGGTGGCCCAGCCCTTGACAAGGCGGCCGAGGGCGTCGTACCGCGATGTGGTGGTGCGGTTGTTCGCGTCGGTGGTGGTCAGGACCAGGCCGCGCAGGCCGTCGTAGGTGCTGGTGGTGGTGTGGCCCTTGGGGTCTGTGACGGTGATCCTGGTCGGCTGGGCATCGGCGGCCGGCGTGTAGGCCGTCACCGTGGTCTGCCCGTCCTGCCCCTTGGAGGTCAGGGCGCGCCCGAACTGGTCGTGCGTGGTCTGGCCGGTGGTCTCCCAGACGAGCCGGCCGTTCGCGTCCACCTTGGACGCCTGCTCGGTCTTGATGGCGAGGGCCAGACCGGCCTTGGGCGCAGTGCCCGGGGCCTGGCCGTCGTAGGAGGTCCGGCCGGCGCCGGTCACGGCTGGGGCGGAGATGGTCCTCGTGCACGGCTTGGCGGTCGTGGAGGTGACCTGGCTCGGGTAGGCGATCAACCAGTTCGCCGTATCGGGTGCCGCGTACTGGGTGACCGTGCAGGTGGCCTCGGTCGTGTTCGCCCCGTCGTTGCCTTCGGCCAGGAGCAGGCCGTAGGTCTTGTCGTAGGTCCGGGCCGTGGTGTTCTGCTGCCAGGTTCCGTTGGCGAGGAGCTTGCTGGTGACGGAGGTGGCGGTTCCGGGGAACCGGGCCACCTTGGAGGCCAGTACCGGCCCGGCCGCGCCAGGGGTGTCCGGATCGGTGATACCCGTGACCGGCTGGGAGGCGTTGCCGCCCGACACCCACGGAGTGTGGGTGGTCTTCTCGACCGCGGCGCCGGCTTCGCCGTCGTAGGCGCGGGTTTCCGAGACCTTGCCGGCGAAGTCGCGGCGGTCGGTGACGCCGTTGATGGCCGCGACCGTGCGCGGTTGGCCGTTGGCGAGTTTGTCGCCGGCCATGCCGAGGTAGTAGTCGGTTTCGCTCTTGAGCCGGTTGGTGGTGCCGGTCAGGGTGCGGACGGTGCGGTAGCCGCGGAAGTCGCCCCAGGTGCGGTGCTTGTCGAGGGTGAATTCACTCTCGTCGCGTGCCCAGTTCGGGCCGCCGGAGTAGGTGTAGGTGGTGGTCTTGGAGGGGGAGCCGGTGCCGGCGGTCGTGTCTGCCTCTATGACCTTGGCGACCAGGTACTTGTGGAAGTAGTCCTTGACTTCCTCCACGGCTCCGTCGCGGGTCCACCAGGAGGGGTAGCAGCGCTTGGTGTTGGTGTCGTCGGCGGTGGGAAGGCTGGTCGGGGTGCAGTTCGTGGAGTGGTAGGTGACCAGGGTGCTGCTGCCGGTCTCGCCGGTGATCTGGGTGATGCGCCGCTTGTTGATCGGTGGTCTGCCCTCGGCCCCGTCGACCCGGTTGGCCATGGGCGTGCCGGCGAACGTGGTCGTGAGCGGGGGCGCGTCGGTGAGGGCGCCGGCCTTGGCGATGTGCTGGACGGAGTCGAGCCACAGGGCCGGCTTGGTGGTGTCACCGGTCGCCGGGTAGGACTGGGCGAGCGTCCAGGAGTCCACGGGCACGTGCGCGCCGCCGGAGAAGGCGACGGTGTGGATGGCCGTCAGTCGCTTGGTCGACCAGAAGGACGGCGAGCCCTGCAGGCACTGCGCGCCGGACTTGCAGTCCAGGTATACGGGGACGTCGGGCCAGTCGGTGGCGTGGGCGGCGTCCAAAGTACAAGTGGCCGCGGTGCAGCGGTTGCTGACGGTGAAGTTGACCTGTGCCGGAGCCGGCGCCGGGGTGTAGACCTGGCCGGCGCGCAGGCCGTAGGAGATCTTCTTCAGGGTGCTGTCACGGGTGTAGAGCGCCGAGGCGTCGATCTTCCCGTTCTTCGCGTAGTAGTTCCCGTACTTGGTGTAGTAGAGGGCCATGGCGTTGTTGTGCGGGTCGACGACGTAGTCGAGGTTCCACCGCCAGCCCTGGGTCACGCTGGAGGACGCGAAGTCCGCTCCGTGACCCGGCTCGCCCGGGTGGTTGCCGAAGACGGGCACCCAGTTGACCGAGCCCGTCTCCTCCTTGCCGGTCGTCCAGCCGGGCAGGCGGTTCTTGCCGAACCAGTATTGCGTGCCGTCCGTGGTGGTGACCCGCCAGTACTCGGAGTCACTGTCTCCCGAACCGTTTCCGGGCGAGTCGTAGATCCGCTCCACGCGGGAGCCGTCGTCGTTCGACAGCTTCCACACGCCCTTGCCGGCGTCCCAGAGCAGCTCCGAGCTGGAGCCGTTCAGCGACATCGTCGCGTTCTCCGACTTCCAGCACAGGTCGCCGGTCTTGGCGGTGTTGTTGCCGCCATTCTTGTCGTTCTCACAAGAGACGTACGTGCGTTCGATGAAGCCCGGGTTGTACTCCCAGCCCTCACCGACCCACGAGGCCTGGTTGTTCGTCGAGCCCGTCCGCCCGTCAACCGAGGAAGAGCTGTAGGACAGGCCCACCTTCGGGCTGAGGCCGCCGGGCGCCGGAGGCGCCGCGACCGGCATGTTCCAGCCGAACGAGCCGGAGTTCCCGCCCGCCGACCACGAACCGGACGGCGCGAGGGAAGTGGCCTTGAAAGACCCCTCCGAGCCGTCGGCGGAAGCCTCCGCGGTCAGAACCGTCATACCGCCCGCGGGAGCGGCCAGCGCGCTGGGCGCCGACTTGAGGAGAGGCGACGGCTCTCCGGCCGCCGGCAGGTCCACGGACGCGGTGAGCGTGGACGCCTTCGCGTCGTTCCGCGTGGGCAGGGGGGTGGCCTTGAGGCACTCGGGCTTCGAGGGTGTCGTCAGCGCACAGGCGGGCAGCCGGCTGAGCCGCAGCGAGGAGGCCCAGTTCGCGCCGTAAGCATCCTTGATCTTGGCGTAGTCGACTTCGACCTGCGCGGTCGCGGCTCCCGTGGAGCCGTCGGAGCGCTGAACGGACAGCAGCAGGCCGGTGATTCCGGCCTGCTGGGTGGCCTTGTGGTCGGCGACCGTGACCCGGATCCGGGACGGGCCCGGCTGGGCGTCCTTGCCGGATGCCGCGGATCCGGCGCCGACGGCCGAAGGGGCCGGGGCGGTCGGTGCGACGCGCACGGGCAGCGAGCCGGCCTGCACGGGGGCGGCGGTGTTCGCCTTCGCCGGCGGTGAAGCGGCGGGCAGGGTGACCTCGGCGGTGCCGGCTGCGGGCCAGCCGACCGGTGCGGGCTTCCAACCCGGTTCCTTCGCAGCGGCCTTGCGGGCGTTCGCCTTGAGGTCCTGGCCCTTGACGGATGCCGTCTTCTGAACATCGCGGGGCTTGGACACGGCGGGTCCGGCCCACGCGGGCCCGGTGAGGAGGGAAACGGTCAAGGCGGCCGATGCCGCCCCGACGATCGAGGTCCTAAGTGATCGTTTCCTCTGAAAACGATCACTCCCGAACAATTCGGACATCAGGTCCGTCTTCTTCAACACGGCAAACCCCCCACGGGAATGAAAAGAAAGGTAAATTCGCAGCCAACATGCCCCGGAGGGGTAGTGCAAGAGCCCTCTTGATCACAGTTGACCCGCTGGAAGCACACCCAGGTGTCCGCAAAGGGATCATTCCGGATCGGCTTGTCCCATAGCAGTGGTGATGCCCACTCGGGTTCCGCTCTGCCGCCGCGAAGCCGGTGCGCCAGTGCCGCGCGCACTCGGAACCCTTCTCGCTCCCGTCCTCCCGCTCACCGCGGCAGACGTGCTCTCCGGGTCAGAGGTCTGTCGCAGTGGCTGCGCGTGCCGCCCGGAGCAGCCCCGGCTCACTCCTGCTCGCGTTCTCGATGCGCCGTACAACCATCGGCGCAGCCGGTGAGTCTTGTACCGCGTAAGAACATTTTCCAGGGGGTTTTGTCTGTGAAGTTGTCCCGTATCGCAGCGGCGGTCACCACCGCTGCGCTGGCTCCTGTCGTCCTCATCGCGTCACCGGCCTTCGCCGCCGGCCATGAGGCCGCCACGTCCACCAATCCGACGGCTCCGACCGCACCCGACCAGGCGTCGACGGGCCCTGCCGACGACGGCCAGGCGGAGCAGGACCGCAAGACCATCCTCGCGATCATCGCCGACCCGATGGCCAGCGAGTACATGAAGGAAGCCGGCCGCAAGGCCATAGCCGACGGCCCCGCGGCCATGCGCAAGTTCATCGAGACCGACCAGCACAAGATCCGCCTCGACGACTACCGGGTGCTCATCACCCGTCTGCTGAACGATGCCGGCCCCGGCCTGAAGGAAGGCATCAACGCACTCTTCGGGAACGACAAGGCGACTCTCGAGCAGCTGCGCCACTTCTACGAGGTCACTCAGCACCAGCTGCGCGACCAGGACAACCGTGTCCGGATCGCGCAGATCATCGACGGCGGGGGGCCGGGGCTGGTGAAGGCGGGCGTCGCCGCGCTGAACGGCACTCCCGCCGACCGCGTCGCCTTCCTGGCCACGGGACGGTACCTCGCGCAGGCCTCCGACGACCGGGTCGAGCTCGCCCGCATCGACGAAGGCTGGGACGGCCCGATCCTGAGCGGGGCGATCAGCAAGCTCCTCAACGGTTCCGCGACCCCGGCCGAGCTGCGCCGTTTCCTCGAGGTGACCCAGTACGAGCTGCGCGACCAGGACAACCGCGTCGCGATCGCGAGCATCATCGACGGCGGGGGACCGGAACTGGTCAAGGCCGGCCGCGCCGCGCTGGCGGGCACTGCCGCCGACCGCACCGAGTTCCTGAAGACGGGACAGCACGAGGCGCGCGCCAAGGACAAGAAGGCCGAGCAGGAGAAGGACAAGAACAAGGACCAGGACAAGGGCAAGTCGGACCAGAACACCCCCGGCACCGGTTCGGGCTCCGGCGCGGGTGCCAACCCGGGGACCGGCACGGGCAACACCACCGTCACCGCCCAGGGCGGCAGCGGTTCCCTCGCCGCCACCGGCGCGGGTGACTCGGCTCTGATCGCGGGCGGTGCGGGCACTGCACTCGTCGCCGGCGCAGGCCTGCTGCTCGCGGCGCGGATGCGTCGGGCCTCCTCCGCGAGCTGATCCGGCTCCGCCGCCTCGTGCGGCAGGGCCGGTCCCGGTCTCCCCGCGACGCGGGCGGGGCCGGGGGCGGCGGCGATCCTGGTGGAGGAACTCCTTCACGGACATGAACGCCGGACACGAAGGCCCCCGTGCGGTGAGTTGCCGAACAGCTCTCACCGCCGGGGGTCTTCGTCATGCTCGAGACCTACCGCCGGTCGGAACCCCCCCTCGTGACCGGTGTGAAACGACCGGCCGACCGCACCCGCCGAGGCAACGCCACCGGGCGCGGGCTGTCGTCAAAAGCGGTGTCCGGACTTACTTCCGCCCGCGAAAATCTTGCGCTGCTGATGCGGCGTGCTGACCTGGAGATCTCCCGGCTGGGGGCCGTGAACTGTTCATATCCATGAACAGGATTCGCGTATAGGTCCATTGACGTGCTCATGACCTGCCCTCTAGGGTCCGACGAAACCACAGTCCTGCCGGACTGTGGCGTCCCACTGCCGTTCATATCCGTGAACCCGGCGCTTGTCACGTCTCTGTCTGCCCGCTCCGCGGGTCCGCAGGCAGTTCCCGGCCACACCAGCCCCCTGGTCGCACGAACCCACCCACCTGGAGACGAACGATGCATTTGAGAGCAGCCATCGCGTCCGCCGGCCTGCTGGCCGGCACCCTCGTCGCGCTGACCGGCCCCCCGGCTCAGGCCGCCTCGACCCGCTACGAGGCCGAGAGTTCCCCGGCGGTCTGTACCGGCAGCATCGACTCCGACTGGGCCGGCTACTCCGGCAGCGGATTCTGCAACGGCGCCAACGCGACCGGCGCCCACGCCCAGTTCACCGTGAACGCCACCGCCGCCGGCACGGCCACGCTCCAGGTCCGCTTCGCCAACGGCACCACGGGCGTCAGGCCGGCGAGCGTCTCCGTGAACGGCTCCCAGGTCGCCTCGGCCCCGTTCGAGAGCACCGGTACGTGGACCGGCTGGACGACGAAGACGTTAACGGTCCCCGTGAACGCGGGCAGCAACACCATCCGGTTCAGTCCGACCACCTCCGCCGGCCTTCCCAACCTCGACCACCTCGATGTCGAAACGACCGGCACCACTCCGCCGCCTTCGGTCTCCGCGCTGTACGTGGCACCGAACGGCCGGGACGGTGCGGCCGGCACGGTGTCGGACCCGACCACCCTCGTCTCGGCGATCACCCGGGTCGGGGCCGGCGGCACGGTCTACCTGCGGGGCGGGACCTACCACCACGCGCAGACCGTCACCATCGAGGCGGGCAACAACGGCACCGCGAACGCCCGGAAGAAGCTGTCGGCCTACCCGGGTGAGATCCCGGTGCTGAGCTTCGCGGCCATGGCCGAGGACCCGGCCAACCGCGGGCTCGCCGTGAACGGCTCCTACTGGCACGTCAACGGCGTCATCGTCGAACGCGCCGGCGACAACGGGATCTTCATCGGCGGCAGCAACAACATCATCGAGCGCACGGTGACCCGCTTCAACCGTGACTCGGGGCTACAGCTCTCCCGCACGGCCGCCGGCACGCCACGCGAGCAGTGGCCGTCCAACAACCTCATCCTGAGCGCGGAGTCGCACGACAACGCCGACTCCGACGGCGAGGACGCCGACGGCTTCGCCGCCAAGCTCACGGTCGGCCCCGGCAACGTCTTCCGCTACGCCGTTGCCCACAACAACATCGACGACGGCTGGGACCTCTACACCAAGACCGATACCGGACCGATCGGCGCGGTGACCATCGAGGACTCGCTCTCCTACCGCAACGGCACGCTCAGCGACGGCACCGTGAACTCCAACGGCGACCGCAACGGCTACAAGCTCGGCGGCGAGGACATCCCGGTCAACCACGTCATCCGGCGCAGCATCGCCCACGAGAACGGCAAGCACGGGTTCACCTACAACAGGAACCCCGGCACGATGACGATGTCCGACAACATCAGCACCTCCAACGCCCAGCGCAACTACTCGTTCGACGCCGGTACTTCGGTGTTCCGCAACAACGTCTCCTGCCGCGTCGGCAGCGGCTCGAACGACAAGGCCGTCGGCGATGCCGACAGCTCGAACCAGTTCTGGGCCGGCTCGAACGGTTCCCGCTGCACCTCCTACTCCGGGGTCATGCGCTGGTCCTTCGCCTCGGACGGCCGCCTCGTGGTGACCTACGGCGGCAGCCGGATCGCGCCCTGACCGCGCAGCTGACCGCGCTGCGCCGGAACAGACCGCTCCGGCTATTCCCGTCCGCGTCGAGTGCGCTCGCCGCGATGGGTCTGGCGGTAGGCGCGGGGCGTGGCGCCGGTCAGGGAGCGGAAGTGACGGCGTAGGACGGCCGATGAGCTGAAGCCGGTGCGGGCGGCGATCTCCTCAACGGACATGCCGGTCTCGCGGAGCAGCCGCTGGGCCTCTGAGAGACGCGCGTGGAGTAGGTACTGGAGGGGGGTGCGACCGGTATGGGCGCGGAAGCGACGGGTGAGGCTGCTCGGGCTCGTCCGTGCGTGCGCGGCCATGTCCGGGAGGGTCACGGCCAGGTCGAGCCGGGTCTCCAGCCAGCGGAGGGTCGGTTCGAGCCCCGCGCTGTCCATGATCTCCTGTTCGATGGTGTCCTGGACCCTGTCCGCGTCGAGTTGCAGTGGTGTGATCAGCTCTCGGGCGGTCTCTCCCGCCACTCGCGCACCGTGGTCTCCACGGAGAACGTGCAGACAGACGTCCAGCCCACCGAAGATCCCCGCAGCCGTGAGGAAGGGGCCGTCCTCGACCACGGCGCCGAGCGGGTCGACCTCGATCCGCGGATGGCGTGCCCCGAGTTCCCCGGTGTGCCGCCAGCCGGTTGTCGCGCGGCGCCCGTCCAGCAGCCCGGTCGCCGCGAGGGTGAAGACGCCGGTTCCGACGGCAGCGAGCCGGATTCCCCGGCTCGCTGCCGTGCGCAGCGCGTCGTGCACGGATGACGGCGGCCCGTCGCGGTACCCGGGGTGCCCGGCGACCAGGACGACATCCGCACCTTGGAACCCTTCCAGGCCCCATGGAAGCCCGACGGGCACCGGACCGGGCGAACAGACCGTCCGGAGACCGGGGGCGGCGCAGAGCCTCACCTCGTACTCCACCCCCGGATGGTCACGGGACGCGGCTCCGAACACCATGCCGGGGGTGGTGAGGTGGGAGCCGGGAACCCCGTCGAGCGCGAGGACAGCGATGACTGACACGTCAGGAATATAGCCAGACCGGCGCGAATGCCACCTTCAGCCCGTGTGCCCGCTCCCAGACCGCCCGCCGTGTCAGCCGGACTGGCGGATCGTCTTGCGGATCCAGTCCGCGTACACCGGCACGTTGGTGTAGAGGCCCGGCCCCGTGGAGCAGGTCGGGTCGTTGTCACCGTCACCCGACGTCGTACCCACGAGTTCCCAGCGGCCGTTCCTGGCGCGCTGCACCTGAGGGCCGCCGGAGTCCCCGTTGCAGGCCATGGCATTCGGCTTGGGGCTCACCGTGCACAGCCGGGTCTCCCCGGCACGATCGAAGCACTCGGCCTCGGATCCCCTACGGGTATCCAGCTGCTGGAGCCGCTCGGGGAACACCCAGTCCGTCGGGGAATCGGCGCCGACGACCGTACCGAAGCCGAGGATCCGCGTGGGGGTGCCCACGGGCCCCGCCTGCTTCGCGATCCTGATGGGCTTCTGGGCGACGGGGCGGTCGAGGCGCACCAGAGCGAGGTCGTCGCGGTTGGGAGCGCCGGCCTCGCCCTGGGCGTAGCCCGGGTGCATGACGATCTTGTCGATCTTGCGAACGGTACCGCCGGACGTGCGGTGCTCGCTGCCGACACGGACCACGCCGTCAGGGGTCACCCCCAGCGCCGGGTCCACACAGTGACCGGCCGTGAGCACCCACTGCCGGTCGATCAGCGTCGCCCCGCAGGGGGCCTTCAGCACCACCCCGTCCTCCAGGGTGGCGGACAAGGGGATGGACGCCATGAAGGAGTAACGCTCCGTGGAATCGCCACCGTTGACGATGGCGCCGGCACTGCCGGCCATGAGTGTCATGCCGAGTACGGCGGCCGCACCGGCCGCGGCCGCGGCGCGCAGCGTCATGCCGCGACGGCCCGGGGAACGGGGATCGGGGATCGGGCGGTGAACAGGGGTAAGGCGCATGTCGGTCCTCTCGGCAGGGGCACAGGAATCGGCACGGACCGGGCGGCCCCTCACGCCCCGACTCCGTGCTGATCCCCATCCTCCGGGCCGGGCCCCGCACCGAAACAGCCGCTCGGATGTCACCCTCGGCTAAATTCGGGACATGTCACTGATCGCCGTCCTGGCGCTCGACGGAGTTCCGGGGCACCAGCTCACCACCCCCGGACTGACGTTCGCCGCCGCTGCCAGGCACCACCCGTGGGTCGACTACGACGTGCGGATCTGCCTCGCGCCGGGCTTCGAGAGCACGGGGGGCGCGGCTCCCTTCCGTATCGAGACGCCGTGGGGCCTGGAGGGGCTGGAAGACGCCGACACCGTCCTGCTCCCCGGCTGCGCGGACTTCCGCGACGAGCCCGCACCCGCCGTGGCCGACGCCCTGCGCGCCGCCGCCGCACGGGGCAGCCGCATCGGTGCGGTCGGTACGGGCACGTTCGTCCTCGCCGCCACCGGTCTGCTCGACGGACGCCGCGCCGCCACCAGCCGCCGGCACACCGGGGAGCTGGCGCGCCTGCACCCCCGGATCGAGGTCGACCCCGACGGCGCGGTCGTGGCGCACGGCCCCTTCTTCAGTGCGGCCGGCGTGCTGGGAGGCCTCGACCTCTGTCTCCGCCTGATCACTCTCGACCATGGCGAATCCGTGGTCATCGAAACCGAGAGACAGGCGTTCCTCCAGCTCCAGGCCCCGGCCGACGACCCCACCGGCGACGTCTCCGCGACGGCCCTCGCCCCCTCGGACGGCAGCCTCGAAGAGGTGGTCCGGTGGATGGAGGCCAACCTCGAACAGCCCCTGACCCTCGCCGCGATCGCCGACCGCGCCGGGCTCGGCACACGCACCCTGACCCGGCGCTTCCGCACCGAGACCGGGATCAGTCCGCTCCAGTACCTGCTCCGCGCCCGTATCCAGCTCGCTCAGCGGCTCCTGGAACGCACCGACGACCCCGTCGAGCGCATCGCCGCCCGCACCGGCCTCGGTACCCCCGCGAACCTGCGGCACCACTTCCACCGGTCCACCCACACCACCCCCGTCATCTACCGCACCGCTTTCCGCTCCCTCGCCGCAGCCCTCACCTGGGCCGACCGGGACGAGGCCGGCCGCCCCTGACGGGCTCCGCCTGCCGGCCGTCGCATCCGCGGCGAAACCAGCCCGGCTGTCACCATGTTGACGTACGTCACGACCGACCGCCTCAGAAGGAGCACGCCTTGCGCACCACAGGACCTCGCCCATCCCGCCGCACCGCACTCGCTCTCGGAGCCGGCGCCGCACTCTGCGCCACCCTGCCCCTCGGCGGAACGGCACATGCCTTACCCGCCCCGGACGGCATCACCTCCCGGCTGAGGGAGCTCGAGCAGCAGCACTCCGCCCGCCTGGGCGTGTTCGCCCGCAACATGCGCACCGGCAGGACGGTGGCGTACCGCGCGGACGAACGCTTTCCGATGTGCTCGGTGTTCAAAACGGTCGCCGTCGCGGCCGTACTGCGCGACCTCGACCACGACGGCGAGTTCCTGGCCCGGCGCATCCGCTACACCGCGGAGTACGTGACGAAGTCGGGCTACTCCCCGCGCACCGGCAAAGCCGAGAACCTCGAGAACGGCATGACCGTCGCCCAATTGTGCGAAGCAGCCATCTGCTACAGCGACAACGCCGCCGCGAACCTGCTGCTCCGCGAGCTGGGGGGACCGGCCGCCATCACCCGCTTCTGCCGCTCGATCGGGGACGGCAGGACCCGGCTCGACCGATGGGAGCCGGAACTCAACTCGGCGGAACCATGGCGCGTGACCGACACCACCACCCCCCGCGCCATCGGCCGCACCTACGCGCGCCTCACCCTCGGTGACGCGCTCGCACCACCGGACCGGGAGCGGCTCACCGGCTGGCTGCTCGCCAACACGACCAGCGGCGACAGGTTCCGCGCCGGCCTTCCCGCGGACTGGATCCTCGCCGACAAGACCGGCGGCGGAAGGTACGGCGGCAACAACGACGCGGGCATCACCTGGCCGCCGGACGGCGCACCGATCGTGATGGCCGTCCTGACGGCCAAGGCCGAGGAGGATGCCCCGGCCGACAACCCGCTGGTGGCCAAGACCGCCGCACTGCTGGCGGCGGCACTCGGCTAGCAGGCGCCCACGTACACGTGCCGGTCGCAGCCACTTTCGAGTGCTGCGCCCGGCACGGCGGGTGCTGCCGACCGGTGCCCGGGCTTGCTCAACGCTGCACGCCCGGAGCCCGGTACTGGATTTGCTCGGCTCTGCGCAGAGCGTCCATCGTTTCGTCGATGCCGAGCAGAACGGTCGTCTCGAACGAGCTGAGCGCGCCACCGCCACTGATCGCCAGAGCCACCGCGGCCATGGACACGTTGTCCGGAGCTTCCCAGAGGTTGTAGCCGTCGTGCGTGCCGAAGGCGTACCAGAATCCGTGGAGTTTCCCCCCGACGGACTCGATGTACGACCGGGCGGCTTCCGAACGGTCCTCGGGGTGGCCGATCAACCGCGCCCAGGTCTCCGGCGTGTAGCTGAACTTCGAGAGGTAGAGCGTCATCGTGTCTCCCTTTCGTTTGCGGAGTCGCTCTCACCGAGCCTGCGGCCGAGTCCCGCCGGGCTACTGCGGCGCGACGGCCCCCGAGTCCGGCGACTGCTGGAGTCCGGACGTGTCGACCGCCTCGAAGTCCGATCCGTGGAACCCCTTGAGCGCGTCGAGCTGAGCATTGTCCCAACCGGGGTGCTCTTCTCCGGTGATGAACCAGGCCGAGCCGTTGTCCGCGACGATGGCGCCGTACTTCTTGAGCGCCTCGGCCACGGCCTTGGCCTGCGGGGCCAGCTTCGAGGTGTCCACCGAGCTCTTGAGCCGCAGTCGCAGCCCCATGGGAGGAAGCGACTCGTCCGCCGCGGCGCCCGCCTCGTGCCGCGCGGGCCAGATGTAGCTCTGGTCCGAGCGGGGCACGGTGATGCGGATCGCGTGGTCGACGCGCCCGGCCGCCGCCTCGTCATAGCGCACCAGGCCGGGGAGTATGGCAAGTCCGGCCGCATCGGCCGACGTCCACCCGTCGGGCCGTAGCGTGTGGGTCCGCAGGTCGAAGACCGCGCCCGAGCCGGCCTGCCAGGCACGGTCACCTTCCTGTCGCGCGTTCCAGAGCTCGTAGGACTTGCACAGCGCGCGGTCCCATACGACGACGTGTCGGTCGCCGTCGCTCGCCGGACCGTTCTCGATCTTGGCGGTGGGTGGAATCCGGTACCCGGACGGGTCGCTTTCCTCGGCGATGTCCAGGGTGACTTTCGATTCCGGTACCGTCGCGTCCGAAACGGTGATGGGAATGCCGAAAGGCTCGCCATCGGCGAGTCCGGACCCGAAGTCCGGGTGAAGCGGCTCCGTGGCACCGATCGAGGAGACGTACCGGGAAGAGTTCGGGTGCACGGGAAGCGCATCCACAGGTGCGCGCCAGAAACTGTCCGGGAGCGACGTCCGACAGGAATCGTCGCGTGAGCCGACAGCAACCGGAATGACCGTCGTGTGCGGCGCTCGCTCGTCGGAATCGGTGTACGCGGAGTACCCGGACGGCAGACACACGGCTGCGATGGCGGAAACGGTCGCGATCGCGGGAACACGATGACTCGACCGCATTTCCGATATGTGCTTGATCGCCATGGGTGCACCTCATCTGAGCGCTCTGCGAGGCGGCGGCCGCTGTTTTCCCTGTGAGCCTCCTCCAGCGTAGGCACGTTCCGGCCCCGGCGCTCTGCCGCTCGCGCGGGACCGCAGGCGATGGAGAGGACGACGCACCCACCTCCGTCCCGAAGGTGGGTGCGTCCGCGGTCGGGCGGCCCCGTCAGTGGGCGAAGAGCGGCGACACGGCGGCCTCCGAGCTGCTGTTCCAGTACGTCACGCGGGCTTTGTCGTCCACGTACACGCCGCCCTTCGGCATCTCGAGGAGCACACCCTCGCCCGTGTTGTGGTCGGGGCTCTGGCCGTGCGGCGCGAGCGCCATGTTCTTCACGAGGGTGCTGACGTCCTTACCGGCCTGGCGCAGCAGTAGACCCGCGTACGCCTCCTTGCCGGGGGCCAGGGTCACCTCCGTTCGCGGCTTGGAGTTTTCGAAGACCGCCACGAGCCGGCCGTGGCCGTCCTCCAGCCGGAGGACGGGAAAGGTCCGGAGCGTGCACGGCTTGGTGCCGGTGTTGGTGATGGTCAGCAGGAGCTTCGAGTCGTCCTTGGTGGGCGGCACGGCCCACTCCACCTTGACGTCGGTGGAGTCGTCGGGGCAGTTTCCGTCGATGCCCTGGGGGTCGCCCTCGGCCTCGCCGGGACGGCCCGGCGCGGCCAAGGACGCGGAGGGTTTGGCCGTGGACGGCGCGGAAGCCGAGGGGCCGCCCGGCGCGGACGCGGAGACGGAGGGCGACGCGGGAGGGGAGGTGGAGGACTTCGGCGGCGGGGTGGCGCCCGCCTTGTCGTCGCTCGGCTCGCAAGCCGTGGCGGCCAGGAGCGCGGCGGCGGCGAGGCCGAGGACGCCGAGCCTGCGGATGTGGGTGGTCTTGAGGAAGGTGCGCATCACGAGCCCCCGTGGCTGCTGACGTGCTGGGATCGGTCTGGACAGGATGCCCGCGCCGGCTTCGGATTCACGCCGCCGCGAGGACCGTTACAGCTCGCGTATGCGGCGGTCACGGTTCCGTCGTGGAACCCGCATGCGCACCGGCCGAACCGCATGCGCACCGGCCGGGACGCTGCGGACGTGCGGGGCCTCGGTCGTCGTAGCGTCGACGGCTCCGCGGGGACGGACAGCCGTGCACCAGGACGCTGCGCGTCAGTCTGTTCGAAGTGATCGCGATGGTGGTTGTTACGGGGTCGTGAACCCGTTCGGCTCAGGGGTGACGGGTCGCGGAGAAGCCGGGCGCCGGTAGGGGCGGACGCCGCGGCCCTTGTGCTTCCGGGCATCGAGCGGACCTGCCGCGGCCGAGGGTCAATGCGGCTTTGACGTGTGTCCCTTACAAGGGAGAGTTACCGAGATGTCCAGGTTGGGCAACACGGAGCGATTTCGTTGCTTTCGG
>NZ_JBHWVV010000030.1:0-75871 GCF_042736715.1 Streptomyces sp. NPDC060049
CGGGGCCCCCGCCGGTGCCCGGGCCGGGGGCGGCGGCGGGGCCCACCCCCCCCCCCCCCCCGCCCCCGTGGCCCGGGGGCCGGGGGCGCTTCGGCGTAGGCGGTACGGACGACTCCGGGGCCCGGGGCCGGGAAGGGCCCGGGCTTACGGCTTCGGGGTGGACGTCCCGGTCGGAGTCGGAGTCGGAGTCGGGGTCGGGGTCGGGGTCGGCTTCGCGGTGATCGTGAGCTCCAGGAAGAGTTCGACCTTCTCCGAGATCCGGACGCGCAGCGTGTACGTGCCCGGGGCCACGCCCGTCGTGGACAGCTGCGGCAGTGCGATCTTGCCGTCCGCCCCCGTCGCCGCCGGCTCCAGCTCCGTCAGCTTCTTGCCGTCCTTGTCCAGGAAGTACGGCGTCGTACCCGCCGTCGCCGGGTCCGCGGGGACCCACTTCCCGTCCTTGTCCTTGGTCCCGAGCCCGGCCGTGGCCTTCGCCCCGGCGACCGCGTCGCCCTTCGCCGTCGCCAGGAACTGCACGCCCGTGATCGGGGTCCCGGTCTCCGCCACGATCGGCTTTCCGGCGCCCGCGTCGCTACGGACCAGCAGGTCCGCCTCCACGGGTACCGGCGTGGCCGGGGTGACCTTGCCCGTGAGCCTCACGGTGGCCTCGCCCGCGGTGACGTAGCCCGTGCCGCGCAGGACGAACCCGCCCGCCTTGGGGCCCGCCTTGAGCTTCGGGACGCTCAGCAGACCCTGGGCGTCCGTGCGGACCACCGCGAAGTCCTTGCCGTCGGCCTCGAAGACGGTTCCGCCGGTGGTGTCCTCCTCGACCGACAGCACGACGGCCTGGTCGGCGGCCGGCTTGCCGTCGCTGAGCACCGCCTTGATCTGCGGGGTCCGGGCGAAGACGGTCCCGGCCTCGGCCGTGAGCTCGGTGGCGCCGACCACTTCCAGCTTGGCCAGGTGCGGGGCCGGCGGGGTCACCGGCGGTGTCACGGGCGGTGTCACCGGCGGTGTCACCGGCGGCGTAGTCACCGGCGGCTTGGGCGCGGGCGGGGTCGACGGCGTGGGCAGGACGGGCGGGTTCGGGGTCGGGTAGGTGCCGGCGGGCGGGTTCGGCACGGCGGCCGCGCCGTCTCCGGCCTGGTACTGCCGCATGTACCCGAGCACGGTGTTCACGTACTCGCGCGAGTTGTTGTAGCTGAGGACGGCCTTGTCCAGGTGGCTCGCGTCGGAGAGGTTCCGCCCGCCCGCGCAGAGGTAGAGGCCCGCGCCCAGCGCCGCGTCGTAGATGTTGTTCGGGTCGCGCTTGGCGTCGCCGTTGCCGTCGGCGCCCCACGTCGACCAGGTGGAGGGGATGAACTGCATCGGGCCGACCGCGCGGTCGTACACGGCGTCCGCGTCCCACTCGCCCTTGTCGGTGTCCCTGATCTCGGCGAAGCCGTTGCCGTCCAGGCGCGGCCCGCGGATCGGCTTCTCGGTGTACCCGTCCGCCTTGAGCCCGTAGCCGGAGGCGTGTACGGACTCGGTCCTGCCTATGCCCGCGAGCAGCTGCCAGGGCAGCTTGCAGCCGGGCAGCGCGGCGGCCACCGACACCTCGGCGCGCTTGTACGCGTCGAGGGCGGTCATGGGTATGCCGGCGACGGCCCCTTCGGGACTGGCCGCGCCCGGCGGCGGCGCCGGGTCCGCGACGAGGTCGGGCAGGTCCAGCCGGGCGTCACCGCGGTCGGTGGCCTGCGGGCTGTCGGGGGTCGGTTCGGCTTCCCCGGCGCCCGCGATCGGCGTGTTGGTCACGACCGCGGCGGTGGTCAGGCTGGCCGCGAGGGCGGCCGTGCACATGACTTTGCGCGAGGTGTTGACGAGGTGACGGTGAAGTGGCTTCACGGTGCGGCAATCCCCCCAAGGCGGGCGGCCGATCCGGGCCCCCGTAAAACGTGAAAACGTCACATCTGGCTACGCGTACGACCGAAGGGGCCGTGGAGGTTAACTGTCTATCAGGTCTTCGGACCCGACTCACCGTCCCCCCGGGAGATGTCGCCCACCATTCGTCTCGACTTCGCCGGTCACTTGTCCACAAATGAACCAAGGCCCCAAGTCCCCGCCGCATATACCCCAATGGCACACACTTGGCCGTTCTGCGCTCTTGGTCCCGCGGGGTGGTGACCAGCAGGAAGGACCGGCGGCGCGAGGCCCCTACGCGGAACGCGCCCGTTCCAGGTTCACCCTCACCACCTCGGTCGTCGGATGGCCCGCGCCCAGCACTCGCACGCAGCCTTCCAGCGTGCGCTCGAACAGCGGCACCGCGCGGGTCAGGTCCCCCGCCGACTCGTAGGCGCCCGCGAGGTTGTTGCGGGATACCAGCGTGTCCGGGTGGTCGGCGCCCAGCACCCGCTCGCAGTCGTCCAGAGCGCGCTCGAACAGCGGTACGGCGCGGGTCAGGTCTCTCGCCGACCTGTACGCGTACGCGAGGTTGTTGCGGGAGGTCAGTGTGTCGGGGTGGTCGGCGCCCAGCACCCGCTCGCGCTCTTCCAGGGTCCGCACATACAGGGGCACCGCCCGGCCCACGTCCCCGAACGACTCGTACGCGCCCGCGAGGTTGTTGCGGGAGGTCAGCGTGTGGGGGTGGTCGACACCCAGCACCCGCTCCAGGGTGGCGAGGGTGCGCTCGAACAGCGGCACCGCCCGGCCCAGGTCTCCCACGGTCTCGTACGCGCTCGCGAGGTTGTTGCGGGAGAGCAGCGTGTCGGGGTGGTCGGCGCCCAGCAGCCGCTCGCGGTCTTCCAGGGTCCGCTCGTACAGCAGCACCGCCCGGCCCAGGTCCCCTGCCGACAAGTACGCACCCGCCAGGTTGCTGCGGCAGACCAGCGTGTCCGGGTGGTCGGCGCCCAGCAGCCGCACCTGGCTGGCGAGGGTGCGCTCGTACAGCGATACCGCCCGGCCCAGATCCCCTGCCGACTGGTAAGCGTTCGCCAGGTTGTTGCTGGATTTCAGCGTGACCGGGTTGTCGGCGCCCAGCACCCGCTCCCAGGCCGCCAAGGCGCGCTGGAAACCCAGGAGTGCGGGGGAAAGTGCGCCTTGTCCCTCTAGGTAGGTGGCGGCGCGGTCGAGGACGTAGGCGATGTCGACAGTGTCCTGATCGGATGTCCGGTGGCTGGTGAGGGCGTCGATGTGCGGGAGGAGTTCCCGGCAGCGGGGCCAGCCCGCAGGCTGGTTGGCTTCGGCGGGGAAGGCGTGCGCGAGGAGGGCGGCCGCCCGGTCGCGGGCGATGTCGACGGCTTCGGGACGGCGGTGGGGGTCGTCGGGGTCGGGAGTGCGGGCGAGGGCCTGTACCAGGCGGTGCACGGTCAGCGTGCCGTCATGGTTGTCGGTGACCATGCTGTAGGCGACGAGCCTGCCGATCGCGGACACGAGTTCCGGCGCTTCGGCAGCGCCGCCCAGCAGGTAGCGGGGGATGCCGGCCGGGGCGTACCAGGCCAGGATCCTCAGGAGGTCTCCGGCGAGGGGTGTGTCGGCCAGGCGGTCGAGGGTCAGCCGCCAGATCCTCGCGACGGTGCGCTCGGAGTCGCCGCCTTCGGCGGTGGCGGCGAACATCGTGGCGGGCCACCGGGCCAGCATGTCGAGGTAGGCCCGGGGGCCGGTGCCGGTCTCCGCGCAGTACGCGGCGGCCTGCTCCACGGCGAGCGCCAGGTGCCCCAGCTCGGCGCACAGCACGTCGGCGCCCTCGGTGTCCCGCGGCCCGTGGTGGTTCAGGATCCGGGTGAACAGGGCGACGGACTCGGCCGGTTCGAAGACGTCCAGGCAGATGGTGGCGGCGTACCGGTGCCAGCCGGTCGCCCGCCGGGTCGTGACCAGGACCCGGCCCCGGCCCGCGAGCCGGTCGACGACCGCGCCGATGTCGTCGACCCGGTCGACGTTGTCCAGGACGACCAGCCAGTCGTCGTGCGCGGCGAGCCACTGCACCGCGCGCTCGGTCTGGAGCTCGGCCGGCAGCTCCCCCAGCCCCGGCTGGAGCGCACGGGCCAGGGCCGCCAACCCGGCATCGACCGCTTCCGGGCCGTCCGCGGTGATCCACCACCGCACGCGAGCGGTCGCCCGGTGCACGGCCCAGTACGCGGCCAGCGTGGACTTGCCGACCCCGCCCAGCCCGTGGACCGCGTGCAGCACCACTCCGCCCGCACCGTCGGCGAATGCCGCGTCCAACGCGTCCAGTGCCGCGCCGCGACCGACGAACCCCGCCGCTGCCGGGATGTTCGACACCCCCTGCGCCTCGGCGTCCAAGCGGATCGGCGCGTACGCCTCGGCCGGCAGCGCCCGCTCGGCGTTCACCACCACCGAGCCGACCACGCTGCCGCCCGCCGCGATCGCCCCCTGGGAGGCCGTCACTCCCGGCGGTGCCGCGGCGGCGACGGGCGAGCCGGCGGCGCGCCGGCGCCACGGGACCTTCACGGGCCGCGGTGGGCGCTCGCCCCGTCGACGTCCCCGCCCGCAGCGATCGACCCGCCGCTCGCGGAGACCCCGGGCCCGCCCGCCGGAGCGCCCGTACCCGTACCGGGCGCAGTGTCACGCGCTCGCGCGTTGCGGACGTTCCCGCCCGCCGCGACCGACCCGTCCTCCGCGGAAACCGGCACCGGCGCGGGCGCGGGTGCCGTGCTCGCCGCGTTCTGCGCGGTGAGCTTGAGCTGCCACAGCCCGACCCCGAGCGCGGCGACGCCTGCGACCGCCCCGGCGATGCCCCAGCCCTGATCGGACCCCTCCGGGTGCCCCACCGACACCCACACCACCAACCCGACCGCCGCGACGGCCCCGACGACCGCCAATGCCCACCAACACGCCCTCAGCCACCCTGTCATGGCTCCATGCTCGCCCCTACGGCATGATCAAATCCCGGGTTCCACCACACCGCGCACTCGGCGACGAGCTCGTCCCGTACGGGTCCCGGCCGCATCTACTCCACTCGCCATCTACTCCACTCGAAATCCCGAGAACGCAATGACCTTTCGAGTCAAGGAGTGTTCTGGTCCCAGGATTCGAATGTGTTCGTCGAGCGTTTCGCGCCATAGAGGCAGCGAAACGCCGGGAGCTTCTACGCATTCCACCAAGCGTGCTACTTGGCGACGCGTATGAAGGGTGTGGAGGTGGTCGAATCCCAGCACCCTTCTCCTGTCGTCGAAAAGTTTCCGTGCGCGCTCCAGAGCGTCTTCGTGAAACCCCATGGCCGACAGCCAGGCCACCTCCCGCCCGCGAGCGTAGAGAGTATCGGCGTGATCCGCTCCCAGTACGAAGGTGCGCCGCCGCACGAGTTCCTCGGTGAGGCCGAACGCTTCGGCGTATCTTCCGGATTTACCCGTCCACATCGCGATTCTGGCTTCGACATCCAGGGTGTCTATGTGATCGGGACCCAGCTTCGTTCGGAACCTTCCCAGGAGAGAACGACACTGATCCGCGGCATCAGCCGGACGCCCCAGCCTTCCGACGGCGTTCGCGATCTGCAGGTGGGTGTCGAGGGTGTCGGGGTGGTCCGTCCCCAGGTGTGATGCGCGAAGAGGTAGCAGTTCGCGCATCAACTCGAGGGCTTCGGCCGCCCGCCCTTGTTTCAATGTCAGGTACGCCAGCTTGGCGTGTGCGTCCAAGGTGTCCCGGTTGCCCCTCCCGAGAGACCTTTCGCGGGATTCCCAGATCGACCGCAACTCGATCACCGCCTGGTCGATACGACCCGTCTTTCCCAGGATGACCGCCTTCGCCACATCCGCTGCCGCCAGGCCGGCCCGTGCCGCCACCGCAAAGGCCCGTTCCGCGCGATCGTGACGGGAATCGAGAAGCGACACCATGCCCATGTCGAGCGCGTCGCGCGGTCTGGCTCCGTTCAGGATCAGATCCCACGACTCATCCGGAATCACTTCGAGGTTCAGAGTGTCCAGGAAGTAGTCGAAGGCCCGGAGACCGGTACTCGATTCGCCGATCAGCATGCTGGCGCCGGCATGCCCCAGAGGCCGGAGGGTCCACGCGAGCGCAGCCTCCAGCCCTTCCGGCCGCAGCTGAGATCCCCCTCTGTCCCTCAGGTAGATCTCGTGCAGCTGCGTCAGAAGAGCCACGGGTACGGCTTCGTGCATGCCGGCGCGACGCACGTCCACCGCGGCCAGCACGAGCGCCGCCCCTCGCGGATGAGCTCCTGGGGACCAGGCGTTCTTCCACGCTTCGAGGAGCTCCGGGCCGGCGGCCAAAACCTCGGCCACACCAAACGCGTCCGAAGCACTCAGCGCACGGCTGATGCGGCGGTCGCCCCGGTAGTGCTGGGCTCTTTCGCGCTCGGCCGGGGACCACCGGCGCGGAATGCGGATCTTCTTCGCCTGGCGAACCACGTCACGGCCATCACGCCAGACTTCGTAGTCGGTGCTGTCGATGACCGCTTCCGCGTGATCACCGAATCGGTCGTACTCGGGGGTTCGCATGGTGGCGACGATCGTCGATCCGCTTTCCAGCATGCGACTCAGGGCGGAGAGTGTCAGTCCTCCCGAGCCGAGGAACCGTTCCAGATCGTCGAGCCAGATCAGGTACTGCCTCCGCATGTTCAGCGTACCGATCAGGCTGGAAATGCCGTCCCGGTTCCGAGGACTCAGCAAGAAATGGTCCGGTGTCAGCAGTCGTGCGGCCTCGAACGCGGATCGTGTCTTCCCGGCTGTCGATTCTCCCACCAGGAGGATGAAGCCTCCGCTCCGGACCGCCGCGTGCAGCTCTGCCTCGATGTCGCGAGGGACGTAAGGGGGAGCGCTCCAGTATCTTGCCGCGCAATCTCCGTCTTCAGGCCGGTACGGATGGATTCCGACCAGCACCGGATCCTGAACATCCCGAACGCGGAGCAGAGTGCCACGGGAATTCTTCGTCAGGAGGCTGTTCGCGGCACGTTCCCGCTCATGGCGTCTATCGCTCAGCGCGGACTCGTTCCTCGCTGCGGCACCACCGCACAGGGCGAGAAATGTGGCGCCCACCATCCCGGCTTGCGCTGCCGGTAACCACAACCCCGCGACGAGCCCGGCCGCGCTGCCCATGATCGCGAATATCGTGAACTTGAGCCATAGGCCGCATCGAAACCAAAGGTTACGCACGTTCGCAGCCCCCTGTGCTCCACACGTCGTGGCCCCATGCCTACCTCCGGCCGGTGGTCGTTACACCACCGGCCACGGTCACGGGGCCGTCAGGGACGGCGGTACAGGGCTTCGATCTCCTTCGCGTAGTCCCGGGCGATGACGCCCCGCTTCAGTTTCAGCGACGGCGTCAAATGGCCCCGCGCCTCGGTGAAATCACCCGCCAGCACCGTGAACCGCCGTATCGACTCGGCCCTCGACACCAGCCGGTTCGCCTCGTCCACCGCCCGCTGGAGGTCCGCCCGCAGTTCTTCGTCCCCGACCAGCTCCCCGATCGGCACGCGCAGCTTCTTGCGCATCTGCCGCCAGTGCTGCAGGCCTTCGGGCTCCAGGGTGATCAGCGCGGTCACGTACGGCCGGTTGTCGCCGACGACCATGCACTGGCCGACCAGCGGGTGGGCCCGTAGCCAGTCCTCCAGCGGCGCGGGGGCGACGTTCTTGCCGCCGGAGGTGATGATCAGGTCCTTCTTGCGGCCCGTGATGGTCAGGTACCCGTCCGCGTCGAGTTCGCCGATGTCGCCCGTGGCCAGCCACTGGTCCCCGCCGACCGGCGGGCCGTTCCAGTACCCGGCGAACACGTGCGGTCCGCGCAGCAGCACCTCACCGTCGTCCGCGATCCGCACCGCCGTCCCCGGCAGCGGCCACCCCACCGTCCCGAGCCTCGGCCGCTGCGGCGGGGTGAGGGTCGCGGCAGCCGTCGTCTCCGTGAGCCCGTAGCCCTCGAAGACCTCGATGCCCGCGCCCGTGTAGAAGGCGGCGAGGCGCCGCCCGAGCGGGGAGCCACCGCTGAGGATGTACCGCACGCGCCCGCCCAGCGCCGCCCGGATGCGCCGGTAGACGAGCGGGTCGTACAGCGCCCGTGCCGCCCGCAGTCCGAGGCCCGGGGACTTGCCCTCGACGACTTCGCCGAAGGCCCGGGCGATCTTGGCGGCCCGGTCGAAGGAGGAGGCGCGCCCCATCCTCTCGGCCGTCGCCCGCGCGGTGTTGTAGACCTTCTCCAGGACGTAGGGGATCGCCAGCAGGAAGGTCGGCTTGAAGCCGGCGAGGTCCGCGAGCAGGTCCTCGCTGCGGATGCTCGGCGCGTGCCCCAGCTTGACCCGCGCCCGCAGGCACCCGACGGCCACCATCCGCCCGAAGACGTGGGACAGCGGCAGGAAGAGCAGGGTGGAGGCCGGGTCCTTGCTGACCGATTTGAAGACGGGGTGCAGCAGCTCCACCGCGTTGTCCACCTCGGCGAAGAAGTTGGCGTGCGTCAGCACGCACCCCTTGGGCTGCCCGGTGGTCCCGGAGGTGTAGATCAGCGTCGCGACCGACTCCGGCCCGCACCCGGCCAGCCGGTCGCGCACGACCTGGTCGGGCACGTGCCGGCCGGCCTTGACCAGCCGGGCCACCGCGCCGGTGTCGAATTCCCACAGGTGCCGCAGCCAGGGGAGGTTGGACCGTTCCGCGCTGATGATCCGGGCCTGCGCGGTGTCCTCGACCGCACACGCCACCGCTCCCGAGTCGTGGATGATCCAGCGCGCCTGGATCGCGGAGGAGGTCGGGTAGATCGGTACGGTGACCAGCCCGGCAGCCCAGCCGGCGAAGTCCAGGAGCGTCCACTCGTAGGTCGTCCTCGCCATGATGGCCAGCCGGTCGCCCGGCCGCAGGCCCTCGGCGATCAGCCCTTTCGCGACGGCGAGCACCTCGGCGGCGAACTCGGCCGCCGTGACGTCCCGCCAGGTCCCGTCGCGGTCTTTGCGTGCGAGGACCGACTCGTGGGGCGCCTCGCGGGCGTTGTCGAAGGGTATGTCGCCGAGGGAGCCCCGCTGCGGGGGCGCCACGAGTGCCGGTACCCACACCTCGCGCACCCGCCCGTCGATCACGGTCTTGCCGGGCTCGACGGGCTCGACGACTCTCACCAGGCTCGATTCGGCTGTCACGGCGTGCTCTCCTCGGTCGGACGCTGTGTTACCGCCGGTAATCTACTTAGCGGTAACTGCCCTTGAACACCCCTTCGACCGCTTTTTCACCGATGCTCCACGCTGCCCCCTCTCACCGCGGCCACCGGAGAAGCGGCTGGAGAGGGACCACCCGCCCGGCAGACTTGCCGCATGACCATTGCGGATCCCAAGGCCGACCTCCTCTTCTACCTCCAGTCCGCCCGCGACGCCCTGCTGTGGAAGCTCGACGGGCTCTCGGAGTACGACGCCCGCCGCCCCCTGACCCCGACCGGCACCAACCTCCTGGGCCTGGTGAAGCACGCGGCCGGTGTGGAGCTGGGCTACCTCGGCGACACCTTCGGCCGGCCGGCCGGGGAGCCGCTGCCCTGGCTCGAAGACGGCGCCGAGGCCAACGCGGACATGTGGGCCGCCGCCGACGAGTCGCGCGAGGACATCGTGGGGCTCTACCGCCGGGCGTGGGCGCACGCCGACGCGACGGTCGACGCGCTGGCACTGGAGACGGTCGGCACGGTGCCGTGGTGGCCGAAGGACCGGAACGAGGTGACCTTGCACCATGCCGTGGTGCGCGTGATCGCCGATACGCACCGCCACGCCGGGCACGCCGACATCCTCCGCGAACTCGTGGACGGCGCCGTCGGGATGAACGAGGGCAACGACAGCATGGGGCCGGGCGATCCGGCGTGGTGGGAGGACTACCGGAGCCGGCTGGAGCGGGTGGCCCGCGAGGCCGACAGGGACGACGCGTAGCTCATCAGGGGGAGGGGGACGGTTCGGGCAGGGCATTCGCGGTGCAGCGCGGCGTCCGGCACGGCGACCGACCCGGTCCCGCCATCGGGCTCCGGCCTGTCGCGTCCTGGGCGACCGGGCGGGATGCGGCGTCACGGAACGGGCGGGCAGTCGCCGCAGCGGCCCGGCTCCGGGCCGCGGAAGGCCCGGTCGCAGCCGTCGCAGTTCTGGAGCGGGTCCGGCCGCTTGACGGGCCGTACGGGCGTGGCGGCGGGGAGGTGGGGCGGGAGCCAGGCCTTCAGGCGGTAGCCGATGAGGCGCGCCGGATGTCGGAGGTCGTCGGGGATGTCCGAGGCCAGCACGAGGCGTACGGCCTCGGGCTCCGCCCCGCGCTCCAGCCACTCCGCGAGACCGGGCGCCAGCTGCCGCACGTCGCGGTCCGCGAGCAACAGCCGGGGATCTTCGCAGCGCAGCCGCGCGAGCAGCTCGCCGGCCTCCCGCAGCCGTGCCTGCGGCGGTTGTACGACGCCGAGCACGGCCCGGCACTCCGAGGCCGAAGCCTGCCCGCCCTCGGACCCCGCCGCGTGCGCGACCCCCGGCTGCGCGATCGACGCGGGGGCGGGCTCCGGGAACAGCTCCGCCAGGCGTACGAGCCCGGGTGCGGACCCGCGCTCCGAGGGCGACACCTGCACCGCCACGACCACCGGCTCCGCACCGGGTGCGGGCGCGGCCATCACCATCGCCTGCGGCTGCGGCTGCGGCTCAGGGGCGGGTGCGGGTTCGGGTTCGGGCGGGGCCACGGGCCCCAGGAAGGGGCCGGGAACCGTATCGGGGGTGTGCTCCGCCTCCGGCCCGGGCACGACCACGGGCGTCGGCGTCGGCACGGCCGTCGCCTCCGGGGTCGGGGTGCTGCGGGCGGAAGGCCGGTTGTAGGACACCGTTCGGGTGATCACCCGGCCGCTCGCCAGACGGACCCGGCTTCGCTCCAGGTACCCGTGCGACTCCAACTCCCGCAGTGCGTCGGAGATCCGCGCCTCGCCCTCCCGGAACCGGTCCGTCAGCCTCTTGATGCCGATGCGGGCGCCGGAGGGCAGCGACTGGATGTAAGCGGCGAGGCCGATCGCGACCAGCGACAGCGAGCGGTGCTGGGCCAGGTGGTTGCCGATCACCGTGTAGTGGTCGGCGTGCCTGACGTTGACGTGGATGACACCGGATAGGGGGGTCCCGGAGGGAACGCGGGACGAGGCGCACGGGGGCGCGCTAAAGTGCTGAAGAGCCATTGGGAAGGTTGTGCTTCCTGTGTGGTCAGGCCCTCGATCGGGATGCCAGTCCCGGCGGGGGCCGTCTCATGTCTGGTGTTGTGGGCCGAGCATATGCCCCGCAACCGTCCTGAAATCCAGCCCAGTTGGCACAGTTCACTCGTCTGAGTTACGGGGAGCCGGAGGGGTGGGGTGGTTGGATTTACCTCACGGGATTTAAGGGGTTTGACGTCCCGACCCACCGGATCCCGGTTCCCCGCGACCCGGTTCGCCGGGTCCGCCGGACCCTCCCGGCACGTCCAGTTCCGCCCACACCGACTTGCACGGCGGCAGCCCCCGGTCCACGCCCCAGCGGTCCGCGATCGCGTCCACCAGCACCAGCCCCCGCCCGGCCTCCGCGCTCCCACCCGCGTCGCGGATTCCCGGGACCCGGTCGCCGCGCGTGTCCACCACCTCGATCCGCAGCACGCCGCCGGCGAGGGCGAGCCCGAGGCGGAAGCCCCGCCCGGGCACCCGGCCGTGGGTCACCGCGTTGGCGGCCAGTTCGGCCACGATGAGCGCCGGCCCCTCGCAGCACAGGCCCCAGGAGGCGAGTTTCTCGACGGCGAGGCGCCGGGCCTGGCGGGCGCCGCTGGGCGTGGCGGCGAGCTGGGCGGAGAACTGCCCGGCGGAGTCACGGATCTGAAGGTTCACGTGACGGAGCGTGTCGGTCCCCGCGTACCGTGAGAAGCGGCAACGCCCGTACGTCCGGCTTCTGTCCGGCGGCTGTCCGGTGGTGTCCCGGCTGTCCGGCCCAGGCCCCGGGAACAGAGCGTTGAGGAATTCGGTACGGCGGAGGTGGGCGCGCGTGAGCGTGGACAGTGACGGTACGGAAGACGCGGGCTGGGACGTCGACCCCGAGGACGAGCAGGGCGTGGCCGTACTGGCCGCGCTCGGCCGCCAGCTCAAGGCCTGGCGCGAGGAGGCGGGCATCCGGGTCGCCGACTTCGGTACGGAGATCGGTTACGGCGAGGACCTCGTCCGCAAGGTCGAGACGGGCAAGCGCATCCCCCGCCCCGAGTACCTGGACAAGGCCGACGAGCTACTGCGGGCGGGCGGGAAGATCGCCGCGATGAAGGCGGACATGGAGCAGGTCCGCTACCCGAAGAAGGTGCGGGACTTGGCGAAGCTGGAGCGGCAGGCGGTCGAGATCGGCGTCTACAGCACACACGTCATACACGGACTGCTCCAGACGCCGGACCACGCGCGAGCCCTGTTCGAGATGCGGCAGCCCTCGTACTCGCAGGACGAGGTGGAGCGGTACACGGCCGCACGCGTGGCCCGCCAGTCCGTGTTCAGTCGGACACCCGCCCCTGCGATCAGCTTCGTCCACGAGGCATCGGCACTGTGCCGCCCCATCGGAGGCACAATGGTGTGGCGCCATCAGCTCGAACGGCTCTTGGAAATCGGCCAGTTGCGACATGTGTCTCTCCAGGTCATGCCGATCAGCCGAGAGGCACACGCCGGCATGGACGGCGGAATCGAGATCCTCAAGTTCGGGGACGGCACAGCCGTGGGGCGCTCCGAAGGAGCGTTCAACGGCCGCCCGGTCTGCGACCCGAAGCAGCTCCGAGTCCTTGAGCTGCGCTATGGCATCATCCGGGCTGAGGCTCTCCCGCCGCGGGAGTCGCGGGACTTCATCAAGGAACTGCTGGGAGAGACATGACCGACAATCCCGAGCTCGACTGGTTCAAGAGCAGCTACAGCAGCGGCAGCGAGGGCGACTCCTGCGTCGAGGTGGCCAACACTCCCGCCACGATCCACGTCCGCGACTCCAAGGACCTCCGGCAGCCCCACCTCGCCTTCGCCCCCCACGCCTGGGCCGGATTCGTCGCGCACGCCTCCGACAGCTGACGGCGGCGACCGGAGAGGCGGGTCGCCGAACGCCGCAGCCCCCGCCCGGACGGGGCAGGGGCTGCGGCGCGTGTGCGGGTACGGCGTCAGGCGGTGACGAGCACCTTCGCCGGGGCGGCGTCGGCGGCGGCCTCGGTCGGCGCCGGCTCGTCCAGCAGGGAGGAGGACGCGGTCGCGTAGGCGACCTTGTCCAGGATCCCCTCGCGGGCCGCGACGATGACGGGGACCAGCGCCTGCCCGGCCACGTTCGTGGCGGTCCGGATCATGTCCAGGATCGGGTCGATCGCCATCAGCAGGCCCACGCCCTCCAGCGGCAGGCCCAGCGTGGAGAGGGTCAGGGTCAGCATGACCGTGGCGCCGGTGAGACCGGCCGTGGCGGCCGAGCCGACGACCGAGACGAAGGCGATCAGCAGGTAGTCCGTGATGCCGAGCTGCACGTCGAAGATCTGCGCGATGAAGATCGCGGCGAGCGCCGGGTAGATCGCGGCGCAGCCGTCCATCTTCGTGGTCGCACCGAACGGGACGGCGAAGGAGGCGTACTCCTTCGGAACACCCAGCCGCTCGGTGACCTTCTGGGTGACCGGCATGGTGCCGACCGACGAGCGGGAGACGAAGGCCAGCTGGATGGCCGGCCAGGCGCCCTTGAAGAACTGGAGCGGGTTGACCTTGGCGACGGTCCACAGGAGCAGCGGGTAGACGCCGAACATCACGAGCGCGGAGCCGATGTACACGTCGGCCGTGAAGGTCGCGTACTTGCCGAGCAGGTCCCAGCCGTAAGTGGCGATCGCGGTCCCGATGAGGCCGACGGTGCCGAGCGGGGCGAGGCGGATGACCCACCACAGGGCCTTCTGGAGCAGTTCCAGCACGGACTCGGCGAGGTTCAGCACGGGCTGCGCCTTGCTGCCCAGCTGGAGGGCGGCGATACCGGCGACGGCGGCGAGGAAGACGATCTGCAGGACGTTCAGCTCGGTGAACGGCGTGATGATGTCCTTCGGCACGATGCCGGTCAGGAAGTCCAGCCAGGACCCGTGGCGCTTCGGCAGCTTGCCGTCCTGCGGGGTGAGGCCGGTGCCGGAGCCCGGGTTGGTGAGCAGGCCGATGGCGAGGCCGATGGCCACCGCGATCAGCGACGTGATCATGAACCAGAGCAGCGTGCGGGAGGCGAGCCGGGCGGCGTTGTTCACCTTCCGCAGGTTGGTGATCGACACCAGGATGGCGAAGAAGACGAGCGGCGCGACGGCCAGCTTCAGCAGCTGGACGAAGATGTCGCCGATCTGCTCCAGGGTGGTGCCGAGCCAGCTGATCTCCTGGCTGCGGGAGAGCCAGCCGAGCAGCACACCGAGCACGAGGCCGGTGACTATCTGGGCCCAGAAGGGGACTTTGAACGAGGACTTCGCCTGGGCGGGGGCCTGGGCGGCAGGGGTCTGCGGTGACGCGGACACGGACACTCTCCGGGTGGTTCTGCGGTTCTGCGGTGGGGTGGTGGTGCGGTGCGGCAGCACCCGGAAACGAAGAGCCGGGCGGGCGGGACCGCTGCTGTGCCAGGGCTGGTCGCGGGACTCAGCGACAACAGCAACAGGCCGCGGACACGCGGCGGCAGAGGTCGACGTGCAGGCGCGCCACGAGCGGAACGCTCGTGGTCATCAGGTGCGCGGCTGCGGTCGACATGGTGAACACGCTAACACTTCTCCTTTGGGATTCCCAAAGGGTCCCTTTGAGGTGACGCGGAACCGGGTCCCCGCCCCGCTCCCCCACCCGGCCCGCCATGCCCCCTGAAACGCCGAAAGCCCCGGCATCACGGGTGGTTGACCCGATGCTGGGGCGTTTCTGTGTGTGACGCGACCGATGGGACGCGGCCCGCTCCTACCGGCGGGCGCGCTCCTGACTGACGCGCTCCTACTGGCTGACGCGCGCGGCGTCGTCCGCGCCGTCCTCCTGGCTGCGGTTCACGGCGAGCTTCTCCTTGGCGTCC
The DNA here is from genome assembly GCF_042736715.1 of Streptomyces sp. NPDC060049. NCBI lineage: Bacteria > Bacillati > Actinomycetota > Actinomycetes > Kitasatosporales > Streptomycetaceae > Streptomyces > Streptomyces sp. NPDC060049. The sequence continues at coordinate 14,915 of NZ_JBHWVV010000030.1, forward strand.
GCGACCCGACCGGAGATGGCCGCGGACATCTCGTCGCGCTGCTTGCGCAGCAGCACGAAGGAGAGCGGGGCGGAGATCACGATGGCGAGCAGCACGATCCAGGCGAAGTTGGCGTCGCCGAGACCGGCGGGCACCCACCGCAGTCGGACCAGACCGGCGACCAGGACGAGGCACCCGACGAAGATCCCCAGACGCATCGCGGTGTATCGGATCGTCGCGCTCGGCTTGAGGGACACGGTGACCCCTGCTCTCTTCTCGTCCGTTCGCCGCTCGTACGTCGGCTCGTGCCCGTCCAGTGAAGCACGTCCGCCCCGGCCTCCAGCCCCTCGGGGTCGCGCCCGCGGCAGCCCCGCAGGTCAGTACAGCGGCAGCACGAGGGTGATGTCGTCGCGGTCGTCGCCGGGGGCCACGCGGATGGCGCCGGGGACGCGGCCGACCTCCCGGTAGCCGCAGGCCTCGTAGAAGCGCTCCAGGCCCGTCCCGCCGCGGCAGCCGAGGCGGATCGCCTCGATGCCCTCGATCGTGCGGGCCGCGTCGGCCACGGCGGCCATCAGGGCGCGGCCGGCGCCGCGGCCCTGGAGGGCGGGGTCGACCATCACGGTGTAGACCCAGACCCAGTGCCGCTGCAGCCGGTGCTGGTTCGGGGCGATGACGGCGGCGGACCGGACCCGGCCGGCCGCGTCGCGCCCGACGAGCAGGCGGCTGCGCCCTTCGGCGGCGGCGGCGAGGTGCTTGTCCAGTTCGGGGCGGATGTCGTCCACGGTGACCGGCGGCACGAAGCCGACGGAGCCGCCCGCGTTGGACACGTCGGTCCACAGCGCGGCGAACTCCTCGATCAGCACGGGCTCGACGATCGGGTCCAGGGTGTAGGCGAGGGCGGCGAGGCCGGTGGGGCCGGTGCGGCCATCAAGGCCAGTAAGGGTCATTGGGAGAGATTAGCCATTACCCCGTGGGTCGGCAACGACCTTTCCCGACGGGACCGGGCCACGCGAGCAGGCCCCGGCCCCCTCACGGGGACCGGGGCCTGCTCACACCACTGCGACGCGACGAGCCGTCAGAGCCGCATCGCCTGCGGCGTCTCGCGCAGGTCCGCGTCCGGGCCGGGGTACTCGCGGATGATCTCGTAGCGCGTGTTGCGCTCGACCGGGCGGAAGCCCGCGTCGCGGATCAGCTCCAGCAGGTCCTCGCGGCCCAGCTTGTTCGGGGTGCCGTAGTTGTCCGCGTCGTGCGTGATCTTGTACTCGACGACCGAGCCGTCCATGTCGTCCGCGCCGTGCTGCAGCGCCAGCTGGGCGGTCTGCACGCCGTGCATCACCCAGAAGACCTTGACGTGCGGCACGTTGTCGAAGAGGAGGCGGGAGACCGCGAAGGTCTTCAGCGCCTCGGCGCCCGTCGCCATCGTCGTGCGCGCCTGGAGCTTGTTGCGGACCTTTCCGTCCTTCATGTCCACGAAGTCGTGCTGGTAGCGCAGCGGGATGAAGACCTGGAAGCCGCCGGTCTCGTCCTGCAGCTCGCGCAGCCGGAGCACGTGGTCCACGCGGTGGCGCGGCTCCTCGATGTGCCCGTAGAGCATGGTCGCCGGGGTCTTGAGACCCTTCTCGTGCGCGAGGCGGTGGATGCGCGACCAGTCTTCCCAGTGGGTGCGGTGGTCGACGATGTGCTGGCGGACCTCCCAGTCGAAGATCTCCGCGCCACCGCCGGTCAGCGACTCCAGGCCGGCTTCGATCAGCTCGTCCAGGATGTCGGAGGCCGACATGCCGGAGATCGTCTCGAAGTGGTGGATCTCCGTGGCCGTGAACGCCTTCAGCGAGACGTTCGGGAGCGCCTTCTTCAGCTCGGAGAGCGAGCGCGGGTAGTAGCGCCACGGAAGGCTGGGGTGCAGGCCGTTGACGATGTGCAGCTCGGTGAGGTTCTCGTTCTCCATGGCCTTGGCCAGGCGCACGGCCTCCTCGATGCGCATCGTGTACGCGTCCTTCTCGCCCGGCTTGCGCTGGAAGGAGCAGTAGGCGCACGACGCGGTGCACACGTTCGTCATGTTGAGGTGACGGTTGACGTTGAAGTGGACGACGTCACCGTTCTTGCGCGTGCGCACCTCGTGGGCGAGGCCGCCGAGCCAGGCCAGGTCGTCCGACTCGTAGAGGGCGATGCCGTCCTCACGGGTCAGCCGCTCGCCGGAGCGAACCTTGCCCTCCAGCTCACGCTTGAGCCCAGCGTCCATGCCCGGTCCTCTCCTCTGTCCTCATGTTTCCGCGCGTCCCGCGGGTACCCGCACCCCTTGGTCCAGGCGCCCCGCGACCGTCCCAACCGTACTCTCAGGCTTCCTCGGGCAGACCCCCGACCCGGTTCTCCCACTTGGTGGAGAGCACGATCGTGGTGCGCGTGCGCGAGACCCCCTTGGTGCCGGAGAGCCTGCGGATGATCTTCTCCAGCCCGTCCACGTCGTTGGCGCGCACCTTCAGCATGAAGGAGTCGTCACCGGCGATGAACCAGCAGTCCTCGATCTCCTGGAGGTCGCGCAGCCGCCGGGCCACGTCCTCGTGGTCCGCGGCGTCCGAGAGGGAGATGCCGATCAGCGCCGTGACGCCGAGGCCGAGCGAGGCCGCGTCGACGGTCGCGCGGTAGCCGGTGATGACTCCGGCCGTCTCCAGCCGGTTGATCCTGTCGGTGACGCTGGGGCCGGAGAGCCCCACGAGCCGGCCCAGCTCCGCGTACGAGGCACGTCCGTTCTCACGAAGTGCCTGGATGAGCTGCCTGTCCACCGCGTCCATATACCTGGAGCCTTCCATTATTCGGCGATCCCTCAAGTTTACGTATAGAATCAAAGGCGCATGGGGTCGACACCCTGTGAATCTTTCAACAGATCATTCGATGATCTGACAATCTTCAGGAGTGGTTCACCGTGTACACGATCGAGATGGCCTACGCGCACATGCGACAGCTCCAGGAGCTGGCCAACCGATCCCGCACCGACCAGCCCGCCGCCGCACACCGCGTCGACAAGACCCGCAAGCCGGGACGCGCCAAGAAGCGCTAGTCACCGCTCGCCTCCCGGGAGCGGGAGCCTCCCAGCTCCCCCTCCCACCGGCGGTACAGCCCGTGCGGCACCTTTGCCGCGTCGAGCACCCGCCCCGCGACGAAGTCCACCAGATCCTGGATGTGCGTCGCACCCGCGTAGAACGCCGGAGAGGCGGGCAGCACCACGGCGCCCGCCTCGTCCAGCGTCACCAGATGCTTCAGCGTCTGCCCGCTCAGCGGGGTCTCCCGTAGCGCGACCACCAGCCGGCGCCGTTCCTTGAGCGTCACGCTCGCCACCCGCTGGAGCAGGTCCTTCGACAGCCCGAGCGCCACGCCGGCCACACAGGCCGTGGACGCGGGCACGATCAGCATCCCCTTCACGGGGTACGAGCCGCTGCTCGGTCCGGCCGCCAGGTCGCCGGCGCCCCAGTAGCGGACCGCGTCCAGTTCCGGCCTCGGATACGTCGCCGGCTTCCCGTCCGCCCCGCGCTCCAGCCATTCGGCCAGATCCGCGCGCCAGTGCGCGTCGCGGAAGGCGATCCCCGTCTCGTCCAGCAGCGTCAGCCTCGATGCCCGGCTCACCACCAGGTCCACGCTCTCGCCCGCCGCCAGCAGCCCGCGGAGCACCGCCGCCGCGTACGGCGTCCCGGACGCCCCGGAAACCCCGACCACCCACGGGGTGCGCTTGCCCTCAGTCATACCTCCGAGACTATCCGGCCACCGCTCATGGGCACTGGCTAAGGTGTCCGCACGTTCAAGGGGTGGACACGAGAGAGCGGGGGGACGGGGCGTCATGAGCGGAAGCGGGAGCCACGACGGCAGCGGGACCGGGACGCGCGCGGGCACGTTCGGCCGGACCGGCCGGGCCAAGGCGGCGGCGAAGCTGATGCTGGGCTGGGTGGCCCTCCTGTGGCTGATCGAGGCCGTCGACCACGCAAGCGGCCACGCGCTCGACGGTTACGGAATCACCGCGCGGGAGGCCGACGGCCTGAGCGCGATACCCCTGGCCCCGTTCCTGCACTTCGGCTTCGACCACGTGGCGTCCAACACCGTCCCGCTGCTGGTGCTCGGCTTCGTCACCGCGCTGAGCGGCATCCGCCGCTTCCTGGCCGTCGCCGCCGCCATCATCGTCGCCGACGGGCTCGCGGTCTGGCTGATATCCCCGTCCCACAGCATCACGGCGGGCGCCTCGGGCCTGATCTTCGGCCTCTTCGGCTACCTGCTGGTCCGCGGCTTCGTGGAGCGCAGCCCGCTGGGCATCACGGTCGCCGTCGTCATAGCGGCGGTCTGGGGCACGACCTTCCTGGCCGGAGCCCTGCCGACGGACTCCGTGGTCAGCTGGCAGGCCCACCTCTTCGGCCTGCTGGCGGGCGCGGCCGTGGCCCTGCTGGCCAGGCCGCGGCCCGAGGTCGCGGGGATCTAGTGCTGTGACCGGGTTACGGGGACAGGCCCCGGAGCACCAGGTCGAGCAGGGCGCAGACGAAGAGGGCCATGCCGATGAAACCGTTCACCGTGAAGAAGGCGCGGTTCAGCCGGGACAGGTCGTGCGGCTTGACGATGGTGTGCTCGTAGAGGAAGGCCCCCGCGACGACCAGCAGACCGAACCAGAACGGCGGGCCGGCGTCCGTCGCGACGGCGTACCAGGCCAGCAGGGCCGTGGTCACGACGTGCGCGCCGCGGGCGCCCCACAGGGCGGCCGGGATGCCGAAGCGGGCCGGAACGGACTTGACGCCCTCCGCGCGGTCGGCGGCCACGTCCTGGCAGGCGAAGATCAGGTCGAAGCCGCCGATCCACACGCCCACCGCGAGCCCGAGGATCACCGCGTCCCACGACCATGCCCCGGTGACCGCGAGCCAGGCTCCGATCGGCCCCATGGCCTGCGCGAGGCCGAGGATCGCGTGCGGGAAGTTCGTGAACCGCTTCCCGTACGGGTACAGCACCATCGGTACGACGGCGACCGGCGCCAGCACCAGGCAGAGCGGGTTCAGCAGCGCCGCGGCGCCGAGGAAGACGACCAGCGCGATCCCGGCCCCGGTCCACGCCGACCGCACGGACACCGCCCCGGTGACAAGCTCCCGCCCCGCGGTACGCGGATTGCGGGCGTCGATCTCCCGGTCGATGATCCGGTTGGCGGCCATCGCGAAGGTCCGCAGCCCCACCATGCAGACGGTGACGAGCAGCAGCTCGGCCCAGTGCACGGTCCTGTCGAGCGTGAACATCGCGGTGAGCGCGGCGATGTAGGCGAAGGGCAGTGCGAAGACCGAGTGCTCGATCATCACGAGCCGCAGGAAGGCCTTGACCTTGCCGGTCGGCTGCGGCGCCGGGCCGGACGAGCCGATCAGTTCGTCCGCGGTCGTCATCATGCGAGGGTTCTCCGGAAGTCTTCGAGGTCGGCCAGGAGCTCCGCCGTGGGGAGCGGGCCGAGCTCCAGGGTCTGGGGGCCCGTGTCGTGGCCCTCGGGCGGGGTGACCCGGGCGGTCAGCAGCCAGCCGCCGGCTCCGGCCGGGCGGGCGTCGAGGTGCAGGAAGTTCCCGGCCTCGGCGGTGAACGGCCCGGCGGCCGAAAGGGCCCGCTCCAACTGCTCCGCGAAGTCGTCCGCCTCGGTGTCCCGTGCGCCGGGCAGCTCGAAGCCGTCGCCCTCGCCGTCCTCCTGGTCCAGCATCAGCGCCCAGACGTTGCCGGGGCCCGCGAACTCCTCGGGGCTCACGCCCGCCTGCTCGGCGGCCTCCCGGACGTCCGGGTCCGCGGGGTCGAGCCGCGGGCGGACCAGAGCCACGTACGTGGTGTCGTTGCCGATGAAGAGGGCCGGGCCGTCCATGCCGAGGGGGCTCACAGTCCGTACTCCTTCCAGCGCCGGTCCACCAGCGCCGCCGTGGCCGGGTCGGACTCCACCATGTCGGGCCAGCCCCCATCGCGGGTGTAGCCCTCCTCGGGAAGCTTCTTCGTGGCGTCGATGCCCGCCTTGCCGCCCCAGAACTGCTGGTACGAGGCGTGGTCCAGGTGGTCCACCGGGCCCTCGACCACCGTCAGGTCGCGGGAGTAGTCGGTGTTGCCGAGCGCCCGCCACGAGACCTCGTGGAGGTCGTGGACGTCGCAGTCCTTGTCGACCACGATGATCAGCTTGGTCAGCGACATCATGTGCGCGCCCCAGATCGCGTGCATGACCTTCTGCGCGTGCTTGGGGTACTTCTTGTCGATCGAGACGATCGCGCAGTTGTGGAAGCCGCCCGACTCGGGAAGGTGGTAGTCCACGATGTCCGGGACGATGATCTTGAGGAGAGGCAGGAAGAAGCGTTCCGTCGCACGCCCCAGCGGGCCGTCCTCGGTCGGCGGCCGGCCGACCACGATCGACTGGATCAGCGGACGCTTGCGCATCGTCACGCAGTCGATCTTCAGCGCGGGGAAGGGCTCCTGGGGGGTGTAGAAGCCGGTGTGGTCGCCGAACGGCCCCTCCGGCAGCGTCTCCCCCGGCTCCAGCCAGCCCTCGATGACGACTTCGGCGTTGGCCGGGACCTGGAGCGGGACCGTCTTGCAGTCCACCATCTCGATCCGCTTGCCCGCCACGAACCCGGCGAAGAGGTACTCGTCGATGTCGCCGGGCAGCGGCGCGGTCGACGCGTACGTCACGGCCGGCGGGCAGCCGAAGGCGATCGCGACCGGCAGCCGCTCGCCCCGCGCGGCGGCGACGGCGTAGTGGTTGCGGCTGTCCTTGTGGATCTGCCAGTGCATGCCGATGGTGCGCTTGTCGTGGCGCTGCAGGCGGTACAGGCCGAGGTTGCGCACGCCCGTCTCGGGGTGCTTGGTGTGCGTCAGGCCGAGGTTGAAGAAGGACCCGCCGTCCTTGGGCCAGGTGAAGAGCGCGGGCAGCTGGTCCAGGTCCACGTCGTCGCCGGTGAGGACGACCTCCTGGACGGGCGCGGAGTCGCCCTTCACCTTCTTCGGCGGCACGTGCACCATCGAGCCGAGCTTGCCGAAGGCCTCGCGGACGCCGATGAACCCCTGCGGGAGCTCCGGCTTCAGCAGGCCGCCGATCTTCTCGCTGATCTCGGCGTACGACTTGAGGCCGAGGGCCTTCAGCAGCCGCCGGTCGGTCCCGAAGACGTTCATGGCCAGCGGCATCGCCGAGCCCTTGACGTTCTCGAAGAGCAGTGCGGGTCCGCCGGCTTTGTTCACTCTGTCGACGATCTCCCCGACCTCTAGGTACGGGTCCACTTCGGCCTTGATGCGCTTGAGGTCGCCCTCCCGCTCCAGGGCCCGGAGCAGCGAGCGGAGATCGTCGTAAGCCATGCGGGCAATTGTGGCATCCCCGCTCAGAGCCCGAACCCCGGCGGGCCCTCTACCCTGGAAGAGTCCCCCGCGGCCCGGCCAGGTCCGCACCGTTCTCCTGGAGGTCGGTCCCACACCGTGCTGCGCTATCTGCCGTTCTTGCTGATCATCGCGCTGACCATCTACGCCTTCATCGACTGTCTGAACACGCCCGAGGAAGAGGTCAAGCACCTCCCCAAGGTCGTCTGGGTGCTCATCATCCTGCTCTTCTCGATCGTCGGCCCCGTGGTGTGGCTGTTCGCCGGCAAGAAGCGCGTCCCCGGCGCCGTCGGCGGCGGCCGGTCGCGGGCGGGCCGCGGCCAGTGGGTTGCGCCGGACGACAACCCGGAGTTCCTGAAGTCCCTGCGGGACGAGCAGGACGGGCGGGACGGCAAGGACGCCGCCAAGGACACCGACAAGGACTGAGAGCCCTTCTGAGAGCCCTTCTACGGGGCCACAGGGCTACGGAGCTACGGGGCTACGGGGCTACGGGGCCGCACCCGGCGGTCAGAGCGCCCACGGCAGGGGCCGGGTGCCTTCGGTGCCCGGGACCGAGACGAGGCCGTCCGCGCGCATGGCGACGTAGACCGTGGTGTCCTCCAGGGCGTGGACGTGGCGCGGGACGTCCGGGGGCAGGACCACGGCCTGGCCGGCGGCGACCTTCTCGGTGCGGCCGTCGCAGGTGACGTCCAGGGCGCCGGCGGTGACCGTCCACACCTGTTCGCGGCTGACGGAGTGTTCGGGGCCGGTGATCCCGGCGGCCATGACGGCGTACCAGGTGCTCAGTTCCGCGCTGCCCCGGCTGGGGGAGGCGAGGCCGGTCATGGTGGCGTTCGGGGTGGTGACGACGTGCTCGGGGGACGTGGTGATGACGCGCAAGGCGGGTCCTTCTCCGTCGGGCCGGCGGTGGGCCGGCGAGTAAAGGAGCTTTACTTGCGTGAGTAAAGCAGCTTGACCCACCCGTGTCACCATGTTTCCGTGACCCACCACCAAAGCGACGACGGCATCGAGCTCGGCTTCCTGCTCGGCCTCGGCTTCCAGCTGCTGCTCGGCGAGTTCACCCGCCGCCTCGAAGAGGCCGGCCACGACGACGGCCTGCGCCCCCTGCACGGCATGGCCTTCCAGGCCCTGGGGGCCCGGGGCGCCACCGCGACCGAGCTCGCCGAACGGCTGGGGGTGACCAAGCAGGCCGCCGGGCAGATCGTCGACGACCTGGAGCGGCGCGGCTACGTACGGCGCGAGCCGCACCCCGAGGGCGGCCGCCGCAAGCTGGTCGTACTGACCGGGGCGGCCCACGGCCACCTGCGCGCCGCCGGGCGGATCCTGCACGAGCTGGAAGCCGAACTGGGGCGGGGCAGCGTCGACCTCGGCACGCTGCGCGCCGAGCTCGGCCTCCTGGTCCGCGCGTTGAACGGCGACGGCCCCCTCCCGGCGCTGCGCCCCGTCTGGTGACCGGGCGACCGGCGCGGCCGCACGGGCGCGCGTCGGGCGCGGCCGGGAACGGGCCCGCAAACGCCGCGGGGGCCGGGCCGCCTCTCGGCCGGCCCGGCCCCCGCGCGTCGTACGACCCGGGTCAGACTCCCGCGTAGGAGTGCTTGCCGCTCAGCAGGATGTTCACGCCGTAGTAGTTCCAGATCCAGCAGGCGAACGCGAAGAGCGCGAGGTACGCGGCCTTGCGGCCCTTCCAGCCGGCGGTGGCGCGGGCGTGCAGGTAGCAGGCGTAGGCGACCCAGGTCACGAAGGACCAGACCTCCTTGGGGTCCCAGCCCCAGTAGCGGCCCCACGCGTCGCCGGCCCAGATCGCGCCCGCGATGATCGTGAAGGTCCACAGCGGGAAGACGGCCGCGTTGATGCGGTACGAGAACTTGTCGAGCGAGGCCGCCGACGGGAAGCGCTCCATGACGGAGGTGGCGAACCTGCCCGGCGTGCCGCCCCGCGCGAGCTTGGCCTCGTAGCTGTCGCGGAAGAGGTACAGGACCGCGCCGGCCGCGCCGATGTAGAAGACCGCGCCGCAGAAGATCGCGGTGGAGACGTGGATCCACAGCCAGTACGAGTGCAGGGCCGGGACCAGCTGGTCGCTGTCGGTGTAGAGGATCGTGGTGGCGATGCCCAGGTCCAGCAGGACCGTGGTGACCAGGAACAGGCCGAGCCAGCGGACGTTCTTCTTCAGCACGAGGAGCGCCAGGTACGCGCCGACGGCCACCGTGGAGAAGGTGATCGAGAACTCGTACATGTTGCCCCAGGGCGCCCGCTCCACCGACAGCGCGCGGGCGACGACCCCGCCCGCCGCGAGGAGGAAGCCCAGGGTGGTCAGCGAGACGGCGATCCGCCCGTACAGGTCGCCCTGGACGGTGCCGCCGGCCGCGCCGGGACCGTCGGGGACGTCACGGGTGCCGGCGGCGCTGCGCGTGACGACCTCGGGCTTGTCGAGGACGGCGGTGCCCCCCTTGCTCCGTACCTGGACGGCGGGGGCGTCGGCCCGCGCCTCGGAACGGGTGAGCGCGGCCGCCGTACGGGCCACCTTGCTGCGGCTGCCGAAGAGCCACTCGGTGATGTGGGCGAAGAAGGCGAGGGTGTAGACCGCCATGGACGCGTAGATCAGGTTGTTGCTGAGATGAGCCAGGTTCTCGTTGGCTGCGGCCGCGAGCTGCATCAGGCGCGCTCCCCTTCGACGTCGGCAGGTGTTTCGGCAAGTGGGGCTTCGACAGGTGGGGTGGGGGCCGGCGCCGCCGTGGGCGCCTGCTGGTGGAGCGCGCCGGCCAGCGCCGACAGCTCCTCGGGGAGCCTGGCGGACTCGCTGCGTCCCAGGCCCGCCATCTCGACGACGGTGACGCCGTCCTTGCCGGTCACCGCCCGGACCCAGATCCGGCGGCGCCGGATGAAGAGGGACCCCGCGAGGCCCGCGATGGCCGCGATCGCGCCGGCGAGCGCGAGGCCGCTGCCCGGCTGGTGGGTGACCGAGAAGGTCGCCCAGCGCTCGATGGACTCGAACTTCACGGTGCCCTGGCCGCCGGGCAGTTCCATGCTCTCCCCGGGCAGCATCCGCTTGGCGAGCGGCTTGCCGTCCTCGGTCTCGAACTGCTTCATCTTGGTGGTGTCCAGCTGGTACACGTTCTGCGGCAGGCCCGAGTCCACGCCGAGGCTGCCGTGCCACGCGTTGAGCGCGAGCGCCGGGAAGTCCAGCTCCGGGAACTGCGAGAACATCGTGCCCTGGCCGGCGCCCGCGAAGGTCGGGACGAACATCGCGGAGAAGCCGAGCTGCGTCGTCTTCCCGTCCTTGTCCTTGAAGCCGTCGGTGACCTTCACCGCTCCGGTGGAGGTGAGGTTTCCGTCCTGCGGCAGCATCGGCACCGCGTCCTTGTAGATCACCTTGCCGGTGGAGTCGGTCACCGAGATGACCGGCGCGTAGCCGTGGCCGAGCAGGTACACCTTGGAGCCGTCCACCTCCAGCGGCTTGTTGACCTGGATCTCGCGCTTCTGCGGCTCGCCGTCCGCGCCCTCGCTGAAGGTGACGTACGCCTTGAAGTCGCGCGGGGTGCCCTTCTGCGGGCCCGTGCGCTCGTACGTGGCGTCGAACTTGTCCAGCGTGAAGGAGAAGCGGGGCAGGTCGTCGGGGTCGAAGAGGCCGCCCGACTTGAAGTCGTCGTACTGCGTGAGCGTGTTGGAGAAGCCCTTGCCGCGCAGGACGAGCTTGCCGCCCTCGGACTTGAAGTACTGGCCCCAGGCGAAGGCGATCAGCATCACGATCAGCGCGACGTGGAAGACCAGGTTCCCGGCCTCGCGCAGATAGCCCTTCTCGGCGGACACCGAATCCCCGCCCGCCTCCGTACGGAAGCGGCGGCGGCCGAGCAGGGCCCGGCCGTACGAGAGCACCTCGTCCGGGGACTTGTCCGTGCGCCACGTCGTGTAGGCGGGCATCCGGTCCAGCCGCCTCGGCGCGCCGGGCGGGCGGCCGGTGAGCTGGCCCACGAACTGCCAGGAACGCGGCAGGATGCAGCCGATCAGCGAGATGAAGAGCAGCAGGTAGATCGCGGAGAACCACACCGAGCTGTAGACGTCGAACAGCTGGAGCTTCTCGGCGACGCCCACCCAGGAGGCGTGCTCCTTCTTCCAGGCGGCGACCTTCATCAGGTCGACCTGGTTCTGCGGGATCAGCGAGCCCGGAATGGACGCGAGGGACAGCAGGAAGAGCAGGATCAGCGCCACCCGCATGGAGGTGAGCTGCCGCCAGAACCAGCGGGCCCAGCCGAACACGCCGATGCCCACGGGGTCTGTGGGGGTGTCCTCCAGGGGGGCGGTGGACAGCTGCGCGCCGGCGGCCGCCTCGGCGGTGGCTTCCGCGGAGGCCCGGGCCTCGGCCCGTGCCTGCGCGTCGGTCCCCGCGTCGGTCCCGGCGGAATCGTTCGGCGCCTCGGAGGGCGCCTTGTCGGTCGTACTCATGTCCGTGTAGTCCTCAGATCCCCACCGTGAAGCCTCGGGTCCAGCTCTGCATGTCGCTGACGATGCTGCTCCACAATCCTGTGACGAGCAGCAGGCCGGTCACGATCAGCATGCCGCCGCCGATGCGCATCACCCACGCGTAGTGCTTCTTCACCCAGCCGAAGGCGCCGAGCGCCTTGCGGAACGCGAGCGCCGTGGCGATGAAGGGCAGCCCCAGTCCCAGGCAGAAGACCACGGTCAGCAGCGCGCCGCGGCCCGCGGTCGCCTGATCGATGGAGAGGGTGCCGACGGCTGCGAGGGTCGGGCCCATGCAGGGTGTCCAGCCGAGGCCGAAGAGCACTCCGAGCACGGGCGCGCCGATCAGGCCGACGGCCGGCTTCTTGTGGAAGCGGAACTCGCGCATCGTCAGGCCGGGGATCGCGCCCATGAAGAACAGGCCGAGCAGGATCACCAGGCCGCCCAGGACCCGGGAGATGACTTCCTTGTTCGCGTCGAGGGTCTGCCCGAAGTAGCCGAAGAGCGCACCGGTCGAGACGAAGACGGAGGTGAAGCCGAGCACGAAGAGGGTGGCGCCGCCCAGCATCCGGCCGCGCCGGGCCTCGGCCAGGTCGGCTCCGCCGACGCCGGTCACGTAGGAGAGGTAGCCGGGGACCAGCGGCAGCACGCAGGGCGAGAAGAAGGAGATCATCCCGGCGAACAGCGAGATCGGCAGCGCCAGCAGCAGGGCGCCGTTCAGGACGGTCGTGTTGACGCCGGTCTGCTCGGCCGCGAGCACGGCCTGGGAGAGGTCGGTGACCACGCGGTCACTGCTCCGCGAGGAGCGGGTCGATCATCGAGCGCAGGTGTTCGTCGTTGATGGCGACCAGGGTGCGCGCGGCGATCTTGCCGTCCTTGTCGAGGACGATCGTGGAGGGGATGGCGTTGGGGTTGAGCGTGCCCTTGGGGAAGCGGAGCATCAGCTTGCCGTCCGGGTCGAAGAGGCTCGGGTAGGTGATCCCGTAGGTCTCTTCGAAGGAGGTGGCGTTCTGCTTGGTGTTGTCCCGGGTGTTGATGCCGACGAAGGCGACGGGCTGCCCGGCGGCTTCCAGCTCCTTGGAGACCTTCGCGAAGTACTTGGCCTCGTCGCGGCACGGCGGGCACCAGGAACCCCAGACGTTGAGGACGACGACCTTGCCCTTGAGGGTGGTGGTGTCCAGCGTCTTGCCGTCGACGGTCTCGCCGTCGAGCTTGGGGGCGTCCTTGCGGTCGCCCTTGGCGACGGTGGAGATCCCGCCGGCCCCCGTCACGTAGTTGCCGCCGGCGGAAGAGGCGGACTTGCCGCCGCCGTCCCCGTCGCTGCACGCCGTGAGGGTCAGGGCGCCGGCGAGTGCCACCGCGGTCAGCAGGACGGCGCGGCCGCTGGTCGAGCGGCGGCTGAGACGAGGGGCACGCGCGCGGCTAAGGCTCATGTGAAAAGTTTCGCATGGGCGGTTCGCGGATCTTCCGCGCCCCCCGAGACTGTGCTAAGCCGCTGGTCAGATGGAACCGGGGACCGGTCGGGCGGCCACGAGGTACGTGCCCTGGCCACCGGTCGGCGGCCTGACGGCCCCCCGGGGGCCGGCGTACGGGCGGGCACGGGCGGCCGGACCCGGCCACCCGCACCGCCCGGACGGGGCCTACGCGCCGAACGCCTTGGACTTGCCCTTCACCGGCTTCGCCCCCGCGAGGAGGTGCGCGGGGACCAGGTCACGGGCCGGCTCGCTGTAGCCCACCGACACCAGCTTGTCGCCCTGGTACGTGAACGAGGTCAGCGAGGCCAGCGTGCACTGGCGGCGGCGCGGGTCGTGCCACAGCCGCCGCTTCTCCGCGAAGCTCCGTACGATCCAGATCGGCAGCTGGTGGCTGACCGCCACCGCCTCGTGGCCGCGGGCCGCGTCGCGGGCGGTCTCGATGGCGCTCACCATCCGCACGACCTGCTCGACGTACGGCTCGCCCCAGGACGGCTTGAACGGGTTCGTCAGGTGCTTCCAGTTCTCCGGCTTGCGCAGCGCGCCGTCGCCGACCCCGAAGGTCTTGCCCTCGAAGACGTTGCCCGCCTCGATGAGGCGGGTGTCGGTCGCCAGGTCCAGCCCGTGCGACTTCGCGATCGGCGCCGCCGTCTCCTGGGCCCGCTCCAGCGGGGACGCCACGACGTGCGTCACGTCCCGGCTCTCCAGGTGTTCGGCCACGCGGTCGGCCATGCGGCGGCCGAGCTCGGAGAGGTGGTAGCCGGCGCGGCGGCCGTAGAGCACGCCGTCCGGGTTCTCGACCTCGCCGTGGCGCACCACGTGGACGACGGTGATCTCGGAGCTGCCGTCGATACGGCCTCGGGTGCTCATGCGGTCGCCTCCGCGGCGGCTCGGGCGGCGGCCGGCAGGGCGGCCGCGATGCGCTCGATCGCCTTCTCGTCGTGCGCGGTGGACACGAACCACGACTCGAACGCCGACGGGGGCAGGTAGACGCCCTGCGACAGCATCGAGTGGAAGAAGCCGTTGAAGCGGAAGGACTCCTGCTTCTTGGCGTCGTCGTAGTTGCGGACCTCGTCCTCGGTGAAGAAGACGGAGAACATGTTGGAGGCGGTCTGCAGCCGGTGCGCGACCCCCTCCTTGGAGAGCGCGCCCGTCACCAGGCCCTGGATCTCCCGGGACACCGCGTCGACCTTCTCGTACGCCGCGTCGTCCAGCAGCCGCAGCTGCGCGAGGCCGGCGGCCGTCGCGATCGGGTTACCGGACAGCGTGCCCGCCTGGTAGACCGGGCCGACCGGCGCGAGGTGGCCCATCACGTCGGCGCGGCCGCCGAACGCCGCCGCCGGGAAGCCGCCGCCCATGACCTTGCCGAAGGTCATCAGGTCGGGCGCGACCCCGTCCACGCCGTACCAGCCGGCGCGGGAGGTACGGAAGCCCGTCATGACCTCGTCGGAGATGTACAGCGCGCCGTTCGCACGGCAGAGGTCGGCCAGCCCCTGGTTGAAGCCCTCGCCCGGGGTCACGACGCCCATGTTGCCGGGCGCCGCCTCGGTGATCACACAGGCGATCTCCCCGGGGTGCGCGGCGAAGGCCGCCCGGACCGCGTCCAGATCGTTATAGGGGAGCACGATCGTGTCCCCGGCCTGCGCGCCCGTCACGCCCGGGGTGTCCGGGAGCGCGAAGGTCGCGAGCCCGGAACCGGCTGCGGCCAGCAGCGCGTCGACGTGCCCGTGGTAGCAGCCGGCGAACTTCACGATCTTGGCGCGGCCGGTGAACCCGCGGGCGAGACGGATCGCGGACATGGTCGCCTCGGTGCCCGAGGACACCAGGCGCACCTGCTCCACGGGCGCGATCCGCGCGACGATCTCCTCGGCGAGCGCGACCTCGCCCTCGCCGGGAGTACCGAAGGACGTGCCGCGGACGACGGCGGCCTGGATGGCCTCCACCACGGCCGGGTGGGCGTGGCCGAGGATCATCGGCCCCCACGAGCAGACCAGGTCGACGTACTCGCGCCCGTCGGCATCGGTCAGGTACGGACCGGTACCGGACACCATGAACCTGGGCGTTCCGCCCACGGCGCGGAAGGCGCGCACGGGAGAGTTCACGCCGCCAGGCGTCACGAGGGACGCGCGGTCAAAGAGAGTCTGCGAGACTTTGGCTTCATACGGGTACGGGTAGCTCACACCAGCCATGGTCTCAGAGGCCGCGACTGACTTGCGGACGGGCGTTTCACCGCGCCGCCCCGGGGGAGGTCACTGCCATGATGATCAGGCTGCGTGGCGGGGGCCGCGGGGCCGGGGCAGGCAAGACCAGTCGGGTGGAGATATGCAACGCGGTGGTGGACCGGGCGAGGGCACGGACGACCTCGATCCGCAGCGCGCCCGCGAACGTCGCCGCGGCAAGCACCGCCGCCGCGCCACGGACGCGGCCGAGCCCGTCCCGGGCCCGCTGCAGGATCCCGACGGCCTCCCCAGAGGGCGTGGCATGGGCGTGACCTACAAGTACTTCGGCGCACCCGACGGTGCCACGGCCGCGCGCGTCCCGGTCACGATGCGGCCGGAGGAGCTGGGCGGCGACGAGCTCGGCATGGGCGGCATGTTCAGCAAGATCAAGCCGGAGACGGTCGCCGCGATGGTCCTGACCGGCATCGAGGGCATACCCCTGCACAAGGTGCCCCCACTGGAGCTGGTCGTCCTCCACCCCGACTACGCCGTCGTGAAACTCCCGATGACGGTCGTCGACCCGCTGCGCGACGTCGGCGAGGAATCGGTGGGCGCGGCCGCCTTCATCTGGTCCACGGTCCCCGACCGCGGCGGCCCGCGCGACGCGTTCAACGTCTACCAGCTGCTCCACGAATGGCAAGATTTCAGCCATCGTCTCCATGAGGCGGGCCACCAGCCGTACTGCCTGGTCTGGCCGTGAGCCGGCCTTTCGCCGACCGCGGCTAACGGCCGGTGGAGCGGCCTGCTCCCCGGCTCCCCGCAGCGTCGCCGGTCCGGTTGCGACCCATCAGCCACGCCCAGGTCGCGAACTCCTTCACCTCGACGGGGATCTGCTCGAACGACTCGGGCGGCAGTCCCGGCAACCCTGTAGCGACCACGTCCTGGTACAGGCTGTCGGAAAGCACCACGGCCACCTCCGACGCCGCCGACGCGGCCAGCTCGGACTTCAGGAGTGCCGAGTCGACCAACCTCGCGACCGAGGTCACCGCCCGTCCGACGTAGCCGTTGGCCGCCGTCCGCACGACGCCGACGTCGAACGCGACCCGCACCTTGATGCGCGTCGATTCCCGCAGCGGTTCGTTGATCCAGTGCACGGCCTCGGTGATCCCCTGGACCAACCGCGGCAGCACGGCCGGCACCGGCAGCCAGGGATCCACCAGGAGGAGACATCCGTCACCCTGGTTCTGACGGACCAACTGGCCCTCGTCCAGCAGGGCGTTCTCCCGCATGCGCTCAAGTGCTTCGACCAGCCACCGCTGCACCCGCTCCTGCTCGGGGAGGGTTCGTTGCCCGTATCCCTGGACGTCGACGAAAAGACAGAGCCGGGACAGGCCGTCCTGGTTCAAGGTGCTGCGTTCCACAACATTCCTTTCCGAGGCTTCTACTCCGGGGCGCCGAGGCTTCCGCTCCGGGGCGCCGATCCCGCAGTGAGCGGGACCTGTTCTGCACGGCTGTCCCTGCGCCCCGTGTGGGCGTCAGGCCGCCGACGTACCGGACCGGCGGGTCTTCCTTCGCTTACCGGCCTTCTGTCCGCTCCAGGCGGCGCCTCCGAAAAGGAGCGTCGCGAGCGCGGCACCGCCTCCGGCCATGGGGCCGTTCTGCGAGACGAAGAACTGCTGGGCAGCCACGAGGAATACGACGGATCCGGCGATTCCTCCCAGCACGGCGAGGAGGACGAATGCGCTGTCGATCGCGCGGTCCAACCTCTCCAGGCGGCGTCGCATCTCGGCGTACTCACGGCGAAAGTATTCCGGGTCCGCGAGTTGCGCGGCATAGGGATCATGGTTCGGCATGCGGTCTCCTGCGCGCGTCGCGAACTCTTTCTGCCCGGTCGGGACAGATTTGGATGGCCGAATCCGCGCCCCGGCTACCCGAGCTCCGCGATCAGTAATTTCCGCAGAGCATGGATATCGGCAAGGTCCTTGGGGCGCATCAACTCGGCTTTGTAGGCCAAGACGTCGTGGAGGTCGGCGAAGCGGACGCCCTCGATCACATCGGCACGGCTGACCAGTCGGTCGAACTGCCATTTTTGGGAGATCCATTGATCGAAGACCTCGATCTCACCGCCCCAGAACTGTATGGACGGCGAGCCCGTCGCCTTCCCGGTCGAGGGATCTCCCAGCTGGTGCGCTCTTTCCCAAGCCTCACCCCTGGCCAGGATGTCCAGGTCTCCCAGTTCTCTGCGGAGCCCGTAGACCATGAGGGGAGCACTGCCGAAGACGAGGAAGTCGTCGCGCTTGAGCCCGAGCGAATTCAGGCGTTCCAAGAGGGGATGGTCAAGGATGCCGGGCTTTCGACTCATTTCCGCCCCCTTGCCCCTTCATGGCGCTCTTCGGGACGATGACGTCGATTTCCCGTCGGCGATTTCCCGGAGCCGCGCCATTTCCGTGACGATGGAGACGTTCCTTCCGGTGTCGACGATTCCGGCATCCTTGAACCCTCGGATCACCTGGACCACCGATTCCCGGGACACTCCCACCAGGCTGGCAAGATCACGCTGACTGAAGCGGAGTTCCATCCCGCGCGATGTGCTGCTACCCAGCCCTTTTTCTATCAACTCGACGAGCGACTTCGCCAGGCGCTGCTCCACACCGAGGTAGGATTCGACGCTCTTCTGAGTCGCTTCGTCGAGCCGTTCGTCCGCGGCGACGAGCTGCGCGTGCATGGCACGGGGATTCTCGTAGAGAAAACGCAGCCAGGACATCGCCGGAATGTAGAGGGCCTCGACCTTCTCCACGGCCACGATGCTCGCGGACCTCGGCTTGCGGCGCACCGCGGCCATTTCGCCGATGATCTCCCCCGGCCCGCGCACCGCCACCGTCCGCGGCGGCCTCCCCACCTGAACCTTCACGTGCCCCACGCGCAGCAGCAGGGCGAAGTCCGTCTCCTCGCCCTCGCCGAACAGGATGCTGCCCGGCGGGTACCGGATCGCGTGACCTTGCTCGGCGAGAGTGGAGAGCTCCTCCTCCGTCAGGAGGGTCATGCCGCTCTCGAACGATGGGTTCATCACCTTCATGAGTGTAGTTCTCCACTCATGAAAGTCAACCGGCCTTCACTTGTACCTAGTTGGCAGACCCGAGCCACATCCGGCCGGCGGCCGCACCGAAGCCGCGACCATTCCCGCGACCGCCGCCGCGAGCTCCGCGGCGAGGGGCCGGGGCCCCGAAAATCCGCCGCCGCGACCCGCCGGGCAGTGGCATGCTGGGCCCGTGAACGGACCCGGCATTGAGCTCACCCTCGCCCCTGAACTGCACGTGTTCGCCGCGCCGGCCCGGCGCGGCGTACGCGTGGCGACCGCGACCGACGGCGTCTCCAGCCTCGGCCACGTCGTCGAATCGACCGGCATCCCGCTCACCGAGGTCGGCCGGATCCTCGTCGACGGCACCGAAACGCCCGTCTCCCACGTCCCGCTGGCCGGGGAATCCGTCGAGGTGTTCGCCGTCGACCGCCCCCAGCGCGTCCCCGGCGTCCCCGACGCGGCCCCGCTGCGCTTCCTCCTCGACGTCCACCTCGGAACCCTCGCCCGCCGCCTGCGCCTGCTCGGCGTCGACGCGGCCTACGAGAACGAGGACATCGGCGACCCGGCCCTCGCCACCCGCTCCGCCACCGAGCGGCGCGTCCTGCTCTCCCGCGACCGCGGACTGCTGCGCCGCCGCGAGCTGTTCGCCGGCGCGTACGTCTACAGCGACAACCCCGACGAGCAGGTCCGCGACGTCCTGGGCCGCTTCGCACCCGCCCTCGCGCCGTGGACACGCTGCACGGCGTGCAACGGCACCCTGCGCGCCGCCGACAAGGACAGCGTCGGCGACCGCCTGGAGCACGGCACGCAGCGCTCGTACGACGTCTTCGCGCAGTGCGTCGACTGCGAGCGCGTCTACTGGCGCGGCGCCCACCACGCCCGCCTGGAGAAGATCGTCGACGAGGCCCTCGCCGAGTTCGCCCCGGGCGCCGAGCACGCTCAGAAGGCGTAGCTGTCGCCCGTCTCCAGGGCCAGCACCACGTGCTCGTTGTTGGTGCGGTTCCGGTCGGCCGCGCCGCCGTCCCACCACGTGTCGACCCGTACCACCACCTCCCGCGCCGGCTCCCTCAGGTCCAGCACCAGCCCGAGGTGCCGACCGCGTCCGTGCGGCGGCAGCGCCCCCGTCTCGCACACCACCTCGCGGCGGCCGACCCGCGCACAGCCTCCCGCCGGCTCCTGCCGGTCCGCGAGGTCGACGGACAGCCGCAGCCGCAGGGTGGCGTTCGCCAGCGCGGCCGGACCCTCGTTCTCCGGGACCAGCAGGATCCGCAGCCGGCCCCGGGCCAGGGCGACCCTGCCGTGGTACGCCACGTCGGCCTCCGGGCCGCCGCCCGAGGCGTGGGCGATCCCGACGCCCCCGGTGCCACCGGCGCCTCCCGTCCCGCCGAGCAGCACCAGCAGCCCGGCCACCACCACACTCCGTACGGCACCTCGGCGCACCGCCACCACCTCCTGGCGCGGACGCTAGCCATCCCGCCCACCCTCCGGTCGGACCATCACACGAATGAGGGCGAGTCCACCCCTCCATCCGCGCGCACACGCCGTGCGCACACGCCGTGCCTGCCGGTGGTCACGGACGCCCCGAGCGGCCGGTGAGTACCGCCCGACCCCCGCCTATGCTGGCGAGTACTCACCCGTACGCACGCACGAGGAGCCAGCTCATGAGCACGGCCACGGCCCCGGCCGCCACCCGAACCGCCGTCGTCACCGGCGCGAGCAGCGGCATCGGCGCGGCCACCGCCCGCCGGCTCGCCGCGGCCGGCTACCACGTCGTCCTCACCGCCCGCCGCAAGGACCGCATCGAGGCCCTCGCCGCCGAGATCACCGCCGCCGGCCACGAAGCCACCGCCCACGCCCTCGACGTCACCGACCGCGCCGCCGTCGACGCCCTCGCCGCCTCGCTCCAGCGCTGCGACGTACTCGTCAACAACGCCGGCGGCGCCATCGGAGCCGAGCCCGTCGCCACCGGCGACCCCGCCGACTGGCGCACGATGTACGAGGTCAACGTCATCGGCACGCTCAACGTCACCCAGGCCCTGCTCCCGGCCCTGACCGACTCCGGCGACGGCACGGTGGTCGTCCTCTCCTCCACCGCCGGCCACTCCACCTACGAGGGCGGCGCCGGCTACGTCGCCGCCAAGAACGGCGCCCGCGTCCTGGCCGAGACCCTCCGCCTGGAGATCGTCGGACAGCCCGTCCGCGTCATCGAGATCGCCCCGGGCATGGTCAAGACCGAGGAGTTCGCCAAGACCCGCTTCCGCGGCGACGCCGACAAGGCGGAGAAGGTCTACGCCGGAGTGGCCGAGCCCCTCTCCGCCGACGACGTGGCCGACACCATCACCTGGGCGGTGACCCGCCCCAGCCACGTCAACATCGACCTCCTGGTGGTCCGCCCCCGCGCCCAGGCCTCGAACACGAAGGTCCACCGCGAGCTGTAGCCCGCGGGGGTGCTCGCGGGGGTGCTCCCACCGGGCCTCCCACGGGACCTCCCACCCGGCCCTTCCACCGGAGCTACGGAACCAGTCCGGCACTCCTCAGGTGCGGCATCAGGGCCGCCGGCTTCAGCCCGGCGGCCCTCGCCGCGTTCAGGGCCCGCTGCAGGTCCGCGCCGAGCGTCGGCGTGAAGTGCAGCAGCACGATGTCGCCGGCGCGCAGTTGCGGCGTCGCGGGCGTCTCGCCCCACGTCGTGAAGTCGTGCGTCCACGTGATCAGCGCCCTGACCCCGCACGCCTTGGCCGCCAGCCGCACGTCGTCGTTCACGGCCCCGTACGGCGGCCGCAGCAGCTTCGGCTCCCGCCCGAAGGTCGCGGCCAGCTGCTCCCCCGCCCCGCACACCTCCGCGTCCTTGCCTGCGGCGTCGAGCGTGGTCAGGTCGGCGTGGTTGACCGTGTGGTTCTCCACGCTCACCCGCCCCTGCTCGGCGAGGTCGGTGAAGTACCGGGCGTCGTACGAGGTCGCGCCCGGCAGGAGGAACAGCGAGACGGGAATCCGCCGGTCGACGAGGGCCTGCGCGACGGCGGTGTCGTGCACCCAGCCGTCGTCGATGGTGATGAACACGACCTTCTCGCCGGTCGGCACGTGCGACACGACGGGCGGCAGCCCGACCCCCCGCCCGTCGACCGAGCCGGCCCGCGCGGCCCCGGCCGCCCCGACGGCATCGGCGGTCCCCGCGGCCGCGAGAGTGAGCGACAACGACGCGAGCGCGGCAAGAAGCACGCGGGATCTCCCCATGCCGCACACCTTGGTCTAGACCAACTCTCCCCGTCAATCCCCTTGCTTGGGCAGTTTCTTCCGCCGAAAGTGGCTACACCTTGAGGGAGTTGGTGGTGACGAACCGCGAGAACTAGACCTTGATCGGCCAGACGACGAGGGTCTTGGCGGTGGCAGCAAGGGCCTTCCCGTCCGGGCTGAAGGCGACGCAGGTGACGGCGCCGTCGGCGCCGGTGGCGCGGACGGCTACGCTCCGCTTGGAGCCGGTGTCCCACAGGGCGACCGCGCCGTCCTTGAAACCCCCCGCGAGGGTGCCGCCCGGACCGAACGCTATGCAGGTGACGCCCGACGATGGGCCCGCGAGCGTTCCGGTGGCCGTGCGCGATCCGACGTCCCACAAGGTGATCAGCCCATCACTGCGGAGGTTCGCCAACGTCCTCCCGTCCGGACTGAACGACAAGGAGTGCACCGGCGAGTTGATGTGGGTCAGGGTGACGATCCTCGTGCGGGACGACGCGTCCCACAGTTGGAGCCGCCCGTCCGAGAGGGTGTTTCCGGGGTTGCCGTTGCCGCTGACGGTGGCCAGCACCCGGCCGTCGGGGCTGAACGCGACCTGGGCGACCCAGCTGGTGTCACCAGTGGGCAGGTTGGCGACGCTGTTCCGGCCGGCGAGGTCCCAGAGCCGAATGGCGGGAGCGTCGTACGTTGCCGCGAGCAGCCCGCCGCGCGGGTCGAAGGACACGGAGCCGAGCGAGCCGTTCCACAGCGCCGGGTCGATGTAGGGCAGGGTCGTCTCGGTGCCGTCCGCGACGTTCCACAAGCTGATCGTCCCGTCCCCGTTGGCAACGGCCAGGACGGCCCCGTCCTGCCGGAAGGACACGGAAAGTCCCGCGGTGAAGCGGGGGGCGAAAGCTGTGATCTCCTCCATCGGCTTCGTCCACGGGTTGACCGCCCGGTGCGCGAGGGTCTTGGCGGACGTCCAGGCCGCCGCATCCCAGAGCCTGACGAGGCCGCCCTCGCCCACACTCGCCAGCAACCTGCCGGACGGCGCGAAAGCCGCCGCGAGCGGTATGCCGTCGGCAGCCCCGTCGACCAGCGTCACCGGGCGGCCGATCTCACCGCCGGCGGCCTGCGAGCTCGAACCGGAGGCGGGGTGCGAACCCTGACCGCGCCTGCCACCCGACGGCGATCGCAGTACCAAGCCCACGGGGATCGCCGCCGCCGTCACCACGCCGAGCCCGGCCAGCACGACGGTGCGCCGACTCGGACGCCACTCGGCGGCGGGCTCATCGTCAGGGGCGTCGTGCGGCCCGGTGACCGGCGCCTCGAGCGTCCGGTCGGACGAGAGCACCTGCGCCGCCGTCTTCGCGTCGGGGCGTTCGTCGGGGTCCTTCGCCAGCAGCGCGAGGATCAGGTCGCCCAGGCGGCCGGCATGGAGCGGTGGAGCCGGCTGCTCCAGAACCACCGCGGACATGATCGCGGCCGCCGTCGCCCGGGCGAACGGCGAGACGCCCTCGGTCGTTTCGTACAGGGTGGCGCCGAGTGCGAAGAGGTCCCCGGCCGGCAGGTCCTTCCCACTGAGTCGCTCGGGGGACATGTACGGCAGGGTGCCGATGAGCACCGCTTGCGTGGTGGCGGTGTGCTCCTTGGCGATGCCGAAGTCGGTCAACAGCACAGCGCCGTCGTCGGCGAGCATGATGTTGGCCGGCTTGACGTCGCGGTGCACGATCTCGGCGGCGTGTGCGGCGCTCAGGGCCGCGAGTACGCCGGATGCGATCCGCCCGGCTTCGTCCGCGTGGAGTCTGCCGCGCGCGCGGATCTCCTGCGCGAGGGTGCGGCCGCGGACCAGCCGCATGACGAGCCACGGTTCCCCGGACGCTGTGACGACGTCGTAGACGGCGACGATGTTGGGGTGGTCACGCAGCCTGGCTGCGTGACGTGCCTCGCTCTCGGCCAGTTCCGCCGCTCGGGCGCGCTCCGCGTCGGTCGCGGACCGGTCGATCCGGACTCGCTTGATGGCCACCTCGACGCCGAGCTTCTCGTCGAAGGCGCGCCACACTTGGCCGAACCCGCCCTCCCCGAGCATGGACAGCAGCCGAAACCGGCCCCCGATCACACGTCCCGCTCCCGTCTGCTCGGCCACGGTCCCCCACTCATATGCGCCGAAAGACTCCATCGGCCTGCCCAGGCGGTCGGCAGGCCGATCAAGTACCGTAACACGATGGGCAGTTGGGGCTACACCGTCAGCCCTTGATGCAGATGACCTGCTTGAGCTTCGCGACGACCTCGACCAAGTCCGTCTGCTGGTCGATGACCTGCTCGATCGACTTGTACGCGCCCGGGATCTCGTCCACGACGCCGGAGTCCTTGCGGCACTCCACGCCCTTGGTCTGCTCGGCCAGGTCCCGCGCCGAGAAGCGCTTCTTGGCAGCTGTTCGGCTCATCTTCCGGCCGGCGCCGTGCGACGCCGAGTTGAAGGACTTCTCGTTGCCGAGGCCCTTCACGATGTACGAGCCCGTGCCCATCGAGCCGGGAATGATCCCGTAGTCCCCACTGCCAGCGCGGATCGCGCCCTTCCGCGTGACCAGCAGGTCCATTCCGTCGTACCGCTCCTCCGCCACGTAGTTGTGGTGGCAGCTGATCTCCTGCTCGAAGGAGACCTTCGCCTTGCGGAACTCCGTGCGGATCACTTCCTTGGACAGACTCATCATCACGGCACGGTTGTACTTGGCGTACTCCTGCGCCCAGAAGAGGTCCTCACGGTAGGCACGCATCTCGGGCGTCGCCGCGAGGAACACGGCGAGGTCCCGGTCGACCAGCCCCTGGTTGTGCGAGAGCCCTCGGGCCACTCCGATGTGGAAGTCGGCCAGCTCGTTGCCGATGTTCCGGGAACCCGAGTGCAGCATGATCCACACCGAACCGGACATATCGAGGCAGAGTTCCCAAAAGTGGTTGCCCCCACCCATTGTTCCCAATTGCCTCATAGCGCGCTCGTGCCGGAACTTTACCGCGTCCGCGAGGTAGTCGAAGCGCTTCCAGAGGTCCTCGTACCCATCGACCGAGAACCCGTACAGCCGCCCCGGATCCACCGCCTCGCGGTGCATCCCCGCCCCCACCGGGATCGCCCGCTCGATCTGCGAGCGCAGCCCCGACAGGTCCCCCGGCAGGTCGTTCGCCGTCAGGGAGGTCTTCACCGCCGACATGCCGCAGCCGATGTCGACACCCACCGCCGCCGGGCAGACCGCGTCCTTCATGGCGATGACCGAGCCGACCGTGGCGCCTTTGCCGTAGTGCACGTCCGGCATGACGGCCAAACCCTTGATCCACGGCAGGCCGGCGGTGTTCTGCAGCTGGCGCATCGCGCTGTCATCGACCGACGCCGGGTCGGTCCACATCCGGATGGGAACCTTCGCCCCGGGCACCTCTACGTACGACATTTTGGCCTCAACACCCCGTTAACCACAGAAAAGTCTGGATACGCAAAAAGCCTCGCTCATGGTCCCAAATACGACAGGAGACCGGCGCCAGCACCAGCGTGTGCGATAGACATTGTGTCCATCCGCGCCCCAGCCGCGGCAACGCATTTTCCCGAAGGGAGCCGGTGGAACGTGCAGCGCAAGACGGTACGTGCAGCCCTGCCAGGCATCGTGGTGCTCACCGCCCTCACCGTCGGCCTCACCGGGTGCACCGACGGCGGCGGAGCCGGGACCACCAGCGACGCGAAGGCGGGCGGAAACGCCGGTACGGTCGCACAGCCCGGCAAGTACCGCAGTCTGCCCATGCCGTGCAAGGCCGTCGACCCGAAGAAGGTCAAGGCGATGCTCCCCGTCGCCGACGCCCTCGCCCCCGAAGCCCGTGAGGCGCTGTACGCCGGCGCAGCCGACGCCTCGTACGACGCCGACCGGCGCGTCGGCTGCCGCTGGACCGCGCAGACGCCGACGGAGACCCGGCTGCTGTCGGTGGGCTTCGAGCGCGTGGTCTCCTACGACCGGGCCACCACCAGCGACGACGACAAGGCGCGGCAGGTCTACATCCGCCAGCTCACCGCGGCCCACCTCCCCGTCCCGGGCCCGGTCAGCACCCCGACACCCACGCCGACACCCACGCCGACGCCCTCGGCCGCGTCCTCTCCCTCGCCCACCGCGACAGCGGGCGGCACGGCCACCGGTCCCGGTGCGGGCGCCGGCCCCTCGCCGTCCTCCTCCGTCCCCGTCGAGCTCGGCTCCCGCGTACTGGAAGGGCTCGGCAACGAGGCGTTCGTCGACGACAAGCTCAGCGCCGCCGGCGCCACCGCCGCCCAGGCGCGGACGGTCCGCATTGTGTTCCGTACCTCGAATGTCATCGTCACCGTCGAGTACAGCGTCCAGCCCGCGCTCCCCGGTGCGGTCCCGTCCAGCGCGGAAACGCAGGACAGGGCACGGCAGTTGGCACAGGCTCTCGTCGAGCGGTTCGACGAGTAGCGGCCCGCACCCCAAGGGGGCGCACGGGCCCGTGGTGACGGCGCGCACAGCAGGCGGGCGCCGGGGCGGGCTACCGTTGCTCGGGTCCCGCGCCCGCCACGGGGCCGCTCGGCCGGCCCGCAAGCAGCCCCACAACGTCTGAAGGAATCATGCACCGATCAGCCTCGCGTCTCACCCGCGTCCTCGCCTGCGCAGCCGTTCCGGTGATCCTCACGGTCGCCGGCTGCTCGTCCGACTCGGGCAAGGACTCGGGCTCCGACAGCGGCAAGACGTCCGATTCGTCCTCGTCCGCCAAGCCCAACTCGAAGGGGTCCGCCGCGCCGGAGAAGGCCGTGTACTCCACGCTGCCTGAGCCGTGCAAGACGGTCGCCGCGAAGACCATCGAGACGATCGTCCCGAAGGCGAAGGACGGCAACGGCACGGCCGCCAAGTCGAACGACCTGGCCAGCCGCGCCAGCTGCTCCTGGAACGGCCTGGAAGAAGCCGGCCTGAAGGGCTCGCAGTACCGCTGGCTCTCGATCTCCCTCGTCCGCTACGACTCCCTCGCGTCGGTCGGCAACGGCAGCAAGCGCGCCGAGGTCGAGTACGCCAAGCAGGTCGAGAAGGCGAAGGTCGTCGAGGGTGCGGAGAACATGAAGCCGGAGGCGGCGGGCGGCATCGGCGACCAGGCCACGTCCTACACCTTCACCACCAAGAAGGACGGCGACTTCTCCAACACGACGGTCATCGCCCGCTCCCACAACGTGATCATCACCCTCGACTACAACGGCGCCGCCTACGAGGGCGCGGACGCTCCCGACCACGCGAAGCTGCTCGCGGACGCGATCGCGGCGGCGAAGGAGACCGTGGCGTCGGTCGAGGCCGCCAACCAGCCGAAGCAGCCGGAGCAGCCGCCCGCGCCGTCGAACTCCTAGGGCGCGTCCCCGGCCGAGAGGTGACCAAGAGGTGACCGGACCGCTGACGTCCGGTCACCCGTACGCGCGTACGCTGTGCCTGCCGTAGCTCGACTGGGGTACATGGGCACAAGGGAAGGGGATCGCGGGTGGCCGCGATGCAGCTGACTCGTACGCACCGGATATTGATCGGTGTCGTGGTCGCCGGAGCCGTCGTCATCGCCGGGATCGGCTTCGCCGGCTCGTACTCCGCGGTGCGCGCGCTCGCCCTGCAGAAAGGTTTCGGCAGCTTCTCGCTCGTCTTCCCGATCGGCATCGACGCCGGCATCTGCGTCCTGCTGGCGCTGGACCTGCTGCTGACGTGGATCCGGATCCCGTTCCCGCTGCTGCGCCAGACGGCGTGGCTGCTGACGGCCGCGACGATCGCCTTCAACGGTGCGGCGGCCTGGCCCGACCCGCTCGGGGTCGGCATGCACGCGGTGATCCCGATCCTGTTCGTGGTCACCGTCGAGGCCGCCCGCCACGCGGTGGGCCGGATCGCGGACATCACCGCGGACCGCCACATGGAGGGGGTCCGCATCACGCGCTGGCTCCTGTCGCCGATCCCCACCTTCAAGCTGTGGCGCCGGATGAAGCTGTGGGAGCTGCGCTCCTACGAGCAGGCCGTCGGCATGGAGCAGGACCGCCTGATCTACCAGGCGCGCCTCCAGGCCCGCTACGGCCGCTTCTGGCGCCGCAAGGCCCCGGTCGGCGCGCTGATGCCGCTGCGCCTGGCCCGCATCGGCGTCCCCCTCTCGCAGACGGCCCCCGAGGGCCTGGCCGCCGCGGGCATCGACCCCTTGCTGCTGCCTCCGGCGGCGGCGGAGGTGGCGGGGATGACGTCCCCGGCCCTGCCGCCCGGCTCCCGGTTCCCCGGGGGCCACGGCCCGGCGGAGGTCGCCGGTGGCGTCGGTGTCGCCGCCGCGCCCGCGGACGGCACGGTCCCCGCGGTCAGCACGGTCCCCGCGGGCAGCACCGCGCCCGCGGACCCGGGCGCCCTCGCCGCGGCCGCGCCGCAGGCCCAGCTGCCCGCGCAGTCCCAGGCGCAGTCCCAGGCGCAGGCCGTCGGCCCCGCGGGCGAAGCCCTGCCCGTGGGCCCGCAGGCCGCGGGCCCGGGCATGCCCGAGCCCGTGGCGCACACGCACTCGGGCCCCCACCCCGGCCCGCAGTGGGAGGGCGAGCCCGGCGGGCCGGGCCCGCAGGGCGTCCACGCCGCCGCCCCCTTCGCGGTGGACCCCACCGCCATGCCCGCCGCGCACAACAGCGCCTGGTTCGCGGCGCCCCGCGCGCCGCAGGCGGCGTACGAGGGCGGCTACAGCCCGCACCTGGTGGAGGGCGTGGAGCCCACCCCGGTGACGCCCCCGACGGGCCCGGAGGCCGCGGACCAGGAGCTTGCGGTACCGGCTTCCCGCCGTGGGCAGGAGTCGGCGGACGCCGGGTTCGAGGCGGTCCCGTTCGACGAAGTCCCCTTCGACGAGGCCCGGTTCGACGAGGTGAAGTTCGCCGAAGCGGCGTACGAGGTCTTCCGCGGGTACATCGAGGAGAACAACCAGGTGCCCACCCCCGAGCAGGTGGACATATACCTCTCGGACCGCCACGGGATCGTGCACCCGCGCAGCGCCTCGATGATCCGCCGCATGATGCCGGACCTGAAGCAGCGCTACCAGCAGGACCTGCAGAACGAGCACATCGCCTAGTGCTGTGGCCGGGAAGGTGTGCCGGGTCGCGGTGTTCGGTGCGGTGCAGCGCAAGGCGGAGGGCCACGGCTCGTACTGGACGTACCGCCGTGGCCCGACAACGCGGCGAGGTGCCGTGCCGGGCGGCGCGACCCGGTGGACCTTCCCGGTCACAGCACTAGACGTCCCGCCCCCACCGCACGTGCGCGAGGGCCCGCACCCCCCGGTCCCCGGGGTGCGGGCCCTCGCGCGTGTCGTGCGGTCGGCTCAGACGGCGAGCAGCTTGCGCACGCGGTCCGCTCCCACCGCGAGGAGCAGCGTGGGCAGGCGCGGCCCGGTCTCGCGCGTCACGAGCAGGCGGTACAGGAGCGCGAAGAACGTCCGCTGCGCGACCTTCAGTTCGGGCGTCGGCTTGGCGTCGGGCTCCAGTCCGGCCATGACCTTCGGGACGCCGTAGACCAGCGTGGTCAGCCCGTCGAGCGACCAGTGCGAGTCGAGGCCGTCCACGAGCCGCCGCAGCGACTCGCGGCCCTCGTCGTCGAGGGACGACAGGAGTTCCACGTCGGCTTCTTCGCGCACGAGCGTCCGCTGGTCGGCGGGCACCTGGGTGGTGATCCAGTTCTCGGCGCGGTCCAGGCGCGGGCGTACCTCGTCGAGGGAGGTCAGCGGGCGCTCCGGCTCCAGGTCGCTCAGGATGCGCAGGGTCTGCTCGTCGTGGCCGGCGGTGATGTCGACGACGGACGCGAGGGTCCGGTACGGCATCGGGCGCGGGGTGCGCGGCAGCTCGTGCGAGGCGACGCGTACGGCGCGGGAGTGGGCGGCGGCGTCGGCGGGCAGGACCGAGCCGTCCTCGACCTTGGCCTCCAGCTTGTCCCACTCGTCGTAGAGCCGCTGGATCTCCTGGTCGAAGGCGATCTTGAAGGACTGGTTGGGGCGGCGGCGCGCGTAGAGCCAGCGCAGCAGCTGGGGTTCCATGATCTTCAGCGCGTCGGCCGGGGTCGGGACCCCGCCCTTCGACGAGGACATCTTGGCCATGCCGCTGATGCCGACGAACGCGTACATCGGTCCGATCGGCTGCTCGCCGCCGAAGATGTGCACGATCTGCCCGCCGACCTGGAAGGAGGAGCCGGGCGAGGAGTGGTCGACGCCCGAGGGCTCGAAGATCACGCCCTCGTAGGCCCAGCGCATCGGCCAGTCGACCTTCCAGACGAGCTTGCCGCGGTTGAACTCGCTGAGCTTGACCGTCTCGGTGAACTCGTCCTCGGTGCAGACGTAGGTCAGTTCGGTCGTGTCGTCGTCGTAGGACGTCACCTTGGTGAAGTCCTTGCCGCACTGGCCGCAGTACGGCTTGTACGGGAAGTACCCGCCCTCGCCGACGCTGCCGTCGTCCTCGGCGGCGGCGCCCGAGCCCTCGGCGGCTTCCAGCTCGGCCTCGTCGACCTGCTTCTGCTGGGGCTTCTTGCCCGCGCCCGGCTTGGCCTTCGTCCGGTACTGGTCGAGTACGGCGTCGATGTCGCCGCGGTGCTTCATCGCGAAAAGGATCTGCTCGCGGTAGACGCCGGTCGTGTACTGCTCGGTCTGGCTGATCGGGTCGTACTCGACGCCCAGTTCGGCCAGGGCCTCGACGAAGACGGCCTTGAAGTGCTCGGCCCAGTTCGGGTACGCGGAGCCGGCCGGGGCGGGCACGGCGGTCAGCGGCTTGCCGATGTGCTGGGCCCACGACTCGTCGATGCCGGGGACGCCGGCCGGGACCTTGCGGTACCGGTCGTAGTCGTCCCAGGAGATGAGGTGGCGGACCTCGATGCCCCGGCGGCGGATCTCGTCCGCGACCAGGTGCGGGGTCATGACCTCGCGGAGGTTGCCCAGGTGGATCGGGCCGGAGGGGGAGAGGCCGGACGCGACGACGACGGTTTTGCCCGGGGCTCGGCGCTCCGCCTCGGCGATGACCTCGTCCGCGAAACGGGAGACCCAGTCGGTCTCGGTGCTGCTCTGGGCGCTCTGAGCCACGACACGTCCTTCTATCTCGAATGCTGGCTGCTGCCATTCTCCCAGACGGAACGGGGAGCTCCGGGGTTGTTTTCTCCCGTGAAAGCGAAGGCACCCGCGTGGGATACTCGGCTCTTGTCGGAACACCCAAGTGCACGCTCAGGCACGACCTCACAGGAACGGCAGCTCATGGCCTCGGTCCCTTCCCTCGCTTCCTCCGTCGATCAGCGCGTCGCCGACGCACTCGCCTCCGCCCTGCCGGACGCCGGTGCGAGCGACCCGCTGCTGCGACGAAGCGACCGGGCCGACTTCCAGGCCAACGGCATCCTGGCGCTCGCGAAGAAGGCCAAGGCCAACCCGCGCGAGCTGGCGACGACCGTGGTCGAGGGCATCGCGACCGGTGACCTGATCCGGGAGATCGAGGTGTCGGGCCCCGGCTTCCTCAACATCACCGTCACCGACCGGGCGATCGTCGAGACCCTGGCCGCGCGTGCCGCCGACGACCGCCTCGGCGTCCCGCTCGCCGCGGCGCCGGGTACGACGGTGATCGACTACGCGCAGCCGAACGTGGCCAAGGAGATGCACGTCGGCCACCTGCGGTCCGCCGTGATCGGCGCCGCGATGGTGGAGATCCTGGAGTTCACGGGCGAGAAGGTGGTCCGCCGTCATCACATCGGCGACTGGGGCACCCAGTTCGGCATGCTCATCCAGTACCTGCTGGAGCACCCGCACGAGCTGGACCACACGTCCGATGACGGCGCCGCCGACGCGGAGGTCTCCGGCGAGGAGGCCATGTCCAATCTCAACCGCTTGTACAAGGCCTCGCGGGTCCTCTTCGACTCCGACGAGGAGTTCAAGACGCGTGCCCGGGCCCGGGTGGTGGACCTCCAGGCCGGCGAGCCGCAGACGCTGGCGTTGTGGCAGCGGTTCGTGGACGAGTCGAAGATCTACTTCTACTCGGTCTTCGACAAGCTGGACATGGACATCCAGGACCCGGATGTCGTCGGCGAGTCCGGCTACAACGACATGCTCGTCGAGACGTGCAAGCTGCTGGAGGAGTCGGGCGTCGCCGTCCGCTCCAACGGCGCGCTCTGCGTCTTCTTCGACGACGTGAAGGGTCCGGACGGCAACCCGACCCCGCTGATCGTCCAGAAGTCCGACGGGGGCTTCGGCTACGCGGCGACCGACCTCTCGGCGATCCGCGACCGCGTGGGCACGCTGGGCGCGACCGAGCTGATCTACGTGGTCGACGCGCGGCAGTCCCTGCACTTCAAGATGGTCTTCGAGACGGCGCGCCGGGCGGGCTGGCTGAACGACGAGGTCAAGGCCGTGCAGCTGGCTTTCGGCACGGTCCTCGGCAAGGACGGCAAGCCGTTCAAAACCCGTGAGGGCGAGACGGTGCGGCTGGTGGACCTGCTGGACGAGGCCGTCGACCGGGCGACGGCCGTGGTGCGGGACAAGGCCGAGAAGATCGGTCTGAGCGAGGCGGAGA
This sequence comes from Streptomyces sp. NPDC060049, assembly GCF_042736715.1. NCBI lineage: Bacteria > Bacillati > Actinomycetota > Actinomycetes > Kitasatosporales > Streptomycetaceae > Streptomyces > Streptomyces sp. NPDC060049. The sequence continues at coordinate 47,156 of NZ_JBHWVV010000030.1, forward strand.
TCGTCGAGAACGGCCGGTACGTGGGCATCGGCGCCGTGAAGTACGCGGACCTGTCCACCTCGGCCGCGCGTGACTACAAGTTCGACCTGGACCAGATGGTGTCGCTGAACGGCGACACGTCCGTGTACCTGCAGTACGCGTACGCCCGGATCAAGTCGATCCTGCGCAGGGCGGGCGACCGCGAGCCGGTCGCGCACCCGGAGCTGGAGCTGGCGCCGTCCGAGCGTGCGCTGGGCCTGCACCTGGACCACTTCGGCGAGCTCATCGCCGAGGCGGCCGCGGATCACGCCCCGCACAAGGTGGCCGCGTACCTCTACCAGCTGTCCTCGCTGTTCACGACGTTCTACGACCAGTGCCCGGTCGTGAAGCCCGAGCCCGAGCTCGTCGTCGGCGAGAACCGCCTCTTCCTGTGCGAGCTGACCGCCCGCACCCTCACCAAGGGCATGTCCCTCCTGGGCATCCGGACCCCCGAGAAGCTCTGAGGTGTGCGCGGGGGCCGCGGGGAGCACGCTCTGCGTGTTCCCCGCGGCCCCTTCGCGTGTCCGCCGGTCCGCGCGGCAGGGTCCGAAGGAGACGGCTCAGCTGATCGCGCGGATCGTGTTCCAGCCGCTCGGACCGACCGTGGTGCGGGTGCCGTCCACCGGGTTGCCCGCGCCGTTGGTCTCACCGGCGTAGAACATCAGCGTGCCGGTGCCCTCGTTCGTGGTCGCCCACAGGTCCGCGACCCCGTTGCCGTCCGTGTCCCCGGCGCCGGCCAGCAGCGGCCGGTTGACGGTCCCGTAGCCGTGGCCGTACTCGGTGCGCTCGCCGAAGGTGCCGTCGCCGTGGCCCCGGTACAGCCACAGCTTCTCGTCGTTCGCGTCGCGCGCGAACAGGTCGGCGTGGCCGTCGTGGTCGGCGTCACCGGCCGCGCTCAGGCTCATCGGGGACCAGCCGCGCAGGCCGATCTGCACTCCGGACTTCACGCCCGGGTTGGCGGCCGGGTTGCCCGCGTACAGCCACAGCGTGTCGCCGATGGTGGCGATCACGTCCGGGTAGCCGTCGCCGGTGGTGTCGCCGACGCCGACGACCTTGGAGTCCGTGGGGAAGCCGGTGCCGATGCGCACCGGGGAGGCCAGGGTGCCGTCGCCGCGGTTCGGGTAGACGCGCAGTTCGCTGCCGATGCGGGCGACGACGTCCTCGGTGCCGTTGCCGGTCCAGTCGCCGCGGTGGGAGACCGAGGCGCCGGCCCAGCCGCCGCTGCCGATCTCGGCCGGGCTGCCGGTGACGCCGCCGTTGCCCAGGCCGGCGTAGAGGCGGAGCTTGCCCGCGTCGTCGATGGCGACCAGGTCGGACGTGCCGTCGCCGTTCATGTCGCCGGCCGCGGGGGCGCCGCGCAGGACCGCGGTGACGGGGGCGTGGTCGGAGACTCCGTTCGGGGCCGTGCCGGCCTTGTTCGGTGTGGTGTCCATCCGCGCCGCGTCGATGGCGCAGGAGGCGTAGCGGCTCGCGCCGGCCGCCTTGGTGGTGAAGAGGTGGTCGAGCTTGTGCCAGGTGTGGTCGCCCTGGCCGCCGTTGGCCTCGGCGTCCCAGCCGTGGTAGGTGAACCCGTCGATGCAGCTGTCGTAGGCGCTGGTCAGGGGCGCCATCTCGGTCGCGCCGGCGTTGCGGTTGAAGTCGCCGCCGAGGACGAGGCCGCCGGGGGCGTGGGCGTCGGTGAAGGCCTTGACGTTCTTGATCTGTCCGGCGGCGCGGCTCGCGTCCCCGGGGATGATGTGCGTGGTGCAGGGCGTGGTGCTCCAGCCCTCCACCGCCACGCACAGCGCCGCGAGGGTCTGGGCGTCGGCCGGGGAGTCGGGGAGGGTGTCCTCGGCCCACGAGTCGGTGATGGTGCCCTTGACGGCCAGCAGGATGCCGAGTTCACCGGGCAGGCCGGCGCGGCAGTCGGTGCGGCCGTCGGGGCGCGCGCCCTTGGCGTGCCGGATGGACCATTCGGTGCCGAGCCGCTCTTGGAGCAGCGCCATGTGGCTGCCGGGGGCGCCGCCGCAGACCTCCTGCAGCATGACCACGTTGGCCTGCCGCTCGTCGACGACCTTCTTGATCTCGTCGATCTTCGCGGCGGGCTCGTTGCGGTACGGGCAGTAGCCCACGCTTCCCCGGGTGCCGCCGGCCTCTCCGCAGATGTTCCAGGACACGACCCGGATCTCGTTCTGGGCCGGTACCGCGCTTCCCGCGGCCCGGGCCGCGGGCGCCGCGACCAGTGCGGTGCCGAGCGTGGCACCGAGGGCCGCGACGGTCGCCGCCACGGATACGAGCATCCGTACGGATCTCTTCAATTCCCCACCCTTTGATCAGTGTGATGACCGGCGGAACTCCCGCCGGGCGCCCCCATGATCACCGCTCGCCGTCTCCCGGCCGAAGGCGGGGCCCGTGCCGGCCGGTGGCCGTAGGCCTGCGGCTGACGCCCGTGAGCCGCCGGCTTCACCCGTCCGGCCCGCTTGGGGCCCTGGCGCCCGGGTAGGGGACGGCCCGTCCTTCCCCTTCCCACTCCCGGAGGGCCCCGTGCCCGACATGAACAGCCCCTACAAGCCCGGCACCCCCTGCTGGATCGACCTGATGGTCCCCGACCAGCAGGCCGCCCTCGACTTCTACGCCGACCTCTTCGGCTGGCAGGGCGAGATCGGCCCGCCCGAGACCGGCGGGTACTCGGTCTGCACCCTCAAGGGCAAGCCGGTCGCCGGGATCATGAAGGCGATGAACCCGGACGGCACGGTCCCCGACCCGATGCCGCCGACCGTGTGGACCACCTATCTGGCCACCGACGCCATCGACTCCACCCTCAAGTCCGTCACCGACGCGCACGGCGCGGTCGTGATGGGTCCGATGGACGTCATGGACCTCGGCCGGATGGCTGTCGTCACCGACCCGACCGGCGCCGTCTTCGGCCTGTGGCAGGCGGGCACCTTCGACGGCGCGGGCATCGTCAACGAGCACGGCGCCCTCATCTGGAGCGAGCTGAGCACCAGCGACGTCCCCGCCGCGGCCGCGTTCTACACCTCCGTCCTGCCGGTCACCACGGCCGCGTCCGAGATGCCGGGCACCGAGGGGTACACGGAGTTCAAGGTCGGCGGCCGTGCGGTGGGCGGGATGATGGACCTGAAGAACCTCCCGCCGGGCACCCCGCCGAACTGGCTCGCGTACTTCCACGCCGACGACGTGGACGAGGTCCAGGCCGCCGCCGTCCGCGCCGGCGCCTCGGTCCTGATGCCGGCCTTCGACATGGTGGCCGGCCGCATGGCCGTCCTGGCCGACCCGCAGGGCGCGCCCTTCGCGGTGATCACGGCGACGGCGCCGGAGCAGCCCGCCTGACCTTGCCGCCGCACGCGGCGGCAAGGAAGCCCGTCGTGTGACGGGGCCCACAGGGAACGTTTCCCCTGTGGGCCCCCTCCTTGGTGTGCCGGAACGTTCGACCACCGAGGGGGCACACGATGAAGGACACGACACGGCGGCGCACCGGGACGGCGGTCGCCGCGCTGCTCGCCGCCGACGCGACGCTCCACCTGTACTGGGCCACCGGCGCGACCTGGCCCGCCCCGGACGAGCGGGCGCTGTCCCTGGCCGTGCTCGGCTCGGAGGTGTCCTTCGGCCCGGCCGTCGTCCTGCCCCTCGCCGCGATCACCCTCGCCGGCGCGGCCGGCGTCCTCGCCCACACCCGCCGCCTGGGCGGCGCACCCGCGCGCGGGGCCGCCCGCCTGGTCACCGCGGCCGTCGCCGCCGGTCTGGCCGTACGGGGCCTCGCGGGCCTGGGCTGGGCCGCCGGCCTCCTCGACAGCCCGCCCGGCAGCCCCTTCCCCACCCTCAACCTGGCCCTCTACACCCCCGCCTGTCTCGGCTTCGGCTGGGCGGCGGCCCGGCTGGCGCGGGCCCGGTGAGCGCGCCGGGCAGCCCCCTCTCCGGGCCCCTCACCCAGGCCGCCCGCGACCGCGGGGTCGCGCTCGCCCGTGCGGCCCGCGCCGGCGACACCCTGGCCCTGCACGACCTCCTCGACCACCTGACCCCGTACATCGCCCGGATCTGCACCCCGATCGCCCTCGCGGACGGGCCGGACGCCACGCAGGAGGCCCTGCTCCGCGTCTTCCGGTCCCTGCGCTCCCTGCGGGACCCGCGGACCCTATACGGCTGGGTCCGGGCCATCGCGGTCCGCGAGGCCGTCCGCACCGCCCGGCGCGCGGCCCGCGACCGCCCGGCCGAACTGGCCGACGTACCCGGCCGGGGCGATCCGCAGCTGGCCACCGACATCGAGGACGTCCTGGCCCGCCTCTCGCCGGCCCACCGGGCCGTCCTCGTGCTGCGCGACGTCGAAGGCCTGGACGAGGAGTCCGCCGCCGCCCTGCTCGGCGTCCCGCCCGGCACCGCCAAGTCCCGTCTCCACCGGGCCCGTACGAGCTTCCGGAAGGCGTGGTCCTCATGACGTACGCGAACGCGATCGATCCCGTCGCCCGGCTCCGCGTCATGGCGGCCGGCATCCCGGGAGCCCGGGTCGTCGAACGGGTCCTCCCGGCCCCCCTGGAGGCCGTCTGGGCGGTCATGTCCGACCTGGAGGGCGAGTTCGGCCGCTTCCAGCCGGACATGCGCAGCGTCCGCGTGCTCCGGGTCGCCGGCGACCGCGTGGAGGCACTGGCCCGCAGCAAGTACGGCCCGCGGGCCCGCTTCCGCGGCGTCCTGCGCCCGGGCTGGTGCTGGCTCCAGAGCCGCTTCCTGATCATCGGCATGGCCGCCGCCCCGGAACCGGGCGGCGGCACCCGTGTCGCCCTGACGGGCGGCGTACGCGTCCCCGGCCGCGCCTCGATCGTCCCGGTGGGCGCGGAACGCGAACTCCGCGGGGCGATGACCCGCCTGGCGGGGCGCGTCGGCGCGGGCGCAGCCTGAAGCGCTCGCGCCCGGGCCGGGCCGCGGATCTCGGCACCGGCCGCCACCGCCGCCGTAGGACCGCCCGAGTCAGCCGAACTCGCACCACACGACCTTGCCCGGCGCCCGGGGCAGCACGCCCCAGGCACCGGCGAGGCCGCCCACGATCGTCAGCCCCCGCCCGGGCGGCCCTCCCGCGATCCGGGACAGCCCGGGGCCGCTGTCGTGGACCTCGATCCGCAGGGTCCCGTCGAAGGCGAGCAGCCGCAGCAGGTACCCGCGGCCGCGCGGGACGCCGTGCCGCAGGGCATTGGTCGCCAGCTCGCTCACGCAGAGCAACACCTCGCCGTCCCGGTCGTCCCTCCCCCACGTGTGCAAAGTGTCACGTGTGAACTGGCGCGCAGCGGCGACGGTTCGGGGATCGCGCAGGTAGAGCCGCTCCCTCAACAGGGCGGCCTGGGTATGCAGATTCACCAGGCGATCGTCGCGCGCGGTGACTAGCGTGTGACCGAGCACCAACCCGTACTCATTGATGAGTACGGGTGGATGCGGGGTAGTCCACGTGCAGGGGTGGGGAGTTCGCTGTCATGCCACCAAGGAAGCGTCCACGGCCCAACGCGACCACCATGAAGATGGTGGGCCAGCAAGTGGCCGCCGCCCGGATCGCCAAGAACCTGACCCAGAAACAGCTCGCGGAGCTGGTCCGCCAGGACGCGGAGACCATCGCGTCGATCGAGCAGGGCCGGCGCACCCTGATGCCGAATGTCGCCGAGCTAATGGACCACCACCTGGGCCTCCCGGGACTGCTGTCCGTCGCTGCCCACGGGATGCCCGAGAGGGACCCCACCCCCACGTGGTCCGATGAGTACATGGACTTGGAGAAACGGGCCGTCGCCTTCTCCTGGTACGAGGTTGTCGTGCTGCCGGGACTCCTGCAGACCGAGAACTACATGCGGGCCCTGTTCCGCGGTCGGGTCCCGGCCTTCCTTCAGGAGGAGATCGACACCCTGACATCGCGCCGACTGGCTCGGGCCGAACTTCTTCACCGCAAGCGGCCGCCGAGCCTTTCCTTCGTCGTCTCGGAAGGGGCTCTCCGCGACCGGATCGGCGGGAATGCGATTTACGCCGAGCAGGTACGCCACCTGCTGGACTGCACGGAGTTGCCGCACGTCACGCTCCAGGTGCTGCCCTTCGGCCAGACCTCCCACCCCGGCCTGTCCGGTTCATTCATCATGTTGGAAACACCGGATCACGAGCACCTTGCCTACATCGAAGGACAACGCAGCAGCCAGCGCGTCACCCACCCTGACGACATCAGCGTACTGACCCTGCGGTATGCCATGCTGCGGACTCAGGCCCTCAACGCCACAGAAACCGCGGCCTTTTTGGGCCGTCTGCTAGGAGAGCTATGAGCACCACGCCCCAGTGGTTCAAGTCCAGCTACAGCACTGACGAAGGCGACGCATGCGTAGAGGTCGCCACCTGCGCGACCCAGGTCCACGTCCGTGACTCCAAGCTCACCGACGGCCCCGTCCTGGACCTCGCCCCCGCCGCCTGGGCCGCCCTTACGGAGTGGACCGCTCGCTGATCAGCTCGGCCAGGCCGTCCAGCAGGCGGCCCAGCCCGAAGCGGAACTGGAAGTCCGGCTCGTCGGAGCCGGTGAACGCGTCGGACTCCAGCAGCCTGGACACCGCCGGGTGGGTGTCCGGGCCGGTGAGCAGCTGCAGCGTGCGCACGTACTGACCGACGACCTTGTCCGGTGAGACCCCGGACTTCACGATGGCGTCCATCATGTCGGCGGCCATCGTCGCCTCGTTCCGTACGAGGCCGCCGAGGAGGATGATCGTCGAGAGCTTCTCGGATTCCCTCAGGTTGGTGCCGGCCATGGAGGCGAGCCCGCGTTCCATCCAGGCGAGCTGGTTCGGGGTGGCCGGCGGGGCCGTGATCGGGATGCGCAGGATCCACGGCTTGGTCATGAGGAGGGTGCGCTGGGCGTACGCCCAGTGCGACAGGAGCTCCCGCCAACCCAGGCCGTCCGCGTCCGGCGGCAGAGGCGGCGGGGTGCCGACTCCGGCGTCCGACATCAGGATGTACAGCTCTTCCTTCGCCGTGACGTACCGGTAGAGGGACATCGTCGAGACGCCGAGGTCCTTGGCCACCCGGCCCATGGAGACGGCGTCCATCCCCTCCGTGGCGGCGAGCGCGACGGCGGCGTCGACGATCCGCTGGAGGGTGAGGGAGGGGCGCGGGCCCTTACCAGGGCGTTCGCGCAGGCCCCAGGCCATGGCCAGGCTCGCCGGGAGCCCGGTGCCGTCGTCTTCCGTTTCGTTCGCCATCGCCGCCTCCCTCCGTCATGAGTCGTTGACGCACATCCTAGTTCTGTGTATTACTTACGCAATGACGCGTAACCCATACGCAGAAAGCAGAACGGAGACCGGCATGGACGACCTCGGCATCCACGCCACTGCCCTGACCAAGTCCTACGGCGCCCTGCGCGTCCTCGACGGCATCGACCTCGCCGTCCCGCGCGGCAGCGTCCTCGCACTCCTCGGCCCCAACGGCGCCGGGAAGACCACCACCGTCCGGATCCTCTCGACCCTCACCGAAGCCGACTCCGGCACCGCGCGGGTCGCGGGCCACGACACCGCCTCCGAGCGGGCCCTCGTACGCCGCTCCATCAGCCTCACCGGGCAGTTCGCGGCCGTCGACGACCTCCAGACCGGCGCCGAGACCCTCCGCATGATGGGCCGGCTCCGCGGACTGCGGCCGCGCGCCGCCCAGGCGCGGGCCGACGAGCTGTTGGAGCGCTTCGGGCTCGCCGAAGCCGGCGGGCGGACGGCCAAGACGTACTCGGGCGGGATGCGGCGGCGCCTCGACCTCGCCGCGAGCCTCGTTTCCCGACCGGAGGTGCTCTTCCTTGACGAGCCGACGACGGGCCTCGACCCGCGCAGCCGCCACGACCTGTGGGACCTCGTACACGAACTGCGCAAGGACGGCACGACCGTGCTGCTCACCACCCAGTACCTGGAGGAGGCCGACCGGCTTGCCGACCGCGTCGCCGTCCTCGCCGACGGGCGGATCGCCGCCGAGGGGGCGTGCGCCGAACTCAAGTCCCGGGTCGCGGGACACCGGCTGGACCTCACGCTCACCGACCGGGCCGCCTACGAGGACCTGCGCGCCCGAGCCGTCCACCTCGACCCGGACGCGCTCACCCTCGGCCTGCCCACCGACGGGAGCGCCGCCCACGTGCGGGCGCTGCTCGACGAACTCGACCCCGACCGCACCACCGTCGACCGCTTCGCGGTCCGTTCCGCCACCCTCGACGACGTGTACCTCGCCCTGACGGGAGCCGACCGATGACCACCGCCACCGCCTCCGCCTACGCCCTCGCGGGCCGCAGCCTGCGCATCAGCCGCCGCAGCCCCGACGCGCTGATCGCCGCGCTGATGCTCCCGGTCATGCTGATGCTGATCTTCGTCTACTTCTTCGGCGGTGCCATCGACACCGGGACCGAGTACGTGACGTACGTGGTCCCCGGCGCCATGCTCCTCTGCGCGGGCTTCGGCGCGGCGAGCACCGCCGTCAGCGTCGCGGACGACATGAAGAACGGGGTCGTCGACCGCTTCCGCTCCCTGGACATCGGCGGCGTCCCGATCCTGGCCGGGCACGTGACGGCCTCCGTCCTGCGGAACCTGCTGTCCACCACCCTGGTCCTCGCCGTCGCACTCGCCATCGGCTTCCGGCCCGAGGCGCGACCGGCCGCCTTCCTGGCCGCGGCCTGGCTGCTGTTCGCGTACATCACGGCGATCTCGTGGCTGGCCGCAGTGCTCGGACTGCTCGCCAAGTCCCCGGAGGCCGCGGGCGGGTTCACGTTCCTGATGATGTTCCTGCCGTACCCGTCCAGCGCCTTCGTCCCCATCAAGACGATGCCGAGCTGGCTGCACGGATTCGCGGAGAACCAGCCGCTGACCCCGGTGATCGAATCCCTGCGCGCGCTCCTGCTGGCGCAGGACGCGGGGAACTCCCCTTGGGTCGCACTCGCCTGGTGCGCCGGCATCACGGCGGTGGCCGTGACCCTGGCCGGCGTCCTGTTCCGCGCCCGGACCCGCTGACGAACTCCTGGCGGAGCCCGTCAGCGGCCCGTGCGCCCGCCCGCTCAGCGGTTCAGCGGATAGGAGTGGCGTCCCGTCGCCTCATCGATCTCCGAGTGGGCCTTCTGCAACATCTGGGATGCGAGGTCCATGAGCGCGCGAGCGCCCGCGATCTCTTCCCCGACCCGCAGCTGCTCCGGATCGGAGGGGTGGCGCATGGCGTAGCCGTGCGCCCTTATCTCGGAGCCGTCCCCGAGCCTTACCAGGGCCGCCGCACTGGTGCGCTGGCCCTCCTCGGTGAATTCGAGCTCCACATGCCACCCGACGAGCGTGGACATGGTGCATCACCTCCAGGGGGTCACCCTCCCTCCCAGGGTGCGCCTGCGGGGGGTGGGACGCGAGCTCAGACGCGTGCGGGCCCGTGGGGCGACTCCCGCTCGCGCGCCGCGCCGCCCACCGACGCGTGGACGGCACACCGGCCGATCACAGAAGGTGACGCGCCAGGGCGTCGCGTCGCCAGGGACGTTGCCTCGGGACCCGGGCCCGGCCGAAGTGAGTACCCGCACTCATGTGCCGGCTCCCCCGCCCCGGTTGACTGGCGTCATGAACCTGAACTGGCACCCGGGGCCGGACCTGGGCCGGGACCTGGCCCCCGGCTTGGATCCCTCGGGGGACCCGCGGGCGTTCATCGCCCCGCTCGTCTCCAGCCTGCTGACGCTGCCGCTCGGCGCCGTCGCGTTGTTCTTCGTCGCGCTGTCGCCGATGGCCTGCGACTCCTGCGGGGGCACCGCCAGTGACCGGTTCGACGCCTCCTACGGCGTCGCCTTCGGCGTCTTCGCCGCCGGGCTGCTCCTGGTCCTGGGCCTGCTCGTCGCCGCCTGGGCGCTGCCCTGGCAGCGGCGCAACTCCGGCCGCCGGGTGGTGCTCGCACTCACCGCCCCGGCGACCGTGGTCCTCGACTACGTCGTCTTCTACGGGATCGTCGACTGGCCCTAGACGGTGTCTAGCGCTGTGACCGGGAAGGTGTGCCGGGTCGCGGTGTTCGGTGCGGTGCAGCTCCCCCAGCTACCGCTGGGAGGTGCCCCCGGGACGGAGGGCCACGGCTCGTACCGGACGTACCGCCGTGGCCCGACAACGCCGCGAGGTGCCGTGCCGGGCGCCGCGACCCGGTGGACCTTCCCGGTCACAGCACTAGCGCTCCTCGCGCAGCCGGAGCGCGACCTCGGTCGCCCAGTACGTCAGGATCGTGTCCGCGCCCGCCCGCTTGATGCCGAGCAGGGTTTCCAGGATGGCGCGGTCGCGGTCGATCCAGCCCTTCTCCGCCGCCGCCTCGACCATCGCGAACTCGCCGCTGATCTGGTACGCCGCCACCGGTACGTCGACCGCCTGCGCGACCCGGTACAGGATGTCGAGGTAGGGGCCGGCCGGCTTGACCATCACCATGTCCGCGCCCTCCTCCAGGTCGAGGGCGAGCTCGCGCAGCGACTCGCGGGAGTTGGCCGGGTCCTGCTGGTAGGTCTTGCGGTCGCCCTGGAGCGAGGAGGCGACGGCCTCGCGGAAGGGGCCGTAGAAGGCGGACGAGTACTTCGCCGTGTACGCGAGGATCGAGACGTCCTCGTGGCCCGTCTCGTCCAGCGCGTCGCGGACGACGCCGACCTGGCCGTCCATCATCCCGCTGGGGCCGACGACGTGGACACCCGCGTCGGCCTGGACCTGCGCCATCTCGGCGTAGCGCTCCAGGGTCGCGTCGTTGTCCACGCGGCCGTGCTCGTCCAGGACCCCGCAGTGCCCGTGGTCGGTGTACTCGTCCAGGCACAGGTCGGACATGATCACCAGGTCGTCCCCGACCTCGGCCTTCACGTCGCGGATCGCGAGCTGCAGGATGCCGTCGGGCTCGGTGCCGGCCGTGCCCCGCGCGTCCTTGTTCTCGTCGGCGGGGACCCCGAAGAGCATGATCCCCGACACGCCCGCCTCGACCGCCTCCACGGCGGCTTTGCGCAGCGTGTCCCGGGTGTGCTGGACCACGCCCGGCATCGCCGAGATGGCGAGCGGCTCGCTGATGCCCTCCCGTACGAACGCCGGGAGGATCAGGTCCGAGGGGTGCAGCCTGGTCTCCGCGACCATCCGCCGCATCGCCGGGGTGGTGCGCAGCCGGCGGGGCCGCGAGCCGGGGAAGGATCCGTACGTGCTCATCTTCTAGTCGCCTCTTCGAGCATCGAGAACAGTCCAGACAAGGGTAGGGCCCGGGTGCGCCTGCACCCGGGCCCTACCCCCTAACGCCCGCATCAGGTCGTACGACGCCTGCGCGCCCCCGGCCGACGCTCGCTCGGCCGGTACACGGTTTCCCCGGCCTCCTTCGCGGCCTCGCGGCGCGCGGCCCCGTACTCCGCCAGGGCTTCCGCCAGCTTGCCCACGCTCGGCTCGGGCGACAGGACGTCGACCCGCAGGCCGTGCTCCTCGGCCGTCTTGGCCGTCGCGGGGCCGATGCACGCGATGACGGTGACGTTGTGCGGCTTGCCGGCGATGCCGACCAGGTTGCGCACGGTCGACGAGGACGTGAAGAGCACGGCGTCGAAGCCGCCGCCCTTGATCGCCTCGCGGGTGTCCTGCGGCGGCGGGGAGGCGCGCACGGTCCGGTAGGCGGTGACGTCGTCGACCTCCCAGCCGAGCTCGATCAGCCCGGCGACCAGGGTCTCGGTGGCGATGTCGGCGCGCGGCAGGAAGACGCGGTCGATCGGGTCGAAGACCGGGTCGTACGGCGGCCAGTCCTCCAGCAGTCCGGCGGCGGACTGCTCGCCGCTGGGCACGAGGTCGGGCTTGACGCCGAACTCCACCAGCGCGGCGGCGGTCTGCTCGCCCACGGCGGCGACCTTGATGCCGGCGAAGGCACGGGCGTCGAGCCCGTACTCCTCGAACTTCTCGCGCACGGCCTTGACCGCGTTCACCGAGGTGAAGGCGATCCATTCGTAGCGGCCGGTGACGAGTCCCTTGACCGCCCGTTCCATCTGCTGCGGGGTGCGCGGCGGCTCCACGGCGATGGTCGGCACCTCGTGCGGCACCGCGCCGTACGAACGCAGCTGGTCGGAGAGCGAGGCTGCCTGCTCCTTGGTGCGCGGTACGAGCACGCGCCAGCCGAACAGCGGCTTCGACTCGAACCAGGACAGCTCCTCGCGGCGCGCGGCGGCGCCGTGCTCCCCGACCACGGCTATGACGGGCCGCGAACCCTCCGGGGAGGGGAGGATCTTGCCCTGCTTGAACACCTGGGCGATGGTGCCCAGGGTCGCGCTCCAGGTCCGCTGGCGGGTCGTCGTACCGGCCACGGTCACGGTGAGCGGGGTGTCGGGCTTGCGCCCGGCGCTCACCAGCTCGGCGGCGGCGGCGGACACCGTCTCCAGCGTCGCGGAGACGACGAGGATGCCGTCGCTGGCGCCCACCTCGCTCCAGCAGCGCTGGGAGGCGCTCCGCGCGTCCACGAACCGTACGTCCGCGCCCTGCTTGCCGCTGAGCGGCACTCCGGCGTACGCGGGGACGCCGACGGCGGTGGCGACGCCGGGAACGACCTCGAAGGGGATGCCCTCGGTGGCGCAGACGAGCATCTCCTCGGCCGCGTTCCCGTCGAGTCCGGGGTCGCCGGTGACGGCGCGGACGACCCGCCTGCCGGAGCGTGCGGCCTCCATGACAAGATTGGCGGCATCTCGGATCACCGGGACCCCGGCGGCTGCTGACTTCTCGTCAGCTATCGTCAGCTGCGGCGTGTCCACCCCCGCGCGCGCATGCGTCCGTACGACCTCGAGGACCTCGGGCTCCGCGATCAGGACGTCCGCGGCGGCGAGCGCCTCGACGGCGCGCAGCGTCAGCAGACCCGGGTCGCCCGGACCGGCACCGAGGAAGGTGACGTGCCCGTGGACGGCGACCGCCGGAAAAGCGGAGGTGGTGGGACTTGTGGGGTTCAAAGCGACCGCTCCCCCATCAGACCGGCTGCGCCCTTGGCCAGCATCTCGTCCGCGAGTTCGCGGCCGAGCGCCATGGCCTCGTCGTACGACTGGGGCACGGGACCGGTGGTGGACATCTGCACCAGCGTGGAACCGTCGAGGGTTCCCACGACTCCACGCAAGCGCATCTCATTGACAGTCTGGCCGTCGGCCAGCAGGTCGGCGAGCGCTCCCACAGGGGCGCTGCAGCCGGCCTCCAGGGCGGCGAGCAGTGCGCGTTCGGCGGTCACGGCGGCCCGTGTGTCGGGGTCGTCGAGCTCGCCGAGCGCGGCGATCAGGTCCGTGTCGGACGCGAGGCACTCCACGGCCAGGGCTCCCTGGCCGGGTGCGGGCAGCACGTTGTCGACGGAGATCAGGTCGGTGGCCTCGTCGCCGCGGCCGATCCGGTTGAGCCCGGCGGCGGCGAGCACGACGGCGTCGAGCTCTCCGTTGCGCACGTACCCGATCCGGGTGTCGACGTTGCCGCGGATGGCGACGGTCTCGATGACCTTGCCCAGCGACTTGGCGTAGGCGTGCAGCAGCGACCTGCGGCGCGGCGAACCGGTACCGATGCGCGCGCCGTCGGGCAGCTGCTCGAAGGTCAGGCCGTCGCGGGCGACGAGCGCGTCCCGGACGTCCTCGCGCCGCGGCATGGCGGCGATGACGAGGTCGTCGGGCTGCGCGGTGGGCAGGTCCTTCAGCGAGTGCACGGCGAAGTCGACCTCGCCGCGCACGAGGGCCTCGCGCAGGGCGGTGACGAAGACGCCGGTGCCGCCGATCTGCGAGAGGCTCTCGCGGGACACGTCACCGTAGGTCGTGATCTCCACGAGCTCGACGGGCCGGCCGGTGACCGCCCGTACCGCCTCGGCTACATGTCCGGACTGGGACATGGCCAGCTTGCTGCGCCGCGTGCCGAGCCGCAGGGGCTGGTCGAGACGTGGATTCATGATGCCCGTCCTGAGTCGTCGTTCTTGTCTGCCGCGTCCGCCCGGCTGACGGAGGCCACCGTCTGCGGGTCGAGATCGAAGAGTTCGCGCAGTGCCTCGGCGTACCCGGCGCCGCCGGGCTCGCTCGCGAGCTGTTTGACGCGCACGGTCGGCGCGTGGAGGAGCTTGTCGACGACGCGCCGCACGGTCTGGGTCACTTCAGCCCGCTGCCGCTCGTCGAGATCGGGCACCCGTCCGTCGAGCCGCGCCACTTCCATGGCGACGACCTCGGCGGCCATGGCGCGCAGGGCGACCACGGTGGGCGTGATGTGCGCGGCCCGCTGGGCGGCCCCGAACGCGGCCACTTCCCCGGCGACTATGCCGCGTACGGCATCGACGTCGGCGGCCATCGGCGCGTCGGCGGAGGCCTCCGCCAGCGACTCGATGTCCACGAGCCGGACCCCGGGGATCCGGTGCACGGCGGCGTCGATGTCGCGGGGCATGGCCAGGTCCAGCAGCGCGAGCCGTACGGGCTGTGCGTCCACCAGGCTGCGGGCCCCCTTGCGGGGCTGCCGCTGCGCGGCCGCCTCGCCCTGGTCGGCCCAGGTCCCGTGCAGTTCCAGCGAGCTGGCGTCGACACCGGTCAGCGCGGCCCGTCCGCCGGAAGCCGGCGCGTCGAGTCCGACGGGACACCCGTCGGCCTCCTCGACTGCGACCTTGCTGCGCACGGCCCCGCCGTCGGCGATCCGCTGCCCTCCGGCGGAGGCGGCGGCGAGCCGCGCCACGAGCTCGGCGTCCACGCCGCCCGACCCGGCCGGCGCCACATCCAGCCCCGCCACATCCAGCCCAGCCGGCGATTGAGGCGCGGGGTCTGGGGCGGAGCCCCAGCTGGGGGTCCCCCCGGACGGAGTCTGGGGGGTGGTGGAAGGGCGGGTGGGGGAAAGCCCCGCAGGGTCCCCCGCCACGGCCGCGGCCACATCGTCCCCGGTCAGCACCAGCCCGGTCGCACCCGTGCACGACACGACGACGTCGACTCGTGTCAGCTCGTCCCCTACCGAGGCCATCGGAACCGCCGAAGACCGCACCCCGGTGCCCGAGGCAACCAGGATCTCGGCGAGCCGCTCCGCCCTCTCGGCGGTCCGGTTGGCCACGACGATCTCGGTGAAGCCGACCCGGGCCAGCGTCGCCGCCGCGAGCGAGGACATCGATCCGGCCCCGATGACGAGCGCCCGCTTGCCCGCGGCCCACTCCTCCACCGGCACGTGCACGGCGAGCTGCTCCAGCCCGAAGGTGACGAGGGACTGGCCCGCCCGGTCGATCCCGGTCTCGGAGTGCGCCCGCTTGCCGACCCGCAGCGCCTGCTGGAAGAGGTCGTTGATCAGGCGGCCGGCGGTGTGGAGCTCCTGCCCCAGCGCCAGCGCGTCCTTGATCTGCCCGAGGATCTGCCCCTCGCCGACGACCATCGAGTCCAGGCCGCACGCCACGGAGAACAGGTGGTGCACCGCCCGGTCCTCGTAGTGCACGTAGAGGTAGGGGGTGAGCTCCTCCAGGGCCACGCCGCTGTGCTGCGCGAGGAGGGTGGAGAGCTCGGCCACGCCCGCGTGGAACTTGTCCACGTCGGCGTACAGCTCGATGCGGTTGCACGTGGCGAGCACCGCCGCCTCCGCCGCCGGCTCCGCGGCCAGCGTGTCGTGCAGCAGCTTGACCTTGGCATCGGCGGGCAGCGAGGCGCGCTCCAGCACGCTCACGGGCGCACTGCGGTGGCTCAGCCCTACGACGAGCAGACTCATGCCGGCATCACCGCCGGGACGTCGCCGTCGGGGCCGTTCTTGCGCGCGACGGCAGCGGCCCGCCCGGCGGGCGGGACCACGGCGGCGGCCGGAGCCGCACCGGTGCCGGTGCCCGCGGCGGAGCCGCCCGCGCCGGCGGCGGAAGCCGCTTCCTCACCGGCCTTGCGCTGCTCGTGGAACGCCAGGATCTGCAGCTCGATCGACAGGTCGACCTTGCGCACGTCGACGCCCTCGGGAACGGAGAGGACGGTCGGCGCGAAGTTCAGGATGGAGGTGACGCCGGCGGCGATCAGCCGCTCGGACACCTGCTGCGCCGCCCCCGCCGGGGTCGCGATGACCCCGATCGAGACGCCGTTCTCCTCGATGATCTTCTCCAGGTCATCGGTGTGCTGGACGGGCATGCCCGCGACGGGCTTGCCGGCCATGGCCGGGTCGGCGTCGATGAGCGCGGCCACGCGGAAGCCGCGGGACGCGAAGCCGCCGTAGTTGGCGAGGGCCGCGCCCAGGTTTCCGATGCCGACGATGACGACGGGCCAGTCCTGCATCAGTCCGAGCTCGCGGGAAATCTGGTAGACGAGGTACTCCACGTCGTATCCGACCCCGCGCGTCCCGTAGGAGCCGAGGTAGGAGAAGTCCTTGCGCAGCTTCGCGGAGTTGACTCCGGCGGCCGCGGCGAGCTCCTCGGAGGACACCGTGGGCACCGATCGCTCGGAGAGCGCGGTGAGGGCACGCAAGTACAGCGGAAGCCGGGCGACAGTGGCCTCGGGAATACCTCGGCTGCGGGTCGCCGGTCGGTGAGTTCGGCCAGTTGCCACGATGCTCCTGCGGGATGAGCGGGGCTGCAGGTGGCCTCTTGTCCCAGGACCACCCCGTCGAATGCAGGCTATGTCTTTGTGAACGCGTGCACAAAGATTGTGTCCGCTTTGTCCGAGCAAAGTGACCGGGGTCACGCGCCTTGGGCACGCGGGGCGGGAACGGTCGACACGCCGAACCCGTTCAATTCCCGAAGGGGGCAAAACTGCACACACTCCTCACCGATACGCCCCCGAGACCCCATAAATCGCCCACGATCGTAACCGCCCGGCAGGTCAAGCCCGCAATGCCCGTCGGAGCCGGTCAGGGTTCACCCTCCAGAAGGTGTGCTGCTCGCCGTCCACCAGCACCACGGGGATCTGCTCCCAGTGCAGGCGGTAGAGCTCCTCATCCTGCGAAATATCCTTCTTCTCCCACTGTGCACCCGTCTCGGCACAGACCTTCTCGACGACTTCCTGGGCGTCATCACAGAGATGGCACCCCGGCTTCCCGATGAGCGTCACCATCCGCTCCTCGGGACGCTTCTTCTCGGCACGGCGCAGCAAAGGACTCATGCCTCCCATTCTCCCGCGCCCCGGCGCGGAGCGGTCGCGCGACGGGCGCGCCGAAGGCTCCGTAGACGCCGAAGAGTTCACACAGCCGATTCCCGGCGGTTCGGGAAGTCCCGAACACAGTGGCTATGCTCGCGTCATGCCCCGCCCGTCGCCCGACCACCACCCCGGTAGGAGTCCCTTCGGGACGCGCGCTCGATGGGGATGGCTCACCCCTCACAGACACTCCGCCACCGCGCGGAGCGTGCTGGCGGGCGAGGCCTCCGCCGAGGCCGCCCGCCAGAGCGCGCTCGCCGAAGAGGCTCCCGGCGCCCCCGGCTCCACGCAGGCCCCCGAGGCACCCGGACGCCTGGAGGCCGGAGCGGGCGAGGGCGCCGTGCCGGAGTTCCCCGTCGCCGGCGACGACCTCGCCGCCGCCTTCTTCGACCTGGACAACACCGTCATGCAGGGCGCCGCGATCTTCCACTTCGGCCGCGGCCTCTACAAGCGCGAGTTCTTCCGCCGCCGCGAGCTCGCCCGCTTCGCCTGGCAGCAGGCCTGGTTCCGGCTCGCCGGGGTCGAGGACCCCGAGCACATGCAGGACGCCCGCGACAGCGCGCTGTCCAT
Source organism: Streptomyces sp. NPDC060049 (assembly GCF_042736715.1). Lineage (NCBI taxonomy): Bacteria > Bacillati > Actinomycetota > Actinomycetes > Kitasatosporales > Streptomycetaceae > Streptomyces > Streptomyces sp. NPDC060049. The sequence continues at coordinate 64,791 of NZ_JBHWVV010000030.1, forward strand.
CGTCAAGGGACACAAGGTCTCCGAGCTGATGTCCATCGGCGAGGAGATCTACGACGAGTACATGGCGGAGCGGATCTGGCCGGGCACCCGCGCCCTGGCCCAGGCCCACCTCGACGCCGGCCAGAAGGTGTGGCTGGTGACGGCCGCGCCCGTCGAGACGGCCACGATCATCGCCCGCCGGCTCGGCCTGACCGGGGCCCTGGGCACCGTCGCCGAGTCCGTGGACGGGGTGTACACCGGCCGGCTGGTCGGCGAGCCGCTGCACGGCCCCGCGAAGGCGGAGGCGGTGCGCGCCCTGGCCGCCGCCGAGGGCCTGGAGCTCGGGCGCTGCGCGGCGTACAGCGATTCGCACAACGACATTCCGATGCTGTCGCTGGTCGGACATCCGTACGCGATCAATCCCGACACAAAACTGCGCAAGCATGCCCGCGCCCACGACTGGCGCCTGCGCGACTATCGGACCGGTCGCAAGGCCGTGAAGGTCGGCGTCCCGGCCGCCGCCGGGGTCGGCGCGATCGCGGGTGGCGCGGCCGCCGCGATCGCCCTGCACCGCCGCCGCAAGTAGCGGGCGCGCACCCTCTCCCGGCCCCGGCGCCGCCCCCGCACTGGCCACCGCCCGGCGGGGGCCCCTCCGCGCCGCCGCCGCGCCCCGGGAGCCGGAGCATTCGCTCACCTCTACCCGCGCCCCGGGCGGGGCACTCCGCCATGCCCTACTCGGTCGCGAGCCACCGCTGAAGCAGCCATTCCGCGTACCCAACCGATCAAGAATCGATCACCATACGCGACTGAATATGCCCTCGACACGCAACAGAAGTGTCGTAACCGGTGATTTGAGCAACTGGGTGTAGCGCTGCCTGTACGAAGCGTTATTCTCCTCAAACGCATGCCACCGCTCATCTGTCGCCACGACGGGTGAACGGTCCCGCACTGCACGTGATGGAAGCTCTGCCTCTGGGAGTCCCGTGTACCCACCTGTCGGGGTTGACGCCTCGGGCCTGGCTACGCTGCGCGCGACGGTCCTCGACCACCTGCGCGGCTTCGTCCCCACCGCGTACGCCGTCCCCGCATTCGCCACCGCGGTCCCCGCCGGACTCGGCCCGGCCGGTCCTTGCTATGCCCTGACCGACGGCGGAGCGACAGTGGGCAGACGGGGCCGCTCCGGCGGCGCCGCCACCGGTACCACCGCGCCCGCCGCCCGCCGTCCCACGGCGGACAGCGACCAGGCCCGCATGATGGACCTGGTCGAACGCGCCCAGGCCGGCGAGGCCGACGCCTTCGGCCGCCTGTACGACCAGTACAGCGACACGGTCTACCGCTACATCTACTACCGCGTCGGCGGCAAGGCGACCGCGGAGGATCTCACCAGCGAGACCTTCCTGCGCGCGCTGCGCCGCATCTCCACCTTCACCTGGCAGGGCCGCGACTTCGGCGCCTGGCTCGTGACGATCGCCCGCAACCTGGTCGCCGACCACTTCAAATCGAGCCGCTTCCGCCTGGAAGTCACCACCGGCGAGATGCTCGACGCCAACGAGGTGGAACGGTCCCCCGAAGACTCCGTCCTGGAGTCCCTCTCCAACGCGGCGCTGCTGGAAGCCGTACGGAAACTCAATCCGCAGCAGCAGGAGTGCGTGACCCTGCGCTTCCTGCAGGGCCTCTCGGTCGCCGAGACGGCCCGGGTGATGGGGAAGAACGAGGGCGCCATCAAGACGCTCCAGTACCGGGCGGTCCGCACCTTGGCCCGCCTGCTCCCGGACGACGCCCGCTGACTCCCTTACTCACATTCGGTAATCCTCCTGATGACACTGACGACGCTGTGGTCCGATCATCCTTCGTCCGTAACCCAAGTGCCGCGCCGCTCGTTGTGCGGAATGCAGGCTCCCTGTGGACAAGCCCTGACTGAAGCCGCTCACTCGAAAGCGTGGATGTGCTCAAGGAAGGCAACCTTCCGGACACCTTGGGGAGTCGATCGTCATGACGAGAGGAGGTGCCGCCAGTGATCGCGAACGTGACTCCGCACCGGCGGGCGAACGCCTTCGCCCAGGCCCTGGAGGATCGGACCCCGTCCGACCTTTCGGAACCGGACCCGGCGGCCGAGCAGTCCGAGGCACCTGCCGAACCTGCCGACCACGACCGGTTGTTGGCCCTGGCGAACGTGCTCGGCGAAAGAATGCCGCGCCCGGTGCTGGATGCCGAGGTCAAAGTGGTGCAACGAGCACAGCTCGTCGCCGCCATGGAGGCCATGGTGATGGAAGAGAGGGCCGGGGGCAGTGCCGCCCCGGACCCTCTCGTGCCCGAACAGCGGACCGGCCGCGGCGCCCACCGGGCGACGTCGCTCGGGAAATTGCGGCCCCGCTCCCGCTGGTCCAAGGGCATCGCAGCAGGTGGCCTCACCGTGGGTGTGGCCGCCGGGGCCTTCAGCGGAGTGGCCGCTGCGAGCACGAACGCCCTGCCAGGTGACCACCTGTACCCCGTGAAGCGGGGCATGGAGGACATCAAGCTGGGCATGGCCGACGACGATTCGGACCGGGGCGAGCTCTATCTCGACCAGGCCTCGAACCGCCTGTCGGAGGCCCGCAGGCTGATGGAGCGCGGCCGTACGGGCGCACTCGACCACGAGTCCCTCGGCGCGATCCGCCGGGCGCTCGCGGGCATGAAGCACGACGCCTCGGAGGGCCACCGGCTCCTCCAGGCCGCTTACGAACGGGACGGCTCGCTCGGCCCGATCCAGGCACTGTCCTCGTTCTCCCGCTCGCACCGCGATGCGTGGGCCAAGCTCCGCGGGAACCTCCCGGCGCAGCTCACGGATGTCGGCGGCGAGGTGGAGTCGGTCTTCCGGGCCATAGACGAGGACGTGGCGCCGCTCCAGGGTCTGCTCCCGAAGCCTCCGGAACAGACCCGCGGCTCCGGCCCCTCCACCCGGCCGAGCACACCGGCGGGCAAACAGCAGGCGGCTCCCTCCCCGGGTACCCCGTCGGCGACGCCCGCTCCGTCGGCCTCCGGCTCCGCGAAGACCCCGTCCCCCGGCGGCGGTCTCCTCGGCGGCACGGGCGATCTGCTGAATCCGCCCACGGACCGGCCGACCCCGGACGCGTCCGGCCCACCGGAGTTCCCCCACCCGGACATCACCCTCCCGCCGCTGCTCCCGGGCCTGCTCCCGGGCCTGGGCCTCAAGGCGGAGGACATCGAGTAACACGCACGAGTGCGCCGGCAGGGCATCCAGCCCCGTCGGCGCACTCGCGCGTGCCCCGGCCCCGTCAGAAGAAGACGGACCGGCGCTGCACCAGCAGCTTGTACAGCGTGTGCTGGATCTGCTCCCGGACCTGGTCGGTCAGGTTGAACATCAGCATCGGATCTTCCGCCGCCTCGGGCGCGTAGCCCGCGGTCTGGATCGGCTCCCCGAACTGGATCGTCCACTTCGTCGGCAGCGGCACCGCCCCGAGCGGCCCCAGCAACGGGAACGTCGGCGTGATGGGGAAGTACGGGATGCCCAGCAGCCGCGCGAGCGTCTTCGCGTTGCCGATCATCGGGTAGATCTCCTCCGCCCCCACGATCGAGCAGGGCACGATCGGAGTTCCCGCCCGCAGCGCCGTCGACACGAAGCCTCCCCGCCCGAAGCGCTGGAGCTTGTACCGCTCGCCGAACGGTTTCCCTATCCCCTTGAAGCCCTCGGGCATCACACCCACGAGCTCCCCGGCCTCCAGCAGCCGCTGCGCGTCCTCCGCGCACGCCAGCGTGTGGCCGGCCTTCCGCGCGAGCTCGTTGACGACCGGCAGCATGAACACCAGGTCCGCGGCCAGCAGCCGCAGGTGGCGCTCGGCCGGGTGGTGGTCGTGCACGGCCACCTGGAGCATCAGCCCGTCCAGCGGCAGCGTCCCGGAGTGGTTCGCCACGATGAGCGCGCCGCCCTCCTTCGGGATGTTCTCGATGCCCTTGACCTCGACCCGGAAGTACTTGTCGTACAGCGGCCGCATCAGGGACATCAGGACCTGGTCCGTCAGCTCCTTGTCGTAGCCGAAGTCGTCGACCTCGTACTCCCCGGTGAGCCGGCGCCGCAGGAACGCCAGCCCGCCCGCGATTCTCCGGTCCCAGTCCGCGCCGCCCCGGCCCTCGGCCGCCGGCTCCGGCGCGGCCGCGAGCATGGGCGCCGGCTCCACCGCCCGCTCCGGCTCCGGCGCCACGCGCACCCGACGCGGCGGCCGGCGCCGCGGCCGTTCCTCGTCGAACGGAATGACCTTGGCGTCCGCCACTATCGCTTCGCTCCCTCAGCCACGGCCTCAGTCCCGGCCTCTACGTCCAACAGCTCGGCCACCCGGTCCACCGCCCGGCCCACCCGCTCCGGGGGCAGCAGCCCGCTCCCCCGGCTCCGGGTGAAGTCGGCGAAGGTCTCGGCCGTCGTGTACATCGGCTCGAATCCCAGCACCTCCCGCATCTGCGAGGTCTGCACGACCCGCCCGTGCGTGAGGAGCCTTATCTGTTCGGGCGAGAAGTCCGTCGCACCGACCGCCCGCAGCGCCGAGCCCACCCAGGCCACCGCGGGCATCAGCAGCGGCAGCGTGGGCCGGCCGAGGCGCCGCGCGCACTGCGAGAGCAGCAGCACCCCGTCACCGGCGATGTTGAAGGTGCCGCTCGTCCCGCTGTTCAACGTCCCGCTGCCGCGCTCCGGTTCCTGCGCCGCGAGCTTGAGCACCTCCAGCACGTCGTCCTCGTGGACGAACTGAAGGCGCGGGTCGTAGCCGAGCACGGTCGGGATCAGCGGCATGGAGAAGTACTCGGCGAGCGCGGAGTCGGCGAAGGGCCCGAGGATGTTGGCGAACCGCAGCACGCACACGGCGACGTCGGGGCGCCTGCGCGCGAAGCCCCGTACGTACCCCTCGACCTCCGCGGCGTCCTTGGCGAAGCCGGCCGCGGGCAGGGATTTGGGCTGGGTGGTCTCGGTGAAGACGGCCGGGTCCCGCGAGGTGCCCCCGTACACGCTGGTACTGGACTTCACCACGAGGCGGCGTACCGTCGGGGACTTCTGGCAGGCCCCGAGGAGCTGCATCGTCCCGATGACGTTGGTTTCCTTGACGGTGCTGTAGGAGCCGGAGCCCGCTCCCGTGGCGGCACCGCCGGTGACCGCCAGGTGCACCACCGTGTCCACGGAGTTCTCCGCGAGCACCCGGGCGATGCCCGACTGCCTGATGTCCGTACGTACGAACTCGGCCGATCCCAGCCGGTGCGGCGGCGTCACCGCGTCGACCGCGATCACCCGCTCGACTTCCGGGTCGCGCTGGATCCGCCGCACGAAACGGCCTCCCAGCTGCCGGGCAGCCCCGGTAACGAGTACGACCTTCCCCACGAGCTCAGCGCCTCCTCAAGAAGTCCCCTGGCTGCACCGCAGCCCCTCCACCAAGGATGGTGGAGGGGCTGCGGAAAACACGTACAGCTGCCGTCTACTTCTTGTTACGGCGCTGAACGCGGGTGCGCTTGAGCAGCTTGCGGTGCTTCTTCTTCGCCATCCGCTTGCGCCGCTTCTTGATAACAGAGCCCACGACTACCCTCGCTCACTTCTCGGAACATCCCCGCGTCAGCGGGGATCTCGGTGCGGGGCGTCTGGGCCCACACGACCTACGTCGGCCTAGCCTACCCGCCCTGGCTCTGAGCTTGTAATCCGGTACTTCCGAGGGGTCCATACGGGCTCCCGGCCCTTGTCCTCAGGCCGATTCCACCCCCACGAAAGACTCGCGGAGGTACTCGTGCACCGCGTTCTCGGGGACCCGGAAGGACCGGCCCACCCGGATCGCGGGCAGATGTCCGTTGTGCACCAATCGGTACACGGTCATCTTCGACACTCGCATCACCGAGGCGACCTCCGCCACGGTCAGGAACTGAACCTCACTGAGAGGCCTCTCGCCAGCAGCCATGACACACCTTGACCTTCCGCGCATGACGGGCACCGGCTTCCCCTCCGGTTACGCCCCGTCGTCGCACGCTCACTCCCCAGAGTAGGGGCGTGTGGTACGAGTGGGGAAGAGGAGCTACGGCCACTCCTGCCGACGCGACAGACTCGCCCGATTGAGTACATAGCGAGTGAGGGGCCGGTAGTAGTCCGCGCGGACCGCGTCATCAAGCGGAACCACCACCGACAGCCGCCCCTCGGCCTCCCCGACGAAGAGCGCCGGATCATTCGTATCGGCCAGCCCGATCGCCTCCACACCGAGCTGACCTGCCCCGCAGACCCACCCGTGGTCCCCCACCACCAGCTCCGGCAACGGCCCTCCCGCCTCGGCGAGGGCCCCGAGCGCGATCCGAACCGGCAGCGGCGAATGGGTGTGCGCGCCGGTCGTACTCCCGGGTGGACGCGCGCCGTCTTCCCGCACCAGTGCGACCCCCCGTACGTAATCGATGCGGTGCGGGCGTAGACCGAACCGGGTCTGCATGTCGACGGCGGCCCCCCGCGCCGGGGTGAGGACTTCACATCCGGCCGCCGACAACGCCTCGGCCAAAGCGGCGTAGAACCCCAGGAGGCGGTGCGGGTGACCGGTCGCGAACAGTACGGGCGCCCGCGCCGCCGCCACCGCGCGCAGGCGCTCCGCGAAGGCCTCCAGCCCCGCCACCGTGCGCTCCGGATCGATCACGTCCGGCCCGCTGACGTGCGCGGGATCCGCCGAGACCCCGCACTTGTCCGCCATCAGCCGCAGCAGGTCCCCCTCGCCCCAGCCCCACTCCGGGTCGAGCCCGAGCATCACCCGGGGGTCGCGCGCGGCGAACAGCCGGTAGCTGCGCAGGCTCTCCTCCCGTGAGGTCGCGACGGGCCCGGCCAGACGGGCGGCCAGCAGATGCGCACGCAGGGCGCCGGTGCTCAACACCTTGCCGATGCTGCCCCAAGCGACCTGGCGGGTCATCAATTACCGCCGATCCCACCACCGTTGGCGTAACGGACGCCACCGCGGCGCGAGGTGCGTACCCGTCAGGCCAGCATTCCCCGCAGCGGGAACACGGCCCGCCGCGTGGCCAGGACCGCCTGGTCGATCCGGTCCGCCGGGTCGTAGCCGGCCTCCCAGTCCCGCCAAGCCGGCACCCGCCCGTCCGTCATCCGCGCGGGCGCCAACTGGCGCGTGCGCGCGTACACCTCGTCCCGCCAGGACCCCGGCACCGCCGTCTCAGGACCGATCGGCCGGTGCGCGGCGATGGCCACCAGGTGCGTCCACGACCGCGGGACGACGTCCACGACCGCGTACCCGCCGCCGCCCAGGGCCAGCCACCGCCCGTCCGCGTGCGCGTGTGCGAGCTCGTGGCAGGCCTCCTGGACCGCCCGCTGGGCGTCCAGCGACACCGCCAGGTGGGCGAGCGGGTCCTCGAAGTGCGTGTCCGCCCCGTGCTGGGTCACCAGCACCTGCGGCCGGAAGTCCGCCAGCAGCTCGGGCACGACCGCGTGGAACGCCCGCAGCCAGCCCTCGTCCCCGGTCCCGGCCGGCAGCGCGATGTTCACCGCCGAGCCCTCCGCGGCCGGCCCGCCGGTCTCCTCGGGCCACCCGGTCTGCGGGAACAGCGTGCGCGGATGTTCGTGCATCGAGACGGTCAGCACCCGCGGGTCGTCCAGGAAGGTCGCCTGCACCCCGTCTCCGTGGTGGACGTCCACATCGACGTACGCGACGCGCTCGGCCCCGAGCTCCAGCAGCCGCGCGATGGCCAGTGCCGCGTCGTTGTACACGCAGAACCCGGCCGCTCCGCCCGGCATCGCGTGGTGCAGCCCGCCGGCGAAGTTCACGGCGTGCGCGGCCTCCCCGCGCCAGATCGCCTCGGCCCCGGCCACCGACTGCCCCGCGATCAGCGCGGACGCCTCGTGCATCCCGTGGAAGGCCGGATCGTCCGTGGTCCCGAGCCCGTAGGAGCCGTCGGCGGCGCCGGGGTCCGCGGACACCTCGCGCACGGCCGCCACGTAGTCCCCGCGGTGGACGAGCCGCAGCGTGGACTCGCCGGCCGGCCGCCCGGCCCGGACCTCCATCGCCCGGTCGAGCCCGAAGGCCCGGACCAGGCCCATGGTCAGCGCCAGACGCACCGGGTCCATCGGATGGCTCGGTCCGAAGTCATACTTCGTTACCGCCTCGTCCCACATCAACAACCCGCGGCCGCTCATGCTCGACACCGTATCGGGCACCCCCCGCGCCGAACGAGCGGGCATGGAAAAGAGTGACGAGGACGAGGACCATCGGCACCAGCATCGCGCCCCGGTAGTTCCAGGCGTCGCCGATCCCGCCGACGAGCGGTGCGCCGATCAGGAAACCCACGTAGTTGAAGATGTTGAGCCGCGCGACGGCGGTGTCGGAGGCGTGCGGGAACAGCCGGCCCGCGGCGGCGAAGGTCTGAGGCACGATCACGCACAGCCCGATCCCCAGCAGGGTGAAGCCGAGCATCCCCCACCACGCCCCGGGGGCCGCCGCGACCACGGCGAACCCCGCCGCGGCGACGACCGACCCGATCCGCACGACGGCCACGGCTCCGAAGCGCCGCACCCCGAGGTCGCCGACGGCCCGGCCGATCAGGGTGGTCACCATGTAGACGTTGTAGGGGACGGTCGCGAGCTGCTCGGAGGAGCCCAGCACGTCCTGGAGGTACTTGGCGCTCCAGTTCGAGACCGTGGAGTCCCCGATGTACGCGCAGGCCATCACCAGGCACAGCGGCAGCAGCAGCTTGAACCCGCCCGTCCCCAGCCCCTTCTCGGCGCCGACGGCCGTCGCCGCGTCGTCCCGGTCCACGTAGAACCGGCTGGCGAGGAGCGTGAGCGGCAGCAGGACCACCACGGCGGGCAGGTAGGAGGTGAAGAGGTCGAGATGCCAGTGCGCGCCCGCCCAAGCGGCGGAGGCCCCCAGGATCCCGCCGAGGCTGTAGGCCGCGTGGAACCCGAGCATGATGCTGCGCCCGTACGCGCCTTGCAGGCTCACCCCGAGCATGTTCATCGAGGCGTCGAGCGCGCCCACGAACAGCCCGAACGCCCCGAGCGCCAGCGCCACGTGCCACAGCTCGCCGCCGGCGCCGACCCCGAGCAGCGCCAGCAGGACGAGCGGCTGCGCCCACCGCAGTACGGTGCTGGGCGCGACCCGCTTGACCAGGTGCTCGGTGACGACGCTCGACGCCCCGGCGAGGATCGGCACGGCGGCGAGGAAAACGGGCAGCAGCCCGTCGGATATCCCGTACCTGTCCTGGATGGCGGGGATCCGCGTCACGAGGAGCGCGAACGTCACGCCCTGCACGAAGAAACTGAAGCCCAACGCCCCGCGCCCGCGGCCAAGCCGCGCGTCTGCTGTCATGGCGGCTCAGCGTAGGGCCCGGTGCTACCGGTGGGTAGAGCGATCACATCTCGATCTGGTCAGTGACTGAAGCCGCCCTGGTAGCCACCCGCGTACCCGCCCTCGTGGCCCTGGAGCCCGAGCAGACCGAGCAGCTGTCCCATGTCCCCGAAGTAGCCGGTGGCACCGGGCAGCCGGTCGGCGGGCACCATCGCCGTGTACGCCAGCACGTCCATGCCCGCTGCGAGGGCGGCCTGGACGCCCAGCGGGCTGTCCTCGACGACCACGCACCGGCCGGGAGCCACGCCCATCTGGTCGGCCGCGTGCAGGAACAGGTCCGGGGCCGGCTTGCCCTGGCCCACGTCGTCCGCGCTGAAGATCCATTCCTCCTCGAACCACTCGTCGAGCCCGGCCGCCCGGTGCCCCACCCGGATCCGCTCGTGGCTTCCGGACGACGCGAGACAGTAGGCCGTCCCGCTCTCGACCAGTGCCGCCAGCACCCCCTCCACACCGGGCACGGGCTTGAGCTCCCGCTCGAAGGCCGTGAAGGTGCGCGCGTACAGCGTCGTGTCGAAGTCGGCCGGCAGCGCCTGCCCGGTCCGCTCCCGCACGAGGTCGTGCACCCGGTGTACGGCGGCCCCCATGTAGTCGCGGAGCGACTCCTCGTACGAGGTCGCGTGCCCCAGCTCGGTCAGGTACCCGGCGAGGATGCTGTTGGCGAGCGGCTCACTGTCCACCAGCACGCCGTCGTTGTCGAAGATGACGAGGTCGTAGCCCATGCGACAACCCTACGAGCCGTCGGTGCGAATCCATCCGGACCCCATGCCGGGCATCCGCAGGACATCGAAAGAACCTCGGCGCCCCGATGCACCCCGATCCGCCTCCGCGCACGCGGGCCGCGGCGAGCGGTCAGCGCTGCGGGGCGGTGGCGAGGGAGTCGATGACGCCACGCCAGGTCCTGCGGTAGCCCTCGCGGAGCGGCCCGCCCACGAGGTCCAGGACCTGCGAGGCCGCACCCGTCAGAGCTGCGGCGTCCCCGGTTCCGCACACCCGCCGATGCCCGTCGAGCAGGGCCGCCCCGAGCTGGCCGTCCGCTTCCAGCAGTCGGCGCGGCAGCCACTTCCCGCCGCCGCCCCACGCCCGGTGGTGATCGAAGAGCAGGTCGGCGGCACCGGCCAGGACGACGCCGGCAACGATCACGCGCTCGACGGGATCCTTCGCGTCACCCAGGTCGTCAAGCGCGTCGGTCAGCCCGTAGCGCTTGGTTTCCACCGTGTCCGGCTCCAGCGGCGGCGGGCCTTGGCGGAGGTCCGCCCCCGCCAGGTCGCGGGCCCGTCCCGCCTCCCCGCCCCTGTCGACCAGGACGAGACCGGTGGCGTACATGGACTGCAGGACCGCACGACGCGTCGCGGCGTCCGCGGCGAAGAGCTCCGCGAGGCCGGCGCGGGTGTGGACGAAGAACTCCACGATCCGACCCTCGGCCCGGAGCGTCTCCCGGAAGGTCTCGCCCCCGTCCTCGACGAGCACGGCGATGTCCAGGTCGCTGCTCGCGGTAGCCCGCCCCGCGGCCGTGGATCCGGCCAGGATCACGGAGAGCGCGTCGGGGAATCGGTCGTGCGCGACACGTCGGGCCAGGTCGATGGGATCGCCATCCATGCCATCCATGCCGGACAGAGTTCCATACCGCCTGACCAGCGGCCACGGATTTTGTCCCGGAACGCAGAAAAGCCCCGCACCGAGCCCGTAAGGGCTGGTGCGGGGCTTTCCCACAATGATTGTTCGGCGGCGTCCTACTCTCCCACAGGGTCCCCC
>NZ_JBHWVV010000031.1:0-61610 GCF_042736715.1 Streptomyces sp. NPDC060049
TTGGTGCATTCCTCGGCCGCGTTCGACATGTCGGTGACGAGCCTGTTCGTGCCGTTGGTGTCGGGCGGCCGCGTCGAGTTGGTGTCCCTGCAAGAAGGACGGATTCCCGCGGGAGACCACGTCGACTGGCTGAAGGTGACGCCGAGCCACGCGGCATTGCTGGAGGGATGGCCCGAGCGCGTCTCTTCGGCCGCCGAATTGGTCGTGGGCGGTGAGCAGTTGACATCGGCCGTGCTCGAGCAGTGGCGCGCCTCGTCACCGGGTGTTCGCGTGGTGAACGAGTACGGTCCCACGGAGACCACGGTGGGCTGTGTGGCCTTCGTGGCGGAGCCCGATGACGTCGTCGAGGGCGCCGTCGTTCCCATCGGCCGACCGATCCACAACGCACGGGTCTACGTACTGGATGGCGGGCTGCGGCCGGTGGGCGTGGGAATGGTCGGTGAGTTGTACGTGAGCGGCGCCGGCCTGGCACGCGGCTACGTGGGGCGCGCCGCAGTGACGGCCTCACGGTTCGTCGCCGACCCGTTCTCGACCCAGGGAGGCCGGATGTACCGCACCGGCGACCAGGTACGGTGGCGCGCGGACGGCCAATTGGAGTTCGTCGGCCGCATCGACGACCAGGTCAAGATCCGCGGACACCGCATCGAACTCGGCGAAGTCGAAGCAGCCGTAGCATCCTGCCCCGGCGTCGGCCAAGCAGTGGTCTGCGTCCGGGAAGACCACACCGACGACCGCCGACTCGTCGCCTACGTCACCCCCGCCACAGGCACCGAAGTCGAAGCCCCGACCGTGCGCGAGTTCACGGCGGGGCTGTTGCCGGAATACTGCGTACCGTCGGCGGTAGTGGTCCTGGACGCATTCCCTCTGACGGCGAACGGAAAAGTGGACCGCCGCGCCCTGCCGGCACCCGAGACCACGGCCGACGGCAAGGGCCGCGCCCCCCGCACCGTACGGGAGGAAATCCTGTGCGGCCTGTTCGCCGACATCCTCGGCGTGCAACACGTCGGCGTCGACGACAGCTTCTTCGACCTCGGAGGCCACTCCCTCCTCGCCATCAGGCTTGTCGGCCGTGTGCGTTCCGTTCTGGGCGTGGACGTGTCGATCGGTGCGCTGCTGGAGGCACGCACCGTCGCGGGTCTGGCGGAGCGGTTGGAGGGTGCGCGGGCGGTCCGGTCGCGGGTGCGGGAGGGTGAGAGGCCGGATGTGCTGCCGCTTTCCTTCCCGCAGCGGCAGTTGTGGTTCATGCAGCAGCTCGAAGGACCGAGCCCGACCTACAACATGCCCATCGTGTTGCGGCTGTCGGGTGAGCTCGACGTGTCGGCACTGCGCGCCGCGTTGGGCGATGTGGTCCTGCGGCACGAGGTACTTCGGACCGTACTCCCCGAGGAGGCGGGGGTGCCGCGGCAGGTGATCCTGAACGCCTCGGACGTCGAACTGCCGGTCGTGCACGTGAACGGCGCAGAACTGGAAGCCGCGGTCCGGGACGCGGCGGGACACCGGTTCGACCTCCGCCGGGACCGGCCCTTGCGGGCCACCCTGTTCTCGGCCGGCGAGGGCGAATGGGTACTGCTCCTGCTGCTGCACCACATCGCCGCGGACGGCTGGTCGATGGGACCCCTGTTCCGCGACCTGTCCACCGCCTACACCGCCCGAGCCGAGGGGCACGCATCTCCTCTCGGTCAACTGCCCGCCCAGTACGCCGACTTCGCCGTCTGGCAGCAGCAATGGTTCGGTGCGGAGGAGGACCCGGACAGCGCACTGGCGCGGCAGGTCGCGTACTGGCGCACCGCCCTCGACGGAGCGCCGGAAGAACTCAACCTCCCGCTGGACCGGATGCGCCCCGCGGCGCCCTCCAACCGTGGCGCCTGGGAGGAGTTCGCCCTGGATGCCGAATTGCACGGCGCACTGCTCCAGTTCGCGCGGGACGCCAACGCGACGCCCTTCATGGTGGTCCACGCCGCCGTGGTGGCGCTGCTGTCCCAGCTGACCGGTTCCAGCGACATCCCGATCGGCACCCCGGTCGCGGGACGCCCCGACGAGTCGCTCGACGAGCTGGTCGGCTTCTTCGTGAACCAGCTCCCACTGCGCGTCAAATGGGACGGCGACCCCACCTTCCGCGAACTCGTACAGCTCACCCGCACCACCGCCCTGGCCGCCTACGACCACCAAGACCTCCCCTTCGAGCGCCTCGTCGAGATCGTCAACCCCCACCGCTCGGCATCCCACCACCCCCTGTTCCAAGTCGTCCTCAACTTCGACGGCACCGAACGGCCGCCCCTCACCCTCCCGCACCTCACCGCCCACATCGACGAGGACCTGACCGACGCGGGCACCGCGAAGGTCGACCTGAGCTTCCACCTCCGGGAGCGACAGGCCGAGGACGGAACCCCCGCGGGCATCGACGGCGCCCTCGAATACGCAGTGGACCTCTTCGACCCGGAGACCGTCCGCCGCATCGGCGTCCGGCTGAGCTGCCTGCTGCGCGCCGCCGTCGGCGCCCCGGAGCGGCGGATCACCGACCTCGACCTGCTGGACGCGCCCGAGCTCGAATCCGTCGTGCGGCTCTGGAACGACACCGGGCAGGAGGTGGACTCCCGGCCCCTGCCCGCACTCTTCGAGGAGCAGGTGCGCCGCACCCCGCAGGCCATCGCCGTACGCGGGGCCGTCGACACCACGTACGCGCAGCTGAACGAACGCGCCAACCGCCTCGCACGGCATCTCAGGGCCCTGGGCGGCGGGCGCGAAGACGTCGTGGCCGTCGCCCTGCCACGGTCCGTGGACGCGCTGGCGGCACTGCTCGGCGTGATGAAGGCCGGAGCCGTCTACCTGCCCGTTGATCCCGGCCTCCCGGCCGCCAGGATCACCCAGCTCGTCCAGGACACCGACGCGGTCGCCGTCCTCACCCTGTCCGGCTCGGCACCGCTGCTGGAGAAGGCCCTGGCAGCACGCGGTCACGACGGAAGCCCGGACGGCGCAGAAGCTGTCCCGAGCATCGTGGTGATCGACGACCCGCGCACCGAGGAGACCATCGCGGCCCGGCCCGGCAGCGACCTCACGGACGACGAGCGTGGCGGCCGGCTGACCTCGTCCCAGCTCGCGTACGTCATCTTCACCTCCGGCTCCACCGGAACCCCCAAGGGCGTCATGGTGGAGCACTCCGGTCTCGCCGCTCTCGCCGCCGCGCAGATCGACCGCTTCCAGGTGGACGCCGCCAGCCGTGTGCTGCAGTTCGCGTCCCTGAGTTTCGACGCGTCCGTCTCCGAGATCGCCATGGCCCTGCTTTCCGGCGCCTCACTCGTCCTGCGGCCCGACGGCATGCTCCCCGGCCCCGGGCTCACGGAGCTCATCGCACGGCACGAGGTGACCCACGCGACCCTGCCGCCCGCAGTGCTCGGCGTGCTCGACCCGGCCGAGCACGGCACGCTCCGGACACTGATCGCGGCGGGCGAAGCCTTGTCCGAGAAGACCGCCGGCATCTGGTCCGACCGTCGTCTGATCAACGCCTACGGCCCCACCGAGACGACCGTGTGCGCCACCATGAGCCGGCCGCTCACCGGGACAGGACAACCCGGCATCGGCCGGCCGATCTGGAACACGCGGGTCTACGTACTGGATGGCGGGCTGCGGCCGGTGGGCGTGGGAATGGTCGGTGAGTTGTACGTGAGCGGCGCCGGCCTGGCACGCGGCTACGTGGGGCGCGCCGCAGTGACGGCCTCACGGTTCGTCGCCGATCCGTTCTCGGCCGAGGGCGCCCGGATGTACCGCACCGGCGACCAGGTACGGTGGCGCGCGGACGGCCAATTGGAGTTCGTCGGCCGCATCGACGACCAGGTCAAGATCCGCGGACACCGCATCGAACTGGGCGAAGTCGAAGCAGCCGTAGCATCCTGCCCCGGCGTCGGCCAAGCAGTGGTCTGCGTCCGGGAAGACCACACCGACGACCGCCGACTCGTCGCCTACGTCACCCCCGCCACAGGCACCGAAGTCGAAGCCCCGACCGTGCGCGAGTTCACGGCGGGGCTGTTGCCCGAGTACTGCGTACCGTCGGCGGTAGTGGTCCTGGACGCATTCCCTCTGACGGCGAACGGAAAAGTGGACCGCCGCGCCCTGCCGGCACCCGAGACCACGGCCGACGGCAAGGGCCGCGCCCCCCGCACCGTACGGGAGGAAATCCTGTGCGGCCTGTTCGCCGACATCCTCGGCGTGCAACACGTCGGCGTCGACGACAGCTTCTTCGACCTCGGAGGCCACTCCCTCCTCGCCACCATGCTGCTACGCCGCATCCAGCAGGTCCTGGACACCAGGGTCGGAGTCCAGGACCTGTTCCGCTCGCCGAGCCCGGCGGCGCTCGCCGAAATCATCGACACCGCCTCGGGGTCGGACGACTACAGCACGCTGTTCCCGATCCGCACCAGCGGTACCCGCGCCCCGCTCTTCTGCATCCACCCGTCCGGCGGTCTGAGCTGGTCGTACTACGCGGTCGGCAGGGAGCTCGGCGTCGACCACCCCGTGTACGGGCTCCAGGCACGCGGCGTCGGCGAACACGAAGAGCCGGCCCGCACACTCGACGAGATGGCCGAGGACTACGTCACCCGGATCCGTTCCGTGCAGGCGAGCGGTCCATATCACCTGCTCGGCTGGTCCTTCGGTGGCCTCGTCGCCCACGCCATGGCGGTACAGCTGCAGCAGCAGGGCGAGGAAGTGTCCCTTCTCGGCCTGCTGGACGTCATACCGCTGCCCGAGAAGCAGGCCGCGGAAGCCAGGTGGCGGCCGACGCGGGAGGAGGCCGCGCAGGCGGTGCGCCAGGAGACCGGCGGCGGGGCCCACTTCGAGCCGGCGGTCGTGGAGCGGCTCGTCGACGTCTATCTCAACCACGTCCGCCTGATCACCGAGTTCGAACCAGGTGTCTTCGACGGAGACGCGGTGCTCTTCGACGCCGTAGACAATCCGATGTACGGCATCGACAAGGCGCTGGCCTGGGCCCCGTACATCGGCGGGCAGGTGTTCCGTCACCCCGTGGCATCCGACCACACGGGTGTGTTCGGGCCTGAGCCGGTCCGCACCATCTGCGAGGTCATCGAGGACGCCTACAGCAGGGAGTCCGGGGACGCGGGTCGCTGACCGCCGTCTGACCGGCGCGGGGCCAGGTTCCCATCCGGCCCCGCGCCCGGCGGACTGCCGTGGCACCAGCGGTCACTATGCCGTTCCGGCCGGGAGACCAGTGCGGGCACCCTTCCGCAGCAACGTTCAGGTGGGATGGATGTCGTCGTGTCGCAGGGCGGTGCGGACGCCGGTGACGACCACGGCGATCAGGCAGAGGGCGATGACGGTCTCGGCCCACAGGAAGGCGAACCAGTCCATCACGCAGCCGATCGGGGGTGTGCCGGGGGCGTTGTTGCGGAAGGCCGAGAGGGCGAACAGGGTGGCGGCCATCCAGCCGAGGGCGGCCCAGACCAGGCCCTCTCGGCGGGTCGTCAGGTACCAGGCCCCGATGAGCACGGATGCCGCCAGCGCCCACATCACGATCATCATGAAGACCGCGAAGACGAGCAGGCTGCCCGATCGGGCCAGTCCCAGCCCCAGCGCCACGCCGGCAGCCTCTTGCTCGGACGGCGTGGGTGTCGCGGAGACCGAGAAGAGTGTGTCGTTGTTGGAGAACAGCATCCGCACCGGCACCTCCTTGCCGCCCAGCTGGGCCCGGAACTCGATGTCGGTCTCGTAGGTGTCGAACGGGTAGTCGGTGATCGATCCATCCGTGATCGCGACCTGCACGTCTCTGATCGTGAGCCGCTCGTGCGCCTCGAACTCAAGGTCGCCGACGGTCTGCGCGGAAGTCTGGAGGCCGAGATCGGCCACCGGGGCGGTCCCCTCCTCCTCGCCGAGGGTCCCGCGCGGGGTGACCCGGACCCGCAGCACCAGCTCTCTGGCCGCGGCATCGACGTGTTGGACGGTGGCCTCCACGTCCACCCTGTCGGCGGCCTGGGATCCGACCGAGTGAACCGTGTCCATCGCCTGCCGCTCGGAGAACTGGAGCCACGACCCCACGGACACCGCCACCAGGATCAGGACCGCGATGGGAAGCAGGACCGGCAGGATCGAGGCCCCGGAGCGGCGTGGGCGACGTGATTCCCAGGTTGGGGCCATGGTGACTCCGACGAGGTGGGAAGCGGAGCACGAGCGGTTTCAGGGCGCGGTCTTGAACTCCGGCGCCTCAAGGCTCTTCAGGCATTCGGTCTTCGGGGCGTCCGGGTTCTCGAAGAACGAGACGGCGATCTCCTGGGCACACTCCGACGTGGCGATCACCACGTGCGGCTCGTAGGGGATCGTGACGACCTTGGACTTGCTCAGCGTGCGGGCGACGTACGGTCCGTTGTCCGCCCCGGTCTGGGCGTCGAACGCACCCGACAGGGCGAGGGTGGGGATGTCGCTGCGCGTGACGTCGCGGATCGAGGGCGCAGCCGGGGGAACGTTCCAGACATCGCAGTCCGGATGGAGGAAGGTGAGCAGCGGGGCTTGGGCCTGCACCGAGCGGGGGAACGACGGGAACTCTGCCTGTCCGCCCTGGAGCGCCGCGTCCTTGCTCTCGTACGGCGTCCACTCACTGCAGAAGATGCCGTAGGCCAGACCGTGCGAAACCACGCCGATGCCCTTGGGGTTGAGCCGCCAGCCCGCCCACTGCTGGGCGATCCGCTGCGGGTTGCCGTTCGCCAGCTCGTCGATGGAGAGGGGTACGGCCTCCGCCGTGTGGGTGGCGGAGGTGAGCCAGTTCACCAAGGTCCCGCCGTCCAGCACGACCTTCACCGGCTTGTCGTTGCCGGGGACCGTGACGGTGGTGGTGACCGGCTTGGCTTCGAGGTCGCTGACGAGCTTCTCGAAGGTGGCCGGCAGGTTCGGGTAGCGCTTGTTGCAGGCAGGCTGGTCCGCGCAGGCCTTGAACAGGCCGTCGACGCCCTGCCGGAAGCTGCTCCAGGTCGAGGCCGACCCGGACCTGGACGGCGGCAGGATGCCGTCGATGCCCACCGAGCGGAGACCTTCGGGGTGCAGGCGCATGGAGACCAGCGCCAGGTGGGTGCCGTAGGAGATGCCGTACAGGTTCCACTGCTCGATGCCCAGTGCGGTGCGCAGGTCCGCGTAATCGGCGGCGCTCTCCGTGTCGTTGTAGGCACTGAGGTCTATCCCGCGGGCCGCCAGCTTGTCGCGGCAGGTCTTCGTGGCATCGACGTGCAGGCGTTGGGTGGACGGA
This sequence comes from Streptomyces sp. NPDC060049, assembly GCF_042736715.1. NCBI lineage: Bacteria > Bacillati > Actinomycetota > Actinomycetes > Kitasatosporales > Streptomycetaceae > Streptomyces > Streptomyces sp. NPDC060049. The sequence continues at coordinate 7,244 of NZ_JBHWVV010000031.1, forward strand.
GCGTCGTAGACGAGGCTGACCACCTGTCCGTTGAACTCGTCGATGTTGGGGCAGAGGAGCTCCGGGTCGGCGGAGTACGTTCCGCGCTGGGACATGAAGATCACGTCCCGGTCGCGGTTCAGGCCGGCGTCGACGGCCATCTTCGCCTCTCCCACCGCATCGTCTCCGGGTCCGCCCGCGAGCCACACGATGGGGTCGGGTTTCGGTGTGCCGGCCACGGCCGGCACGATCGCGACACCGAGTCTGATCGTTCGACTGCTTGGTTTGGCGCGGTTCTCGGGCACGGTGAGCGTTCCGCAGCGGGCCTCCTTCAGCTCCTCGATCGGTTCCGCCGTCTTCGGGCAGGGGCCCGGTGTGAAGCCGGCGTCCCCCACCGTCCGGGCGACCGTGCCGGTCGGCGCTGCGGTGCCGTCGTCGGTGCGGGCCTGCGCCTGGGCGGGCGCGGTGAGCAGGCCGGTGACGAGGAGACCTGTCGCCACGCCGGCCGACGTGGCCAGGAGCCGTCGTGCGGTGCGCCGACGACGGGGCGCTTGGTGGCGGGTCATCTGCACTCCCGGCTATTTCGGGATGATCGTGAAGGGCTGGGGCTCGAGATCGTCCACGCAACCGGTGTCGGGCGCGGTCGGGCGAGCGAGGAACGAAGCCAGCACGCTTTGCGCGCAGGGCGACTGCGGGACCACCCAGTGGCCGATTCCGGGGACCTGCACGGAGGTCGAGTTGGACAGGTTGCGGGCCACGCCCTGCGCCCAACTCGCTCCGGTCTTCACGTCGAACGTGCCGGAGACGACAAGGGCCGGCACCGAGCTGAACGTGGGCACCCGCTGGACGGACGCGCGGTCCGGAACGTTCCAGATCCCGCACATCGGGTACTGGAAGGGCAGCTGCGGAGCCTGGGCCAGGACCGTGTCCGGCCAGCCGGGGAAGGCCTTCTGCCCCGCCTTCAGCACGTCGGATTCCGAGTACCCCGGAGCCCATTCACTGCACGCGATCGAGTTCGTCAGGCCGTGCGCGAAATCGCCGACCTTCTGGACCGAGCCGGCCGCGCGGGCCTGCGCGAAGCGCTCCGGGTTCCCCTTGCTGAGTTCCTCGAGCGCTGCGGGCATGTCCTTGGGCCGGGGAGTGAAGGCGACGATCAGATTCAGCAGCGCGCCCCCGTCGAGGACGGTCTTGACCGCCTTCCCACCGTCCGGCGGCACCACGTTCAGCGTCAGGGGCTGCGCCTCCAGCTTGCGGACCTGCTCCGTCAGGAGTCCGGGAAGGTCCGGGTACCGGTCCTTGCAGGCGGGCTGCGCCGCGCACGCCTCGAAAATGTTGTGGATTCCCTCGGCGGTGCTGCCCCATGTCCACGGCAGGGTCACGAACTGGGAAGGTGCGACCGAGTCGATCGCCACCGCGCGGATTCCCTCGGGGTGCAGGCGCAGGTACGTGAGGGCCAGGTTGCTGCCGTAGGAGTACCCGTAGACGTTCCACTGGGAGATGCCCAGCGCGTTGCGCAAATCGGCGAAGTCTGCGGCGTTCTCCGTGCTGTTGTAGGCGCTGAGGTCGACTCCGTCGTCCACGAGGCGGGCCCGGCAGTCCGTGACCGCCTTCAGCATGATCTGTTCCGCCTGCTGTGCGTCATAGCCCAGGCCCACGGCCTGCGCGTTGAACCGGTCGATCTCCGGACAGGCGAGGTTCGGCTGGTCGTAGAGGTTGCCGCGCTGGGCCATGATGATCAGTTCGCGGTCCTTGTTCAGGCCGGAGTCGACGAGGAACGGAATGTCGTCGAACGTGTCGGCACCGGGGCCGCCCGCCATGAACACCACAGGATCCTGTGCGGGCTTCGCCGAGGTGGCCGGGATGCGCGCAACCGCCAGCTTGATGGTGCGGCTGTCGGGGCGGGAGCGGTTCTCGGGGACCTCGAGGAAGCCGCACTGTGCGTCACTCAGCGCTTCGATGGGCTCGGGCGGCTTCGGACAGGCGCCCGCCACGAACCGGGAGGCTACCGCGCTGGGCTCCCCGGCGGTCTGGGCAGGTGCTGACGCGGTGCTACCGGGTGTGGGGCCGAATGCTGCCAGGCAGACCAGAGCTGCCCCGGCACTCACTGCGGGGATTCTGTGCTTTGGCATGTGGTCTCGTTCTTCTGCCGACATCGGCGGCGGCCCTGCCGGGCCAGGCCGCAGCGTTTGGGCGGAACGTACCCTCTCGACGCTACCGGGTGGCTGCTCTGCGCGCACCCGGGGTAGTGGCGGCCCGTGGCCAGGGCCGCCCCCCCGTCTCACAGCCACAAGACCCTCCGGGCAAGCATTTTCGCCGGCAATTACCGCACCGGCCGCATCGGTGGACCGGAACTGCTCGCCGGGGTCACGGAGGGAGCGGTGAGTGTGGGCGACGTCCTGCGCGCGTGGAATCGAAGAAGGGCGGTACGGGGCGGGAGTCCTCCCTTTCCCCGACAAGAGCCTGGTACATCGCGGCGACTGGACCCAGGACTGACCACGGTCACCGCAGTGACCGCCGGCCGGCACGAGCGAGGCCCTGGCTCCCGAGCCGACGGCGCGCCAGGCGTCGTCGCGAGATGGATTGGGGGCGCGGTGTGAGTATCACGCACAGGGGGCCTGAGTACGGGCACCGTGGTACCGCGCGCCGGGGGCCTGTTCACTGGGGCCATGACCGAGACCGACCCCGCAGGCGCGCCGGGCCCCTCGGCACGGCGCACGAGGCCGTGCCAGTGGTGCGGACGCCCCGTACCGCAGCGCTTCCCGGTGGTGCGCAAGCTCCACTGCGACACCGCGCACTGGATCAGCGACGTGCGCGCCAACTTCTGGCGCCGGTTCTGGGACAACCTCTGACTTGTGGCCCCACCAAGTCGATGGGGCCACGGCTGCTAAAATAGGACATTGCTCACGCTCACTAGGTGATGTCTTTCGGCTGTGCCGCGTCCGCCGCGCCCTGCTCTTCCCTCGCCCTCCCCCTCGCCGCGGTACCCGACCGCCGAGCCCCGAGCCCGAGGTGTGATCCGGCATGAGGACCTTCCACGCCGACGCGACGACCGACCCCGCCACCGCGCACCGCGCCCGCCGCGCCCGCCGCGCCCGGGTCCGGTCCGCCGTGCTCGCCCCGGGGGCGGCGCTGCTCATCGCGGTCTGCGGGATGCCCCTGGCGGCTCCCGAGGCGTCGGCTGCCGCACCTCCTTTCGCCGCCGGCGCGGCCGATCCCGCACCAGTCCCGTCCGACCCGTCCGCTCCCACGGCCGGGCCGGCCCTCAAGCCCATCGATCCGGCCGCGCTGCGGTCCGCCGTCGACGCGGCGGCGAAGGAGCTGATGGTGCCGGGCGTGGTGGTCCTGCTCCGCACCCCGCAGGGCACCTTCCGCGTGCTCACGGGCACGGCCGAACTCGGCAAGGACCGGCCCCCCACCACCGCCGACCACTTCAGGATCGCCTCCAACACCAAGACCATGACCTCGTCGCTGATCCAACTCCTCGTCCAGGACGGCAAGGTCCGCCTCACCGACCCGGTGTCCGACTACGTGCCGGGTGTGCCCGACGGCGCGAGGATCACCATCGCCGAGCTGCTGGAGATGCGCAGCGGGCTGTACAACTACACCGACGCGCCCGAGTTCTCGGCGGCCCTCGACGCCGACCCGGGCAAGGCGTGGACCCCGCAGGAGGTCCTCGACATCGCCTTCCGCCACGCCCCGGACGCCGCCCCCGACGCGGAGTACGCGTACAACAACACCAACTACGCGCTGTTGGGCCTCGTCGCGGAGAAGGCCGGCGGCCGCCCGCTCGCCCAGCAGTTCCGGGACCGGCTGTTCACCCCGCTCGGCCTCGCCGGCACCTCGCTCCCGGACACCCACGACACCTCCCTGCCCGCGCCGTACGCGCACGGCTACATGTACGGAGGTTCCGCGCACGCCATGACCGACGAGCCCTACCCCGCCGACGTACGGGCCGCGGCACGCTCGGGGAAGCTGAAACCGCTGGACTACACCCACCAGAACTCCTCCTATGCCACCGCCGCGGGCGGCGTCATCTCCACGGCGGACGACATGGCCACCTGGATCAAAGCGCTCGTTACGGGCAAGGTCCTCGACCCCGCCTCCCAGAAACGCTGGCTGGACAGCCCGCGGCCCCAGGATCCGGCCGCTCCCGAAGCCCAGAATTACGGCTACGGAATCGCCTACCAGCGCTTCACCCCGCAGGCCTCGATGTACTTCCACGGAGGCGAGCTCCCCGGCTTCAACTCCTTCATCGGCCACGACCCGGACAACGACGTCACCCTGGTCGTCTGGGCGAACCTGACCGTCTCGCTCGACGCGAAGGCGGCGGCCATGGCCCTGCTGCCCACGATCCTCAACCAGGTCTACGCGGGGGTCTCCTACCCCACCGTCACCGACCACGACGACCCCGGCCCGCAGAGCCGGGAGTCCCGCTAGGTGTATTGAGCGAGGTCACCAGACGCTGGGCGTGGTGGATCGGCGCCAGCCTGGCCGGGAGGCCGGCCGGCGACGCTCACGGGCATCGGCCGCATCACCCTGGGCCCCACCTGCCACGGTAGCCGGACTGCGAGGTTTTCGACCTGCCACGCCGTCTAGGGCTGTGTCGAGCGGGGCTGGGTCGTCGGGATGCGGTGGGTGAAGAACAACGCGAGCAGGGCGGCGAGGGCGAGGATGGCGAGCGCGGCCTGGAGCCCGTCGAGTCGTGCCGCGGCGTTCGCGTCCAGCGCGTCCTGGGTCACCTCGCTGCTGGTGCCGGCTTCGTCGAGGGCCGTCTTGAGCTGCGCGTCCGACAGGAACGGCGCGCCGCTTTGGATCTTGACGGTGGCCTCGCTCTTGACGCTGTCCGGAATCGCCGGATTCTGCTGGATGCTGGTCAGGAAGGAACTCGCGAGCGCGGCGATCATGACTGATCCGGCGAGTGCCGTGCCGATCGAGGCGCCGAGGTTGGTGACGGCGTTCTGGACGCCGCCGACCTCTGCGCTCTTCTCTTCCGGTACCGCGGACACGGTGACCGACCCGAGCTGGGACGCCAGCGCGCCCATCCCGAGCCCGATCAGCAGCAGGGGGACGGTGACGACCTCCGCACCGGCGCCGACGTCGAGCGCGGCCATAAGGACCACCGCCCCCGCGAGCAGGGCGAGGACCCCGAGCCGTACCACCCGCCGCGGCGAGACGTCCGGGAGGAAGCGGGGGATCAGGACCGCGGCCGCCAGCAGGGTCACCGACAGCGGCAGGAGGCGGGCACCGGTCTGCAGTGCGGACAGGCCGAGGGCGACCGACAGGTAGAGCGGTACGACGAAGAACACGCCCATCTGCACGAGGTACTGGAAGAAGAACATCGTCAGCCCGCCGGTGAGCTGCTTGTTCTGCAGCAGCCCCGGGTCGATGAGCGGGTCCCTGCGATGTTCCACGAGGCGGGCTTCCCAGCGCAGGAAGAGCCAGATCAGCAGCAGACCTGCCAGCATCAGCCACACGACCAGCGAGACCGCGAGCCACGAGGGCGCGTTGGGCTTCGGCTGGAACCAGCCCCATTCGTCAGAGCGGAGCACTCCGTAGACGAAGAGCCCGAGCCCGAGCGCGGACAGCACGGCGCCGACGAGATCGATGCGCTTGCGTTCGCCGACCGGGGCGTCGGCGATGCGTCGGGCCAGGACCAGGATGCCGAGCACCACCAGCACTTCTCCTGCGAAGACCCACCGCCAGGAGAAGTACGTCGTCGCAACACCGCCGATGAGCGGCCCGACCGCGATCGCCACGGCTCCCGCCGCCGCGACGAGTCCGTAGGCGGCGGGACGGCGTTCGGGTACGAAGTTGCCGGCCACCAGCGCCACGATCGCGGGCAGGATCAGAGCCGCCCCGATGCCTTCGAGGAGCGCCCAGCCGAGCAGGAGTACGAGCAGATTCGGTGCGAGCGCCGTGGTGAGAGAGCCGGCCCCGTAGATGCAGCAGCCGATCAGGAACGCGCGTTTGCGGCCGATCAGCGCCCCGACCTTGCCGCCGGGGATCATGAACATCGCCATCACGAGGGTGTAGGCGGTGATCGCGCCCTGGATGCCCGACACGGTCGTGCCCACGTCCTCGGCCACCGTCGCGATCGAGACGTTCATGACCGAGCTGTCGAGCGCCATCAGGAACTGACCGGCCGAGAGCGTCAGCAAGACGACCCGCGATGCTGCCGAACTCTCGACAGAGCCTGCCCTCGATGCCATGGGCGGGATCGTCCCAGCAAACCCGGCGGGCGCATCCACGACCCGCCGCACAGATCAACCGATTGGCGGACTGCCCACTCCATGTAGAACGACCCCGCCGACCGCATCCCAAGCATGTGCGGCAACCGCCGTGGAGGTGCCGGCACTCGGCGCGTCGTAGTCGGCCGCTTCAACCCGAAGGTCGTCATGGCGCCCGTCGCCACCGGGTGGCAGACCACCGAAAGTAGGGCTTGTAGGGGTCGGGTCTGCTGGCCGCGGCTGGTTCTCGCGGATGATGTCCGGCCGGCGGCCGGCGTTCGTGTATCGGAGCACGGTGTTGAGGCCCCCACCCAGGTGCCGGGCGATCGCCCGGCGTGAGTGGCCTTGAGCGAGCAGCTCGTGGATCAGGACGTGCGCTGCCTTCTGCTGGGCGGCGGCGCTTCTGTCATCGCCGGCCGTTACGGTGGCCCGCATGAACGAGAACACCTACTGGACCTCTGCGCCGGAGCGGATCGTGCGCGGCTCGATGAGCCTGTGCCACCTGACAGCGTTCGAGGCGCCATTCAACGTCGACGCCCGCAACCTGCCCCCCAACGACCCTGAGCGCGCACGCGCGTTCGTCGAGTCGTTCGAGGGCATCGAGGCCGTCCTGGAGGACCTCGGGCCGCGCTCCGCGCAGACCCCGCTCCCATCGGCAGCACGGTCTGATCTGGACATCGTGCACGCTGCCGCGTGGGGCGGCATGTTGAGCATCGTGACTCCCGCGTTCGCGACCGACGGCAACGACGAGCCGCTCCGGTCGGCGGCGAAGGAGTTGCGGGAGCGGTTCCCGGATGCGCGGATCGTGGGACGGGTCTCCTACCACGGGGGGATGGAGCACACCGAGAACATCGTGTGGTTGCCGGACGGAGCGATGTTCCACGCATCGGGATGGCCGGATGATGAACCGTTCGTCATCTCGGGCGATCCGCGTGCGGTGATCGCGTCCCTGGATCTCAGGGGGTGGATGGTGGACAACGCCGGCGTCGACCTGGACGTGCCCGCGAACGAGGTCTACTGGGCGGGCCTGGGGGGCTTGGCGCTCGGGCATTCGGATCCGTGGGGGTGGGAGGAGATGGAGACGACGGCGTTCCGTGTGCGGCACTCCGAAGACGCGGTCAGGGACATGGAGAGCTTGTACTTCGTCTAGGCGCAAGCCGGCGGGTGCCCCTGGGGCCGGGGGAAGCGACATGTGAACTGGCGCCCCGCGCCGTGGTGTTGACGCTTCGTCGACACGCTTTAACTCGTCTTTGTTCGTGGCGGGTGGGGGCTATGGTGGTCGGGTGGCGCGTACACGTCACGGGGGCCCACGCGCCGCCCACACCCCCTCAAGGCCCCACCGGAGAGGGAAAGACGAGCTCTTGAACAAACACATTCGTTTACCGTCCAAGTGGCGCTTCGCGGCCAGGTTCACGGCCGCTGTCGGCCTGACGGCCGCGATCGTCACAACCGGGCTCCAGGCCGTCGAGGCCGCACCACCGAAGCTGCCGCCGGTCTCGGCGAAGATGAAGGCGGGATCCGGGAAGCGCTGCGACACCCGCAACGGCCTCCCGACCGCCCCGACGACACCGCCGGACTCCGGGTTCCCCGACAATCCGGCCGGGAACCTGTACAAGGACACTGCCCTCCCCAGGAACTTCGACTTCGACCTTCCGGGACAGGCGTACGACGGCCTTCAGACACCGACAGCCGCCCAGAAGACCGAGGCCCTGTCGAAGGTCCCCGGGGACCTGGACAAGAACGTCGACGCGTGGAAGAAGATAGCCAACGCGTCGGGGAAGCCTGCGGACCGGGCGATGGAGATTTACGCCCGGTACTTCGCGAACAAGGAGAACCTGGGGTTCAAGCACTGGTTCGACAAGCGGTACATCCGCAACCAGATCAACAACCACAAGGGCTCGGGCTTCGAACGGCAGCTCGTCAAGGACTACAAGCTGATCGGCCCGGACTGGCTGTGTGAGGTCACCGTCGAGCTGTTCGACAAGAACGGCGACAAGGTCGGCGAGCGCCGGTACGACGCCTACAACCAGAAGAGCAAAGAGTTCAACGAGTTCAAGTCGAACTCGAAGCTGACGTCGAAGCAGCTTGCAAATGACCGGGTCGTCGCCAAGTCGATGCCCGACCACAAGTTCCGCTTCACCGGCGCGAAGCCCTTCACCAAGGGCCAGGTCAAGCTCATCGACGACCTGGAGCGCGACGTCCGCACCATGCGGAATGGGAAGACCGGGCAGGTGCGCGGGAACCAGCGCATGTACAACCCGGTGCCCAAGACCACCCCGATCAAGGGGTATTCGGACCATCAGCGGTGGTTCGCGCCCGCCTGCCAGAGCGGCACAGCGCAGATCGCGGCGGTCGGTGCCAACACGTGCGGCACCCGCGGACCCGCCAACGACCGGGCCCTGTCCTCCGGGAAGACCCTGGAAGAGGCGAAGCGCTACCAGCGGGACGCCAACCGCCTCGACCCGAGGGGCACCCTCCCCAGGGGCGGCCCGGGCGGCGTCGACTTCACCACCATGGAACTCCGGTACGTCGGCGGCCTCGAAAAGGGCAAGGGCATGAGCTACTCCATGCGCGCTGACCAGATGCCCGACCCGGACAACAACCCCGGCTTCGGCGGCGAAGCCCGGATGCAGCTCTCCTCCGACGCCCTGTTCACCTGGCTCGCGCTGACCCCCGAAAAGTTCTGGGTCAACCTGAACCCGGACCAGCCGGGCAAGGTCATGGATGCCAAGTTCGGCAAGACCGACGCCGGCCGCGTCCTCCTCGACGCCGACCTGGTCATGAAGCACGACTTCTCCGAGGCCCTGAACCCCGACAAGCATCCCGGGGGCAAGCTGTACTGGGACACCGCGCCGCGCCGCAACGGCATCCCCTGCTTCCCCGGTACCCGCTTTTGGATCGAGCCCGACGAGGCCAAGGTCCGCGAGCAGGACGGCGGGATCTACATCCTCGAATCGCCAATGGACGTCTCCGCCCAGTGGCTGGACGTCGACTACACCGTCCCCGGCTCCACCGAATGCACCGACCTCTCGGACGCCGAGAAGAAGGCCATCGAACGGTCGGTCAACGCCAACATCGTCCCGGTCATCCAGGAGCGGGTCAACACGGACCCCAAGTACGCCGAGCTGCGCGCCGTTTACAACGCCCGCGTCGCCGCCGAGTACATCCGTCAGCAGGACGCCAAGTCCCCGACGGACTTCCACGACATCATCGACTCGAACGACGTCTCGGCCTGGCCGATCCGCGCTCCGCATGAGGACTGGACCCGTGAAAAGGTCTGGGACGCGTACATGCAGTCCATCAAGGAGGGCATCGAGTGGTTCGAGCTGGAGTACGGCGGCAAGCTGTACAAGCAGGGCGTCGGCGGCGTCGACTTCTCCAAGCAGCCCAAGCAGAACATCCCCAAGGCCCAGTTCGACACCCAGAACCAGGACCTGGACAACACCACCGTCAACTCCGGCAAGTCCGATGACGCCTCCTACCGGGACCTCGACACCTTGTACCTCGGCGGAGGCCCGGCCACAGACGGCAGCGGCGAGGACCCGGGCGGCGAAGACCCCGGCGACGACCCCACCCCGACACCGACCCCGTCGGGCACCGGCAAGCCGACCAACCCCCCGACGACCCCGGCCCCGGACCCCACCAACCCCGGCGGCGGTGACAACACGCCGCCCACACCGGAGGACCCCGAGGGCGACCTCGCCGACACCGGCTCCAACACACCGGTGGGCCTCATCGCCGGTGTCGCCGCTGCCCTCGCAGCGGCCGGCGTCACCCTGACGTGGTGGATGCGGCGCCGCCGCACCGCGCAGGAGTAGCCTCCTGCCGAATGAACCACCTGCCGGTCTCCCCGCACCCGCGGGGAGACCGGAGTCTCCGCTGTCCTCAGGCACGCGAGAGGGAACTCGCCTCATAGCGCAGCTGATAGGCGCGTACCCCACCGCCGCTCATCCGATAGATGAAACGTGCAGGTCAGCGCACCCGCCCACGCGCCTTCAGCGGCCCCGGCGGGAGTTTGGGAGCGGGGATCGGGGGGCCGTCGTAGCCTTTGACCTCGCCGTAGCGGGTGCCGTTCATCCAGTCCTCGCGGAACTGGACGATCTCCTCGTTGCTGCGCCCGATCCAGTTCCAGAACATCACGATCTCCTCCTCGAACGGCTCGCCGCCCAGCAGCATCAGGCCGGCGTCCGAGGTCGCGCGCAGGGGGAGGTCCGTGCGGCCGCAGCCGAGGTAGAGCATGGAGCCCGGGAGGACCGGGACGCCGTCCACGTGGGCTTCGCCCGACATCGACAGGACCGCGTACTCGAAGTCCGGGTCCAGCGGGAGCCGGGTCTGCGTGCCCGCCGCCAGGGTCAGGTCGGCGCCGACGATCGGGCTGTACGTGGATCCGGGCGAGGTCGCCGTGTCCAGCGTGCCCAGGATGACGGTCGCCTCCAGGCCGGGGGCGGTGACCCGCGGGAGCTCCGCGTGGTGCTGGAAGTGCGGGTCCACCTCGCGGTGGGCGTCCGGCAGGGCCACCCACAGCTGCGCGCCGTGCAGGAAGCGCGGGTGCGGGCTCGGGCTCTCCTCGGAGTGGCTGATGCCGCGGCCGGAGGTCATCAGGCCGAGCTCGCGCGGGCGGATCGTCGCCAGGCTGCCGACGCTGTCGCGGTGCAGCACCTCGCCCTCGTGGAGCCAGCTGACGGTCTGCAGTCCCGAGTGGGGGTGGGGTGCCACCGCCATTCCGGGCTCCTCCGCGATGTCGTCCGGGCCGTAGTGGTCGACGAAGCACCAGGCGCCGACCATCCGGCGGCCCAGGTTCGGCAGGAGGCGGCGCACGTCGGTGGACTCACCGAGCTTGACGGTGCGCGGACTCAGGAGCTCGCGCACGGGCTCGGCCACGACGAAACCGCGGCCACCACAGGCGGAGAGAGCGGGCTGGCGATCGAGATTGCTCATACCGCACAACTTAGTCCCGCCACCGTCGCCGCGGTCATTGGAATGTACGTCCGGTTCCACGTGTTGGAGCGGGCAGACACAGCACCTGAACGGCGGAAGGGATCCGATGGACGCGCGGCAGGACTATCTGGGGCACGGGACCGCGGCCGAGCGCTGGGACCGCGGCCGGCTGTTCTTCGAGGCCAAGGAGTACGCGAAGGCCGCCGTGGTCCTGGACGGCGTGGCCGCCGAGGCCCCCGAGCTGCTGGCGCCCCGGCTGCTGCTGGCCCGCGCCTACTACCACTCCGCCCAGCTCTCCCGGGCCGAGGACGAGCTGCGCGCCATCCTGGAGCGGTGGCCCGTGGAGGACTACGCGCAGCTCATGCTCGGCCGGACCCTGGAGCGCCGGGGTCGGGCCGCCGCGGCGGCGCCGTACCTGCGGATCGCCGCGGCGATGGCCGGGGACTTCCCCGAGTAGGCCGCCCGAGTTCCTGGAGCGGGCCCCTGCGATCGCGGAGCGGCACGCTCCGTCGGACGCTCCCCGGCCCCGCCCATGCGGGACCGGGGCGGCCCCTCGGTTAGCCTGGGGGCAATATGAACCGTCTGACCACGCCCTTCGGCTCCTTCGAGCTCGCCCGCTTCCCCGAGGACCCGCGCGACCGGCTCCGCGCATGGGACGCCGCCGACGAGTACCTGCTGCACCACCTCGAATCCGGTACGGGTGAACGCGGCCCGGTGGATCTGGCCGGCGCCGGGCAGATCACCGTGATCGGGGACCGGTGGGGGGCGCTGACGACGGCGCTGGCCGCCCATCACCCCACGCAGATCACCGACTCCAGCCTGACCCGTTCCGCCACCGCGGCCAACCTGGACCGCAACGGCATCGGGACGAGCAAGAGCACCGTCACGCTGCTGACCACGCAGGACGCGCCGCCGGAGCGGATCGACGTCCTCCTCGTGCGGGTGCCCAAGAGCCTGGCGCTGCTGGAGGACCAGCTGTACCGGCTGGCCCCGCACGTGCACGCCGGCACCGTCGTCGTGGGCACCGGCATGGTGAAGGAGATCCACACCTCCACCCTGCGGCTCTTCGAGAAGATCCTCGGCCCGACCAAGACCTCCCTGGCGGAGAAGAAGGCCCGGCTGATCTTCTGCACGCCGGGGAACCCCGGCGCGGCGCACCCCACGACAGCCGGGCCGTGGCCGGTCACGTACACGGTGGACCAGGACGCGGGATCGGGCTCCGGTCTCACGGTCGTCAACCACGCCGGGATCTTCTGCGCCGACCGGCTGGACGTCGGTACCCGCTTCTTCCTCCAGAGCATCCCGACCAACACGGACGGGGCCCGCGTCGTCGACCTGGGTTGCGGCAACGGCATCGTCGGCACGGCGGTCGCGGTGGCCGACCCGGACGCCGAGGTCGTCTTCACGGACGAGTCGTACCAGGCGGTGGCCTCGGCCGAGGCCACGTACCGCGCGAACGTGCGGGGCCGGCTGGACCGCGCCGAGTTCATCGTCGGGGACGGCGTCGCGATGCTGCCGCCCGGGTCGGTGGACCTGATCCTCTGCAACCCGCCCTTCCACTCCCATCAGGCGACGACGGACGCGACGGCGCTGCGCATGTTCGCGCAGTCGCGCAAGGCGCTGCGCCCGGGCGGCGAGCTGTGGGTGGTCGCCAACCGCCACATGGGCTACCACACGCACCTGCGCCGCCTCTTCGGCAACAGCGAAGTGGCCGCGAGCGAACCGAAGTTCGTGGTCCTGCGCGCGATCAAGCGCGAGCAGCCCCGCACAGACAACCGCGGCGACAACCGCGGCGACGGTCGCGGGGACAACCGCGGCGACAACCGCGGCTAGGGCCGCGGCGAAAGCCGCGCCGAGCACCCGCGGACGGTGACCCGTCCGCGGGTGCGGCTCGTGATGTCCCATGTGACCTGCCGGTACACCCGCCGGTAGGCCCCTCCGTTCGCCCTACACTCGGCCGCGTGAGCAGCCAAGTGGACCAGGCGGAGCAGACGGAGCAGGCGGGGCGCGAGGAGCGGGCGGACGGGAGTACCGACCGGAGCGGCGGGACGGCCGCCTCCGGGCGCTACCGCCGGGAGGACGTGGCCCGCGCGGCCGGCGTCAAGGTGCGCAACCTGCGCTACTACCAGGAACGCGGGCTGCTTCCGCCGCCGCGCCGCGAGGGCCGGATCGCCTGGTACTCCGACGACCACCTCACCCGACTGCGCCTGATCAGCGACCTGTTGGGGCGCGGCTACACCGTCAACGGCATCGCGGAGTTGCTGGCCGCCTGGGAACAGGGCGGCGGGATTTCCCAACTGCTGGGCCTGGAGCGGGAGATGACCCGCGGCTGGGAGCAGGAGGAGTCGGTCCGCATGTCACGGGCCGAGCTGCGCGAGCTGTTCGGCCCGACGGCCTCTCCCGAGGACACCCGTCGGGCGGCCGAGCTGGGCTACGTGACCATCGACGGCGACCTGGTCACGCACCGCAGCCGGCGCCTGTTGGAGGCGACGACGACCCTGGTCCGGGCGGGGGTGCCGCTCGGGGAGGTCCTGGAGGCGGGGGACTTCGTACAGACGCAGGCGGCGGCGGTCGCGGACCGGTTCGTCGGGCTGTTCAGGACGCACGTGATCGGCGCGGAAGGGCTGGAGCAGCTTTCGGCCACGCGGCTGCGCCACATCACCGAGGCGGTCGCGGCCCTGCGTCCGCTGGCGGGCGGGGTCGTGGCCGCGGAGTTCGCGCGGGCGATGGCCGAGCGGGTGGATGCCGAGGTCGCGGAGCTGATGCGCAGTGAGACTCCAGGGGCGTAACCGGTCAGTAGGAGTCGGCCGAAAAGGTACGCCCGAGCAACCTTGCCAACCCCCATTGGCACTCTTACATTCAACTCGTCGGTAACAACGGTGCACAGCCGAACACAAGGGACGATCTCATGGCAGATTCCCCGAAGTTACCCGAAACGGCCGTCGACGAGAAAGGCGAGAGAGCCGTTGGCACGGGCCGCGTCCGCTGGCGCCGGTTCGCCGTACTGACCGTCCCGGCCATCGCCGTGACGGCCGGCCTCGGCATCGCCCTCGCCCAGGGCGCGCTCGCCGCCTCCTTCGCGGTATCGGGGCAGCAGTTCAAGGTGTCGGCGAAAAGCCTGGAGGGCGAGGGCTTCGCCCAGTACGGCAGCGTCGACGTCAACGCCCGCGAGGAGCTCATCCCGGTGGCGGTCACCGCCATCAGGGAAGCCAAGCTCAACAGCCTCTGCCAGTCGGTGGTCACGACCCTCCCGATCATCGGCGACATCTCGCTCAACCTGACCGCCGGCCAGAAGACCCCCGTCGAGGCCAGCAACCTCTTCGTCGACGCCACACAGCTCTCCGGCGACGCCGTCTTCACCAACATCGAGATCGGCCGGGACGCCTCCACCCTCGACAAGGGCCCGGCGGACGCGGTCGGCATGCAGGACCTGTTCGCCCAGCAGGCCGACACCGTCAGCATCACCGATCTCCACCAGACGGCCTGGGCCACGAACGCCGGCACCTTCAAGCTCTCCGGGCTGAACATGAACATCAGCAAGGGCAAGAAGGAATGCTTCTGAGCCGCTGGCGGCGGTGGCGGCGCGGCCGACCGTTCTGGGGCGGGCTCCTCGCCATCCTCGCCGGGGCCGAGATCTGCGCCCTGCCGCTGGCGCCGCTGAAGATCATGCTCCAGCAGGGAGTCGCGGGAATCCCGTCCGTCCTGATGGGCCTCGTCATGATCGTGCTCGGTCTCACCGCCTGGTTCTCGCCGTCCCAGCGCAGTCTGGCCGGCGTACTCACCACCCTCATCGCCACCGCCGCGCTGGTCCTGTCGAACCTCGGCGGGTTCCTGATCGGCACCTTGCTCGGCATCCTCGGCGGCGGCCTGATGTTCGCCTGGCAGCCGTACGCCGTCTCGCGCCCCGGCGCCGCACAGGACCCGGAGCCGGAGCCGCCCGAGGGCCGGGCAGGGTCCGGTCCCGAACCCGACGACGCCGCGTTCCCGTCCCTCACGGTCACCCCCACGACCACCCCCGCACGCTCCCCCGCTCCCCCACCGCACCACGATCCCCAAGGAGCACAGCCATGAGCCGAACCCGGACCACCCTCGCGCTCGCCGCGGCCACCGCCGCCGCAGCCCTGTCCCTCGCCTCGGTCTCGGCCACCGCCGCGCCGTTACCCCTGGCCGGGTCGACCACCGTCACCCCGGCCGGGCACGCCTTCAAGGCCACGCTCAGCGGCAAGGCCACCCTCAAGGCCGGATCCGTGACGGTGACCTGTACGGTCTCCGTCTCCACCGGGACCGTGCCGGCCGCCCCCGGGAACAACAACCCGGCGGGTCCCGTCTCCTCCCCCATCTCGCCGCCCACGTACAGCTCTTGCACCTCCAGCATCTGGGGCGTGACCCCCACCGTCACCACCAGCGGAGCCTGGTCGGTGTCGATGCAGAACGGCTCCCCCATCACCGCCACCATGACCGTGCCGACGGGCGGGCTCGTCGTGCACACCACCGGCCTGGCGGTCTGCACGGTCACCGCGGCCCCCTCCGGCCCCGCGAACGTCGGCGGGACCTGGACCAACGGCGCCCCGTCGAGCCTGACCTTCACCAACGCCTCGGTTCCGGTCACGGTGACCGGAGGCTTCGGCTGCCCGACGAGCGCGACCTCGTCCACCTTCAACGCCGTGTACAAGGTCACCGACACCACCGACCCGGCTCAGCAGATCACCGTCGGCCCCTGACGGCCCGCCGCGCCCCGCACGAAGGCCCGCCGGCCCCGGAGCTCTCCGGGGCCGGCGGGCCCTGCCACGTGCGCGAGGGGACTCAGCGGTGGGCCGGGAACTCCACCACCTGCTGGTAGGTGGGCCGGTTCTGCCAGTTGACCTGCGGGTGTGCCAGGCCGCCCACCGGCCGCTGCACGATCGAGTCCGCGCACCACTGGTTGCCCGCGGCGCAGGTCCCGTCCGCCGGGTAGACGGCGGCCGGCGTGGCGGCCGCCGCCTGCTTGAGCGTCGCCGTCATGACGTCCCGGCACCCGGAGAGGGTGCCGCCGCCGCAGTAGGCCCGGGCGAGCGGTCCGGACACGGGGCGGCCGAGCACCGTACGCAGGTCTTTGTCGGCGTAGCTCCACCAGCCGTACTGGAAGGCCGATCCGGCGTGCGAACCGGTGGGCCCGTGACCGGCGTTGGGGGCCTCGTCGACGGTGAGCGAGGCGCGCAGGGCGTCGTAGAGCGGGGCTCCGAGGCCGGGCTTGAACTCGGCTTCGACGAGCAGCGGCCACCAGGCGTCCATGACGCGGATGGCGTCCGCGTGCGCGTAGGCCTTCGAACCGGGTGCGGCCTCCTTGCGCCGGGAGCCCGCCGCCTGCCAGGCGGACAGCTTGTCGATCGCCGCGCCGACGGCCGGATCGGTGGTGGGTGCGCTGCGCAGCACGGCGAGCAGCTCGGGCAGCAGGTTCTCGGCGCGCAGGTCGGTGACCGCGGCCTCCGCCATGGCCCGGGTGAGCTTGGCCCTGGTCACGCCGCCCGCCGCGACGAGCGGTGCGACGCGCCGGTCGAGGAGGTCGCCGCGGTGGACGGAGCCCATCCCGAAGCCTGCCGCGCCGTAGTCCTTGGCCTGTTTGTTGTTCCAGCTGATGTAGTAGTCCTGGCCGATGGACTGCGGGTGCTCCGCGGACGGGGTGTAGGCGGCGGTGTTGGCGGCCGGGTCGAAGCCCTGCCATTCGTACTGCCGCTTCGCGTGCACGGGCAGCGCGGCGTCGACTCCGGTGGCCCGGACCGGATTCGATCCACTGTTGTAGTAGGCCGCTTCGCGCGAGTCGGCGTAGAACCAGTTGAAGGCGTAGCCGATGTGCCGGGCCGCCTCCTGGAAGGTGCGGGCGTCCTTCACGTAGGAGGGGTCGTTCAGCATCTGGAAGCCGATGATCGAGTCGGCTTCGTGGCGGTAGGTGGAGCGCAGCGACGTGTAGGCCACGGGCTTGCCCCCGACGGTCGCCCGGTGCGTGACGATGCCGTAGTGGGTGCGCCAGACCTGCATCCGGTAGGAGCCGTTCGGTGTGGGGTCGGCGACGGACGACTTCCAGGCGTTGGTGTGCTCCAGCTTCTCCATGGGCGTGCAGGTACCCCGGTAGAGGTACGAGGTGCTCGCCTTGGCGGGGGCGCCGCCGCCCGGCTCGCACAGTTCGACGGCGAAGGTGTCGGTGATGTCCTGGCCGGCGGAGGTGGCGCTCCACGCGTAGTCCTGGCCGCGTCCGAGCTGTACGTACATGCTGACGCCCGCGAAGGAGGCGCCGCGCGCGCTGATGCCCGGGCCCTGGAGCTCCTGGAGCATGAGGAGCTGAGGGGCGAGGTAGCCGGTCTGCGGGCCGAAGACGGCGACCGGGTGACCGCTCTCGGTCTTCGCACCGGAAACGAGCA
Source organism: Streptomyces sp. NPDC060049 (assembly GCF_042736715.1). NCBI lineage: Bacteria > Bacillati > Actinomycetota > Actinomycetes > Kitasatosporales > Streptomycetaceae > Streptomyces > Streptomyces sp. NPDC060049. The sequence continues at coordinate 24,783 of NZ_JBHWVV010000031.1, forward strand.
GGGCGTTGGACATGCTCTGCTTGATCGGCTTGGGCGGATCGGCCGCGGCGGCGGTTGCGGCCGCGCCCGTACGGTCGTACACGAGCTGTTCGGCGGTGACCGAGCCGGCGTCGGGCAGGGCCGTTCCCTGCGGGTCCGCGGGCTTGCCGGCGTAGGGGAAGCTCGCGCCGTCGTGCACGGTGAGCACGGCTTCCGGGTCCTCGCGCTCGCGGAAGGACTCCCAGACGCGGGTGCCCTCCTCCAGCCCGTACTTCTGCTGCGCGGACAGCAGGGACAGCGCGGCCTGCACCTCGCCGCCACCGCCGCCGCCGAACAGGCCGCCGACGACGGAGGCGAGGGCGATCAGGTCGGTGAGCTTGAAGGGCTGTATCTCCCCCGCGTTGGTGATGGAGTTGATGTGGCCGGTCAGCACGTACTCACCGGGGAAGTACCGGCCGTTCTTGGACTGGACGCGGTAGGCGTTGATGCCGTCGATGTAGGCCTGGGCGTCCTCCATCGCGAGCCGTCCGCGCTCGCCCTCGGTGGTGCGGATCCGGTCCACCTGTGCCTGGAGGTCCGTTTCGGTGTAGGGGGCCTGCGGCCAGAACTGCTGCTCCAGGCCCTGGTTGGCGAGGGCGCCGCCCGCGAAGGGGGTGAGGTCGCCGCGGCCGACGTGCCGGAAGAGGTCCATCTGCCAGAGCCGGTCCTGGCCGGCGGCATAACCCGCCCCGAAGGAAGTCCCGTACCGGGTGGTGCCCTTGATGTGCGGGACGCCGGTCTTCTTGTCCCGCGTGATGGTGACGTCGGAACGGGGGCTGGTGGTGGACTCGACCTGGTCGCCGGGCACGCCGAAGGAGGCGTCGTTGAAGAAGTCGTTGAGCTTGGCGTCGGTGAGGCCGGGATAGCCCGCCACCAGCGAGTCGTAGCGCGCCAGTTGGTCGGACGCATGGGCGGGCATGGTGCCGAACGCCTTGTGGGCGAGGATCTGGGCGAGGGTCGCGTTGCCGCTCTGCCCGGGCGGCAGGATGTCGGCGCACTGCTGTCCGCAGTAGTCGGCGACGGGCAGCGCCGCCGGGGCGTCGGCCCCGGCGGCGGAGGCGGCCGGGCCCGACAGGGCCGCGGCGAGGGCGATGAGCGCGGTGGCGGCGGCTGTTGTGACGCGAGAGGTGGGGCGTCGCATGCGTGCTCCTCCGTGGGGGGGCAGGAACCGGTCACGGGGAGGGTACTGGGAGTCACTACTTCTCAGTAAGATGAACGACCGTCACTTTTCGCCGGAGCGAAAATCCCTTGCCCGGGGCCACCGGGACGGGTGAAGCTCCACGACATGTCACAGAACTCCGCGGAAGGCCCTGCGCGCACACGAGGCGGCGTCGCCGACCTCTTCACCGCGGGCGGCCGCCTCACGGTCATCCCGCGCAAGGCCGCCCGCCGCGACCAGTTGCTCGTCCACCTCACCGAGACCCTCTTCGCGGCGGACCGCGACTACACGGAGCCCGAGGTGAACGGGCTCCTGCTCACCGTCCACGAGGACTGCGCGGCACTGCGGCGCTACCTGGTCATCGCCGGGCACCTCACCAGGACCCGTGACGGCTCCGGCTACCGGCGGGCCATGACCACCCGGTAGTGCGTCGTCAGACGGCCGTCCGCGCCGATGACGTGGAAGGCGACGGCGGGCGGCTCGTCCACGTGGATGTACGCGCTCGCCCCGGACGCCGCCTCCCACGGGAGCCGGGTCGTGGAGACCACGCCCGGAGCCACCAGCAGCGGCCGGCCCGCGAAGGTGGTCGCCGCGCCGGTGTGGGCGTGCCCGCACAGGAACGCGGTCAGGTGCGGATGCCGCTCGGCGAGAGCCGCCAGCCGCTCCTCCCCGAACTGCCGGATCCCGTCCACGTACGGGATGTGCAGGGGGACCGGCGGGTGGTGGAAGGCGACCAGTACGGGCACCTCCCGCGGGGTCTCGGCGAGCACCCCGTCCAGCCAGGTGATCGTCGAGTCCTCCAGGTACCCCCGGTGCTCGCCGGGCACCGACGAATCACACACCGCGAGCACGAAACCGTCACCGCGCAGGACCTGGTCGACGGGGGCCGCGGACGGGCGCTCCTCCCCCAGCAGACCGCGCCGGAACGCGGCGCGGTCGTCGTGGTTCCCGGGGCAGACGATCAGCGGGTGCCGCGAGCCGAGGGCCTTGCGCGCCTCCTCGTACTCCTCGGTGGTCGCGTGATCGGCGATGTCCCCGCTGACCAGCACCGCGTCGAGCTCGTACGGGAGCCCCTCCAGGTATTCCATGACGGTGCGGGTCCGCTCGGCGGCCCGGCTGCCGCCGTCGAGGTGTACGTCGCTCAGGTGGGCTATGACGATCACGGCGGCGGCTCCTTCGGTCCGAGCCGCCAAATCTAACGGGCCCCGACGGCGGAGGTGAACCTCCCGCGGGGGTCTTCCTGTTCGGCACCGGACCGGAAGGCGGTCGTGCGGAGAGCCGGGGCGGCCGTTCGGCCGCCCCCCTCGACCTCAACCGCGGTACGTCTCCAGCAGCCTGAGCCAGACCTCGCTGATCGTCGGAAACGCCGGAACCGCGTGCCACAGCCGCTCGATCGGCACCTGCGCCGCGACCGCGACGGTCGCCGCGTGCAACAGCTCGGCCGCGCCCGGCCCGACGAAGGTGACGCCCAGCAGGATCTCGCGGTCCAGGTCCACCACCATGCGGGCCCGGCCCCGGTAGCCGTCGGCGTACAGTCCCGCGCCGGAGACCTTGCCGAGGTCGTAGTCGACGGCCCGGACCCGGTGGCCTGCCCGCTCCGCCTCCGCCAGGGTCAGACCCACCGACGCCGCCTCCGGATCGGTGAAGACGGCCTGCGGGAGGGCCTGCGTATCGGCGGTCGCCGCGTGTGCGCCCCAACTCCCCGTGTCGAGCGGTGTGTTGCCCGCGCGCGCGACGATGGCGGCGCCCGCGATCCGCGCCTGGTACTTCCCCTGGTGCGTGAGGAGCGCCCGGTGGTTGACGTCACCGACGGCGTACAGCCAATCGGTCCCCGGGACCCGGCACCCCTCGTCCACCGCGATCCATCCGCCCGGCTCGAGGCCGACGGTGTCCAGCCCGATGTCCTCGGTGCGCGGCGCACGGCCCGTCGCCATCAGCAGCTCGTCGCCCTCCAGCGTCTCGCCGCCCGCCAGCACCACACTGACGGGCCCCGTCGAACCCTCCCGTACGACGGACTCGACGGCCACCCCGGTACGAACCACCGCGCCGGCCTCGCGCAGCGCCTCCGCGACCAGCTCCCCGGCGAACGGCTCCATGCGCGGCAGCAGCCCCCGGCCCCGTACCAGCACGGTCACCCGGGAGCCGAGCGCCTGCCAGGCCGTCGCCATCTCGGCGGCCACCACCGACCCCCCGACGATCAGCAGCCGGTCCGGCGCGGCCTGCGCGGACGTGGCCTCGCGGCTGGTCCACGGCCTGGCCCCGGCCAGGCCGGGAACGTCGGGGATCACGGCCCGGGTGCCGGTGGCGACGACCACGGCGTGCCGGGCCGTGAGGACGTGGTGCTCCCCCTCGGGGCTGGTGACGGCGACCTTCCGGACTCCGTAGAGCCGCCCGTGGCCCCGGTAGACGTGGGCGCCGACCGACTCCAGCCAGTCGATCTGGCCGTCGTCCTTCCAGCTGCCGGTCCAGTAGTCGCGGTGCGCGAACACCGCCTCCACGTCCAGCGACCCTGCCACGGCCCCCGCGAGACCGGGGACACGGCGCGCCCCGGCCCGTGCCAGCACCGGGCGCAGCAGCGCCTTGCTGGGCACGCAGGCCCAGTACGAGCACTCGCCGCCGACCAGCTCGCTCTCGACGAGGGCCGTACTGAGCCCGGCGGCGCGGGTCCGGTCCACGATGTTCTCGCCGGCCGGTCCCCCGCCGAGCACCACTACGTCGTACTCCACCGCTTCATTCATACGGGCCAGTCTCACCCCGGGGCGGGGGCCCGTCACGCAATCAGGCTCCCGGCGTGCCGGGCTCCCCGGGCGCGCCGTCGGTGCCTGTTTCGGCGTCGGCGTCGGTGGAGCCCTCCGCCGCGCCGTTCTTCTCCGCGGCGATCTTCGAGCGCACCTCGTCCATGTCCAGGGCCCGGGCCTGCGCGATGAGGTCCGTGAGGGCCGCCTCCGGCAGCGCGCCGGGCTGGGCGAAGATCGCCACCTGGTCGCGGACGATCATCAGGGTCGGGATCGAGCTGATCTGGAAAGCCCCGGCGAGCTCCTGCTGCGCCTCGGTGTCCACCTTCGCGAAGACCAGGTCGGGATTGGCCTCGGCGGCCTTCTCGTAGACGGGGGCGAACTGCAGGCAGGGGCGGCACCAGCCCGCCCAGAAGTCGATCAGGACGAAGGAGTTCTCGCTCACCGTCCGGTCGAAGTTCTCCTTGGTGAGTTCGACAGTAGCCACGGTTATCCAGTCCTCCTGAGTGGTGTTTCGCTTCCGTCCCGTGAACGAACGGCCGCCTCGAAGCATTCCTGGGCGTGCCCGGCGATCTCCTGACCCCGGCCGCGCACCATGGGCGCATGACCCCTAACGGCTCCGGAGCCGGAGCCGGATCCGGCCCGGGCGGGACGCCTCGGAGCGGTCGCCTCGGAACCGGTGCCTCAGAACGGGTGGCCGCCCGGGGTCGTGCGGACCGTCGTCCAGCGCAGTTCGGTGAAGGCGTCCAGATTGGCCCCGCCCCCGAAACGGGCGCCGGTACCGGACGCGCCGACGCCGCCGAAGGGGGCCACCGCCTCGTCGTTCACCGTCTGGTCGTTGACGTGCGCGATCCCCGTCGGGATCCGTCCCGCCAGGTCCAGCCCGCGCCCCGCGTCGCCCGTCACGATCCCCAGGGCGAGCCCGTAGGGGCCGGCCGAAGCGAGCTCCACGGCCTCGTCCTCCGTCGCGAAGGACCGTACGGGCGCCACCGGACCGAAGACCTCCTCGCGGTAGGCGGGGGTGTCGTCGTCGACGCCCGCCAGCACCGTGGGCCGGTAGAAGAGGGCCCGGTCCGACCCGCCCGTGACCAGCTTGGCGCCCATGTCGGTGCTGGCCTCCACCAGGCCCCGCACCCGCTCCAGTTGGGCCCGGTCGATCAGCGGGCCCAGGTGCGCCTGCTCGCGGTAGGGGTCCGCGACCACCAGCTCGTCGGCTCGCGCGGCGAGCCGCTCCACGTACTCGTCGTAGAGCGAGGCGTGGACCAGGTGGCGGCCCGCCGTCATGCAGATCTGGCCCTGGTGGAAGAACGACCCCCAGGAGGCTTGTGCGACGGCCGCCTCCACATCGGCGTCCCGGAGCACGAGGAGAGCCGAGTTGCCGCCCAACTCCAGATGGGCGCGCTTGAGGTGACGGCCCGCCAGCTCGCCGACGAGACGGCCGCTCGCGGTGGACCCGGTGAACGACACGACCCGGACCAGGGGATCGGCGACCACCGCGGCCCCCGTCCCGGCGCCGCCGGGCAGGACGTGCAGCAGTCCGCCCGGCAGGCCGGCCGCCGCGAGGACGGCGGCCGGCGCGAGCCCCCCGCAGACCGCGGTACGCCGATCCGGCTTCAGGAGCACCGCGTTGCCGAGGGCGAGCGCCGGCGCCACCGAGCGGATCGCGAGGATCAGCGGGGCGTTGAAGGGCGCCACCACACCGACCACCCCGGCCGGCTCGCGGCGGGTGAAGGACAGCCGGGGCGCCTCGCTGGGCAGCACCTCGCCGGCCGGACGCGAGGCGAGCGCGGCGGCCTCGTAACACTCCTGCGCGGCGATGTGCAGCTCGAAGTCGGCCTTGCCGGGGATCGAACCGGACTCCCGCACCAGCCAGTCCCGCAGCTCGGCGGGGCGGGTGGCGAACAGGTCCCCGGCGCGGCGCAGCACGGCGGCCCGCTCCTGATGGGTGGCCCGGGCCCAGTCCCGCTGGGCCGCCCGGGCCCGTACGGCGGCCTCCGCGACGTCGCCGGGGGCCGCCAGGTCTATGGTCGCGAGGGTCTGGCCGGTGGCGGGTTCGGTGACCGGGGCGGTTCCGCCGGTGAGTGTGGGTCCGTCCTGCCAGAACGTCGGATCGAGGAGCGGCATGGCGCGAGGCCTCCGGATGCGGGTGGGCGGGGCGGGGGGCGGCAGCACGCGCCATCGTGTCATCGCACCGGGCCGCAGGCTTCGATTCTCCGCCCTCGCACAGCGGTCGCCCGCCGAGGATGACCGGATTCGATCGGCCGCGGCGGGCGACGGGCGGAGGCGGCGCACAGGGTTCCGCGCCCTCGCGGATCAGCGCTCCAGGACGAGGGCGATGCCCTGACCCACACCGATGCAGAGCGCCGCGACTCCGGTACCGGACCCGGCCGCCGCCAACTGGTGCGCCACCGAGCCCGCGAGGCGGGCTCCCGAGGCGCCGAGCGGGTGGCCGATGGCGATCGCCCCGCCGCGCGGGTTCACCACCGCCGGGTCCAGCTCCGGCCAGGCGGCCAGACACCCCAACGCCTGCGCTGCGAAGGCCTCGTTGAGCTCGAAGGCGGCCAGATCGGCGAAAGTGCGTCCCGCCTTCGCGAGCGCGCGCTCGACGGCTTCCACCGGACCCAGTCCGAAGAGCTGGGGCTCGATCCCGGTGGCGGCGGACGTGCTGATCCGCGCCAACGGCTCGCGCCCGGTGGCGGCGAGCCCCTCCTCGTCGGTCAACAGCAGTGCGGCGGCGCCGTCGTTGAGCGGGGAGGCGTTGCCGGCGGTGACCGTGCCCGTTCCGTCGCTCCGGAAGGCGGGCTTCAGGCGCGCGAGCGCCTCGGGGGTGGAGCCCTCCCGGATGCACTCGTCCCGCAGGAGGCCGACACCCTCGTACGCCACGACCTCGGCGTCGTAGTGCCCGGCGGCCCAAGCGGCCGCCGCCTTGCGGTGGCTCTCCAGCGCGAAGGCGTCCTGCGCCTCGCGCGTGATGGCGTGCTTGTCGGCGACGAGCTCGGCCCCCTCGCCGAGGGAACCTGTCCACTCGGCGGGCATCCGGGGGTTGGTCATCCGCCAGCCGAGGGTGGTGGACCACATCTGCTGGTGCCCCGCCGGGAACGCGCGCTCCGGCTTCTGCACCACCCACGGTGCGCGGGACATCGACTCGACGCCGCCCGCGATGGCGACGGAGGCGTCGCCGAGGGCGATGGCACGGGCCGCCTGGACCACGGCTTCGAGCCCGGACCCGCAGAGCCGGTTGACGGTGACCCCGGGCACGCTCACCGGCAGTCCCGCGAGCAGGACCGCCATGCGGGCCACGTCGCGGTTGTCCTCGCCCGCGCCGTTGGCGTCGCCGAAGACGACGTCGTCGATACGCGCCGGATCGAGGGCGGGCGTACGGTCCACGAGCGCGCGCACCACGTGTGCGGCCAGGTCGTCGGGGCGGATCCCGGCGAGGGCACCGCCGAACTTCCCGATCGGGGTGCGGACGGCGTCGACGACGTAGACGTCGCGGACGGTACGGATGCTCATGGGGTCCCTCCTGGACGGGCGGGTGGCGGCGCGGCACGCCGGCGCCACTGTCCGGCACGGCGCACGCTCCGCCCGCGCCCGGTGGGGCGCGCCCGCAGTTTCCGTCCGTCCGTCCCCGCCTGTCAACGCCCGCCCGAAGCCGCCGCCGGGCCGTGGGTTCAGGTCGACTCGCGCGGCAGCGCCAGCGCCGCCATCAGGTCGTGCCGCCGGACCACCGCGGAAGGCTCCCGTACCGCCCGGTCCACCAGCCCCGCCAGCCGCTCGCCCGTCGGCATCTGGATCCGGACCGTGCTCAGCCTCGGCCGCAGCAGCCGCCCGATCAGCAGATCGTCCGCACCGATGACGGCGACGTCCTGCGGCACCCGAAGCCCCTCGTCCTGGAACGCCCGCATCAGCAGCATCGCGTACTCGTCGTTGTACGCGAACGCCGCGTCCAGCCCGAGCGACGCCCACCGCCCCGCCAGTTCCGCGGCCGACTCCTCCGCGTACGCCATCGGCAGGGCCACGACCTCGGCACCCGCCACCGACCGCGCTCCCTCCAGCCGGGGCGTGGAGAACAGCTCCAGCCCCTCCTCCCGCGGGACGATCACGCCGATGCGGCGCCGGCCCCGCTCCACCAGGTGGGCCGCCGCCCGCGCGCCGACCTCCGCCTGGTCCATGACCAGCGCGTGCGCGCCGGGGACGCTGACCGGTCCCATCGTTATCACCGCGCGCGCCCCGGCCCGCTTGAGCGTGGCGACGTTGTGCGCGGACAGCGTGATCTCCCCGAGGGAGATGACCGCGACCGGTCGCAGCTCGGCCCAGGCGCGCGCGGCCTCGTCCCCGGTCAGGCCGAGGCTGCCGTACTGGACCACGGTGTAGTCGAGGGCGCGCAGGGCCCACTGGAGCTCGTTGAGGAAGGTGCTGTAGAGCGGGCCGATCGGCACGTGCGAGGAGGGCAGCAGCACGATCCGCGTGTGCCCGGCACGCAGGCTGCGCGCGGCCGCGTGCGGTACGTAGCCGAGCTCCTCGGCGGCCTCACGCACCTTGCGGCGGGTCGGCTCGCTGATGCGTACGGCCTCCGCGTTGTTCAGGACGTACGAGACGGTCGCGCGCGACACTCCGGCGAGCCGGGCCACGTCCGCGCTGGTCGGCACGGGCGGGAGCGGCCCGGCGGTGGACGGTGACGTGGACGGCTTCGGCGGCTTCGATGACTGAGACATTGCCGTGGCATCTTTCCAGACCGGTCGCGCCCAGGGACTAGCGGATGGCCGGAAACGGGTGCTAGACAGTGGTGCACACAGATTTACACGTGTAACCCAGGTGTTTCGCCGCTCACACCGGCGGCCTCCTCCACGGTGTCGCACCGTGTCCAGCCGTGCCGTCGCCCTGTCGCGTTCCGACGCACCCCCGCCGTCGCGACAGGGCGGCGCGCACCCCTCCCGCCCCGCCGTCCGCCCCCGCCTGGGTCCGGCCGGTCCGGATCCCCGATCCCCGGCGGTGCCACCCGGTAACCTCGCCCGAATGACGGCACTTTCCCACCACAGCAATGGCTCCATCGAGCAGCCCGGCCGCGACGGGGCCACCGCGACCGCCGAGGCCGATCCGCTGGCCATCGGGCCTGTGCAGACCTCGTACGCCCCCGATCGCGACGGGGATCCCGATCCCGGTGAGATCGTCTGGACGTGGGTCCCCTTCGAGGAGAACGACGGCCGGGGCAAGGACCGCCCCGTGCTGGTCGTGGCGCGCGAGGCGGGCGGCACGCTCCTGGCCGTACAGCTGTCCAGCAAGCGGCACGATCACGACCGGGAGTGGGTTCCCATCGGGACCGGCCCGTGGGACAGCGCCGGCCGGGAGTCCTGGGTGGATGTGGACCGGGTGCTGCGCGTCCACGAGGCCGGCATGCGGCGCGAAGCGTGTGCGCTGGACCGCGGGCGGTTCCAGCTGGTGGTGGACCGGCTGCGCGAGCGGTACGGCTGGCGGTAGCCGGCCGGGGCCGGGCGTACCCGCCAGGGCCGCGCCCGGTCCGCAGCCCTTCAGCCGAAGCGCACGCTGTGCGGGACGGCAGCGCCGAAGGTCGCGGACTGGCCGGGCCGCATGACCCGCGCGGGCGCCCCTTCGCAGTCGCGTTCCTCGAAGAGCGAAGCGCGTGCGTCGGTGGAGTTGTCCGCCTCCCTCGCGCCGCTCACCAGCAGGAAGCACTCACCGCTCACCGGATTCTCGAGGCTGAAGTCGTCCGCGTTCACGTTGACGTATTGGAACGCGCCCCCGGCCGCCTGGGCACTGGTGGAGAGCCCCGTGAACAGGACCAGGGCCGCGCCGAGCGTCACGGTGGTCCGCGCCGCGCTCTTCACCACGTACTTCATCGCCCGCATACGACTTCCCCTCGATGTGACCGGTGGTCGGGTCCGGTCGCACCCAGTGTCGAGATCACCGCGGGAGCGCTACAGGTCTGGGCGCGGCCGTCACCCGAATGCGGGGAGCGCGTGCGCGGCAGGCCCCGCCGCGCGCGACCCGCGCCCCCCTCAGGCGCTTCGCGCCGTCCCGACGCCCTCACGCCCCTCGCGCCGTCCCGCCGCCCCCGCGCCCCTCCCGCCGCGCCGTCACACCAGATTCGCCAGCGCCCGCTCGAACGCCTCCCGCGTCTGCGGCTTGCGGTCCAGGATCCCGAACACCACCCGTTCGAACACGCCCCGGAACCGTCCGGCCAGTAGTCCCCGGAAGGCCTCCGCCACCTGGGCCGGGTCGTTCTGGAAGACCCCGCACCCCCACGCGCCCAGCACCAGTCCCCGGTAGCCGTGCAGCGCCGCCACCTCCAGGACCAGCTCCGCGCGCCGTACGAGGGCGGCGGGGATCTCGGGAACGCGTTCCGGCTCCTGGCGGCGGATCGTGCCGGCGTTCGGGGCCGGGGAGGTGAGGAAGCCGGCCCGGAAGGGGGAGTCCAGCAAATCGCCGCGGTCGTCGCGGAAGACGGGGACCCCGGGCGAGTGAATCACCCGGTCGGTGTAGAAGGTGCTGACCTCGCGGCGGTGGATCTCGTAGTACTCCGGGGCCTCCAGGAGGGTCTCGTAGAGGGCCGAGGCGCGGCAGAGCGCCTCCTCCTGCGCCTTGGCCCCGCGGACGTATCCACCCCCGGGATTGCGGGCCGAGGCGAAGTTCAGGACGGCCACCGCGGGGGTCCCGGGGTAGTCCGCCGCGAGCCTGCGGGCCGCGTCCGTACTGCTCTCGCCGGTGACCTCCACGACGGTCCTACCGGTACCCGCGGGGATCGGTTCGCCTGGAACGACCCGGTTTGGTCCATATATTCTGGTTCCTGCCTTGGCCTCCGCCACGGCGGCGGCGAGCGCCACCTGCCGCCCCGATCGCGTCCGGTACCCACCGGCCGCCACGATCTCCGCGTTCTCCCGCGCGATCTCGCGCAACCTGCTGCTCATGCCGTGATCTTCGGCGCTCCACCCGAGCGGCGGCAAGGGATTTGTGCCCCAACGGACGGGTAGGCACGGGTGATGTCACAGTCGACGACGCGAGACGAGGGCCCGTTCATGCACGACGAACCACCCCGCCTGACCGAGTCCGCCGCCGAGGACCTGGTCCACGGCATATGTTTCAAGACCGGCCCGCCCCGCCTCCTCGGGGCGGAGCTCGAATGGCTGCTCTTCGACGCCGAACGCCCCGCTCTGCCCGTATCCCAGGAGCGGCTGGCCGCCGCCCACGACGCGGCCGGCAAGCTGGCCCTCGGATCCAGCGTCACCGTCGAGCCCGGCGGTCAGCTGGAGCTCAGCTCGGCGCCCGCCACCTCCCTCACCGGGTGCGTGGAGGGCCTCCAGGCCGATCTGGCCGCCGTACGGAGCACCCTGCTCGGCCAGGGCCTGGTGCTGCGGGGCCTGGGCCAGGACCCGCGCCGGCCGCAGCGCCGGATGCTGGCCAGCCCGCGCTACGACGCGATGGAGACCTACTTCGACCGCACCGGGCCCGCCGGGCGCGCCATGATGTGCACCTCCGCGTCCGTGCAGGTGTGCGTGGACGCCGGGTACGAGGAGCCGGGCCCGCTCGGCCACGGCCGCCGGTGGCTCCTGGCCCACCTCCTCGGCGCGGTGCTGGTGGCCGCTTTCGCCAACTCCCCCGCGCGCGAGGGGCCGTACGCCGGCTGGCGGTGCGCCCGTCAGGGCATCTGGAGCGACCTCGACACCCGTCGGTCCCTCGCCCCACCGCTGGACGGGGAGCCGCGCGGCGCGTGGACCCGGCAGGCACTGGACACCGAGGTGATGTGCGTACGGGCGGACGGGGAAGGCGCGCCCTGGGCGGTGCCGCGCGGGTTGACCTTCCGCGACTGGCTGCGCTCGGAAGGCCACCGGCAGCCGCCGAACGGTCCTCGGCGGCCGCCGACCGCCGAGGACCTGGACTACCACCTGACCACGCTGTTCCCGCCGGTACGGCCCCGCGGCCATCTCGAGCTGCGGATGATCGACGCCCAGCCCGGCGACGACGGCTGGCTCGTCCCGGTGGCCGTCGTGCACGCCCTGTTCGACGACCCGGAGGCGGCGGAGACCGCGTACCGGGTGTCGAAGGGGCTGGCCGACACCTACGGGACGCAGCCCGCCCCCCGCAACCGGCTCTGGCGGACCGCCGCGCGACAGGGCCTGTCCGATCCGGAGCTGCGGGCCGCAGCCCGGGCGTGTTTCCGGGCCGCCGCCGAGGCGCTGCCCCGACTGGGCGCCGGTGGTGCCGTCCGGGACACGGTCGCCGAGTTCACCGACCGGTACGTCGCGCGCGGCCGCTGCCCCGCCGACGACCGGCCCGCACAGCCGGACCCGGACCCGCGGTCGCGGCAGGCCGGCGAGGAGGTACGCCCATGACCGCCGAACCGGAGCTCCTGCGCGAGCGTGCCGCCGCCGCGCTGGCCGCGGCGCGGCTGCGCACGGCCGGGCTCACCGACGCGGTGTCCGACGGGGATCTGACCGCCCAGCACTCCCCTTTGATGTCGCCGCTGGTCTGGGACCTCGCGCACATCGGCAACATGGAGGAGCTCTGGCTGCTGCGCAACGTGGCCGGACGCGAGTCCATGCGCCCCGAGATGGACCCGCTCTACGACGCTTTCGAGCATCCCCGTTCGGAGCGCCCGAGGTTGCCGCTGCTGGGCCCGCAGGAGGCCCGCCGGTACGCGGCCGAGGTGCGCGGGCGGGTCTTCGACCTGCTGGAGCGCACCCCGCTGGAGGGCACGGCGCTGCTGGACGGCGGCTACGTCTTCGGGATGATCGCGCAGCACGAGCAGCAGCACGACGAGACGATGCTGATCACCCATCAACTGCGGCAGGGGGCTCCGGTGCTGGCGGCGCCCGAGCCGGATCCCCCGCAGGGGCCGCCGCCCGCTGCGGCCGAAGTCCTCGTACCCGGCGGACCGTTCACGATGGGGACCTCCGCCGAGCCGTGGTCGCTGGACAACGAGCGGCCCGCGCACCTGCGGGACACGGAGGCGTTCTGGATCGATACGACGCCGGTGACCAACGCCGCCTACCAGGAGTTCATGGCGGACGGCGGCTACCGCGCGGAGCGGTGGTGGGCCCCGGCGGGGTGGCAGGAGGTCCGCGGGCACGGTATCGAGGCCCCGCTGTTCTGGCACCGCGAGGGCGGGACGTGGGTACGACGCCGTTTCGGGGTCACCGAGCCGGTGCCCGGGGACGAGCCGGTGCTGCACGTCAGCTGGTACGAGGCCGACGCGTACGCCCGGTGGGCGGGGCGCAGGCTGCCGTCCGAAGCGGAGTGGGAGAAGGCCGCCCGGCACGATCCGGTGACGGGCCGCTCCACGCGCTACCCGTGGGGCGACGCGGATCCCACGCCGGCGCACGCCAACCTCGGCCAGCGCCACCTGAGGCCGGCCCCCGCGGGCAGTTATCCGGCCGGCGCCTCCCCGCTCGGGGTGCGGCAGCTGATCGGTGACGTGTGGGAGTGGACGTCCTCGGACTTCCTTCCCTATCCCGGGTTCCGGGCGTTCCCGTACCGCGAGTACTCGGAGGTGTTCTTCGGCCCGGAGCACAAGGTGTTGCGCGGCGGCTCCTTCGCCGTGGACCCGGTGGCCTGCCGCGGCACCTTCCGCAACTGGGACCTGCCGGTGCGCCGGCAGATCTTCTCCGGTTTCCGGACCGCGCGCGACGACCGGTCCACGGGGGGTCGCTGATGTGCCGACACATCGCCTATCTGGGCCCGCCCGTGAGCCTCGGCCGAGTGCTCAGCGAGCCGGAGCACTCCCTCGTGCACCAGTCCTGGGAGCCTCGCCGGCAGCGGCACGGCACGGTCAACGCCGACGGCTTCGGCATCGGCTGGTACGCGGAGGGCGATCCGGTGCCCGCCCGCTACCGCCGGGCCGTGCCGATCTGGGGGGACCTGGGCTTCGCGGACCTCGCCCGGGTGGTCCGCAGCGGGGCCGTACTGGCGGCGCTGCGGGACGCCACGCGCCCCGGGGCCGACGGGGAGGCGGCGGCGGCTCCGTTCGCGGACGGTCCCTGGCTGTTCAGCCACAACGGACTGCTCCGGGACTGGCCGGACGCGGCGGCCCCCGTCGCGGCTGCCCTGTCGCCCCGGGATCTGCTGTCGCTGGCCGCCCGCACGGACTCGGCCCTCATCTGGGCGCTGGTCCTGCGGCGGCTGCGCGGCGGGGACTCCCTCGGCGAGGCGCTCACCAGGTCGGTGCGGGAGCTGCTCGAGGCCTCGCCCGGCTCCCGGCTGAACCTGTTGCTGACCGACGGCCGGGCGATCGCGGCGACGGCCTGGGGGGATTCCCTCTGGTATCTGGCCGATCCCGCCGTGCCGCGCGTGGTGGTCGCGTCGGAGCCCTACGACGACGACCCGCGCTGGTGCGAGGTGCCCGACGGGACCCTGCTGACCGCCACGCCGACTCGGATCGACCTCGTCTCCCTGAAGGAGACCCCCACCGGCGCCCCGTACCGAGGAGCCCCGCAGCAAGGAGACGAAGCCCTGTGAACGACTTCCGGCTGACCCGCACGCTCGACGAGCACGCCGCCGACACGGCGCTGCGCGCGGATGTGCTCCAGGGACTGACCCGGTCCCCGAAGACGCTGCCGCCCAAGTGGTTCTACGACGCCCGGGGCAGCGAGCTCTTCGAGGAGATAACCCGGTTGCCCGAGTACTACCCGACGCGCGCCGAGCGGGAGATCCTGCTGGAGCGGGCCCAGGAGATCGCCTCGGTGAGTGGCGCCCGCACCCTGGTGGAGCTGGGATCCGGCTCGTCGGAGAAGACCCGGCATCTGATCGACGCGCTGCCCGCGCTGGACACGTACGTACCGGTGGACGTGAGCGAGAGCGCGTTGACCGGGGCGGCCGAGGTGCTGCTCGACGCTCATCCGGGGCTGCGGGTCCACGCGCTTCTGGCCGATTTCACGAAGCCGCTGCGGCTGCCGGACTCCCCCGGGCCGCGGCTGGTGGTGTTCCTGGGCGGCACGATCGGGAACCTGCTGCCCGCGGAGCGGGCGGTGTTCCTGGCGGACGTGCGGGCGATGCTCTCACCCGGGGACGCGCTGCTGATGGGGACGGACCTGGTGAAGGACGAGGCCGCGCTGGTGGCGGCCTACGACGACTCGCAGGGAGTGACGGCGGAGTTCAACAAGAACGTACTCGCGGTGATCGACCGCGAGTTGGGCGGGGATTTCCACACCGCCGACTTCGCCCACGTGGCGGTGTGGAACCGTGAGCACGAGTGGATCGAGATGCGGCTGCGCGCTCTGACGCACGTGCTGGTGAAGGTCAGGGCGCTGGATCTGGAGGTGCCCTTCCGTGAGGGCGAGGAGATCTTGACGGAGATCTCCGCGAAGTTCCGTCAGGAGGGGCTCCGCGCGGAGCTCGCGTCCGCGGGACTCGAGCTGACGCACTGGTGGACGGACGCGGCCGGCCGCTTCGCCCTGTCGCTGTCGGTGGCCGACGGCGTCGGTACGGACGGTCGGGCGGGCGCGGACGACGGGGAGGGCGCGGACGGCCGGGAGGGCCGGCGGCGCGGCGACGGCACCACCGGCCGTGACGCCGGCTCCGGCCACGCCCCCGGATCCGGCTCCGCTTCCGGCTCCGACTCCGGCGGCGCGAGTACGGCGGCCTGAGCGGCTGCCGCGAGATCCCGCCGGTCCGCGTACCGGTCCGGCGGGATCCGCGGCAGCAGCCGCACCTCGGCCCGTACACCGCGGGCCCTCGCGATCCGCCACAGCGAAGCGGTCAGCGGATCGTCCCCGACGAAGGCGGGCGCCCCGGCCCGGCCCCCGTCCTCCCGCAGGTAGGTGATCCGTACGGGCTGTACGGGCACCCGCGCGGCCAGCGCGGCCTGGAACGCGGCCCGCCGGAAGGGGCCTTGGGCGCGCCCGCACCAAGTGGAGCCCTCGGGGTAGACGGTGACGCGGTCCCCGTCGAGCAGGGCGCGGGCGACGCTCCCGACGGTGGCGGGGAGGGCGCGGATCCGGTCCCGTTCGATGTAGAGGGTCCCGGCCTGCCGGGAGAGCGGGCCGAGTAAGGGCCAGTTCCGGATGTCGCTCTTGGCCAGCATCCGGGAGGGCAGGACGGCGGCGACGAGCGGGATGTCGAGCCAGGAGATGTGGTTGGCGACGATCAGGCGGCCGCCGGCCGGGCCGGGGCTGCCGTGCACGGTGACGCGCAGGCCGAGGGCGCGCGGCAGCGCTGCCGCCCAGGCCCGTACGACCGCGTGCCGGGGCCGCCGCGGGAGCAGGCCCAGCGGCGGAGCGCCCAGGATCCCGAGCAGGATCAGGACGGCGGCGGCGGCGAGCCGCAGGGCGGCTTGCGGCACGCTCGCGGTGCGGCCCTCGTGTGCGGCGCAGTGCGCCGGGGTGCAGGGCGAGACCGGGAGCCAGGCGCTCATGCGCCCGGGGCGAGCGAGAGGAAGTGCTTGAGGTAGCGCGGGTCGGTGCGGCGCAGGGAGAGCAGGACGTAGAGGTCGGCGCAGCCGAACTCGGCGTCGAGGGCGGGTTCTCCGCAGACCCAGGCTCCCAGGCGCAGGTAGCCGCGCAGCAGCGGGGGCAGTTCCGTGCGGCCGGGGACGGTGACGCCCTCCGGGTTCCACGGGAGGTGCGGGGTGACCCGGTACTCGGCGGGGGCGAGGCTGCGGTTGAGGACGTACTCGCGGGTGGCGGCGGCGAGGACTCCGCCGTCGGCGAGCGGTACCGAGCAGCAGCCGGCGAGCCAGTTGTGCCCGGAGCGGTCCATGTACCGGGCGAGGCCTGCCCAGATGAGTGCGATGACGGCGCCGTTGCGGTGGTCGGGGTGGACGCAGGAGCGGCCGACTTCGACGAGGTCGGGGCGGATGGGGGCGAGGGCGGAGAGGTCGAACTCGCCCTCGGAGTAGAGGCGTCCGACGGCGGCGGCGCGCTCGGGAGGCAGGATCCGGTAGGTGCCGACGACCTGTTCGGTCTCCTCGTCCACGACGAGGAGGTGGTCGCAGTGGGCGTCGAAGGAGTCGGAGTCGAGGCCGGGCTCGGGGCCGTCGAGGCGGGCGCCGAGCTCGCCGGCGAAGACCTGGTGGCGCAGGCGCTGGGCGGAGCGCACCTCGTCCTCGTCCCGGGCGAGGCGTACGGCGTAGCGGGGAGCGGGGGCTCCGGGAACGGAGCGGAGGGAGGCGGAGGCGGAGGGGGTGGTCGGCGCCGGGGCAGCGGTGGGGCGGAGGGCGGACGGGGACAGGGGTGCGATGGTCATGGCGGCTCCTGGTCCGGGCACGGAACCAGGCCGGCGGCTGTGCGGCCTGGTTCCTTACTTCTTCCGTGACCGGCTGGATTCGACATGGCCGCTTCGCGGCCCTCGGATGTGCGAACGCTGAACTCGGCGGTCGGGGCCCGCGCCCCGCCGAGGTCAGCGGTCGGAGCTGAGCACCTTGCTGATGTTGTCGGAGGCCGTCTTCGCGGCTTGCTTGGGGTCCTGACCGGTGAGGACGGCCGTCATGAACGGCTTGATCGGATTCTTGGCCTCGACCTCGGCCCAGCGGGCGGACTTCGGTGTGGCACGGCCCTGGGCGGCGCCGGGGGCCATCGCGGTGGCGCCCTCGTTGCCCTCGACGACGTGCGCGAGGGTGGTCTTGTTGGGGACGTAGCTCATCGTGCGGGCGAGCTCGGTCTGCCACTTCTCGCTGACCAGGGCCGTGATGACGTCGACGGCGTTCTTACGCTGCTTCGTCTTCTCGGGGATGATCAGGTCCGAGCCGCCGGTGAAGACGGCGCCCACCCTGTCGGCGGTCTTCCCGGGGATGGGGAAGAACCCGAGCTTGCCCTTCAGCGCGGGGTTGGCGGCCTCGATGGCGGCGGCCTGGCCGGGCGGGGCGATGATCTGCGCGATCCCGCCCCGGGCGAACACGTCGGACTGCGGGGGTGTTTCCTCGTCCGCGTCCTTGGGCCCGTCGCCGAGGTCCTGGAGCTGCTTGTAGAACTCCATGCCCGCCAGGGCCTTCTCGTCGTCGAGGGTGCCGAGCCACTGGCCGCCGCCCTCGACGGCGAGCTCGCCGCCCTCGTCCCAGACGAACCCCGCGAGGACGTACCAGTTCTGCCCGGCGAGGTAGATGCCCTGCTGGCTGCCCTTGTCGAGCTTCTGGGTGGCCTGGATCCATTCCTGGCGGGTCTTGATGGGGGTCTTGATCCCGGCGTTCGCGAAGAGGTCCTTGTTGTAGATCACCACGCGGTTGGCCGCGTACCAGGGGACCCCGAACTGGGCGCCGTTGACGCTGCCGGGGTCGGAGAGGCCCTTCAGCCAGTCCTTGCCGTCCCACAGGCGCAGGGTTTCGAGGGTGAGCTCGGAGACGCCGCCGGTCTCGACGTACTGGGCGACCTGGGTGTTGCCGACCTCGATGACGTCGGCGCCCTCCGTGCTCTTGCCGGACAGCACGGAGTTGACCTTGTCCCCGATCCCCGTCCACTCCTGGACCCTGATGTCGAGGTCGACGCCGGGGTGGTCCCTCTCGAAACTGCTCGTGAACCGCGTGGTGAAGTCGTCGGACGCGCTGCCCTTCATCAGCCAGAGCGTCACCTTCTGCGGATCTCCCGCCGGTCCGGCCGAGCTGCAGCCGGTGAGGGCGGTCGCCGCCGCGAGAGCGGTGGACACGGCAAGGAAGCGCATCTTCACGAAGGTCACCTTCTGGGGATGAATCTCAGATGGCTAGAAATTGGCATGGACCAATGAGCGGGTCAAGGGGCTTTCACTCCGGATCGAGCTCACAAAGTTCGCGGAGCGGGACTTACTGGGGCACCGTAGAACCAGGCAACAGCCACCCAGTGTCGGGAGACCCCCATGTCCAATCACACGTACCGGGTGACCGAGATCGTCGGCACGTCCCACGAGGGCATCGATCAGGCCATCCGCAACGGAATCGCCCGCGCGGGCGAGACCCTGCACAACCTGGACTGGCTCGAGGTGACACAGATCAGGGGCCACATCGAGGACGGGCAGATCGCGCACTACCAGGTGGGGCTCAAGGTCGGCTTCCGGCTCGACGGCGAGGACTGAGGGCGCCCGGACAGCGCTCGGGCAGCGCTCACGTCCGGCCCTCGCGCTCCTGCGCGTCCTGGAGCTCCGGCGCGTCCGCCGACCAGTCCGCCAGGACGACGCGGAAGCCCGCCGCACGGGCCGCCTGGCACACGAGCTCGTCGTCGTCCACGAGCATCCGCACCTCGCGGCCCCGCGCGATCCGCCGCAGCACCTCCAGCTTGGTCGTCCGGGCGGGCCGCCGGTCCTGGTTCCCGCGCATCCACAGCCGTCCCTCGGGCAGCCCGTACCGGGCGAGCCACTCGACGGTGTCCGCGCGGCACCGCTCCGGGCGGCCCGTCAGGTACACGACCTCGCACTCGGCCGCGCTCTCCACCGCGAGTGCGACCCCGCGGGCGAGCGGCGGATCGGCCGGGGCGGCCGCGAAGAAGCCGCTCCAGTCGCGGGGCCGGCGCTCCAGGAAGTGCTGGCGGTGGTCGGTGTCGGCCAGCGTGTTGTCGATGTCGAAGACGGCCAGGGGCTTGAGGTTCTGAGTTCCGGTCACCCTGCCAGCGTAGACACGCCCCGCCGCTGCGCCCGGCCGCGGGCGGCCCCCGGGAATCCTGGCGGTCCCCGGGCGTTGAGGACGGTGTGATCCGGAAACTTTCGATACTCGACCGGTCCCGCACCCGCGAGGGGCACCCCGCCGCGCAGGCCCTGCGGGACACCGTCGACCTCGCGCGCGCCGCGGAGCGGCTCGGATACCACCGGTTCTGGGTCTCCGAGCACCACAGCGTGCCGGGCGTCGCCGGATCCGCGCCCACCGTGCTGGCCGCGGCCGTGGCCGCGGCCACCGGCCGGATCCGTGTCGGCACCGGCGGGGTGATGCTGCCCAACCACCAGCCGCTGGTCGTCGCGGAGCAGTTCGGGGTCCTGGAGTCGCTCTTCCCCGGGCGGATCGACATGGGGCTGGGCCGCTCGGTGGGCTTCACGGGAGGGATCCGGCGCGCGCTGGGCCGGGACACCGGGGACGCCGACCTCTTCGAGGAGCAGCTCGCGGAGCTCCTGGGCTGGCTCGACGGCACACAGAGCGCACATCCCGAGGTGCACGCCCGGCCGGCGGAGGGGCTGCGGATCCCGCCCTTCGTGCTGGCCACCGGCGAGGGGGCCGGCATCGCGGCCCGAGCCGGCCTGCCGCTGGTGGTCGGAGACCTGCGGGCCCGTGATCGGGTCGTGGGGATCATCGAGGGGTACCGCGCGGCGTTCCGGCCCTCCCCGTGGGGCGCCCGGCCCTACGTCGTGGTCTCCGGGGCGGTCGCGGTCGCCGACACCGCCGGGGCCGCCCGGCGGATCCTGGTCCCCGAGGCGTGGGCGCTCGCGCACTCCCGTACCCGGGGCAGCTTCCCGCCGCTGCGCCCGGCCGAGGAGGTCGAGGCCCTCTCGATGACCCCCAAGGAGCGCGAGCTGTACGAGGGCGCCCTGACCGGGCACGTGCACGGTACGCCGGAGCAGGTCGCGGCGGAGCTGGCCGAGGCCGCGGAGCTGACCGGGGCGGACGAGCTCCTGGTCACGACGTCCACCTACGACCGGGCGGCGCTGCTGGACTCCTTCGAGAAGCTCGCAGGCCTCGTAGGCCTGCCCTCCGGAACACGGGCACTAAACTAGGACGAATGCATCCGTCCGGCACCCCTCACCCCCACGATCCCTACGTCCGCGTCCGCGGCGCCCGGGAGCACAACCTGCGCGGCGTCGACGTGGACATTCCGCGTGACGCGCTGACCGTCTTCACCGGCGTCTCCGGCTCCGGGAAGAGCTCGCTGGCCTTCGGCACGGTCTTCGCCGAGGCCCAGCGCCGGTACTTCGAGTCCGTGGCGCCGTACGCCCGCCGCCTGATCCACCAGATCGGCGCGCCGAAGGTCGACTCGATCACCGGGCTGCCGCCGGCGGTCTCCCTGGAGCAGCGGCGCTCCTCCCCCGGGTCCCGCTCCTCGGTCGGCACGGTGACCACACTGTCGAACTCCTTGCGGATGCTCTACTCGCGGGCCGGATCCTATCCGCCGGGCGCCGAGCGCCTCGACTCCGACGCCTTCTCCCCCAACACGGCCGCCGGGGCCTGCCCTTCCTGCCAGGGACTGGGCCGGGTGCACAGCACGAGCGAGGAACTCCTGGTCCCCGACCGCGAGGTGTCGATCCGTCAGGGCGCGATCGCCGCCTGGCCGGGCGCCTGGCAGGGCAAGAACCTGCGCGACATCCTGGAGGCGCTGGGCTACGACGTGGACGCGCCGTGGCGGGAGCTCTCCGCGAAGGACCGCGAGTGGATCCTGTTCACCGAGGAGCAGCCGGTGGTCACCGTACATCCCGTGCGGGAGGCGGACCGGATCCAACGCCCCTACCAGGGGACGTACATGAGCGCGCGGCGCTATGTGATGCGGACGTTCGCCGACAGCAAGAGCGACACCCTGCGGGCCCGTGCCGAACGGTTCCTCTCGAACGCGCCGTGTGCGGTGTGCGAGGGCCGCCGGCTGCGGCCGGAGTCGCTGGCCGTGACCTTCGCGGGCCGCACCATCGCGGAGCTGGCGGCGCTGGCGCTGACCGAGCTGGACGGCGTACTGGCCACCGCGCGCGGAAGCGGTGAAGCGGCCCGGGTGCTGACACAGGACCTGCGCTCCCGGATCGGACCCGTCACCGAGCTCGGCCTCGGCTACCTCAGCCTCGACCGCGGCGCTCCCACCCTGTCGGCGGGTGAGCTGCAACGGCTGCGGCTGGCCACGCAGTTGCGTTCGGGGCTGTTCGGGGTCGTGTACGTACTGGACGAGCCGTCGGCGGGCCTCCACCCGGCCGACACCGAGGCACTGCTCGGCGTACTCGACCGGCTCAAGGAGGCGGGGAACACCGTGTTCGTGGTGGAGCACCATCTGGACGTGGTGCGGCACGCGGACTGGCTGGTGGACGTCGGGCCGCTGGCCGGCGAGCACGGCGGGCAGGTGCTGTACAGCGGACCGCCCCCGGGACTGGCCGCGGTGGCGGATTCCGCGACGGCCCTGCACCTGTTCCGGGACTCTCGGCGGGACGGGACCGGCCCGCGGGCCCTGCGGGAGCCGACCGGGGCCGTCCGGCTCAGCGGTGTGGACCGGCACAACCTGCGCGACGTGGCGGTCGAGTTCCCCCTCGGGGTGTTCACGGCCGTGACCGGCGTGTCGGGCTCCGGGAAGTCCACGCTGGTGGGCCAGGCGCTCGCTGGGGAGGTCGGTGAGCGGCTGGCCGATCCGCGGTTCCCGGTGCGGCGGCTGGTGGAGGTGGACCAGAAGCCGATCGGCCGCACGCCGCGCTCCAACCTGGCCACGTACACGGGGCTGTTCGACGTGGTCCGCCGGCTCTTCGCGTCGACGGAGCAGGCGAAGGCGCGCGGCTGGAAGGCGGGCCGCTTCTCCTTCAACGTGCCGGGCGGACGGTGCGAGTCCTGTCAGGGCGAGGGCTTCGTCTCGGTGGAGCTGCTGTTCCTGCCCAGTACGTACGCCCCGTGTCCCGAATGCGCGGGGGCCCGGTACAACACCCGCACGCTGGAGGTCCGTTACTCGGGCCTGAACATCGCCGAGGTGCTCGCCCTCACGGTGGAGGCGGCGGCCTCCTTCTTCACCGGGGTCCCGGCGGCGGAGCGGAGCCTGGCGGCCCTGTCCGACATCGGCCTGGGGTACCTGCGGCTCGGGCAGCCGGCCACGGAGCTGTCGGGCGGAGAGGCACAGCGCATCAAGCTGGCGACGGAACTCCAGCGGCTGCGCCGCGACCACACCCTGTACCTGCTGGACGAGCCCACGACGGGGCTGCACCCGGCCGACGCGCAGGTACTGCTCGGGCAGTTGCACGGCTTGGTGGACGCCGGGCATTCGGTGGTGGTCGTGGAGCACGACATGGCGGTCGTGGCCGGCGCGGACTGGGTCATCGACCTGGGTCCGGGCGGCGGCGCGGACGGAGGCCGCGTGCTGGCCGCGGGCACGCCCGGCGACGTGGCCCGCGCCACCGGCAGCCGCACGGCGCCCCACCTGGCGCGGGCACTGGCCGCGCGGCCTTGAGTTCAGGAGCCGGCGGGCTTGGCGAAGTTTCCGTATCCCTGCCAGTCGAGGACGACGCACGGCTCCTCGCCGAGCACCCAGGCGTCGTGGCCGGGGTCGATCTGGATGAAGTCCCCGGACTGCGCCTCGATGCTCTCGCCACCGTCCATGACGATCTTCATGGCGCCGCTGACGATGTAGCCGACGTGGGCCGCCTCGCAACTGTCGGTCCCCGCAATGGGCTTGATGTGCTGCGACCACTTCCACCCGGGCTCGAACACGGCCCGTCCGACGGGTCCGTGGTCGGTGTTGAGCAGGTCGAGCCGACCCATGCCGCCCTCGAACTGTCGTGTCTCATCGGCGGAATCGAAACCTTTGCGCACGATTCCAGACATGATCGTCGACCTCCCGGCACACGACGTCCCCGAGTCCACTTATCAGCGTACGCCCGTACCGCGCGGGACTCGCGGCGACTACGCGTCGCCCGCGAGCAGATGCTGCGGCAGCTCGCGGAAGCTCCACACGCCACGCCTGCGGGTGAACGTCCACACCAGGTCGTAGCGGTCGGGCCAGGCCGCGGGCAGCCCCAGGACGTCCTGCGCCCCCAGGGCGCGGATCAGGCGGGGCATGCCGGTGTGCTCCCAGCAGACGAGCACGGGCATCCGGGCCGCCAGCACCGCGCGGGCCAGGGCCGGCTCGGCTCCCGGGCCGAATTCGGCTCGGACGGGCGTACGGAGCGCGGTGGCCAGCTGCTCGACGGTCTGGCGGCAGCGCGCGGGAGTCGTCCCTTCCTTGCCCCCGGCCGCGAAGACGGCCTCGGGGCGGGGCAGGCCGGCGCCCCGGGCGGGCGGGAAGAGGCTCGGCAGCTCATGGGCCCGGCGCCGGCCGCGGAGCGAGAGGAAGCCGGGGTCCTCGTTGCCCTCGTCGTCCTCGCCGACGTCCCCGGCGTACGGCTTCTCGGCGTGCCGGATCAGCATGACCAGGGCGTCCTTGGCGACCTCGGGGCCCGGGCGCGGGGTGCTCGGGCGCTCCTCCCCGGCGCAGCCGGCCACCACCAGGGGGGCGAGGGCGGCGGCCAGCACGGTGCGGCGGCGCGGGCCGAAGCCGGTGGGGGCTGGGGGCATGGGGCCCACTGTCGCCCATGTACGGAAGGGCGGCCGGTCACGGCACGACGGGCCCCGCCCCGATCATCCGATCGGCGGACGCCGCACGGCCGTGTGCGCGGGTGGGGGAACGCCGAGGGGAAGGCGGGTCTCGTCGGGGAGGCGGCGGTCGAGGCCCGTGATCACCGGATCCGGCGAGGAGGCCGCCGGAGGGCCCGCAAGACGAGCGCGGCCTCCTCCAAGGGCCCCTGAGCCTGAGAACCGCAGGTCAGCGCGGTCCCTTGCGCACCGCCCTCAGCCACTCCCTGTTCATGGCCGCGATCGACGGCAGCGGGATCCCCTTGGGGCAGGCGGTCGCGCACTCGCCTGCCAGGGTGCACCCGCCGAAGCCTTCCGCGTCCATGGTCGCCACCATGTCCAGCACGCGGGTCTCGCGCTCCGGCGAGCCCTGCGGCAGCACGTTGAGGTGATTGACCTTGGCGGAGGTGAAGAGCATCGCGGACCCGTTGGGGCAGGCCGCCACGCACGCCCCGCAGCCGATGCACTCCGCGTGCTCGAAGGCGTGGTCGGCGACCGGCTTGGGCACGGCGGTGGCGTGCGCCTCCGGGGCGGCGCCGGTCGGCGCGGTGATGTAGCCGCCGGCTTGGATGATCCGGTCGAAGGCGCCCCGGTCGACCACGAGGTCCTTGACGACGGGGAAGGCGGAGGCCCTCCACGGTTCGACGTCGATCGTGTCGCCGTCCGAGAAGGAGCGCATGTGGAGCTGGCAGGTCGTGGTGCGCTCCGGCCCGTGGGCGTCTCCGTTGATGACGAGGCTGCACGCGCCGCAGATGCCCTCGCGGCAGTCGTGGTCGAAGGCGACCGGGTCCTCGCCGCGCAGGATCAGGTCCTCGTTGAGCGTGTCGAGCATTTCGAGGAACGACATGTCCGTGGAGATGCCGTCGACCTCGTACGAGGCCATCGCGCCGGGGGCGTCGGCGTTCCGCTGGCGCCAGACGCGCAGGGTGAGCTTCATGCGTAGCTCCGCTGGGTGGGGTGGACGTACTCGAACACGAGGTCTTCCTTGTGCAGGACGGGGGCGGCGCCGGTTCCGGTGTACTGCCAGGCGGCGGCGTAAGCGAACTCCTCGTCGCGGCGGGCGGCTTCGCCGTCCGGGGTCTGGGACTCCTCGCGGAAGTGTCCTCCGCAGGACTCGGCGCGGTGGAGGGCGTCGAGGCACATCAGCTCGGCGAGCTCCAGGTAGTCGACGACGCGGTTGGCCTTCTCCAGCGACTGGTTGAACTCCTCGCCGCTGCCCGGGACCTTGATCCGCCTCCAGAACTCCTCGCGGATCTCGGGGATCCGGGCGAGGGCCTTGCGCAGCCCTTCCTCGGTCCGGGCCATCCCGCAGTACTCCCACATCAGTGCGCCGATCTCCCGGTGGAAGGAGTCGGGGGTGCGGTCCCCGTCGACGGCGAGCAGCTTCGCGAGGCAGTCGCGGGTCTCGCGCACGGCGGCCGCGGCCTCGGGGTGGGTGTCGCCGACCGCCTCCCGGTGCGGGTGACGGGCCAGGTAGTCGTTGATGGTGGAAGGGAGGACGAAGTAGCCGTCGCCGAGGCCCTGCATCAGGGCGGAGGCGCCGAGGCGGTTGGCCCCGTGGTCGGAGAAGTTGGCCTCGCCGATCGCGAACAGGCCCGGGACCGTGGTCTGGAGGTCGTAGTCGACCCACAGGCCGCCCATCGTGTAGTGCACGGCGGGGTAGATCCGCATGGGGACCTCGTACGGGTTCTCCGCGGTGATCCGCTCGTACATGTCGAAGAGGTTGCCGTACTTCTCGGCGACATTCTCCTTGCCCATGCGCCGGATGGCGTCCGCGAAGTCGAGGTAGACGCCCTCGCCGCCGGGACCGACGCCGCGGCCCTCGTCGCACACGTTCTTGGCGGCGCGGGAGGCGATGTCGCGGGGCACGAGGTTGCCGAAGGAGGGATAGATCCGCTCCAGGTAGTAGTCGCGCTCCGCCTCGGGGATGTCGGCGGCGGGGCGGGTGTCGCCCTTGGCCTTGGGGACCCAGATGCGGCCGTCGTTGCGCAGCGACTCGCTCATCAGCGTGAGCTTGGACTGGTGGTCGCCGGTGCGCGGGATGCAGGTGGGGTGGATCTGGGTGAAGCAGGGGTTGGCGAAGTAGGCGCCGCGCCGGTGCGCCCGCCAGACGGCGGTCGCGTTGGAGTTCATGGCGTTGGTGGAGAGGTAGAAGACGTTGCCGTAGCCGCCGCTCGCGAGGACGACCGCGTCCGCGTAGTACGTCTCGATCGTGCCCGTCACGAGGTCGCGGGCGACGATGCCGCGGGCCACGCCGTCGACGGTGATCAGGTCGAGCATCTCGGTGCGGGCGTGCATCTCCACGTTGCCCGCGGCTATCTGGCGCGACAGTGCCTGGTAGGCGCCGAGCAGAAGCTGCTGTCCGGTCTGGCCGCGGGCGTAGAAGGTGCGGGAGACCTGGACGCCGCCGAAGGAACGCGTGTCGAGGAGGCCGCCGTACTCGCGGGCGAAGGGGACGCCCTGCGCGACGCACTGGTCGATGATCTCGACGGAGATCTGGGCGAGGCGGTGGACGTTGGACTCGCGGGCGCGGAAGTCCCCGCCCTTGACCGTGTCGTAAAAGAGGCGGTGTACGGAGTCGCCGTCGTTGCGGTAGTTCTTGGCCGCGTTGATGCCGCCCTGGGCGGCGATGGAGTGGGCGCGACGGGGGGAGTCGGAGAAGCAGAACTGGACGACGTGGTAGCCCTGTTCGGCGAGCGTGGCGCCTGCCGCGCCGCCGGCCAGACCGGTGCCGACGACGATGACGGTGTGCCCGCGCCGGTTGGCCGGGTTCACGAGCTTGGCCTCGAAGCGGCGGCGGTCCCAGCGTTCGGCGATGGGGCCTTCGGGGGCCTTCGTGTCGGCGATCGGCTCACCGGTGGTGTAGTCGGCGTAGGAGACTCCCGTGTCCTCTCCCGTGTGCGTGATCCCGCTCGTGTCCGTGTGCCCGCTCGTGTCCGTGCTCCCGGTCGCGTTCGTGTGCGTGTGCTTGTTCGTGTTCTCGCTCATGGTCAGCTCACCACTCCGGTCATGACGGCGACGGGTACGGACACGAAGCCCGCGAAGAGGACGAGGGCGAGGGCGTTGGCCAGGAACTTCAGGGTCCGCTCGCGCCGGGCGCTGCCCGCTCCGAGGGTTTGGGCGGCGCTCCAGAAGCCGTGGCGGACGTGGAGGCCGAGGGCGGCCATGGCCACCAGGTAGATGGTGTTGCCGTACCAGGTGGAGAAGGTGGCCAGGACGTTCTCGTACGGATGCCCTGCCCAGGCGCGCTCGTTGACGGTGAGCGTGGTGAGGTCGAGCAGGTGCCAGACGATGAAGAGGGCGAGGATGACGCCGCCCCAGCGCATGGTGCGGGTGGCGTAGCCGGCCCGCCGGCGCTTGCGGGCGTACGCGACCGGGCGCGCCTTGATGTCGCGGCGGCTGAGCTGGTAGGCGCAGATTGCGTGTGCGAGGACGGCGGCGACCAGAGCCGCGCGGACGATCCACAGGGCCCACTCGTGGTGGAGGACGGGGGCACCGAGGGTGCGCAGCCAGTGGGCGTAGCCGTTGAACTCCTCGGCTCCGAAGAAGATCTTGAGGTTGCCGAGCATGTGCGCGACGAGGTAGCCGAGCATGATCAGGCCGGAGACGGCCATGACGGACTTCTTGCCGACGGAGGAGTCCCAGAGCGTTCGCGTGGTGGACGGCCGTCGACCCGTCCGCGTTGCCAGAGCCATGGCACCGACCGTACGGACGAGGATGCCGAAAGGTCCAAGACATGGTGGAGCTCAAGTCGATAGGTGCAGCCTATGCACACCGCTACGCTGGGACGATGCAGTTCCAGCAGCTCGTGTACTTCGTCGCCGTCGCCGAGACCCGGCACTTCACCCGCGCCGCAGAGCGTGAACACGTGGCCCAGCCGTCCCTGTCCCAGCAGATCAAGGCACTGGAGCGCGAGCTCGGCGCCGAGCTGTTCAGCCGGGCGCGCGGGAACATCGCCCTCACCGACGCGGGCGAGACCCTGCTGCCACTGGCCCGCCGGATCCTCGCGGACGCCGACACCGCGCGCCTGGAGGTGCAGGAGCTGGTGCAGCTGCGGCGCGGCCGGGTCCGGCTGGGGGCCACGCCCAGCGTGTGCACGGGCTTGCTGCCGGGCGTGTTGCGGGCCTTCCACGCCGCGCATCCCGGGATCGAGCTGCTGATCGAGGAGAGCGGCTCGCTGGACCTCGTACGGGAGCTCGCGCGCGGGGCCCTGGACCTCGCGCTGATCGCCCTGCCGCTGCCCCCCTCGGCTCCGGCGCTGACCACGGTGGAGCTGCTGACCGAGGACCTGGTGGTGGTCTCCTCCGCGGCCCTGCCGGCCCCCGCGGGCGGCGGTCCGCTCAGCGTACGGGCGCTGCGCAACGAGCCGATGGTGATGTTCCGGCACGGCTACGACCTCCGGGACCTCACGGTGGCGGCGTGCCGGGCGGAGGGCTTCGAGCCGGTGTTCACCGTGGAGGGCGGCGAGATGGACGCGGTTCTCGGCTTCGTCCGCGCGGGCCTGGGCATCGCGGTGGTCCCGGCGATGGTGGTCGACCACGCGGGCCCGGGCCTGCGAGCGACCCCGCTGGCGGGCTCCCCCCTGCGCCGCACGGTCGCCCTGGCCCACCGCACGGACGTCGCACCCCCGCGCGCGGCCCGCGAACTCAAGCGCATGCTCCTGGGCTGAACGCTCCGGGACCGGCCGGCCTCGACGCGCGGCCGTCCCATCGGCCGTCACATCGGCGGGGGCGCCCCGGCCGCCTCGACCGGCCCGCGATCCGTCAGGCCGTCAAGCCGGGCGTATGGGCAGGGCCTTGTCGAGCCCGTCGGCCAGCATCGCGAAGGCCTCGCCGGCATCGGCCACCGCGGCCGGGTGGGCTTCGTCCGCGCTCTGGCCGGAGTCCATCCGCCGCCAGTTCTCCCGGCCCAGTTCGTGCCGGACCGTCACCAGGTGTGCGGCGGCCAGGCGCGCGGACAGCGCGGGGACCGCCTCCGCCTCCAGCACGGCGGCGAGCAGCTCCACCTCGCGGGCGGTGTAGTGCTGCATTCGCGATGCGAGGCCTGCCGTGGTGTAGAGCAGTCGCTGGAACGCGAGCACGTTCGGGTGGTCGCACAGGCCGGTGATCGGATCGCGCGCGTCGAGGGCCGCCAGGAAGTGCGCGCGGAGCGCCCCCACCGGGCCCTGCCCGGCGGACCGCTCCCGCACGATGCGCGCCGCCTCGTCCTGATGGTCGGCGAAGCGGTCGAGGACGAGGTCCTCCTTGCTCGGGAAGTACCGGAAGAGAGTGGGCTTGGAGACCTCCGCCGCGGCGGCGACGTCCGCCACGGACACGGCATCGAAGCCCCGCTCCAGGAACAGCTCCAGCGCCGTGGCCGCCAGCTGGCGGCGCGTACGCAGCTTCTTGCTCTCGCGCAAACCCGTCATGTTCTCCATGGTCTACAGCCTGGCACGAATGAGTGACTCGGTCAATTTCGTGACCGGGTTGCTTTTTCTTGTCGGAGGCGCTTTCCTTGAGACACCGACGACGAGAGGACCTCCGATGACCGACGTACTGATCGCGGGAGCCGGCCCCACCGGACTGACCCTCGCCTGTGACCTGGCCCGCCGCGGCATCGGCGTGCGGGTCATGGACGAGCGGTCCGCACCACACCGTGAATCCCGCGGCAAGGGGCTCACCCCGGGCAGCTTGGAGATCTTCGAGGAACTCGGGGCGGCCGAGCGCCTGACGGCCGTCGGCCGCCGGGAGACGGTCCTGCGCAAGTACTTCGACGGTGCGCACGTGAGCGACACCGCGGTGAGCGACGGGCTGCTCATAGGGCAGTGGCAGGTCGAGGAGGCGCTGCGCGACCGGCTCGCCCTGCTTGGCGTACGGGTCGAGCACGGCGCACGGCTCGCATCCCTCGCGCAGGACGACGCCGGGGTCGACGCGGAGCTCGCGGACGGCACCGTGATCCGGGCCCGCCACCTCGCGGGATGCGACGGCGGCCGCAGCACGACCCGCGGGCTGCTCGGCATCCCCTTCGCGGGTTACACGGCGCCGGAGCAGGCGATGGTGCTCGGAGACGTGCGGGCGCCGGGGCTGAGCCGGGACTTCTGGCACCAGTGGTTCACCTCGGAGGGCGGCGGGATCCTGCTGTGCCCGATGCCGGGGACGGACACCTTCCAGCTCCAGGCCTCGCCCGAGCAGGACGAGCGGGGTGAGTCCCTGCCGCCCTCGGTGGAGAGCTTCCAGCGGCTCTTCGACCGCCACGCTCGGATGCCGGGGATCCGGCTCGCGGAAGCCGGCTGGCTCTCCTTCTGGCGGGTCAATGTCCGCATGGCCGAGCGGATGCGCGAGGGCCGGGTCTTCCTCGCCGGGGACGCAGCGCACGTCCACCCCATAGCCGGCGGGCTGGGGATGAACACCGGCGTCGAGGACGCCACCGCGCTCGCCCGGACGCTGGCCGCCGCACTGGCCGGGTCGGCCGGGGACGATGTCCTCGACGCCTACGAGGCCGAGCGGCTGCCGGCGGCCGCGGCGGTGCTGGCTGACACCGAGCAGCGGCACGAGCGGGTCATGGCGGCCGTGCGCACGCCCGGTCGCGGGACGGAGGCGGGCCGGGGGTGACGGGCCCGGCGCGGCGGGGCGCGCGGACTCGGTCCTGCCCGGCCGGGGGCGGGCCCCCGCACGGCCGGAGGCGGTCGGCGCAGTCGGGGGGCCCGGCCGGCCCGGCCGTCAGGTGCCCGTCGGGACCGCGTCGGAGAGGGACAGGGTATGGATGCGGTCGGGGGCTCCGGGGCGCGCGTAGTACCAGCCCTGGGCCGTGTCGCAGCCCAGGGCGCGGAGCTGGGCGGCCTGGGCGCCGGTTTCCACGCCCTCGACCGTGACGGCGAGTTCGAGGCTGTGTGCCAGGGCCACGATTCCCTCCACGATCTTGACGTCGACCGGGTTGGCCGGCTCCTGCTGCATCCCCTTGGTGAAGGAGCGATCCAGTTTGAGGACGCTGACGGGCAGTCGGCGCAGGTTGGCGAGGTTCGAGTAGCCCGTGCCGAAGTCGTCCAGGGCGATGTCCACGCCCAGGGCGGCGAGCCGGCGCAGCGGCTCGAGGAGTTCGTCGTCGGCGCCGATCAGGGCCGACTCCGTGACCTCCAGGCACAGCGTGCTCGGGGCCAGGCCCGAGGATTCCAGGACTCGGATCGTGTCGGCGACCAGGCCGGGGTGGTGGAGCTGGGTGGGCGACAGGTTGACGTTGATCCGCAGGGTGGCGCCGCCGTGCTGGTGCTGCCAGTTGCGGGCCTGGCGCACGGACTCCTCCAGTACCCACCGGCCGAGCGGCACGATCAGTCCGGTGCGTTCGGCGAGCGGGATGAAGCGGTCCGGTCCGAGCACCCCGTGCTGCGGATGCGACCAGCGCACGAGCGCCTCCGCTCCGTGCACGCTGCCGTCGTGCATGTGCACGAGCGGCTGGTACTCGATGAAGAACTCGCCGCGTTCCAGCGCCGCCGGCAGGGCGTTGGTCAGCCCGTGCCGGGTGATGGCGCGGGCGTCGGCCTCCGCGTCGGCGAACTCGAAGCGGTTGCCGCCGGCCGCCTTGGCCCGGTACATGGTGATGTCGGCGCTGCGCAGTACCTCGGCCGGGGTCCGCTCGCGCGCCGCACCCTCGACGATGCCGATGCTGCCCCGGACCGTCAGCTCACGCCCCTCCAGCCGGATCGGGACCGAGAGGGCGGACAAGATCCGGACGGCGAGCTCGGTGGCCTTCTCCTCGGTTTCGGGCCCGGTGGTCAGCGCCACGAACTCGTCACCGCCGAGCCGGGCGACCACCTCGCCGGGGCCCGTCGCGCAGCTCTGCAGCCGGTCGGCGACTTCCACCAGCAGCCGGTCCCCCGCCGAGTGGCCGAGGCTGTCGTTGACCGCCTTGAAGCCGTCGAGGTCGAGGTAGCACAGGCCGAAGCGGGCCCCGCCGGCCCCGCTGAGCGCTTTCTCCAGCCGCTCGAAGAACAGCGTCCGGTTGGGCAGGCCGGTCAGCGCGTCGTGGGTGGCCTCGTACCGCAGGCGCAGGTTGAGCAGCCGGCGCTCGGTCGTGTCCTCCATCAGGGCCAGCTGGTACTGCGGCACGCCCTCGGCGTCGCGCAGCAGCGAGACCGTCAGGTTGGTCCACAGGACCGTCCCGTCGTGCCGGTAGTACGGCTTCTCGACGCGGTAGCTCTCGCGCTCGCCGCGTACGAGTTCGCCGTACATCCGCCAGACGTGCGGGGTGTCGTCGGGGTGGCCCCATTCGCTGACGTTGCGGCCCCGGACGTGCCCGTCCATGCCGCCGAACATCTGCAGCAGCGCGTCATTGACCTCGAGGACGTTGCCCGCGAGGTCGGCGATGCCGATCCCGATGGCCGCGCCCTCGAAGACGGCCCGGAAGCGGGCCTCGCTGGCGTGCAGTGCCTGCTGGGCGTCGATGCGGGCGGTCAGGGCGGAGCGGGCGATGGCCTCCTGCTCCTTGAGGGTGCGCTCGCGCAGGGCGCGGGCGAACCCGGCCGCGATGCCGTGCTGGAGGCGGGCGCAGCGGGACCGGTACTCCTCGGTGCCTTCGACTCCGTCGGCGTCGGGCCCCTCGGGTCCGCAGTACAGCACCAGGTAGGACTCGACCACGCCGAGCGTGCCGGCGAGTGCCTCCGGGTCGGTGCAGTGCACCGCGACGAGCTCCTGCCCGACCCGCTGGCCGGCGGCGGCGTCGAAGGGCCGGGCCCAGAGGGCATCGACGAGGGCGCGGGTGAGCGGTACGAGGTGTTGTTCGAACTCGGCGCGGGTGAGCGAGGTGGCCGTGACGGGGAAGATCGCCCGTCCCCAGATGGTCGCGAACCGGCCGATGCGGTCCTCCAGGGCGCCCTGCGGGGCGCCCGGGTCGCCCGCCGTCTGCTGTGCCGGCAGTCTCACGCCTTGCGTCCCACGCCGGCGAAGCCCGAGAAGGCGTAGGGGTCTTCGCCCGCGGTGTCGCACTCGGGACCGTCGAAACCGTCGGGGCCGTCGGGCCGCCAGTTGGGCATGGCGACGAGACCGGGCTCGATCAGGTCGAAGCCCTCGAAGAAGCGCCCGATCTGCTGCGCGTCGCGCATGACGAGCGGGCTGCGGAGTTCGCGGTAGACGCCGACCGTGCCCGCCGCGACCTCCTGCGAGAGCGGGATCCCCTCGTACGAGGCGTGCGTGAGGATCAGCAGGCTGCCGGGGGCCAGCGCATCGCGCAGTTCGGCGACGGCGGCGTGGGGGTCGTCCGCGTCCTCGAGGAAGTGCAGGACGGCGACCAGCAGCAGGGCCACGGGGCGGCTCAGGTCGAGCACCCGGCCGACCTCGGGGGCGGTCAGGATCTCCTGCGGCTTGCGCAGGTCGGCGGTGACGACGCCGGTCCGCTCGGCGCCCGCCAGGACGGCCTGGCTGTGGGCGACGGCCACGGGGTCGTGGTCGACGTAGACGACGCGCGCCTCCGGGCTGGCGGCCTGGGCGATCTCGTGGACGTTGCCGAAGGTCGGGATGCCGGAGCCGATGTCGAGGAACTGCGTGATGCCCTCGGCGACGGCGTAGCGGACGGCGCGGCGCATGAACGCACGGTTGGCCTGCATGATCTTGGGCAGGCCCGGCATGAATTCCATGGCGCGGCGGGCTGCCTGCCTGTCGACCTCGAAATTGTGGGAGCCGCCCAGGTAGTAGTCGTAGATGCGGGACACACTCGGCACCGATATGTCGATGCCTGGCGGGGCCCAGGCGGGGCGCTCCATCGGGGTCTCCAAGCCGTAGTCCTG
The DNA here is from genome assembly GCF_042736715.1 of Streptomyces sp. NPDC060049. Lineage (NCBI taxonomy): Bacteria > Bacillati > Actinomycetota > Actinomycetes > Kitasatosporales > Streptomycetaceae > Streptomyces > Streptomyces sp. NPDC060049. Next base: position 58,625 of record NZ_JBHWVV010000031.1, read on the forward strand.
CAGCGGTCCGGACGGGTCGGACTCCTGTCCGAGCCGAATCTACTGATCATTGCCCAACGGAGCGAGCGAAAGCGGAAATTGCCGATCCGTTCTTCGTCACATGCCAAAGGCGTGGGCGCGACGATGTCGGAGAATGATCGAAACCGACAAATACCTTTTGGGAAAAGGTCACCGCCAGATCGCGATCGTTCAAGATCTGGCTCAAACCCCCATAGCCAAAACCTCATCCGTTCAGGCGAAGCCTCGGCAACCTTCCCGCGCGCCAGCGCGCGTGAACCCATGATCCCCGGGTGAAAAGAGCCTCTTCCAGGCGCCTGCTGGCGGTCCCGGTCCTGCTGTGGGCCGCGCTGTCCGCGACACCCGTCATGGCCGATAGCCGTACCCCCGCGACGGCGGACTCCGACGACGGCGCGAGCGCCGTCAGGCCGGTCGCGTCCGCCGTCGCCACCGCGACCGGAGCAGGCCGGGGTGGCGGACATCACGGCGCACGAGCCGGTCGCGGCGCCCGGAGCGCCGAGGACGACCGCCGGGACGGCCGCCGGAACGCCGAGGACGACCGCCGGGACGACCGGGGTAGCGGCCACAGGAACGGCCAAGGCAGCGGCCACGGCGGCGGCCACGACCATCACGGCGGCCACCACGGCGGGGGCCATCACGGTGACCACCCGTGCCCGCCGCCGCCACCGCCCCCGCCGTGCCCGCCCGAGCCGACCCCCACGCCCCCTCCGAAACCCACGCCGAAGCCCACTCCGCCACCACCGAAGCCGCCCCAGCCGACCCCCACCCCACCGCCACCGCCACCGCCCAAGCCCCTGCCCGAGCCCCCCGCGCCGCCACCGCCCGTCCGGCCCAAGACGCCCGCCGTCCCGAAGCCGGCCCCGCCGGCTCCCCCGCCCCCACCCCCCGAGGTGGTCCCCGCGGTCGCGCCCAAGAAGCCGGTCGCGCGCCCCACTTACCACGCGACGGTCCGCAAGCCGGTCGAACACCACGTCTCCCCCGTCACCTTCACCTTGATGACGGCGGCCCCCGCCGTGGTCGCGATCATCGCGCTGCGCCCGCGTTAGGCCGCCCCTTTCCGATCGTGTCGCCCGAGCCCGCGGAAGAGGCGGCTGGGCCCGTCGTCGAAGTGACGGCTACCGCCGCGCCCGGCACCGCGCCAGAGCACTCGCGCCAGGTCACCGAGTTATGAATTGGAGTCGCCTTGTCGGAATGGCTCGTCCTGTCCCTCGCGATGGCCGCCGCGTGTGCCGTGGTGCTGTCCATCGCCTTCTTCAACCAGCGCCGGATCGGCGAGGACGACGATCCCAGCGAGACCCCGGACGTCATCGAGTACATGACGATGATGATCGGCGTGATCTACGCGATCGTGCTGGGCCTGGCGATCGCGGGCGTCTGGGAGGGCCGCGGCGCCGCCCAGGAGTACGTGCGCCAGGAGTCTCAGGCCCTGCACGAGATCAGCGTCCGCTCCGAGGTCTATCCGGCCGACGTGCGCCAGAAGATCCGGTCGGACGTGGACGCCTACGTGACCTTCGTCGTGGACACCGAATGGAAGGAGATGGCCGAGAGCGGCAACCTCACCGACCGCGGCGCCGAGTTGCTGGAACGCATCCGCCGCGACGTGACGGACTACGAACCCCGGACCGATCACGAGGGCCAGGCGTACCAGCCGCTCGTGGACCAGGTCGCCGTGGTCGACGACGCGCGCAGCGCACGCGGCCAGAGCGCCGGGGCCACCATGCCCGGGGTGGTCTGGTTCGGCCTGATCGTCGGGGCCCTGGTGACGGTGGGACTGATCTTCACCCTGCAGATCAGGCGTTCCTTCCGGGAACTGCTGCTGGCGGGCCTCTTCAGCGCGCTGATCGCCTTCCTGCTGTTCCTCATCTGGGACTTCGACGCCCCCTTCGGCCGGGGCATCGCCGCCACCGCCGAGCCGTTCCTCGCACAGTTCCCACATCTGGGCCTGCACGACTGACGCCGTGTCTTCCCGGTGGCGCCCGGCAAACCGGGGACGGGCCTCCCGTCCCCGGTTCGGCCTACAGATATGCCCCATTCGCCCGTTCCTGATCGCGGGCCACCCTGCCCGCGCCTAGCGTGGCGGACATCGAGGCGCACGACCCCCCACGTGCGGAAACCGTTCCGCGGCTGCTCCTCGGGGATCCGGAGAATCAACCATGGGCGCGATACGCACCTCCCCCATAGCCTTGCTGGGCTCCGCCGCCGCGAGCACGGTCCTCGTACTCGGCCCGGTCGCCGTGCCCGTCGCGAGCGCCGCCGAAGCGGCGCCCATCACCTCCTTCGGCTTCGCCATCACCCCTTCGACGGTCGCCCCCGGGGGCCAGACCGTGCTGTCCGTCACCGGCTGCAACGCCGCCTTCGCCACCTCCTCCTCCGGGGTCTTCGACACCGTGAGCATCGAGCGGGGCAAGACCGTACGGGTCACCGTGGACCGCGACGCCCGGCGCGGAGCCCTGTACTCCGTCTCCTTCACCTGCAACGGCGAGACGGGATCAGCCGACCTCACGATCGCGGGCGGCACCAGCAGACCCACCACCAGCTCCACCGCCGGAACCCGTACGAGCCCCAGCGCGGGCACCGCCTCCAGCGCGGGCACCGCCGCGAGCACGGGCACGGGCACCGGCGCGAGCACGGGCACGGGCACGGGCACCGGCGTGAGTACCGGCACCGGCACCGGCACGAGTGCGGGCACCGGTACGGTCGCCTCCCGCGGCAGCGCGCTCGGCGTGCGCGGCGGCCTCGGCGGCAGCGTGGCGGGGTTGAACCCCATGGAACTCGGCGTCGGCGTGGGGCTCGTCCTCGGCGGACTGGTCGGCCTGGGCTTCGCGCTGCGCCGCCGCGACATCCGCCGCGTCCATTGAAGCGCGCCGCGACCCGGCGCCCCGGCGACACCCCCGCCCCGTCGGTTCCCGCAGCCCTCCCCCCAACCGCCGGGGGGCCCGCCGGCACGCGCGGGGCGGGGGGGGCGCGC
>NZ_JBHWVV010000032.1:0-58269 GCF_042736715.1 Streptomyces sp. NPDC060049
CGCCCGCCCCGCCCGCCCAGGGCCAGGGTCCCGCCGCCGGAGCCTGGCCCGGCGCCTCCGCCGCGCCCGCCGCCCCGGCCCCGCAGGCCGCCCCCGCCCAGGTGCCCGCGCCCGCTGCGGCCGCCGCCGCTCCGTCGCCGGGCATGGCCGCCGGCGCCGGGCAGATCCAGGCGATGTGGCCGGCCGTCCTGGAAGCCGTCAAGAACCGGCGCCGCTTCACATGGATCCTGCTGAGCCAGAACGCCCAGGTCGCCGGCTTCGACGGCACCACCCTCCAGCTCGGCTTCCCCAACGCCGGGGCCCGCGACAACTTCGCGAGCAGTGGCAGCGAGGACGTGCTCAAGGCGGTCCTCGCCGAGCAGTTCCAGGTCACGTGGAAGATCGAGGCCGTGCTCGGCGGTGGCGGGCAGCCCGTACCGCCCGTGTCCGCCTCGTCCTACGGTGCTCCGCCCGCGCCCGCCTACAGCCCGCAGCCGGCCCAGCACGCCCAGGCCCCGCAGCAGCAGTCGCAACAGCAGTCACAGTCACAGCAGTCACAGCAGTCGCACCAGCAGCAGGCGCCGCAGCAGTCGTACCAGCAGCAGCCCCACCAGCAGCAGCAGCCCGCTCATCACGCGCCCCCGCCGGTCGCCCCCGAGGACGACGTCCCGGAGGACGACGACCCCGACCTCGTCGACAGCGCACTGAGCGGACACGAACTGATCGTGCGCGAGCTCGGAGCCACCGTTGTGGAGGAATACACGAACGACTAGGCGGTCCGACTTGGGTGCCCGCACGAAGCGCACCCCCGCGCGCGGGCTAGGCTGCACGACGTGAAGGTCCTCGTCATCGGCGGCGGCGCCCGCGAACATGCCCTGTGCCGCTCTCTGTCCCTCGATCCCGACGTCAACGCGCTGTACTGCGCCCCAGGCAACGCCGGCATCGCCGAGGTGGCCGAGCTCCGCCCCGTCGACGCCCTCGACGGCGAAGCCGTCTCCCGCCTCGCCACCGAGCTCGGCGCCGACCTGGTCGTCGTCGGCCCGGAGGCCCCGCTCGTCGCCGGGGTCGCCGACGCCGTGCGCGCGGCCGGCATCCCCGTCTTCGGCCCGTCCGGCGAGGCGGCCCAGCTGGAGGGCTCCAAGGCCTTCGCCAAGGACGTGATGGCCGCGGCCGGCGTCCCCACGGCACGCAGCTACGTATGCGCCGCCCCGGAAGAGGTGGACGCGGCCCTCGACGCCTTCGGCGCCCCGTACGTGGTCAAGGACGACGGCCTCGCCGCCGGCAAGGGCGTCGTGGTAACCGACGACCGGGCCGCCGCCCGCGCCCACGCGCTCGGCTGCGACCGCGTCGTCATCGAGGAGTTCCTCGACGGACCCGAGGTCTCCCTCTTCGCCATCACCGACGGCGTCACCGTGCTGCCGCTCCAGCCCGCGCAGGACTTCAAGCGCGCGCTCGACGGCGACGAGGGACCCAACACCGGCGGCATGGGCGCCTACTCCCCGCTCCCGTGGGCCGACCCGAAGCTCGTCGACGAGGTCATGGCCGCCGTCCTGCAGCCGACCGTGGACGAACTGCGCCGCCGCGGCACCCCCTTCTCCGGGCTGCTCTACGCGGGCCTCGCGATCACCTCGCGCGGTGTACGGGTCATCGAGTTCAACGCCCGCTTCGGCGACCCCGAGACCCAGGTGGTCCTGGCCCGGCTGCGCACCCCGCTCGCGGGCGTGCTGCTGAACGCCGCCAACGGCACCCTGGACGCCCAGCCCCCGCTGAGCTGGAGCGAGGACGCCGCCGTCACGGTCGTCATCGCCTCCCACAACTACCCGGAGACCCCGCGCACCGGGGACCCCATCGAGGGTCTGGCCGAGGTGGCCGAGCAGGACGCTCCGAACGCCTACGTGCTGCACGCCGGGACCCGGCGCGAGGGCGACGCGGTCGTCAGCGCGGGCGGTCGCGTGCTGTCGGTGACGGCGACCGGTTCCGATCTGGCGCAGGCCCGGACCAGGGCGTATAAGGCCGTCGCGCGGATCGGGCTCGACGGCTCGCAGTACCGCACGGACATCGCGGCCAAGGCGGCGGAAGGTCGCTGAGCAGCGGGATCCCCCGCACGCGGGCCCGGTACGCACTCGGTGCGGCCGGGCCCGCGCGCATGCTCGCGTGCGAGTGCATCCAGCCGCGTTCGAACGCACCCAGCTTTACCCAAAGCCATTCCATCGGGTGATCGTCACCCGGTCCGCCTGACGTCCGCTCGCGCCCCAACTATGGTGCGGCGCAAGCATTCCGGCTCTCATTCCGGCACTTGGCCCACCGGCATTGCGATGTCAGTGGCGGGTGTCACAGTGGGGGAGTGAGCAAAGCCGCCGCAGGGCAGAGGGGGGTGAGGTCCGGCCGTGTCCGGAACCGGTTCGATCGCTGAAGTGGGCACGCCGTCCGCGCGTTCCCGTGCTTTGGCCGTGCTGCGTGTGCGCAGCAGGGCCCTGGCCGCCGTACTGCTGCCCGCCGCCCTCGCGGTGGTCCTGGTGAGCGCCCGGATGACGGGCCGCCTCGCCGGCGACCCCTGGCCGGCGGTGACCCTCACCGTGTGCGCGGTCGCCGCGCTCGTCCTCCTCGTCGGCGGGATATTCGCGGCCGTCGTGCTGCGTGCCAGTCCCGCCATCACTCCGACCGTGCCGCTGTCCGAGGCCTCCGCCCCCGATCTCTACCGGCTCGTGCGGGACCTGGCGGACCGGATGGACGTCCCCGCGCCCTCCGCGATAGCCCTGACGCCCGACTGCGACAGCTGGCTCGAGGACCGCACGCACCCGGCCCACCGCCGTGCCCGCACGCCGATACCGGCCGGACCCGCCGCGCGTCCCGGATCCGCCGGGTCTCCCGGCCCCGAGACCGAGCCGGGTGCCGCCCCCGTGCTGGTGATCGGCTCCCCGTTCCTGTGGTGGATGCGCGTCGCCGAGCTCCGCGCCGTGCTCGCGCCCGTCGTCGCGGGTACGGGCCCCTCCGCGCACCCGGACATAGCCGACGCGCGCGGATTCGTACGGGGCCTCGACGCCGCCGTGGACGTGGGCAACGGCCGCTTCCTCGGCTGGATCGCCGCCCCCGCCCGGCTGCTGCTGCGGCTGTGCCGGGTGGACGCCGCCGAGATGGAGCGCGGGGTCGCCGCCGCCGCGTCGGAGCGTGCACAGGGTGTGGACTACGGGCTGCGCATCGTCGCCCAGGAGCAGGTCGGCCTGGCGTACGCCGGCTGGGACCGGCTCCTGACCCGCGTGGCGCTGCCCGCCTGGCGGATGGGCCGGTGGCCCGCCCGCCTCGACGCGGGGGTCGTCTCCGCTCTGACCGAGCTGTCCCGGCGCGACCGCCTCGCCGACGGGTTCACCTCCCGGCTGGGCGAGCGCCCGGCGTGCGACCTGCTGGAGCGGCCCGGGGCGGTGGACGAGGCCGCCTCGCTGCTGGCCGCCCGGCTGTTCCACGGCGGACCGGCCGAGGCCGGGCCGGCCTGGTCGCCGGTGGACTGGGCGGAGTATCCGGAGGAGGTCGTCGACCGCAAGTGGCGTACGGAGGCCGCGCGGCTGCTCGCCGCGCTGGATGCGCTGTCCGCGCCCGCCGCCTCCACCGTGGAACGGGTGCTGGCGTACCTCACGGACGGTGATGGCGAGGCGCTGGCCGGACGGCTGAGCGCGGAAGCCGCCCGGGACGCCGCCCCTGCCGTCGCCAACCCGGGAGCGCGAGGCGCCGACTCCCTGCCGCTGTTCCCGTTGGAGGCGCCGCGCAGCGGCCGGGACCTGCTGACGGATCACGTCCTGGCACTGGTGTGCTGCGCGGCGGTGGATTCCGCCGGGGCCGCGCCCGGGCTGGACTGGCTGGACGGCCCGGTGCTCCTGCTCGGTGGCGTCCGGCGGGCGGACCTCGCGCCCAGGGTGCTGTCGCTGGTGGAGGACGGGGACTCCGGTCCCCTGCGGGACTGGCTCGCGGAAGTGGGCGTACGCCCCGAGAAGCCGGTCCGCCTGGTGTAGGCGGTCCGGGGCGGTCCGGGGCGGACACGGTCCAGGTCGGTCCCGCTCCCCGTACCGGCCGCACCGGCTCGGGCGGCGGCCGATTTCTTTGACCGCTGAACTTTTCGCGACGAAGGGTGACGGGCCGCGCGCGTTATGTGATGTGCTGGGACCGGTCGTGGCGTTCGGGGGAGCGAGGGAGGGGAGCGGTATGGGTGCGGAGCAGATTCGGCGTTGGGAGTCAGGTGCGCTCGCGCACGCGGTGACCGATCCCTTCGGGCAGGGACCGCTGCCGTGGTTCCGGGGCAGCGAGCTCTACTACGACGACAGCGGGCAGGTCGTGCCCTGGTACGTCGACCCGGCCGTCGCCGCGGGGCCCGGGCAGATCCCCCGCGCCCGGAGGAACGGCGGCCCCCGGACCGCCGATGACGTGCACAGGCAGATCAAGGGGTTCACCTCCACCGGCGCGGTCGCACCCGGCGAGGCCATCGACTTCCACATCACCGTGGACCCGCCGCAGCAGTTCTCCGTCGATGTCTACCGCATCGGGCACTACGGCGGCGACGGCGCCTCCAAGATCACCACGAGCCCCCGGCTCTCGGGAATCGTCCAGCCGCCGCCCCTGACCGCCGACCGCACCGTCTCCTGCCACCACTGGTGGCTCTCCTGGCGGCTGCAGGTCCCCTCGTACTGGAGCGTCGGGGCCCATGTCGCGGTCCTGACCACGGCCGACGGCTACCGCTCGCACATCCCGTTCACGGTGCGCGACGACCACCCGGCCGATCTGCTGCTCCTGCTCCCCGACATCACCTGGCAGGCCTACAACCTCTACCCGGAGGACGGGCGGACCGGCGCCAGCCTCTACCACGCGTGGGACGAGGACGGGCGACTGCTCGGCGAGCGCGACGCCGCCACCACGGTCTCCTTCGACCGCCCGCACGCCGGAGCCGGTCTGCCCCTGCACGTCGGCCACGCCTACGACTTCATCCGCTGGGCCGAGCGCTACGGCTACGACCTCGCCTACGCGGACGCCAGCGACCTGCACGCCGGCCGCGTCGACCCCACCCGCTACCGGGGCCTCGTCTTCCCCGGCCACGACGAGTACTGGTCCGCCCCGATGCGCCGCACCGTCGAGCGCGCCCGCGACCACGGCACCTCGCTCGTCTTCCTCTCCGCCAACACCATGTACTGGAAGGTCGAGCTCTCCCCCTCGCCGTCCGGAGTGGAAGACCGGCTCCTCACCTGCCGAAAACGCCGCGGTCCCGGCCGCCCCAGTCTCTGGCGCGAAGTGGACCGCCCTGAGCAGCAGTTGCTCGGCATCCAGTACGCGGGGCGGGTCCCCGAGCCCGCGCCCCTGATCGTGCGCAACGCCACGCACTGGCTCTGGGACTCCACCGGCGCCGTCGAGAACGACGAACTGCCCGGCCTGGTCGCGGGCGAGGCCGACCGCTACTTCCCGCGTACGCAGCTCCCCGAGCACCAGAGCCGGATCCTGCTCGCGCACTCCCCGTACGAGGACGGCGAGGGCCACCGCCGCCACCAGGAGACCTCGCTCTACCGGGCCCCCAGCGGCGCCCTGGTCTTCGCGTCCGGAACCTTCGCCTGGTCGCCGGCCCTGGACCGCCCCGGGCACGTGGACGAGCGGGTCCAGCGGGCCACGGCCAATCTCCTCGACCGGATCTGCAAGAGGGACTGACCGCACCCGCGGTCCCCGTTCGCGAACGGGTACGGGAGAATGGGGCGCGCTCGTACAGAACCACAGGGAGACCCCGTGTCCGGATTCGTCGAAAAGCCCGAGCCGGTCCAGGTGCCCGGCCTCGTCCACCTCCACACCGGCAAGGTGCGCGACCTCTACCGCGACGAGGACGACAACCTCGTCATGGTCGCCAGTGACCGCATGTCCGCCTTCGACTGGGTGCTGCCCACCGAGATCCCGGACAAGGGCCGCGTCCTGACGCAGCTCTCCCTGTGGTGGTTCGACCAGCTCCAGGACATCGTCCCGAACCACGTCATCAGCACCGAGCTGCCCGCCGGCGCCCCCGCCGACTGGGCGGGCCGCACGCTGATCTGCCAGAACCTGCGGATGGTCCCCGTCGAGTGCGTGGCCCGCGGATACCTCACCGGCTCCGGCCTCGCCGAGTACCGGCAGACCCGTACGGTCTGCGGACTCGCCCTGCCCGAGGGCCTCGTCGACGGCTCCGAGCTGCCCGCCCCGATCTTCACTCCGGCCGCCAAGGCCGAGGTCGGCGAGCACGACGAGAACGTCTCCTACGAGGAGGTCGCGCGCACCGCAGGCGCCGAGACGGCCGCCCTGCTGCGCCAGAGCACCCTCGCCGTGTACGGACGGGCCCGCGACATCGCCCGCGACCGCGGGATCATCCTCGCGGACACCAAGTTCGAGTTCGGGTTCGACGCGGACGGCACCCTGGTCGCCGCCGACGAGGTGCTGACCCCGGACTCCTCGCGCTTCTGGCCGGCGGACCTGTGGAAGCCGGGCCAGAGCCAGCCGTCCTTCGACAAGCAGTTCGTCCGCAACTGGCTGGCCTCCCCGGCCTCGGGCTGGGACCCCAAGGGCGAACTCCCGCCGCCCGCCCTCCCGCAGGAGGTCGTGGAGCAGACCCGCGCCAAGTACGTCGAGGCCTACGAGCGCCTCACCGGCCAGAACTGGGCCTGACGCGGCAGGCCGCGGTCCGGCGCCCGGAAACGGGCCCGGACCGTGGTCCCGCGGCTCTGCCTCCGGCGCCGGAAACGGGAGAAGCCCCCGGTCCGAGGACCGGGGGCTTCTTCGTTACAGAGCGGACAACGCGACTCGAACGCGCGACATCCACCTTGGCAAGGTGGTGCTCTACCAACTGAGCTATGTCCGCATGCGCCGTAACGCGAGACCTACTATACCCAACCCCGCTCCCTCGCGAGACGCACTGCCGTGTGCCGGTTCTCGGCCCCCAGTTTCGAGGCCGCCGAGGACAGGTAGTTGCGCACCGTTCCCTGCGAGAGCGAGGCCCGCTCCGCGATCTCCGCGATCGGCGCCCCGTCCCCGGCCAGTTCCAGCACTTCCGCCTCACGGGCGGTCAGCGGGGAGTCCCCCGCGCTGATCGCGTCGGCCGCCAATTCCGGATCCACGTAACGGCCGCCGGCGTGCACGGTCCGGATCAGCTCGGCCAGCCGTTGCGCCGAGACCGTCTTCGGCGCGAAGGCCCGGACACCCGCTGCCAGGGCTCTCTTCAGGTGTCCGGGACGGCCGTGGCTGGTCACGATCATGGTCTTGCAGCCGGGGAGCTCGGCCCTCAGGGATGTGGCCACACTCACACCGTCCGCCCCGGGCATCTGCAGGTCCAGTACCGCCACGTCCGGCCGGTGGGCCCGCGCCATCGCGAGCGCCTCCGGGCCCGAGGCCGCCTCGGCGACGACCAGCAGATCGTCCTCCAGGCCCAGCAGCGCGGCCAACGCGCCCCGGATCAGGTGCTCGTCATCGGCCAGCAGTACCCGTACGGGGCTCATGCCCGCGCCTCCTGTCGCATCGGCCCGGCCGGACCGGGGATCTCGGCGCGCAGCCTGAACCGGCCGCCGCCCACCGGACCGGCCTCGAGCGTGCCGTCCAGCGCCGCGAGCCGCTCCCGCAAGCCCGCCAGTCCCGAGCCCGGGGGCCCGGCCGGGGCCTTGGGGGCCCCGTCGTTCTCCACCACCAGCGTGAGCGCGCCCGTCCGCTCCTCGGTGGTCAGGCGGATCACGCAGCTGCGGGCGTCGCCGTGCCGCAGCACGTTCGTCGTCGCCTCGCGGACCACCCAGCCGAGTGCCGACTGCGCCTCGGCGGGCAGCTCGTGGTCCGCCTCGAACTCGACCCGGCAGTCCATTCCGGCCGCGCGCAGTACCCCGCGCGCGCCTTCGAGCTCCACCGAGAGGTCCGCCTCCCGGTAGCCCCGCACCACGTCGCGGACCTCCTTCTGGGACTCCCGGGCGATTCGCTGGACCTCGATCATCTGGTCGACGGCCTCGGGGCGCTCGCGCCGGGCGAGCTGGACCGCCAGCTCGCTCTTGAGGGCGATCACCGCGAGGTTGCGGCCCATCACGTCGTGCAGGTCCCGGCCGAAGCGCAGGCGCTCCTCGGCGACCGCGAGCTGCGCCTGCACCTCGCGGGCGTGGTCCAGCTCGTACACGGTGTTCAGCAGCCAGCCCGAGAACCCGCAGGCCGCGCAGAGGAAGAGGCTGGTCAGCAGCACCCCGACCGCGAGCCCGGCGGACTCGCCGGCCGGGAGGCCGAGCGCGAGCGCCCCCACCCCGGCGCCGGCGGCCGTGACCGGGGCGACGTAGCGCATGTGCCGGACTTCCCGCAGGCACAGGACGAGCGTGCCGCTGGTGAAGCAGGTCATGCCGACGACGAGGGTCGGTGCCACCGAGGCGTCCCCGTCGCGGCCGGCCGCCCGTAGGGCGAGGACGGCCAGCACGGCGGCGCCGGTCAGGGCGACGGTGGCCACGGCGAGCCGGGCCGGCCGCTCGCGCCGGCCGACGATCCAGTCCAGCGCCCGGGAGGAGAGGAAGCCGACGAGTACGGAGTGGGCGCAGACGAGGAGGAAGAGCGCGAGGGCGATCGCCGGGGGCGTCCTCCCGGCCGCGCTGCCGAGCGCTGCCAGGCCGATCGAGAAGATCTCGATGAGCACGAAGAAGTGGAACGACCAGCGGGTGTAGAGCTCGACCTTCCCCGCGCTGCTGCGGCTCTTCCACCAGCCGGTGATTCTCATGGGCCAAGTCTCGCGGCAGCGGGGCCGCACCGGCCATGACACATGTCATCGGACTCAGGGGAAGTCCGGAAACCTGATGTGCGGGGATACGGCGATACGGGCGATACCGGCGATAGGGGCATACGGGATACCAGGCATACGGCCATACGACAAAAGCCCCGATCAATGACCGGGGCCTTTGTGCGCTGAGCGGACGACGCGACTCGAACGCGCGACATCCACCTTGGCAAGGTGGTGCTCTACCAACTGAGCTACGTCCGCATACTCACCACAGCACGAAGTGCCGTGCGATGCGTGCATCACTCTACCTGATCCACAACTGTGGTCGGTAATGCGTTGCAGAGCGGGTGACAGGGATCGCACACTGCGCCTTCCCCCTGGAAGGGGGATGTTCTACTACTGAACTACACCCGCACGACTTCGGGGCCAGGCCTTGCGGCCCCGCCCCTTGGCGTGATCCACACACTAGCGGACCGATAGGGGTGGATGGCAAATCGGCTCTCAGTGAGCGGCGTTGTACTCCTCGTAGACCTTCTTGGGGATCCGCCCGCGCGGCGGGACGTCGAGCTGGTTGGACCTGGCCCAGGCCCGGACGACCGCCGGGTCGGGGGCGATGGCCGTGTGCTTGAAGGCCTTCCCGGAACGGGCCTGGCGCCGGCCGGCCGCCACGAAGGGGGCCAGGCCCTTCCGCAGTTTCTTTGCGTTGGCCACATTGAGGTCGATCTCGTACGTCTTACCGTCCAGAGCGAAGACGACCGTTTCCACCGCTTCTCCACCGTCGATGTCGTCGGAGAGCGTGACTACTACGCGCTGCGCCACGGATATCGGTCCCTTCGTGCGGCGCCGCCCTCCCCGCTGACGTGCGGGGCCGAGCTGTGCTGCCGCCTGTGTGGATGTTTCGGAGCAATGCATCTTTCCGGTCCCGTTGTGCGGCGGATAATGCCGACACATCGGATGAATCCTTTGTACCCCGATTCCCATTGCATTGCGAAGCCCAGTTAATTCTCTCCGCGTGTCCCGCCGCAATCCCGGGTGCGTGGTTTTCCCGTGGATTTTGCGAAGCGTTGGTGAAGCCGAATCGGCTGGACGATCATACCGAAGCGATATCTACCCGCGTAGAAATTTTGGCCGGGTAGGCTGAGGGAACCGCCTTCGCACCAACCACCTCATCGGGAGTGCCAGTGGCACGCGTCGTAGTCGACGTCATGCTCAAGCCGGAGATCCTCGACCCCCAGGGCCAGGCGGTGCAGCGTGCACTGCCGCGCCTGGGCTTCGAAGGGATCGCCGACGTCCGCCAGGGGAAGCGCTTCGAACTGGAGGTGGAGGGACCGGTCGACCAGGCCGCCCTCGACCGCATCCACAAGATGGCCGAAACATTCCTCGCCAACACCGTCATCGAAGACTTCACCGTGAAGGTCGAGGCCTGACGGTGACCACTCGCATCGGAGTCGTCACGTTCCCCGGAACGCTGGACGACCGTGACTCGCTGCGCGCCGTCCGCCTCGCGGGAGCCGAGCCGGTCTCGCTCTGGCACCGCGACAAGGACCTGCACCAGGTCGACGCGGTCGTCCTCGCGGGCGGCTTCTCCTACGGGGACTACCTGCGCGCCGGGGCCATCTCCCGCTTCTCGCCGGTGATGGAGACGATCATCGAGCAGGCCAAGGGCGGCATGCCCGTCCTCGGCATCTGCAACGGCTTCCAGATCCTCACCGAGGCCCACCTGCTGCCGGGAGCGATGCTCCGCAACAACCACCTGCACTTCATCTGCCGCGACCAGAAGCTGCGGGTGGAGAACGCGGAGAGCGCGTGGACCGGCGACTACACCGCCGGCCAGGAGATCTCCGTACCGCTCAAGAACATGGACGGCCGGTACGTCGCCGACGAGCGGGTGCTGGACGAACTGGAGGCCGAAGGCCGCGTGGCCTTCCGGTACGTCGACGTGAACCCGAACGGCTCGCTGCGCGACATCGCCGGCATCACCAACGCCGCGGGCAACGTCGTCGGCCTCATGCCGCACCCCGAGCACGCGGTCGAGCCGCTGATCGGGACGGGCCGCACCGACGGCCTCCCGTTCTTCACGTCGGTCCTGAAGAAGCTGGTCAACGCATGAGCCTCGACACGGTCAAGAACGCGACGGAGAACCCGGACTCCTCCCAGCCCTGGAAGGAGCTCGGCCTCAAGGAGGACGAGTACGCCCGGATCCGGGAGATCCTCGGCCGCCGGCCCACCGGCGCCGAGCTCGCCATGTACTCGGTCATGTGGTCCGAGCACTGCTCGTACAAGAGCAGCAAGGTCCACCTGAAGCAGTTCGGTGAGAAGACCCCCGAGAACACGGCCATGCTCGTCGGCATCGGCGAGAACGCCGGCGTCGTCGACGTCGGCCAGGGCTACGCGGTCACCTTCAAGGTCGAGTCGCACAACCACCCCTCGTACATCGAGCCCTACCAGGGCGCGGCCACCGGCATCGGCGGCATCGTCCGCGACATCCTCGCCATGGGCGCCCGCCCCATCGCCGTCGTCGACCCGCTGCGCTTCGGCGCGGCCGACCACCCCGACACCAAGCGCGTCCTGCCGGGCGTCGTCGCGGGCATCGGCGGCTACGGCAACTGCCTGGGCCTGCCCAACATCGGCGGCGAGGTCGTCTTCGACGCCTGCTACCAGGGCAACCCGCTCGTCAACGCCGGCTGCATCGGCGTGATGAAGCACGAGGACATCCACCTCGCCAAGGCCTCCGGCCCCGGCAACAAGGTCATCCTCTACGGGGCCCGCACGGGCGGCGACGGCATCGGCGGCGTGTCCGTCCTGGCGTCCGAGACCTTCGACTCCACCGGCCCGGCCAAGCGCCCGGCCGTCCAGGTCGGCGACCCGTTCCAGGAGAAGCTCCTCATCGAGTGCACCCTGGAGATCTTCAAGGAAGACCTGGTCTCCGGCATCCAGGACCTCGGCGGCGCGGGCCTGTCCTGCGCGACGTCCGAGCTGGCCTCGGCCGGCTCCGGCGGCATGCGCGTCGAGTTGGACACCGTCCCGCTGCGCGACGCGACCCTCTCGCCCGAGGAAATCCTCATGAGCGAGTCGCAGGAGCGCATGTGCGCGATCGTCGAGCCCGCCAACGTGGCGCGCTTCATGGCGATCTGCGAGAAGTGGGACGTCATCGCCACCGTCATCGGTGAGGTCACCGACGGCGAGCGACTGGAGATCTTCTGGCACGGCGAGCAGATCGTCGACGTCCCGCCGCGCTCCGTCGCGCACGAGGGCCCGACGTACCACCGCCCGTACGCCCGCCCCGAGTGGCAGGACGCGCTGCAGGCCGACGACGCCGGCAAGCTGCCCCGCCCGCAGACCTCCGAGGAACTGCGCGCGCAGGTCCTGGCCCTGGTCTCGTCGCCGAACCAGGCCTCGAAGTCCTGGATCACCGACCAGTACGACCGCTTCGTGCAGGGCAACACGGTGCTGGCGCAGCCCGAGGACGCGGGCATCGTCCGCATCGACGAGAAGTCCAACCTCGGCGTCGCCATGGCCACCGACGGCAACGGCCGCTTCGCGAAGCTCGACCCCTACACGGGTGCGCAGCTCGCGCTGGCGGAGGCGTACCGCAACGTCTCCGCGACCGGCGCCAAGCCGCTCGCCATCTCCGACTGCCTCAACTTCGGCTCGCCCGAGGACCCGGGCGTCATGTGGCAGTTCGCCGAGGCCTGCCGTGGTCTCGCGGACGGCTGCCTGGAGCTGGGCACCCCGGTGACCGGCGGCAACGTCTCGCTGTACAACCAGACCGGTGACATCGCCATCCACCCGACCCCGGTCGTGGCGGTCCTCGGTGTGATCGACGACGTCAACCGCCGCACGCCGATGGCGTTCGCGGAGGCCGGCCAGCTGCTCTACCTGCTCGGCGACACCGCCGAGGAGTTCGGCGGCTCGGCCTGGTCCGAGGTCGTCCACCAGCACCTGGGCGGCATGCCGCCCAAGGTGGACCTGGGCCGCGAGAAGCTGCTCGGCGAGATCCTGATCTCGGCCTCGCGCGACGGCATGATCGACGCCGCGCACGACCTGTCCGACGGCGGCGTGATCCAGGCGCTCACCGAGTCCTGCCTGCGCGGCGGAAACGGTGCGCGGATCGTGGTGCCCGAGGGCCTGGACGCCTTCACCTTCCTGTTCTCCGAGTCCGCGGGCCGGGCCATCGTGGCCGTCCCGCGCAGCGAGGAGCTCCGCTTCACCGACATGTGCGGTGCGCGTGGCCTGCCGGCGGCCAGGATCGGTGTCGTGGACGGCGAGGAGATCGAGATCCAGGGCGAGTTCACGCTCCCCCTGGCCGAGCTCCGCACCGCCCATGAGGGGACGATCCCGGCACTGCTCGCCTGAGCAGCGCTCTTCCGAGCCCCCGTCCGGTCTTTCCGGGCGGGGGCTCGTCCGTTCCGGCATGATGCCCGTACCGAGGACGGGGGGACGCGTGTCCGGGACCAGGGGCCGAAGGATCGGTACGTTCGGGGTGTTGGTGGTCGTGGCCGCCGTGGGCGTGGGCGGCTGGTTCCTGTACGACGGGAGCCGGACCCGCGCGGACAGCCGCGCACGGATCACCGAGGCCTGCCAGGGCCTGGTGGACCCGGACCGGGTGATGCGTCTCGCGCGCTCAGCGGACGAGGTGGACGCCGGCGAACGGGGCGACCACCTGTGCGTACTGCGCCGGGCCGGCACGTTCGAGGGCCGGAAGGACATGCAGGAGTACTTCTCGCTCACCCTGACCGGCTCCCACGGTGCCGTCACCGGCGAGGGCCGGTTCGACTACGCCGGCGGTCGCTCCGTGGCGGTGACGGCGAAGTGCGCCGAGCCGGTCGAGGGCACCGGGGTGACCTCGTTCCGGGCCACGGCCACCTCGGAGTTCGAGCGCACGGACTTCGCCGACCCCGGGGAGCTGGCCGCGCTGGCCCGGGAGGCCGCCCTGCGCGCGGCCGCGAAGGCGGGCTGCACGACCGACCTGCCCGAAGTCCCGAAGGACCTGACCGCGGCCGGCCGCTGACCACGCCCGCCGAGCGCTCGCCTGCGGCCTGCCCGCTGCCCTCGCCCGTCCCAAGTCCGCCTGCTGAGACCGCTTCCCGCTGTCGGACCCCGACGCGCCCGGCGGCGTAGGGTCGGCGCCATGCCGCCCGCCAAGAAGAAGCTGCGCACTTACGATCACGCCAAGACCCGCGCTGCCGTCATCGCGCAGTTCGGGCACGTCCAGGAGGCCGTACGGGGCCTGGACGCCGAGCAGCTCGCCCGGCCGAGCGGGGTCGGGGACTGGTCCGTGGCCGAACTCGCCGCGCACATCGCATGGATCGCCGACTCGTTGGCCGCCGGCCTCGCCCGGCCGCCCGCCGCCGTCGCCGAACTGCCCGCCGCCGAGTGGCCCTTCGCCACCTCCTCGCTCGCCGGGAAGATCTCCGAGGCGGCCAAGGAGACCCTCGGCGGCGCACCGTTGCCCGAGCTCTACGACCGGGCCGGCGCCCGCCTGGCCGAGGCGCTCGAGGCGCACCCCGGCAGCCGGGTGATGGACCTGTGGATCGGCGCCATGACACTGGCCGACTTCCTGGTCACCCGTACGGTCGAGCTCGTCGTCCACACCGACGACCTGCGCCGCGCCACCGGACTGGACGTACCGATCGACCGGCAGGCCCTGGCGGCCTGCACCCGGCTGCTCGCGGACGCCCTCGCGCTCAAGGCGCCCGGCGGCTCGGTCGAGGTGCGCGTCCCGCCGTTCGCGGTGGTCCAGTGCGTCGAGGGCCCGAGGCACACGCGCGGTACCCCGCCGAACGTGGTGGAGTGCGATCCCCTGACGTGGATCCGGCTGGCGACGGGGCGTACCCGCTGGGCCGAGGCGCTGGACGAGGCCGAGGTCCGGGCGAGCGGCGAGCGCGCCGACCTCTCGGCGCTGCTGCCCCTCATGAGCTGAGAGCCGTGGGGGCGGAACCGTGCCGGGGCCGGATCCGTCCCAAGGGCATGCGTAGGCTCGCGCTCCTCCCCGCCGCCCTGGTCGCCGTACTCGCGCTGTCCGCCACCGCCACCGCCTGCGGTGACGCCGGCGCGGACCCGGGACGGTCCGTGGCCCGCGGATTCTCCGGATCCTGGTCGGTCGAGAACCTGACCGTGGACGGCAAGACGCTGACGGCGCCCGCCGCCACCCGGCTGACGCTGGAGCGCGGCGGGGGCCACCGGGCGCAGGCCACCGGCAACTACGGCTGCAACGGCTTCACCGCCGGGGTCGTCTTCGACTCCGCGGCCACCATGACCGTGACACCCGGCGCCGTCACCGACATGGCGTGCGCCGACCTGCCCTTCGAGACGGCCTTCGGCAAGGTGTTCCGGGGCCGGCTGACCATCCGGCAGGGGCCGGGAGAGGTCACCCTGACGGCTCCGGACGGGAACACGATCGGCCTGAGCTCGAAGCCCCGTACCCCCGACGCCCCGCTCGTCGCCACGGTGTGGACGGTGAACTCCCTGATCGAGGGCGACCTCGCCTCCTCGGTCCCCGCCGGCGCCGAGGGCCGGGCCCGTCTCACGCTGGCCGCGGACGGGACCGCGAGCGGCAACCTCGGCTGCAACCGGTTCGACTCGAAGGCCACCGTCGAGGGGAACAAGCTCACCTTCGGCCCGCTCGCCACCACCCGGATGGCCTGCCAGGGCGCGGCCGGCGAGGTCGAGCGGGCACTGGCGGAGCTGTTCGGCAGCGGTCCGCTCGACTGGCGGATCCGGGCGGACGTCCTCACCCTCACCGCGAGCGACGAAAGCGGCAGGGCCGTCACCGCCACGGCGGCCTCGGCAGCGGAGTAACACCCCTGCCGCAGGCGCGCGCGGCCTTCCGCCGACCACCGCCCCGGGTCTCGTACGAACCCACAGTGCGGCGGTCGGTGAAGACAAAAGGGGATACGAGACGGTCCCACGAACGGTCACCCTCCGCACGGGTTACCGGACTGTCCGCACTGTGATTTTTGCGGGCCGTCCCCAATTCGGACCAGTGGTCGATCTCGCCTACACTCGGAAGCGTGCCTCGTGGTGATGGACGACTCAACCACGACCTGCTCCCCGGCGAAAAGGGCCCCCAGGACGCTTGCGGCGTCTTCGGTGTCTGGGCTCCGGGTGAAGAGGTCGCCAAGCTCACCTACTTCGGACTGTATGCACTGCAGCACCGTGGACAAGAGTCCGCGGGTATCGCTGTGAGCAACGGTTCCCAGATCCTCGTCTTCAAGGACATGGGCCTCGTTTCCCAAGTCTTCGACGAAACCTCTCTCGGCTCGCTCCAAGGTCATATCGCGGTCGGTCACGCCCGCTACTCGACCACCGGAGCCTCCGTCTGGGAGAACGCGCAGCCCACTTTCCGTGCGACCGCCCACGGCTCCATTGCCCTGGGTCACAACGGCAACCTGGTGAACACCGCCGAGCTCGCCGAAATGGTCGCCGACCTCCCCCGTCAGGACGGCCGCGCCACCCAGGTGGCGGCCACCAACGACACCGACCTGGTCACCGCCCTGCTGGCCGGCCAGACGGACGACGACGGCAAGCCCCTGACCATCGAGGAGTCGGCCACCAAGGTCCTCCCGAAGGTGAAGGGCGCCTTCTCGCTCGTCTTCATGGACGAGGGCACGCTCTACACCGCCCGTGACCCGCAGGGCATCCGCCCGCTGGTCCTCGGCCGCCTGGAGCGCGGCTGGGTGGTGGCGAGCGAGACCGCCGCCCTGGACATCTGCGGCGCCAGCTTCGTCCGCGAGGTCGAGCCGGGCGAGCTCATCGCGATCGACGAGAACGGTCTGCGGACCTCTCGCTTCGCTGAAGCAAAGCCCAAGGGTTGTGTCTTCGAGTACGTCTACCTGGCGCGCCCGGACACCGACATCGCCGGCCGGAACGTCTACCTCTCGCGTGTCGAGATGGGACGGCGCCTGGCCAAGGAAGCCCCGGCCGACGCGGACCTGGTGATATCGACGCCGGAATCGGGCACGCCCGCGGCCGTCGGCTACGCCGAGGCCAGCGGGATCCCGTACGGCGTCGGCCTGGTCAAGAACGCCTACGTGGGCCGGACCTTCATCCAGCCCTCGCAGACGATCCGCCAGCTGGGCATCCGCCTCAAGCTCAACCCCCTCAAGGAAGTCATCAGGGGCAAGCGCCTGGTAGTCGTCGACGACTCGATCGTCCGCGGCAACACCCAGCGCGCCCTGGTCAAGATGCTCCGCGAGGCCGGCGCGGCGGAGGTCCACATCCGGATCTCCTCGCCGCCGGTGAAGTGGCCGTGCTTCTTCGGCATCGACTTCGCCACCCGGGCCGAGCTGATCGCCAACGGCATGACGGTCGACGAGATCGCCACGTCGCTGGGTGCGGACTCCCTCTCGTACATCTCGCTCGACGCGATGGTCGAGGCGACCACCATCCAGAAGCCCAACCTCTGCCGTGCCTGCTTCGACGGCGTGTACCCCATGGAGCTGCCCGACCCGCAGCTCCTGGGCAAGCAGCTCCTGGAGACGGAGCTGGCCGGCGGCACGGACGCCGCCGACGCGCTCCGCCGCCCGTAGGGACGCGAAGCCGCCTACGGTCCGCGGGCTCACCCGAGCCCGCGGACCCGTAAGCCGTCCTCATCTGCTCATTTGCTCATCCTGCTCACACTGCGCGCGGGCCCGTCTTTCTGTTCCCGGGCCCTCGCACCACACGCAGCAACGACACGAAAGCTCTCTCCTGTCATGACAGAGAAGACCACCGGTGCCAGCTACGCAGCCGCGGGCGTGGACATCGACGCGGGAGACCGCGCCGTCGAGCTGATGAAGGAGTGGGTGAAGAAGACGCAGCGCCCCGAGGTCCTCGGCGGCCTCGGCGGCTTCGCCGGCCTCTTCGACGCCTCGGCCCTCAAGCGCTACGAGCGCCCCCTGCTCGCCTCCGCCACCGACGGGGTCGGCACCAAGGTGGACATCGCCCGCCGCATGGGCGTGTACGACACCATCGGCCACGACCTCGTCGCGATGGTCATGGACGACATCGTCGTCTGCGGTGCCGAGCCGCTCTTCATGACCGACTACATCTGCGTCGGCAAGGTCCACCCCGAGCGTGTCGCGGCCATCGTCAAGGGCATCGCCGAGGGCTGCGTCCTGGCCGGCTGCGCGCTGGTCGGCGGCGAGACCGCCGAGCACCCGGGCCTGTTGGGCCCGGACGACTTCGACGTGGCGGGCGCCGGCACCGGAGTCGTCGAATACGACCGGCTGCTGGGCGCGGATCGCATCCGTACGGGTGACGCCGTCATCGCCATGGCGTCCTCCGGCCTTCACTCGAACGGGTACTCGCTGGTCCGCCACGTCCTGTTCGACCGGGCCGGAATGGCC
Source organism: Streptomyces sp. NPDC060049 (assembly GCF_042736715.1). Lineage (NCBI taxonomy): Bacteria > Bacillati > Actinomycetota > Actinomycetes > Kitasatosporales > Streptomycetaceae > Streptomyces > Streptomyces sp. NPDC060049. The sequence continues at coordinate 18,031 of NZ_JBHWVV010000032.1, forward strand.
CTGGAGCAGCACGTGGACGAGCTCGGCCGCACCCTCGGTGAGGAGCTGCTCGAACCCACCAAGATCTACTCGCTGGACTGCATGGCACTCACCCGGACGGCCGAGGTCCACGCCTACTCCCACATCACGGGCGGCGGCCTCGCGGCCAATCTCGCCCGGGTGATCCCGGACCACCTGCACGCCACGGTCGACCGCTCGACCTGGACCCCCGGCGCGGTCTTCGACCTGGTCGGCAAGGCCGGGCAGGTGGAGCGCCTGGAGCTGGAGAAGACCCTGAACATGGGCGTCGGCATGATGGCCGTGGTCCCGCAGGAGTCGGTGGACGTGGCCCTGACCGCGCTGGCCGACCGGGGCGTCGACGCCTGGGTCGCCGGTGAGATCCTCGACCGGGGCGACCACGCCGAGGGCGCGACCCTGACCGGCGACTACGCGAGCTGACCGTCGCACCTCACGCGGACAGCACGGAAACCCGGTCCGGGGCGATGCCCTGGACCGGGTTTCCGTGCTGTGAGCCCTGTGTGCCGCTGCGGACGATCAGCTCACCGCGGGTTCGACGCCCGATGGGCGTCAAGCACCGCGGCGGTAGACGGACGGACCGGACTCTTCGTCCTCGTCGTCGTCATCGCTGTTGTAGCGCTCCGCGTACTTGGCGTACGGGTCGTCCTCGTCATCATCAAGCTCGTCATCGACGACCGGCTCGCTGACAGGCAGCGGTTCCGTGTGCGATGCGCCCAGCTCATTGGCCAGACGCGACAAGTCAGTCCCGCCGCTGCTGTACTTCAGCTGGCGGGCGACCTTCGTCTGCTTGGCCTTTGCCCGGCCGCGCCCCATGGCTCGACCCCCTCGGTGACGGGGCTCGACGGCCCCAGAGTCTGACACGCGTTCATGGTTCGGAGCGGGCTCTCCGTGGAGAGACCGTCCGTAGGGGTTTAACGGTACCTGCTTCCGCGGCCATACGGTACGCCGCCCGCATGACGCGCCCCGGTGCAGTACCAACGAGGCACCCCGTCCTCGCTGGTCAGCTGCGATTTTAGCCCTTTCCTGACGGGCGACCCGCCGAAGCGCAGTGAGTTCCGTCTCGCCGCGCCCCGGCGGGCGCATCCAGGAGCCCCGCGGGGCCCCGTGGAGGGTCAGACCGTGCGGGCCCTGCGGGCGTCCGCCATGCGCTGCTCGGCGATCCGGTCGGCCGCGGCGGCCGGCGGGATCCCGTCGGCCTTCGCACGTGCGAAGATTTCCAGCGTGGTGTCGAAGATCTTCGCGGCCTTGGCCTTGCAGCGGTCGAAGTCGAAGCCGCGCAGCTCGTCGGCGACCTGGATGACTCCGCCCGCGTTGACCACGTAGTCCGGCGCGTAGAGGATCCCGCGGTCGGCGAGGTCCTTCTCCACACCCGGGTGCGCGAGCTGGTTGTTCGCCGCTCCGCACACGACCTTCGCGGTCAGGACCGGCACCGACGCGTCGTTCAGGGCCCCGCCGAGGGCGCAGGGGGCGTAGATGTCCAGACCCTCCACGCGGATGAGCGCCGCGGTGTCGGCGACGGCGGTCACCTTGCCCGGGTGCTTGTCCAGGATCCGCTGGACGGATTCCGCGCGGACGTCCGTGATCACGACCTCGGCGCCGTCCGTCAGCAGGTGCTCGACCAGGTGGTGGCCGACCTTGCCCACGCCGGCGACGGCGACCTTGCGGCCGCGCAGGGTCGGGTCGCCCCACAGGTGCTGGGCGCTGGCGCGCATGCCCTGGAAGACGCCGAAGGCGGTGAGGACCGAGGAGTCGCCGGCGCCGCCGTTCTCGGGGGAGCGGCCGGTCGCCCAGCGGGTCTCGCGGGCCACGACGTCCATGTCGGCGACGTAGGTGCCGACGTCGCAGGCGGTCACGTACCGGCCGCCGAGGGACTCGACGAACCGGCCGTAGGCCAGCAGCAGTTCCTCGGACTTCAGTACGTCCGGGTCGCCGATGATCACGGCCTTGCCGCCGCCGAGGTCGAGCCCGGCGAGCGCGTTCTTGTACGACATGCCGCGCGAGAGGTTCAGCGCGTCGAGGACGGCTTCCTCGTCCGAGGCGTACGCGTGGAAGCGGGTGCCGCCGAGGGCCGGGCCCAGAGCGGTGGAGTGGATCGCGATGACGGCCTTCAGGCCGGAGGCTCGGTCCTGGCACAGCACGACTTGCTCGTGGCCGCCCTGTTCCGAACGGAACAGGGTGTGCAGGACGCCGTCGGTCATTTCGGTCACGGTGGTGACTCCCATGGAAGAGATGCGGCGGGAAAGACGCCCGCCCTGCGGGTGGGGGAGGGCGTGCTGGGAGCAGCGTAAGACCTGAGGGCCCCGGTGATCCTCCCTGTCCGGAGATCGGGACACTCCCGGGTTCTCGGGCGGGCCGCGGCCGGTCGTCGGAGTAGGGCCGGGCGGGGCGGGGGAGTACGAGAGCGTGAGCGAATCCCCCGATCCCCGGCTGCCCTCCGCCCGCTCGGTGCCGGCCGTCCCGTACGCCTCCTACCTGCGCGTCTACGAACCGCTGTCGGCCTTCCCGGAGCCCGAGCGCGCGCACTGGGCCGACTACGCCCGGCGCGGGGTCATCCCGACCGCCCAGGACGAACTGCGCCGCTCGCTGGTGGACTTGGTCCGGGTCCCCGTGGTCGGGGTCCCGGCGCACGAGAGCGCGGACGCCTTCACGGCCGAGGTGGACGGGTCGCTGCTGGTCTGCCCGTGGCGGACCAGGCTGCGCGGCTGGCTGGCCCTGGAGGAACTGGTGGCGCAGTTCCCGGCGCCGGTGCTCGACGCCGTGCTGCCCGCGGCGGCCCGCCGCCGGGCCGCCGAGGAGTACGAGGCCTGGCGCGGGCGCAATCCCGACGCGCGCCCGTGGATCCGTACCGGGGTGTGGCAGGTGCCGCTGCGCTGGTTCGTGCTGGTGGCCGACGAGGAGCGGGAGTACGTGGCGGGTGAGCGGCTGCGCTATCGGACGCCGATGGTGCAGGCCCGGCGCCGCCTCGCGCGGGGCCTGCGGACCCTGCGCGAGGCGGAGGGCTACGGGATGCTCGCCGAGGGGCTGGTGGAGGTCGGCGGCTGGTTGGAGGAGTTCCATCCGCGTTCGATGGTGGAGCTGGACTACGGCGGGCTGCTGCACGCGCTGCCGGCGGAGCGGCTGGAGGGGGACCGCTCGGCCCGGGACCTGGCGGCGGGGATCGCGGCCCTACGGGCCGGGGACCGGGACGGGGCGTCCGAGACGTACGGGATCCTGGCCGACCGGTGGCGGGCGGTCCGGGAGAGACTGTTCGCGAACTAGTGCGAGTCCGGGCGGCTAGCGGAGCGGAGCGCCGATGTCCACCCGCCGATCGGCCGCTCTTCGGGGGGAACGGCCTGCTCACGGCCGGGATGCCCTCTTTTGGGTCTTTGTTCCGGGACCTACGTCCCGATACGGGCCATTGGCCCAAGCGTGACGGACCGCACTATCTACACCCTTGCGCCCTTCCCCTACCCTCGTGCCAAAATAGGACAAGGAGTCCGGGGAGGGTTCCTTCCGTCCAACTAAGGGCGGAATGCTCGGCATTTGCACTCTACGGGGGGTCTGACGACTCCTGATCGCTCTGTGACTGATCGTCACAGTGGGGTGACTGTCCGTTATGGGACGGTCCATCGGCTTCCGCCGCTGATGAACACCTCGGAGGGCAATTCCGTCGGTTTGGCCGTCGAGGCTGGACGGATGGTGTAGTTGTAGTGCCGAGGACAAGCCGTTCGTCCTATAACCGACTCGGCCCGCGTATGTCCATTTCGGGCAACGCGGGCCAAGGTGCAGAATTTAGAGGAAAGAACCGAGATGGTTCGGTTCTCCCGAGGAGGCCGCTCATGACCGCTCGCACCCCTGATGCCGAGCCGCTGCTGACCCCGGCTGAGGTTGCCACGATGTTCCGCGTGGACCCGAAGACGGTCACCCGCTGGGCCAAGGCTGGCAAGCTCACGTCCATCCGCACCCTGGGTGGACACCGCCGTTACCGCGAGGCTGAGGTTCGCGCACTGCTTGCGGGAATTCCGCAGCAGCGCAGCGAGGCCTGAGGTTCCGCAGCAACACCCTTTGACGGGTCTTTATCGGGTCCCCCAATCCGATGAGCCCTAAATAGCTTCATGCGACCGGGCCTGCCCCAACAGGTTCATCAGTCGTTCGATCGCGCTGGACTCCGCCGGGTCCAGCGCGATCTTTTTTATGCCCTGGTCAGGGCTCTCCCGGGCCGGCCTGCGGGATGGTCGAATCAGGGTGCAATTGCACATATTAAATCGAGCATGCGTATGGGTGCGATAAATACGTGCGTCTCAGAAAGACATGGGGTGACTCCCGTCACAGGTGATCAGTCTTGTGAAGAGGGCAACGCACCCCTTAAAGGGGCGGGCCGCGCGGAACGCATCATGCGAACGGGCGTTTTTCCGAGGTGCGCCCCCACGGCTCGGAGATCGCCCCGGCCCGCACGGGCGGCCCCGCCGGCGCGGACCCCGGCTTTCCGGCCGGAGGGGCTCCGGATCGGCCGCAGGAGCCCATCAGGGGGCCCTCGGGGGGTCTTTGGGGGCGCTCCGGCGCTCCGGCCGCTGCGGTCGGGGATTCGGGCGGCTGCGGCGTCCTTGGGGTGCGCCCGAGCCGGAAACGCGTCAGGGCCCGCATCCCTGAAGATGCGGGCCCTGACGATCTTGCGAACCTGACGGGACTTGAACCCGCGACCTCCACCTTGACAGGGTGGCGAGCTAACCAACTGCTCCACAGGTCCTTGTTTCGCGGCCGCTAGGCGGCTGCGAAACAGACTGTACCGCAGCTCAGGGGGTGCAGTCGACTCCGGTCACCGGGCCGGTCCCGGAGCCGCCGCGTCGACCGCCTTCACGATGCGCTTGTCGGAGACCGGATACGCCGTTCCGAGGGCGTGCGCGAAGTAGCTGACCCGCAGTTCCTCGATCATCCAGCGGATCTCGGTGACCGCCGCCGGTACCGGCCGGCCCTTCGGCAGCTGCTCCAGCAGCCAGAGGTACTCGTCCCGCATCTCGTGGACCTTCTCCATGCGCGTGGTGTCGCGCTGGACGCCCGTGGGCATCTGCTGGAGCCGCCGGTCGGCCGCCACCAGGTAGCGCATCAGGTCCGGCAGCCGGCGCAGTCCGGCCAGCGTGACGAAGCCGGCCGGCACGAGGGCCGCCAGCTGGTCCCGCACGTCCTGGACGTTCGCCATCAGGGCGAGGCTGCCGGTGGCCTTCAGCCGCCGCTCGCAGGCCTGCCAGGCCGCCAGCACCTGCTGCACCTGCGTGATCGTCCGTACCGTCGTGTCCACCAGGTCGGCCCGTACGGCCTCGTAGAGCTTGCGGAAGCCCGCCTCGTCCCAAGCCGGGCCGCCGTGGTCCGCGATCAGCTTGTCGGCCGCGGCGGTGGCGCAGTCGTCGAACAGCGCCTGGATGGAGCCGTGCGGATTGCGCGACAGGGCCAGCTTCTGCTGGTTGCTGAGGTGGTCCGAGGCGAACTTCGCCGGGTTCACCGGGATGTTGAGCAGGATCAGCCGCCGGGTGCCGAGCCGCATCGCCTGTTCCTGCTCGGCCTCGGTGTCGAAGAGGCGTACGGACACGCTCGTGCCCTCGTCCACCAGCGCCGGGTACGCCTTCACCGGCTGACCGGCCCGCCGGGTCTCGAAGACCTTGGTCAGCGTGCCGATCGTCCAGTCCGTCAGCCCGGTCTTCTCGACCGACTCCCCGCCTTCGCGCTCGGCGCTGGCCGCGGCGGCCTGCGAGAGGGCCTGGCGGGCCTTGGGCTTGAGCTGGAGGCGCAGGGCCTCCAGGTCCTTGGCCTCGGCGAGGTTCTTGCGGCGCTCGTCGACGATCCGGAAGGTGATCTTCAGGTGGTCGGGGACGCGGGTGAGGTCGAAGTCCTCGGCGGTGACCGGGACGCCGACCATCCGCTGCAGCTCTCGGGCCAGCGTGACGTGCAGGGGCTCCCGCAGCGGGTGCGCCGTGGCCAGGAAGCGGGTCGCGAAATTCGGCGCGGGCACGTAGTGCCGGCGGATCGGCTTGGGGAGGGACCGGATGAGCTCGGTGACCACCTCCTCGCGCAGGCCCGGGATCTGCCAGTCGAAGCCCTCGTCCGTGACCTGGTTCAGTACCTGGAGCGGGATGTGGACGGTCACGCCGTCCGCGTCCGCTCCCGGCTCGAACTGGTAGGTCACCCGGAACTTCAGCCGCCCCTGTGTCCAGGAGTCCGGATAGTCGGCCTTGGTGACCCCGGCCGCCTTCTCCGTCAAAAGCATCTCGCGCTCGAAGTCGAGCAGTTCGGGCTCGTCGCGCTTCTTGTGCTTCCACCAGGAGTCGAAGTGCGCGCCGGAGACCACGTGTTCGGGGATCCGCTGGTCGTAGAAGTCGAAGAGCGTCTCGTCGTCGACCACGATGTCGCGGCGCCGGGCCCGGCTCTCCAGCTCCTCCACCTCGGTGAGGAGCTTGCGGTTGTCGGCGTAGAACTTGTGGTGGGTCCGCCAGTCGCCCTCGACCAGGGCGTTGCGAATGAACAGTTCCCGCGAGACCTCGGGGTCGATCCGGCCGTAGTTGATCTTCCGCTGCGCGACGATCGGCACGCCGTACAGCGTGACCTTCTCGAACGCCATCACGGCCGCCTGGTCCTTCTCCCAGTGCGGCTCGCTGTACGTGCGCTTGATCAGGTGCTGGGCGAGCGGCTCCACCCACTCCGGCTCGACCTTGGCGTTCACCCGGGCCCACAGCCGCGAGGTCTCCACCAGCTCCGCCGACATCAGGAACTTCGGCTGCTTCTTGAAGAGCGAGGAGCCCGGGAAGATCGCGAACTTGGCGGACCGTGCGCCCAGGTACTCGTTCTTGTCGGTGTCCTTGAGCCCGATGTGCGACAGCAGGCCCGCCAGCAGCGAGATGTGCACGCTCGTCTCCGGGGCGTCGGCCTCGTTGACGTGGATGCCCATCGTCTTCGCGACCGTACGCAGCTGCGAATAGATGTCCTGCCACTCGCGGATCCGCAGGAAGTTCAGGTACTCCTGCTTGCACATCCGGCGGAAGGAGGACGAGCCGCGCTCCTTCTGCTGTTCGCGGACGTAGCGCCACATGTTCAGGAACGAGAGGAAGTCGCTCGTCTCGTCCTTGAAGCGGGCGTGGTTCTGGTCGGCCTGCGTCTGCTTGTCCGAGGGCCGCTCGCGCGGGTCCTGGATGGACAGGGCCGCCGCGATGACCATGACCTCGCGGACGCAGTTGTTCTTGTCCGCCTCCACGACCATGCGGGCCAGGCGCGGGTCCACCGGGAGCTGGGAGAGCTGGCGGCCCAGGGGGGTGAGCCGCTGCCCCTTCTTGCCCTCTTGGGCGGACTTCTCCGCCTGTTCGAGCGCGCCGAGCTCCTGGAGGAGCTGGACGCCGTCGCGGATGTTGCGGTGGTCCGGCGGATCGATGAAGGGGAACTTCTCGATCTCGCCGAGGCCGGCCGCGGTCATCTGGAGGATGACGGAGGCGAGGTTCGTGCGCAGGATCTCGGCGTCCGTGAACTCCGGGCGGCTGTCGAAGTCGTCCTCGGAGTAGAGCCGGATGCAGATGCCGTCGCTGGTACGGCCGCAGCGGCCCTTGCGCTGGTTGGCGCTGGCCTGCGAGATCCGCTCGATGGGCAGGCGCTGGACCTTGGTGCGGTGGCTGTAGCGGGAGATGCGGGCAGTGCCCGGGTCGATCACGTACTTGATGCCCGGAACGGTCAGCGAGGTCTCGGCGACGTTGGTCGCGAGGACGATCCGCCGGCCGGTGTGCTGCTGGAAGACCCGGTGCTGCTCGGCGTGCGAGAGGCGCGCGTAGAGCGGCAGCACTTCGGTGAAGCGCAGGTTCCGCTTGTTCAGGGCGTCCGCGGTGTCGCGGATCTCCCGCTCGCCGGAGAGGAAGACCAGGACGTCGCCCGGCCCCTCCGCCTGGAGCTCGTCCACGGCCTCGCAGATCGCGGTGATCTGGTCGCGGTCGCTGTCGTCGCCCTCCTCCTCCAGGAGCGGGCGGTAGCGGACCTCCACCGGGTACGTGCGTCCGCTGACCTCGACGATCGGGGCCTCGCCGAAGTGCCGGGAGAACCGCTGCGGATCGATCGTCGCCGAGGTGATGATCACTTTGAGATCGGGGCGCTTGGGCAGCAGCGTGGCCAGGTAGCCGAGCAGGAAGTCGATGTTCAGCGACCGCTCGTGGGCCTCGTCGATGATGATCGTGTCGTACGCGCGCAGCTCGCGGTCCGTCTGGATCTCGGCGAGCAGGATGCCGTCGGTCATCAGCTTCACGAAGGTCGCGTCCTGGTCCACCTGGTCGGTGAACCGGACCTTCCAGCCGACCGTCTGGCCGATCTCGGACTTCAGCTCCTCCGCGATGCGCTCGGCCACCGTGCGGGCCGCGATCCGTCGGGGCTGGGTGTGCCCGATCATGCCCCGGACCCCGCGTCCCAGCTCCATGCAGATCTTGGGGATCTGCGTGGTCTTGCCGGAGCCGGTCTCGCCCGCGACGATCACGACCTGGTGGTCGCGTATCGCCTCGGCGATCTCGTCCTTCTTCTGGCTGACGGGCAGGTTCTCGGGATACGTGACCTCCGGCATCCGCGAGGCGCGGCCGACCAGTCGCGCGGCGGCCTTCTCGGCCTCCGCGGCGATCTCGTCGAGCGCGGCCTGCTTGGCCTCGGGCTTGCGGATGCGGCGGGCGCCTTCGAGGCGGCGGCCGAGGCGGTGCGCGTCACGGAGGGAGATCTCACCGAGAAGCGTCTGCAGGGCGGCGAAGGAAGTAGACATACCTGGTCGAGGATCTCACCCGTTGGTGCCGGGTGGCGAACGCATTTGTGGGGCGGACCCGTACCATTTCGGGACGAGTGCCCCGAGTCCGTCCGGGTGCCCGCCCGAGTGTCCGCCCGAAGTCTCCCCATGAGAGGCCGTCCACGATGCCCCGCACCCGCCGCCTCCGGTGCGTGTTCGCGGTGCTGCTGGGCTGGGCGCTGCTGGCCGGAACCCTCCAGGTGGCTGCCGCGCCGGTAGCCGCCCCGGCGTCGGCCGTCGTGGCCGAAACGTTGTCTTCGGCCGTCGCCGCGTCCCCGGTCGCCGGGCCCCCGGCCGCGCAGCCGGGCCCGGATCCCGTCGAGGCCTTCGCCGGCGCCGGTCCCCGGGGTCCCTCCTGCGCCCCCGGGTCCGCCGGGCGCGACGGGCTCCCCGCGCTGCCCGTGCGCGCCGGGCCGGACCAGTCGCAGGCCCAGGCCCCGCCCGCTCGGTCGTGGCCCGAGGGGCCGGGCCGGCCGCCGGCGGTACCCGTACGGGTGCTCGTACACGGACCGGGTCTGTCGGCGCCGTCCCCGTCGGAGCTGTCCGTGATGCGGGTCTAGGCCGTCTCCCTGCGATCGCGCCGACCCGGCACGATCCAACGAGACGGCCCAAGAGGACCGGTCGCATCCGGCCGGTCCGCCCCCGCACAGCTCTGGAGCACCCGCGTGTCCTCTTCCCGGTCCTCGAAGTCCCGGCCCTCGAACCCCCGGTCCTCGAACCGCAAGCCCCTGCTCGTCTCCGCCGGCGTCGCCGTCGCCGCGATCACCCTCGGCCTCGTCTCCTGGCAGGCCACCGCCCCGGCCGACGAGCCCGCCGGCGGCTCCTCCGCCTCGGGCGCACCCCGTACCGACCCCGCCGCCGAGCTGAAGGCGCTCGCCCGCCGCGACTCCGCGGACAAGCTCGCCGTCGGCCGCGCCGACGCCCCCGTCGTCCTGATCGAGTACTCCGACTTCAAGTGCGGCTACTGCGGGAAGTTCGCCCGCGACACCGAGCCCGAACTGGTGGAGAAGTACGTGCGGGACGGCACCCTGCGCATCGAGTGGCGCAACTTCCCGATCTTCGGCGCCGACTCCGAGGCCGCCGCCAAGGCCGCCTGGGCGGCGGGGCAGCAGGACCGCTTCCCGCAGTTCCACGCGGCCGCGTACGCCGACGGCTCGAAGGAGAAGGGCTTCGGCGAGGAGCGGCTGGCCGAGCTGGCGCGCCAGGCCGGCGTCCCGGACCTGGAGCGCTTCAAGAAGGACATGGCGGGCGAGCGGGCCGCCGCCGCGCTGAACAAGGACCAGGAGGAGGGCTACCGCATCGGCGTCACCTCCACCCCGTCCTTCCTGGTCAACGGGCGTCCCATCGCGGGAGCCCAGCCGACGGACGCCTTCGCCGCGGCCATCGCCCAGGCCGAGGCGCAGGAGCGGGCGGCCGCGAAGTGACCGACATCGGATACCTGGCCGCCCTGCTGGGCGGCCTCCTCGCGCTGCTCAGCCCGTGCAGCGCGCTGCTCCTTCCCGCCTTCTTCGCCTACTCGATCGACTCCCGCTCCCGGCTCCTGGCGCGCACCGGGATCTTCTACGCGGGCCTCGCGAGCACCCTCGTACCGCTGGGGGCGGCCGGTTCGTACGCCGGGCGGTTCTTCCACGGCAACCGCGACGGGCTCGTGCTGGCCGGGGGCTGGCTGATCATCGTGCTGGGGCTCGCGCAGATCCTCGGCATGGGCTTCGCCCCGAAGCGGATCGCGGAGCTGTCGGGGAGGATCCGCCCGACGACCGCCCTGTCGGTGTACGCGCTGGGCGCCGTGTACGGGCTGGCCGGTTTCTGCGCCGGACCGATCCTCGGCAGCGTCCTGACGGTGGCGGCGGTCAGCGGCAGCCCGGTCTACGGCGGCCTGCTGCTCGCGGTGTACGCGCTGGGGATGGCCGTTCCGCTCTTCGTGCTGGCGCTGCTCTGGGAGCGCTTCGACCTGGGCCGGCGCCGCTGGCTGCGCGGGCGGTCCTTCGCGGTCGGCCGCTTCGAGCTGCACACCACCTCGCTGGCCTCGGGCGTGTTCTTCATCGTGCTCGGCGCGCTGTTCCTGCTCTACGACGGGGCGAGCGCGCTGCCCGGGCTGCTGGACGTGGACGACTCGTTCGCGGTGGAGCAGCGGGTGCGGTCCGTCGCGGACGCGGTCCCGGACTGGGCGCTGCTCGGGCTGGTCGCGGTGGGGGCGGTCGGCGCGGGGCTGGTGCAGTGGCGCCGGCGGGCGCGGACGGCGGACGCCGGAGGGGAGTGACGAAGAAGGCCCCGTCCGAGGGACGGGGCCTTCTACCTGCGTGGTGGCTGGGGCCGGGGTCGAACCGGCGACCTATCGCTTTTCAGGCGATCGCTCGTACCAACTGAGCTACCCAGCCACGAAACCGTTTCCGGCTTCAGCGAACCTGACGGGACTTGAACCCGCGACCTCCACCTTGACAGGGTGGCGAGCTAACCAACTGCTCCACAGGTCCTTGCAATGTGCGAGAACAAGTCTCGCACACGGTAATGCGTACCCCCAACGGGATTCGAACCCGTGCTACCGCCTTGAAAGGGCGGCGTCCTGGGCCACTAGACGATGAGGGCTAAAGGCCCGCCGGGCACTTTCCAGCGCGTCGGGGACGTGAGAAGCATATGGGATCCCGGCGGCGATCGCCAAAACGGTTTCCGGGCTCACCCCCGGAGCCCCGCGCGGACCCCCGAAGTCACCCCCAGCCGAGTTCGTGGAGCCGCTCGTCGTCGATGCCGAAGTGGTGGGCGATCTCGTGGACCACCGTCACGGCGACCTCCTGGACCACCTCGTCGGGGGTCTCGCACATCCGCAGGGTCGGGCCCATGTAGATCGAGATCCGGTCCGGCAGGACCCCGGCGTACCACTCGCCGCGCTCGGTGAGCGGGGTCCCCTCGTAGAGGCCGAGCAGGTCGGGGTCGTCGGTCGCGGGCTCGTCCTCCACGAAGACGGCCACGTTGTCCATGACCCGGGTCAGCTCCTCGGGGATCGAGTCCAGGGCTTCGGCCACCAGCTCTTCGAACGCGTCTCGCGTCATCTCCAGCACGCGGTCATTCTCCCGTGTCCGCGGCCGATCGAGGCGGGCCGGGACGCGGCGCGCGAGAATGGCCCGGTGGCGACATGTGCGGTGGGGCGCGGATGACCCGGCCGGCCGAGGGCCCCGAGGCCATCGACCCGGACGTCGACCTCCACGTGCCGGCGCAGCGCGCCGAGCCGCGGCGCCGGGTCCTCGCGGCCGTGGCGGCCGGCGGCGCCGTGGGCGCTTCGGCGCGGTACGGGGTCGGGCTGCTGTGGCCGGCCGCGCCCGGGGCCTTCCCGTGGGGAACCTTCTGGGTCAACGTGGCGGGCTGCGCGTGCGTCGGCGTGCTCATGGTGCTGATCAGTGAGGGCGGCCGCTCGGCGCATCCCCTCGTACGGCCCTTCGCGGGGGTCGGGGTGCTCGGCGGCTTCACCACCTTCTCCACCTATGCCGTGGACTTCGCCCGGCTGCTGGACACCGGTGAGGCGGGGACCGCGCTGGCGTACGCCGGTCTCACGGTGGCCGGCGCGCTCGGCGCCGTGTGGGCGGCCGCCCGGGTGACGCGTCGCGCGGTGGGCGGCGGCGGGGCTCCGGTGCGCCGGTGAACTGGCTCGTGGTGATCGTGGGCGCGGCCGTGGGGGCGCCGCTGCGCTACCTGATCGACCGTGCGGTGCAGGCGCGGCACGATTCGCTCTTCCCCTGGGGGACCTTCGTGGTGAACGCGGTGGCCTGCCTGGTGCTGGGGGCGCTGACCGGGGCGGTGTTGGACGGCGCGGCCTCCTCGCGGCTGAGCCTGCTGCTCGGGACGGGGCTGTGCGGGGCGCTGAGCACGTACTCGACGTTCTCGTACGAGACGCTGCGACTGGCGGAGCGGGGCTGGGGGTTCCTCGCGACGGCGAACGTGGCGGCGTCGGTACTGGTCGGGCTCGGAGGGGTCACGCTCGGACTCCAGGTGGCGCGCAGCCTGTTCGCGTGAGGCCTCGCCCGGCCGTTCGCCCGGCCGTTCGGACCGCGGTCCGAACGGTGGCACGCGACCCTTCTCCCCACTGGAGCGTGTCTCTTACGGGGCAGAGGGAGTTGGGCACATTGACCCGCTCACCGCGGACCCTTGCCTGTGTTCCGGAGGTGCCCCGTGCGCCAGTTGACCGCTTCCCTCCGCCCCCCGCGCCCCCTTCGCCCCCTGCGACTGGCGGTCGCCGCGCTCGCGGTGGCGGCGACGGCGGGCTGCATGAGCGTCGGCGACGACGCCGCTCAGCCCGGCCCCTCCTCCTCGGCCGGGGCCCAGGCGGGCAGGTCGGGCGGAGGCTCCTCGTCCGGCAAGGGCTCCGGGGCCGCGAGGGGCGGCCACGGCTCGAAGGACGGTACGGGGAACCAGGACGGCAAGGCCGGGGAGCCCGGCAAGGCCTCCGGCGCGACGGGCGCCTCCCCCAGCCCCGGCGCCCCCGCGGGCCCGCCCGGGGCTCCCTCGCAGTCGGCGGGGCCGGGCGGCGGAGCGGGCGGCCAGGGCCCCCAGCAGCCGCCGACGGGCGGAGCCGGTTCCGGTTCGGGATCCGGCGGAGCGAGTGGTTCGGCGGGCGGCCAGCCCGGCTCCGCGACCCCGGCGCCGCCGACTCCCGTCCCGCCCGTCTCGCCCCCGCCCGTGACCGATCCCACACCGACTCCGGAGCCCACGCAGCCGGACCCCACCGGGGCGCCCGTCGGGCAGTCGTAGGCCCGGGCGGGCCGAGGGCCGAGCCCGGGGGTTCCCCGGGGTGAAGGGTGTTTGCGCAGGTCAGGGCTCTCTTTGGGGAGGTGACTTGCCAGACCCGGGGGAGGGTGCGTATGGTTATAGATCGTTTGATCCCATTGCCCGGCGCCGACTCCGAAGAGCGCCGCGTGGCGCGTACTCTCCCTAGCCGTGGCTGACCGCATTGAGGCGGTCGATTTGCGATTCACGGAGTTTGGGCGCGTGCCGAGACTCCGGAAGGTTTCGCATTTCGCATGTCCATTTCCAGTTCTGACCGTTCCGTCATGCCCGAGAACGACTCCAACGAGATCGTCGACGCCGAGACCCTCGCGGTCACCGAGGCCATCGAGGCCGTAGTCGCCGACGAGATCATCGAGGCCCTCGAGGCCGACGTGACGACCGGCGAGTCCTTCGAGGACTCCACCACCGACTTCGACGCCGAGGCCGACGACGCCGACGCCGACGCCGACGCCGAGCCCACCCTGACCTTCGGCGACCTCGGTCTGCCGGACGGGATCGTGCGCAAGCTCGCCCAGAACGGTGTCACCGCCCCCTTCCCGATCCAGGCGGCGACCATCCCGGACGCCCTGGCCGGCAAGGACATCCTCGGCCGCGGCCGCACCGGCTCCGGCAAGACGCTCTCCTTCGGTCTGCCGACCCTGGCCTCGCTGGCCGGCGGCCACACCGAGAAGAAGAAGCCCCGCGCGATCATCCTGACGCCGACGCGTGAGCTCGCGATGCAGGTCGCCGACGCTCTCCAGCCGTACGGCGACGTGCTCGGCCTCAAGATGAAGGTCGTCTGCGGCGGTACCTCCATGAGCAACCAGATCTTCGCTCTGGAGCGCGGTGTCGACGTCCTCGTCGCCACCCCGGGCCGTCTGCGCGACATCATCAACCGCGGCGCCTGCTCCCTGGCGAACGTCCAGGTCGCGGTCCTCGACGAGGCCGACCAGATGGCCGACCTGGGCTTCCTGCCCGAGGTCACCGAGCTGCTCGACCAGATCCCCGGCGGCGGCCAGCGCATGCTCTTCTCCGCCACCATGGAGAACGAGATCGGCACGCTGGTCAAGCGCTACCTGACCAACCCCGTCACGCACGAGGTCGACAGCGCGCAGGGCAACGTCACGACCATGACGCACCACGTCCTCGTCGTGAAGCCGAAGGACAAGGCGCCGGTCACGGCCGCCATCGCCGCCCGCAAGGGCCGCACCATCATCTTCGTCCGCACCCAGCTGGGCGCCGACCGCATCGCCGAGCAGCTCATCGAGTCCGGCGTGAAGGCCGACGCGCTGCACGGCGGCATGACGCAGGGCGCCCGTACCCGCGTCCTCGCGGACTTCAAGGACGGCTACGTCAACGCGCTCGTCGCCACCGACGTCGCCGCCCGCGGCATCCACGTCGACGGCATCGACCTGGTCCTGAACGTGGACCCGGCCGGCGACCACAAGGACTACCTGCACCGCTCGGGCCGTACCGCCCGCGCCGGCAAGTCGGGCGTGGTCGTCTCCCTCGCCCTGCCGCACCAGCGCCGCCAGATCTTCCGCCTGATGGAGGACGCGGGCGTCGACGCCTCGCGCCACATCGTCCAGGGCGTCGGCGCCTTCGACCCCGAGGTCGCCGAGATCACCGGTGCCCGTTCGCTGACGCAGGTCCAGGCCGACTCCGCGAACAACGCCGCGAAGCAGGCCGAGCGCGAGGTCGCCGACCTCACCAAGCAGCTGGAGCGCCTGTCGCGCCGTGCCGTCGAGCTGCGCGAGGAGGCCGACCGCCTGGTCGCCCGCTCCGCGCGTGAGCGCGGCGAGGACCCGGAGGCCGCTGTCGCCGAGGTGGCCGAGGCCGCCGAGGCCGAGGTCGCGGCTGCCGCCGCGGCCGCGCCGGTCGCCGAGGAGCGCCCCGCGTTCCAGAGCCGTGACGACCGCGGCAACTTCGAGCGCCGCGACAACCGTCGTGACGACCGCGGTGACCGCGGTGGCGACCGTGGCGGCTTCCGTCGCGACGACCGTCCGTCCGGTGGGTTCCGTTCGGGTGGCGACCGTCCCGCGGGTGGTGGCTTCCGTTCCGGTGGCGACCGTCCGACCGGTGGTGGCTTCCGTCGTGACGACCGCCCCTCGGGTGGCTTCAACCGTGACGACCGCGGTGACCGCGGTGGCGACCGTGGCGGCTTCCGTCGCGACGACCGTCCGTCCGGTGGGTTCCGTTCGGGTGGCGACCGTCCCGCGGGTGGTGGCTTCCGTTCCGGTGGCGACCGTCCGACCGGTGGTGGCTTCCGTCGTGACGACCGCCCCTCGGGTGGCTTCAACCGTGACGACCGCCCCTCGGGTGGCTTCAACCGTGACGACCGCGGTGGCGACCGTCCCACCGGCGGCGGCTTCCGCTCCGGCGGCGGCGACCGTCCGTACGGCCGTCGCGACGACCACCGCCCCGCCGGTGGCGGCTCGACAGGCTCCTCCTTCGGCGGCCGCCGCGACGACAAGCCCCGCTGGAAGCGCAACGGCTGATCACAGCCGCTGAACTGAGCGAGTGACAGGGCCCCTGCGACACACCGTCGCAGGGGCCCTGTCCGTACGCCGGCCCGCTGGTCCGGGAGCACTCGCCGACATGGCCCGGGCCGGACAGGGGATATGCGATCGGCTGTCCCGCGCTCTGCGGCTATGCTCTGGGTTGAGCACGCCGAGGGCCATTAGCTCAATTGGCAGAGCAGCGGACTTTTAATCCGTTGGTTGTCGGTTCGAGTCCGACATGGCCTACTGCTCGCGGGAACGAGGGGACAACCTCTGACCTGCTGGGAACGCCCCATCCGAGTCCTCGGGTGGGGCGTTTCGCATGTCCGGGCCGGGCGGACCACCCGCCGGACGGGGTGTCAGGACCCGCGCGGACGGGCCGGAAACGCCGGTTTTACGGCTCTGACCTGCGGCGATACCCATCCTGAGCGTCGTGTGGACGTTAATTGGCGGAGCCCTCCGCCCGGATGGCGTAGAGTTGGGTTTACCGACGCGGGGTGGAGCAGCTCGGTAGCTCGCTGGGCTCATAACCCAGAGGTCGTAGGTTCAAATCCTGCCCCCGCTACTCAGTACGAAGGCCCGGTTCCCTCAAAGGAACCGGGCCTTCGTCGTTGGCCCATGCTGCCGGTCCCGGTCCTTTCCCCGCGCGCCCCCTCACCCGAACGGTCCTGTCCGGGTAGCCGTACGAGCCCCGCGGCGGCCAGCCTTGGGGGCGAGGCGGCGGCGGGCCCGCATCCGTGCGAGGACCGGGCGGTAGGAGAGCAGCGTGGCGCGGCTGGGCCGGCAGGGCAGGAGCGGGCGCGCGTTCGACGCGGTCGCCGCCGCACCCGTGGTCCGCCGGATCGTCAGAACGCTCCCGGCCACCCTGATCGCGCTCGGCATCGCCTTCAACTTCGTGACCCCGCCCAGCTACACGGGCTCGCCCTTCTTCACCGCGGCCCCGCTGGTCGCCGCCCCGCTGTTCACTCTGCGCCGGACCGTGCTGACCGGCGTGCTGGCCACGCTCGCGGTGATCCTGCTGCACATCTACGACAGCACCACCTGGAAGGCGGAGGCCCTGACCGAGACGGTCACCGTCCTGACCGTCTCCGGGCTCGCCACGCTGATCAACGTCGTGGTGCGGCGCGGCACCGAGCAGCTCGCCTCGGCGCGCGGGATCGCCGAGGCCGCGCAGCGCGCCGTACTGCCCACGCCCGCCGATCGCATCGCGGGCCTGCACGTGAGCGCCCGCTACGAGGCCGCCCAGGCGGACGCCTTCATCGGCGGCGACCTGTACGCCGTCCAGGACACCCCGTACGGGGTCCGGCTCGCGGTGGGCGACGTACGGGGCAAGGGGCTCGGGGCGGTCGAGGCCGTCGCGGTGGTCCTCGGGGCGTTCCGGGAGGTGGCGGAGAGCGAGCCCACCCTGGAAGGGGTGGCACGGCGGCTGGAGCGGGCGCTGGCCCGCGAGGGCACCCGGCGCGACAGCCTGGACGCGGTGGAGGGCTTCACGACGTGCGTGCTCGGGGAGATCCCGCCGGGCGCGGGCACGCTGCGCCTCGTCAACCGGGGCCACCCCGAGCCGCTTCTGCTGTACGCGGACGGGGGCCTCTCGGTGCTGGCCCCCGTCGAGCCGGCGCTGCCGCTGGGCATGGGCGACCTCGGCGGCCGGCCGGACCGGGCCCGCGAGTGGGAGTTCCCCGAGGGGGCCACCCTGCTCCTCTACACCGACGGCCTGACCGAGGCCCGGGACGGGGAGGGGGTCTTCTACGATCCGGCGGCCCGGCTGCGCGGCCGGGTCTTCCCCGGGCCCGACGAACTGCTGAGCGCGCTCGGCAGCGACGTGCGCCGCCACACGGGCGGCGCGGCGACGGACGACATGGCCCTGCTGGCGGTGGCGCGGCCCGCCCGGGGGCAGCCGGAACGGCGACGGACGGTCCCCGTAGTACCGAGAGGAAACGGAGCGTAGTCGCGGGGGCGCGCTCTGCAAGCGTCTTGATGGACCGTCAAGAGAGTGGTGTGGCGGAAGAGGTGGGCGAGTCGGCCGATTTTTGCCCGAGTTGATCCCTGAGTGCGGGTAAAAGTCCTGGCCAGGGCCATTCAGTAAGTGGCTGATTATCGTTAACGATCAATCGCAACTGCTTGGAATCACTCCCCCTCTTCTATTACCGTTCGATAACGCAGCGCGGTCGTCCCAGTCGTCGCCAGAGACGGCGCCGTGCGCGTGCGTGTCCATGAGGAGTGTGCCCCGGTGGCCTCCAACTCGCCTGCCCCTGAAGGCATCGAATTCCAGGAGCCGCCCACCGCCGGAGCCTGGGGCGAATGGAACCCCACCGAGGACTCGGCACGCCCGCCGCGCGGCAAGCACCGGGTCCTCAAGCAGCGCGGGGGACTCGCCCGGTCCTCCACCGTCCTGGGCGTCGGCGTCATCGCGGCGGTCGGCGCGAGCGGCATCGCCACCGCACAGGACCGGCCCCAGGTCGCCATATCCCTGCCCTCCATGCCCGAGCTCCCCGGCGTGCTGGGCGGCGGGGACGATGCCGAGGCCGACGGGACGCAGCACGCGGACGCGGACGCCGCCCCCGCCCGGACCGGAATCTTCCCGCGGCAGGCCGACCGCCGCGCCGACGCGGGCGAGCTGCTGCGCAGCCGCATCCTCCAGCAGGCCGAGTCCCAGCAGGAGGCGGCCGCAGCCCAGGAGCGGGCCGATTCCGAACGGGCCGCCCAGGAGGTCGCCGCCCAAGAGGCCCGCGAGGCCCAGGAGCGTGCGCGCGTGGCGGCCGAGGCCGCGGCGGCCGAGCAGGCGGCCAAGGAGGAGCGCGAGGCGCGGGAGGCCAAGGAGGCGGCCGAGGCCAAAGCCAGGGAGGCCGCCGTCAAGGCGGCCGGCGGCTACTCACTGCCCACCTCGGCCTACACCCTCACCTCCCACTACGGGGACTCCGGCTCCATGTGGTCCTCCGGCCACCACACGGGCCTCGACTTCGCCGCCCCGACCGGCACCCCCGCCAAGGCCGTCGGCAGCGGCAAGATCACCTCGGCGGGCTGGTCCGGCGCGTACGGCTACCGGATCGTGCTGGAACTGACCGACGGCACCGAGGTCTGGTACTGCCACCTGTCCTCCATGTCGGTGACCGGCGGCTCGGTCGCCGCCGGCGAGACCATCGGCCGGGTCGGCGCCACCGGCAACGTCACCGGCCCCCACCTCCACCTCGAAGTCCGCGAAGGCGGCACCACGGTGGACCCGCTGGCCTGGCTGACGGCGAAGGGCCTCAACGTCTAGTGCTGTGACCGGGAAGGTCCACCGGCCCAGCACTAGGTCGTCTCTAGCACTAGGTCGTCTCTCGCTGACCGTGCCGGGCGGCGCGGATCAGGCGAGGTCGGAAAGGGACGGCCTGAGCCCCGAGCGGGGGCCGCGATGGTCCCGCGGAGCCGGTACGCCGGCCAGTGCGGGCCGCTCCACGGGGACCCGGTGCGCCAGCGGATCGAACCAGGGCGGCAGCAGCTCCTCCAGGACCGCCGCCCGGGACAGGGCCGGTCCCGCCGTCGCGCGCCGCAGCCAGAGCCGGTGCAGCAACTCCCGCTCCCGGCCGGCGAAGTCGGGCTCGCGGGCCGGACCCACGCTGCGCGCCCGGTGACGCAGCAGGGCGAGGGCCGCCGCGTCGGCCTCGTACCGCGCCACCGCGCGCCCGGCCGGGCGGCCGCCCGTGCTCCGGGCCAGCTCCCGGGCCAGCGACCGCGCCGGCATCGACACCAGCGCCGGAACCTCGGCCGGGCCGAGCCAGCCGGCGGCCGCGTACACCGCGAGCTCCCCGGCGACGGCCCGCAGGCGCCGGCGCCGTATCCACACGGCCAGCCACGCCAGCAGCCCGAACAAGGGGACCATCACGCAGCCGTAGACCATGTAGAAGCCGGACTCCCCGAGGTCCGAGGAGCTGTTCCACAGCGCGTGCAGCCCCATGGCCGAGCCGAGCCCGAGCAGCGGCAGCCCCGCCCGGCGCCGGCGGTGGACGCAGAGGGCGGCCGCGCCGAAGCCCAGGCCGGTGAACACCGTGAACAGCGGGTGCGCGAACGGCGACATGACGACGCGGACGAAGAAGGTCGCGGCCGTGACGGAGTTCAGTACGGCGGTGCCGTTCTCCGCGTCCTCGCCGAAGGCGTTGCCGAGGTAGAGGATGTTCTCCGTGAAGGCGAAGCCGGTGGCGGTGAAACCGGCCACCACGAAGCCGTCGGCCGGGCCGGTGAACTGGCGCCTCCGGAACAGGAACACCAGCAGCAGGGCGGCCGCCTTGGCGCTCTCCTCGACCACCGGGGCGATGGCCACCGAGCCGAGCTGGTCGGCGTCGGAGGGATCGGCGGTGGCAGCGGCTATCCACTCGGTGGCGAAACTGTTGGCCAGTATGGCGATCAGCGCCGCCGCGCACGCTCCCCAGCCGAAGCAGAACAGCAACTGCCCCCACGGATGCGGCGCGGCCCGGCCCACCCACCGGAACGCCGCCAGGAGCGGCGCCACCGGTAGCAGGGCCAGGCCGAGGCCGACGAAGAACCCGGGGGTGCCGGTCTGCTCCCGCACGAGTTCCAGGATCGAGATGCCGGCGGCGGCGAGCAGCACGACGAGCACGTACGTGGGCACATGGGCCGCACCGGACAGTCGGGTTGTCGCTCGGAGCACGTGATGACTGTACCGAGCGACACCGACACGCGGAGTGACGTACTTCAGTTCCCGCTGTTGTCCGAGCCGTTGTCCGGGTTCTCGATGCGGCGGAAGAGCAAGTCGTGTACGACGTGCCCCTTGTCGAGTCCCTGTCCCTCGAATCGGGTCAGCGGGCGGAAGCCGGGACGGGGCGCGTAGCCGCCGTCGGCCTGCGTGTTCTCGAACTCCGGCTGCGCGGTGAGCACTTCGAGCATCTGCTCGGCGTACGGCTCCCAGTCGGTCGCACAGTGCAGGATCGCCCCCGGCGCCATGCGGGTGGCGGCCAGCGCGAGGAACTCGGGCTGGATCAGGCGTCGCTTGTGGTGGCGGGCCTTGGGCCAGGGGTCGGGGAAGTAGACGCGGATCCCGGCGAGGGAGTCGGGCGGCAGCATCTCCCGGAGCAGGATGATGGCGTCGCCGTTCGCGACGCGCACGTTGCCGAGCCCGTTGCGCTCGGCGAGGGCGAGGAGGTTGCCCTGACCCGGGGTGTGCACGTCGGCGGCGAGGATCCCCGTCTCCGGGTCGGCGGCGGCCATCTGCGCGGTGGCCTCACCCATGCCGAAGCCGATCTCCAGCACGACGGGAAGCCCGTCGAACATCTGCTTGAGATCGATGACGTCATGCCCGTCGATGTCGAGACCCCAGGTGCCCCACAGCCGCTTGAGGGCCTCGCCCTGCCCGGTGGTCACCCGGCTCCGCCGGGGCTGGAAGCTCCGGATCCGCCGCTCGTGGTGCGAGCCGGCCGGATCGGGAGCGGGCCCGTCGGGAAACCGCGGCTCGGTCCGCCACTTCGGGGGCGTGTAGGTACCGGTCGCCTCCGGCGCGGGCTGGGAGGCGGGATTCTGGGGGTTTAGTGGCTCAGACACAATGCCCAGATTCTACGCGCGCCCCCCGCCCACCCGGCGGCCCGCCCAGCCCCGCAGGGCACGCCACCCGCAGCCGCGACCCGGCGGTCGGGGAGTGTCCCGCGCAGCAGGGACCCGGGACCGCCGAAGCTACGCCGCGCGCAGCGCGGTGAGCGCTCGGGACGCGATCTCCCGCCCGATCGGGAGCGAAGCGGTGGCCGCCGGCGACGGAGCGTTCAGCACGTGCACCGTCCGCATCCCCTCCCGGATCAGGAAGTCGTCCACCAGCGTCCCGTCCCGCAGCACCGCCTGCGCCCGGACCCCGGCCGCCGCGGGCACCAGGTCCCCGGCCGTCACCGCCGGCAGCAGCCTCCGTACCGCCTCGACGAACGCCGGCTTCGACAGCGACCGCCGCACTTCGCCCGCCCCGTACCGCCAGTGCTGGGCGGCCATCCGCCAGGATCCCGGCCAGGCCAGCTCGTCCGCGAGGTCCCGCGGCCGCACCACGCCCCACCCGTACCCCTCGCGCGCCAGCGCCGGCACCGCGTTCGGCCCGACGTGGACCCCGCCCCCGATGCCCCGCGTCAGGTGCACCCCGAGGAAGGGGAACGCGGGGTCCGGCACCGGATAGACCAGCCCGCGCACCAGCTCCGGTCTCGCCAGGTCGTAGTACTCGCCCCGGAACGGCAGGATCCGCATGCCCGGGTCGTCGCCGGCCAGCCGGGCGATCCGGTCGCACTGCAGGCCCGCGCAGTTCACCAGGACCCGCGCGCGCACCACGAGGCCGGTGCTCGTCCGCACCGCCACCCCCGACGCGCGCCGCGCGATCCGCTCCACGGCGCCGCCGTAGACGATCTCGGCCCCCGAGGACTCCGCCAGCTGCTCCGCGACCCGCCCGTAGTCCACGATCCCGGTGGTCCCGACGTGGATCGCGGCGAGGCCGCGCACCTCGGGCTCGTACTCCGCGATCTGTGTCGGCCCGAGTTCCCGCACCGGGATGCCGTTCTCCCGGCCCCGCTGGACGAGCGCGTGCAGGCGCGGGAGCTCGTCCCGCTCGGTGGCGACGATGAGCTTGCCCGTCACCTCGTGCGGGATGTCGTGCTCCGCGCAGAACTTGACCATCTCGGCCGCCCCGCGCACGGCGAAGCGCGCCTTGAGCGAGCCCGGCTTGTAGTAGATGCCGCTGTGGATCACACCGCTGTTGCGGCCCGTCTGGTGCCGCGCCGGACCGGCTTCCTTCTCCAGGACGACCACACGGGTCCCCGGAGCGAGCCCGGCGAGGGCATGCGCCGTCGACAGCCCGACGATTCCGCCGCCGATCACCAGCACATCGCAGTCCACCCTGCCCATGCTGCCCACGCCGCCCACACTGACACCTCCCACCCCTGCATAGTGCACCCCGCCACTGACAAAGGGGCGACGCGGGGCCTATGCCGGGGTCACCAGCAGAGGCCTGGCCCGCTCGCGCAGTTCGGCGACGCGCGGTTCGTCCCCGTACGGTTCCAGCCGGTGCAGGAGGTCCCGTACGTATTCGGTCGTCCGTGCGGACGTGATCCGCCCGGCGACCTCGACCGCCCGGGTGCCCGCCGCGCACGCCGCGTCGAGGTTCCCGGACTCCAGCTCGGCGACGGCGCTCACCACGAGCCGCAGCCCGTGCGATCGTACGTACTCCTCCGTCGGCCGGGACAGTGCCTGTTCGGTGAAACGCCTTACCTGGCGCGGGAGTTTGAGATCGCGGTAGCACTCGGCCGCGTCCGCCGCGAAGCGGTCGTAGGAGTAGAAGCCGAGCCAGGTCGGATCGGCGTCGCCCTCCCGGGCACGCTCCAGCCAGCTCTCGGCGGCCTTCAGCGCGGCCCCGGCGGCCGCCGGATCGCCGGCCTTCGCGTGCGCCCGCGCCTCGACGAGGCGGAAGAAGCTCATGGTGCGGGCGGTGGCCAGGCCCCGGTTGCGTTCGACGGCGGCCTGCGCGAGGTCCACGCCCTCGTCCGCAAAGTCCCGATAGGTAGCCTGGAGCGACATCGAGGCCAGCACGTACCCGCCGAGCGGTACGTCGGCTGCCGCGCGGGCCAGGCGCAGGGCCTGGATGTAGTAGCGCTGGGCCGCTTCCTGCTGGCCGGTGTCGAAGGCCATCCAGCCGGCCAGCCGGGTCAGTTCGGCGGTCGCGCCGAAGAGCGCGCGGCCCACCTCGTCGGTGTAGGAGCCGAGCAGCAGCGGCGTCGCGTCCACCCGCAGGCACTCGGGGACCATCGACGAACGCCAGTCGCCGCCGCCGTACTTGGAGTCCCAGCGGCGGGCGTCCTCGGCGGCCTCGCGCAGCTTGGTCACATCGCTGTGGCCCACGCGCTGCGGGCCGGCCTCGGGCGCGTAAGGGGCGTGCGTTTCGCCTGGAGGCTGGGCGGGCACACCCCGGACGGGCGCTCCGGGAGGCGCCGGAAGGCCTTCCGGCGGGGCCGCGCCCGGCACCGGCTCGCGTGATGCCACGGTCGCGCGGGATGGCACCGGGCGATACTGCCCCGGTCCACTGCCCGGTCCACTGCCCTGCCCGCTGTCCTGTCCGTTCTGCCCCCTGCTCCGCACCTGGCCCTGACGCTGCCCGGACGCGGGCCCCGGCTCGCGCGCCACGGAACTGTCGGCGGGAGATATCAGCCAGCGCGAAGCCGGCGTCGCATATGCCGATACCGAGAACGAACCGGCGAGCGACTGCCAGATCCCGCCACCGCCGCGCCGCCCGGCGAGGTCGAGCCGGTAGAGGTCGGTGGCCGAGCGCACGGCGGCGCCCACGTCGCGCGGGAAGGCCAGCCCCACCTCGGGCGCCGGGTCCGCGTCCGCGAGGCCGATCTCGTGCAGCGGCACGGGCCGGCCGAGCTTCGCGCCGATGGCCGCCGCGATCAGGTGGGGCGCGGCGCCCTGCGGCACCATGCCCTTCGAGACCCACCGGGCCACGGACGTCTTGTCGTACCGAAGTGTCAGGCCGCGCTGCGCGCCGAGGTCGTTGACCCGGCGGGCGAGCCCGGCGTTGCTGATGCCCGCGAGGGCGAGGACGGCGCCGAGCTTCTCATTGGGCTCGCGGAGCTCCCTGGACATGCGCCACCCCTCGTCACACGCGGAACGCATACGCCGCCGGGGCATAGGCGCCCGGCATTTCGTAAACCCAGCGTAGTTCCCTGCCTCCCAAGCGTTAAGGCCTCTTGTTCCGTATGGCGGGATTGTTGTCCGTATGCACAGTCGGGCGGGGTCCACGCCCGGGGCGCACGTGTCAGCGCGTGCTCCGCCCGTGTGGCCGTGCGCCCGGCCGTGCGCTCTGGCCGCTCCGCGGGGCCGGCGATTCGATGTGCGGTGCGTGGGTCGGCCCGCCGCGTGGATCCGGCGGGCCGGGGGACGCCGCTGCCCCAATCCCCGCGGGTGGCGGAACGGTCCGGGGGGCGGACGCCGCCTCCCGGGCCGCGCTTCGCCGTGCCCCGCCGGATGGGACCGGCGGGTCCGCGGTACGGCCTGAGAATGGCCGAAAGCGACCTATGGGACGCTGGGAACGGAACGCCAAATACCGCATGGACGGGGCGTGTTCGTTCGCACGCGCGCCCCCTTAACCACTCTCGCACGCCTGTCTCGTGGCAGCATGGTCCCCGAGCCACCCGGGGTCCCGCCGGTCGTGCCCAGAGAGCCGGCCGCGCCGTTCGTACCCCGGTCAGGTGCCCACGGGCTGGGGAGGCGGCGGTGCGCTGGTTGGTGGGTTGGAGCAGTATCGCCGCGAGCTTCGGCACGGCCGGACGGGTCGCGGGCCCCGGCTCCGCCCGAAGCGCCGCGCAGGGCTCCGGCCAGGGCGCATACGGCTCCGGCCACGCCACCGGCTACGGCCCCGGCCCCGACGGATGGGCCGACGGCCCCGTCCGCGGCGGCCTCGCCGACGCCGACCACGCCGACGATCCGGCCGCCGCCGACGCCGACCGCACCGTGGTCCCCGTGGGCGCCCAACTGCTCTGGGGAGACCCCGACCCCCTCTGGGCCGTCGGCGACTGGCGACCGGACGAGATCCGCACCCTCACCGCAGACCCGGCCGACCCCTTCACCCGGCTCGTCGTCCTCGGCTGCTGCGGCGCCACCGACGGGGAACTGCGCCAGGCCCTGTACGCCGCCCGCGGGGGCGCCCTGCGCCACCTCACCCAGTGGCCCGGCAGCTACACCGCCGTCGTCCAGGCCGGCCGGCGCATCACCGTCGTCGGGGACCTCGCCGGAGCCCGGCCCGTCTTCTACACCCCCTGGGCCAGCGGAACCGCGTACGCCACCGCCGCCCTCCCGCTCGCCGACCTGATCGAGGCGCAGCTCGACGTGGGCCATCTCGCCGCCCTGCTGGCCTGCCCCGACAGTCCGGAGGCGCTGGGCGACGGCACACCGTACGTCGGCGTACGCCGGATCCCGCCCGGCCACGCCCTGATCCTGCGCGAGGGCTCGCGGGAGATCACCGGGTACGAGTCGGTGGCCTCCCTCGCGGTGGCCGCCCCCGAGGCCGACCCCGAGCGCGCGGTGGAGGGCGTACGGGAAGCTTTGGTCGACGCGGTGCGCGCCCGGCTCACGGCTCCCCGCCATGCTCCCGAGGCGGCGGCCTACGACCCCGGACCCGTCCCCGGAATGGGCCCCGCCGACCGCCGAGCGGCCCGCGGCGCCCCCGCGCCCGTTCCCGGAGTGGGCGCCGACCTCTCCGGCGGCAGCGCCTCCGCGACCCTCGCCCTGCTGGCGGCCGGCCTCCCCGGAGCACCGGGCACCATCCTCAGCCGCACCGGCGAACGCCTCCTCGCGGTCACCTTCAACGACCTCGCCACCCCGCGGGGCCGCGAGGCCGAACTGGAACGCGCCCACGCCATCGCCGCCAACCCCCGGCTGCACCACGTGGTCGTGGCCGCCGCCGAGGAAGCGCTCCCCTACGCGGACCTCGACGGGCCCCTCACCGACGAACCGGGCCCCTCCCTCGTCTTCGCCGCCCGCGAGCGCCGCCGTCTCGCCGCCGGCTCCGCGGACCACTTCACCGGCCACGGAGCCCGCCAAGTCCTCGACGCCCACCCCGCCCGGCTCGCCGACCTGCTCCTCGACCGCCGCCGGCGCCACCTCCTGCGCCCGGCCCTGGCCCTGGCCCGCTCGTCCCCCGGCGACTCCCTCCTCGTCCCCCTCACCGTGTACTCGGCCGCCCGCCGCCTGGCCCGTACGCCGTACCGCGCGGGCATGGAAGCGGCGGCGGCCCGGCTGCGCGAGGGCGCGGCCTCCGGGGGATCCTCCTCCCCGGTGGACGCCTCGCTCGCAGCCCTGACCTGGTCCCGGCCGGGCCCGGCGGCGGCCTGGCTGACGGGCGAGGCGCTGGCCGAGGTATCGATCCGCCTCAGCGCCGCCGCGGGCCGCCCCCCGCTCTCCCTGCGCCCGGGGGAGGCCCGGGCCCGTGCCGTCCTGGCCCGCCACGCGGCCGGCCACCGGGTCTTCGAACAGGCAGTGGAGGTCCGCAGCCAGCGGCTGCACGCCCCCTTCCTGGACAATCAGGTCGTACGGGCCGCCCGGGCCCTCCCCGAATCCCTGCGCGTCCAGCCCGGCGCCCGTGCGGCGATCCTGCGCACCGTCCTGTCCTCGGCCGGCGTCCGCGAACTCCCTCCCGGGTGGGGCGCCACGACCCGCGCCCCGAACGAATCGGCGACCCGACTGGGCCTGCGCACCGCCCTCCCGGAGCTCCTGTCCCTCTTCTCCGCCCCCCTCCTGGCGGACGCGGGCCTGATCGAGGCCCGGGTCGTGCGCCAAGCCCTCCTCGACGCGGCGGACGGCCACCCGGTCCCGTTGGACGGACTGGCCGAACTCGTCTCGATGGAACTGTGGTTGGGCCGCCTCCTCGCCCGCCGGGGCACGTGCTGGACGGGCACCTCCACCCCCCGCCGCCGCGCGGTCCCCACAGGCGTCCCCCTCCGCCCCAAGGCCCTCTCGTAACCCACCCCCTCACCGGCCGCCCGCTTCGTCCGTCGCACGCTGTCCCGCCGCCCGGCGTCCCACCCGGGGCATGAGCCGACAACTCGTGGGTCCTTGCCCGCAGTTGTTTCCGGCCCGTCGGCGTTCGAGGCGCCGGTCCCCGGGGCGGGAGCCCAGGGCCCGGACGGAGCCGAACACCCCCGACCGGCGTCCGCACCCGGCGAAGGACCGGCAGTATTGCCCCGTGCGTTACCTGATCCTCGGCATCACCGAGGCCCGCGACGAGACCGACGAGACCGACGAGACCCACACGGCTCACCGGGCCGACGAGACCCCCACGGCCCCCCAGTCCGAGGTGCGCCGGGCCGACGAGGTGCGCCGGGCCGACGAGGTGCACCAGGCCGACACCCACACCCCCCGCCCCCTCGGCGGCCCCCGCCTCCGCGCACTCCTCACCGCGCTCGCCCTGCGCGCGGACACCCGCACCCCCGCCCCCGTCGCGGACCTCATCGACGAGGTCTGGGGCGACGACCCGCCCGGGGATGCCCCCGCCGCCCTCCAGGCCCTCGTCGCCCGGCTGCGCCGCGCCCTGGGCGCCCGGGACACCGTCCTGGCCGACCCCGCCGGCGGCTACCGCCTCGCCGTCCGAGGCCCGGACGACGTGGACTTCCACCGTTTCACCCGGCTGGCCCGCCGAGGAGCCCAGGAGCTCGCCTCCGGCCGGCACCCCGCCGCCGCCGTGACCCTCCGGTCCGCCCTCGGCCTCTGGCGCGGCCCCGCCTTCGCCGATCTCCCGGAGCCGGCCCGCACCACCCACGCGGCCGCCGCCGAGGCGCGCCGCACGGCGGCGCTCCGCGACCGGGTCGAGGCCGATCTCCGCTCAGGTGCCACGGATCCGGCGACGCTCCTCCCGGAGATCGAGGCGCTGATCCAGGGGAACCCGTACGACGAACGCCTCCGCGCCCAGCAGCTCCGCGCGCTGCGCGCGGCCGGCCGCCCCGCCGAGGCCCTCGCCGCGTACGAGCGCACCCGCCGGACCCTGTCCGAAGCCCTCGGCACGGACCCCGGCCCCGAACTGGTCTCCCTCCACGCCCAGCTCCTCCAGCCGGCCGCGCCGCCCACCCCGCCCCGGACCCCCGCGCCCCGGCGGGGCAACCTCCGCCCCCGCCTCACCTCCTTCGTCGGGCGCGAGCCCGAACTCGCCTCGCTCCGCGCGGACCTGCCCCGCCTGCGCCTGATCACGCTCACCGGCCCCGGCGGCTCCGGCAAGACCCGCCTCGCCGAGCACGCCGCCGCCGAGCACGCCGCCGCGACTACCGCCGCCGCCGAGCACGCCGCCGCGACTACCGCCGCCGCCGAGCACGCCGCCGCGACTACCGCCGCCGCCGACCACGCCACGGCGACTACCGCGGACGCCGACCACGCCGAACCGGCCTGGCTCGTCGAACTGGCCCGCCTGGACCACCCCGCCGCCGTCCCCGGCGCCGTCCTCAGCGCCCTCGGTCTGCGCGAGAGCTCCCTCGTGGCCCGCGAGAAGGCCCCGACCGAGGACCCCACCGCCCTCCTCGTCGAGCACTGCGCGAACCGCCGCCTGCTCCTCGTCCTCGACAACTGCGAGCACGTCATCGGCGCCGCCGCCGACCTCGCCGAACGCCTCCTCACGCACTGCCCCGGCGTACGGATCCTCGCCACCAGCCGTGAGCCCCTCGGCGTCCCCGGCGAAACGATCCGGCCCGTCGAACCGCTCCCGCCCGCCACCGCGCACCGGCTCTTCGCCGACCGGGGCGCCGCCGCCCGCCCCGGTTTCGCCCCCGACGAGGACCCGGCCGCCGTGGCCGAGATCTGCGCCCGCCTGGACGGCCTGCCGCTCGCCATCGAGCTGGCCGCCGCCCGGTTGCGCCTGCTCACCCCGCGCCAGATCGCCGACCGCCTCGACGACCGGTTCCGCCTCCTGACCAGCGGTTCCCGGACCGTCCTACCCCGCCAGCAGACGCTGCGCGCCGTCGTCGACTGGTCCTGGGACCTCCTCTCCGAACCCGAACGCACCGTCCTGTGCCGCCTGTCCGCCTTCGCCGGCGGCTGCGACCTGGCGGCGGCCGAAGCCGTCTGCGCCCTGGAGGCCGACGTCGACGCCGACGCCGACACCGACGCCGACGCCTACGCCGATCACGAGGCCGACGTCGCCCACCTCCTCGGCTCCCTCGTCGACAAGTCCCTCGTCTTCGCCGAGCCCGCCGGCCCCGCCGGCATGCGCTACGGCATGCTCGAAACCATCCACGAGTACGCCACCGAACGCGCCGCGGCCGCCCCCGCCGCCCGCACCCGTACCGCCCGCCGTCACGCCGCCCACTTCACGGCCCTCGCCGAGGAAGCCGAACCCCTGCTCCGCTCCGCCGCCCAGCTCCCCTGGATCCGCCGGATCGAGACCGAGCTCGACAACCTCCGCGCCGCCCTGCACACCGCCGTCACCCACGACGACGGCGACACCGCACAGCGCCTCGTCTTCGCCCTCGGCTGGTTCTGGTGGCTGCGCAACTACCGCGACGAGGGCGCCGAGTGGACCGGCCGGGCCCTGGCCCTCACTCCGCCCGACCCGCCCGATGGCTCCCCGTCCTACTGGATCCTCATGCGCCTGGAGGTCCTCCGCGTGTTCCTGCTCGCCGAGGGCCGCGATCTCGAGGAGTTCCACTCCCCGGGCTACGCCGCCTCCTCGGCCCGCATCACCGAGGCCTTCGGTCGGGGCGGCCCCGAGACGGTCCGCTTCCCCGGCATGCTCTGGCCCATGGCCTCGTACCTCACCGGCGACGTCCTCGGCTTCCACGCCTGCCTCGAAAGCGCCGTCGAGAACTGCCGCCGCCACGGCTCCGACTGGGAGCTGGGCGTCACCCTCATGCTCCGCACCCACGTCGCCATCGACATCACCGGCGGCCTGCCCACCGTCGACGCGGACATCGCCGAACTGCACGAGATAGCCGACCGGGTCGGCGACCGCTGGACCCGTTCCCAGGTCGCGAGCGCGTCCGGCGAACGGGCCCTCTCCCGCGGCCGGTACGACACCGCCCGCACCGAGTACGAGGAGTGCCTGCGCCTCGCCCGGGAGGTCGGCGCGGACCTCGAAGCGCCCTTCGTGCTCGTCCGGATCGCCGAAACGGCCTTCTGCGTCGGGGACGTCGACGGCGCCGAGCAGCTGCTGGCCCAGGCGGACCGCGAGGCCGCGCAGTTCGGCGGGGTGTACGACGTGCGCGCCTACAGCCGACTGGTCGCCTCGCTGCTCGCCCTCTTCCGGGGCGACCTCGACCGGGCCCGCACCGACTGCGATCTGGCCCGCGCCGAGGCCGCGAAGTTCACGGGGCCGCCGCAGCTCACCGCCGGACTCGCCAACATCGAGGCCGTCCTCGCCGCCCGTGAGCACGGCCCGGAGGCGGGCCTGGCCCTGATCGCCCCCGCCCTGGCCGCCGCCGTCGCCGGGCACTGCGCGGAACGGGTCCTCGCCGCGCTCGCCGAGACCGCCGCCGGTCAGCTGGCCGCCACCGGCCGCCCGGCCGAGGCCGTACGGGTCTTCGCGGCCGCCACCGCCTGGCGTGCGGGACACCCGCGGTCGGTCCCGGAGGCGGCGGCCCTCGACGGGTTCCCGGACCGCACCCGCGCCGCGCTCGGCCAGGAGCGCTTCGCCCGGGAACAGGCGGCCGGCGCCGCGCTCACCCCGGCGGAGGTGGCGGCGCTCCTCACCGGAGGCTGACCTTCGTCAGCGGCAGCCGATCACGGCGTCGGCCCAGGTCGCCAGCGTCGGCAGGCGCCCGCCGCCGGCCCGTTCCACGACCAGGCGCAAGGTCTCGTGCCCGGCCAGGGAGACGGACAGGCCCACTGCCGGGTCCCCGTAGCCGAGTGCCCGGGACTGCCACAGGCGCTGCCCGTCCGCGTACACGGAGAAGCGCACCTCGCCGTCCGTGAACAGCGACAGGCCGTCCACACCGGCCCGTGCGGAGAAGCTCGCGCACTGGCGGTTGAGGACGATCTCCACGGACGAGCGGGAGTCGACGGTGATCCCGTGCCCGAAGCGCTGCCCGCCGATCTGCGGGCTCCAGCGCTGCCACACCCAGCTGCTGCGCCAGGTCTGCAGCTCGGGGCCGCTGTGGTCCCCGGCGACGGAGTGGTCCAGCCCGGCGAGGCGGAACCCCTCCGGGGCCCGCGGCGGCGGAGGAGGCGTCGGCTTCGGCTTCGGACTCGCGCTGCGGCTCGGGCTCGGGCTCGGCGAGGGCCGCTCCCGGCTCGGCGAGGGCGCCGGCGCGGCCGGCGCCCCGGCCACCGGCGGCTTCGTCGCCCGCGCCGTCGGTACGGGCCCTCGCGCCGGCGGCGGCTGCGCCCCCGCCGGGCTGGGCTCCCGCGCGGCGGGGGCGGAACTCCCCGGCGCCGGAAGGGCGGGCGCTACCACGCCCGGCGCGGGCGCCACCCGGGCCTGCGGCTCGGTGTCGTCACCGGCCAGCGCGAACACCACCCCGGCGGCCGCGGCGACCACGACCCCGGCGGCGATGGCGGCCTTCGCAGGCAGCCCCAGCCCCTCCGAGGGCACGGCCGCGCCGATACCGCCGGACCCGGCCCCGCCCGCCGCACCACCCGCGGCGGCCCCGGCTCCCGCTCCGGCCGACGACCCGCCGGCCGCGGCCGCGGCGGCTCCGGCACCGCCTGCGGCGACGGCCCCGCCCGCCACCACTCCGGCGGCCTTGGCCGCGTACCCGGCGGCGAACCACCCGATGACCGCGACCGGGAGCAGCGCGGGAATGCCCGCGTTGACGTCCTTGAGCTCCCCGGCCGCGAGCCGGCACCGGGCGCACTCCTCCAGGTGGCTGCGCAGACCCCGCTCCGCCCGCATGCGCAAGCCGCCGCGGGCGTACGCGCCCAGCCGGTCGGCGTACCGGGCGCAGTCTCCGCCCGAGCTCAGCGCGGTGCTCACATGGGCCTGCAGGTAAGCCTGCTTGAGCCCTTCGCGGGCCCGGCCGGCCAGCACGGCGGTGGCGTTGGCGCTCAGCCCGAAGAGCGGTGCGATCGAGCTCGGCGAAGCCTCCTCGACGGTGGTGTGCCACAGCACGGCCTGCCACCGCTCGGGCAGGCTCCGGAAGGCCTGCATGGCGAGGGAGTGCTCGGCCTCGCGCATCGCCCTTACATCGGCGCCCAGTTCGAGGGTGTCGTCCCCGGTCAGCGCGACGGTGCCGTCACCGCCTCCGGCGGCCTGCTCCGCGAACAGCGCGAAGTCCTCGACCAGATGCTCCCGTCTCGCCGTCTTCGCCCAGGCCGCGGCGACCCGGCGCACGGTGGTCAGCAGATAGGCGCGCACCGACTGGTCCGGGCCCGCCCCGCCCCGTACGGCCTGGAGGGTGCGTGCGAACACCTCGGCCGTCAGGTCGTCGGCGGTGTGCCCGTCGCGGCAGCACGTGCGGGCGTAGCGGCGTACGGCATCGGCGTGCCGGCGGAACAGCTCCTCGTACGCGCCGTCGTCGCCGCCGCGCACCCGGCCGATCAAGTCCCCGTCGGACGGCGGCAGCTCACCGCTCGACCCGGCGGCGTGGCGCCCGCCCGGCTCGCGCTGCGCCGGGACCTGCCGTGCGGGCGGGCTGCCCGTCCCGACTTCGCCACCGGCGCCGGCGCGTGGCTCTTCCCGCCCGTCAACGCTCATGGCGGACGCCCCCGCACGACACACTCAACCGGTACACCGATTCAGCGTGGCACATGGTGGACGCGCACCGGACCCGTCTCCACGCCATCCACTCATCCGGGCAAGCCACGGCGAATCGCCGTGCGCCACCTCACCCGTTCGAGCGATAGTGCGTTCGATGGATCCGGTTGACGCCACCCCGCGGGGGGACCCGCCATCCGCGTCGGGCCGTGCCGGGCCCTGCCCGTCGACGGCCTACACGGTCCGGGACCGCAGCCCTTCGAGCAGGATGTCGAGCAGTCGGGCCGAGGCCGCCGCCTGCTGCGCCGCGTCCGGCAGCGCGGGCGCCGCCGTGGCTATCACCAGCAGCACATCGGCCACCGTGACGTCGGCGCGCAGCTCGCCGGCCTCCCGGGCACGGTCCACCAGGCGGCCGACGACCTCCAGCAGCGCACCCGCGCCCGCGTCGTCCGAGGGCTCGTCCTCCAGGCCGGTCCGCGAAGCCCCCACGACCCGCAGGTCGGGTGTCCCGCCGGCCGCGACGGCCTGACGCTGGTGCGGAACGCGTGCTTCCTCGTCCTGCGCCGCGTCCTCGTCGGGGCCGCCGACCCGCAGCACCTGCGGCGGCAGCAGCCGCCCGGCGCCGGAGGCCACGGAGGTGCGCAGGAAGCACGACAGCGCCTCCCACGGCTCCTCCTCCTGGCCGAGCGCGGTACGGGCCTGCTCGGTCAGCCGGGAGGTCTCCTCCTCGGCTATCCGCCGGACCAGGACGTCCTTGCTCGGGAACCGCCGGTACACGGTGCCGACGCCGACCCGCGCGCGCCGCGCCACGTCCTCCATCGGAGCCCCGTAGCCCAGCTCGCCGAAGACCTCGCGGGCCGCGCGCAGTACGTGTTCGAGATTGCGCTGCGCGTCGACGCGCAGCGGAGTGGAGCGGCCCACGCCGTGCGTGGTGGCACCGCTCGCCATCAGTCGGCCATTGCTTTCCGTCGAGGCCGTGGCCGTCGACAGTGCGGTGACAGAAGCATGGAAATCGGAAATGTGCATGTGTATCCCCCGGTAATCATTTGTCTCCCCCCGGAGACACTCCCCGCCTTCGCGTCGAGAGGGGCCACGGTCATGAGGGCCCCCGGTCCTACTCCTCGACGAGATACGAACATAGTTGAGCCAGAGTCAATTCAGAAGAGGCAGCCCCGGACGGACAGCCCCCCGATCGGAGCATTCACCCCCATTTTTCCGTTCCAAACCCCCGGAATCAGCCCTTCCGCACCCCCTGACCTGCGCACCTTCACCTCCACCTGCCTCACGCGACCACCCCGCCCCGGGCATCCCGCCGGTCACACAATGTGCCGGGCCTGTGGACAAACTCCGGGCCACGATGCGTCATGGGATGGTGAAGGCTGCTAACTCCCGGGGCACGGACCCCGGTACCCCGCCCCGTACGCGGATCCTCATCGTCGGCGGCGGCTACGTAGGCATGTACACGGCACTCCGGCTCCAGCGAAAGCTGAGAACCGGGGAGGCCGAGGTCACGGTGGTCACGCCCGAGCCCTACATGACGTACCAGCCCTTCCTCCCGGAAGCGGCCGCCGGCTCCATCTCCCCGCGCCACGTCGTGGTCCCGCTGCGCCGCGTCCTGTCGAAATGCCGCATCGTCATCGGCGAGGCCCAGCAGATCGACCACGCCGCCCGGACCGCGACCGTCACCACCCTCGCCACCGATGAGGAGGGCGGCGCCCCCGTGCGGATCGAGTACGACGAACTCGTCCTCGCCCCCGGCTCCGTCTCCCGCACCCTCCCCATCCCGGGACTCGCCGAATTCGCCATCGGATTCAAGACGGTGGAAGAGGCCATCGGCCTGCGCAACCACGTCATCGAGCAGATGGACATCGCCTCCTCCACCCGCGACCCCGCCATCCGCGACGCGGCCCTCACCTTCGTCTTCGTCGGCGGCGGCTACGCGGGAGTCGAAGCCCTGGGCGAGCTCGAGGACATGGCGCGCTACGCGGCCCGCTACTACCACAACGTCAAGCCCGAGGACATGAAGTGGGTGCTGGTCGAGGCCAGCGACCGGATCCTCCCCGAGGTCGGCCCCGAGATGGGCACCTACACGATCCGCGAACTGCGCCGCCGCGGCATCGACCTGCGCCTGGAGACCCGGCTCGAATCCTGCGAGAACCGCGTCGCCGTCCTCAGCGACGGCGCCCGCTTCCCCACCCGCACCGTCGTCTGGACCGCCGGCGTCAAACCGCACCCGGTCCTCGCCGCCAGCGACCTGCCCAAGAACGACCGCGGCCGCCTCGCCTGCACCTCCTTCCTCACCGTCGAAGGCGTCGAACACGCCTGGGCGGCCGGCGACGCCGCCTCCGTCCCCGACATCACGGCACCGGAGAAGGGCACCGCCTGCGCGCCCAACGCCCAGCACGCCGTCCGCCAGGCCAAGGTCCTCGCCGACAACCTCGTGTCGTCCCTGCGCGGCGGACTCCTCACCGAGTACGCCCACAAGTACGCCGGGTCCGTCGCCTCGCTCGGACTCCACAAGGGCGTCGCCCACGTCTACGGGCGCAAGCTCAAGGGCTACCCTGCCTGGCTGATGCACCGCGCCTACCACCTCAGCCGCGTCCCCACCCTCAACCGCAAGACACGGGTACTCGCCGAGTGGACCCTCTCCGGTCTCTTCAAGCGTGAGATCGTCTCCCTGGGATCCCTCGAACATCCCAGGGCAGAATTCGAACTCGCAGCGGGCGGAGGCCCCAAGGACCCTCCGAAGAAGAGCGGAGGCTGACGCTGTCAGTGCCGTCCGCCACACTGGACGTGTGACCATAGGTGGGCTCACACCTGCACAGAGTGACATCAGCGTGACATCCGAGTGCCACCCGATCGCCACCGAGTGACACAGCGACCACGAGCGACACCACGAGGCTTGAAAGC
The DNA here is from genome assembly GCF_042736715.1 of Streptomyces sp. NPDC060049. Lineage (NCBI taxonomy): Bacteria > Bacillati > Actinomycetota > Actinomycetes > Kitasatosporales > Streptomycetaceae > Streptomyces > Streptomyces sp. NPDC060049. The sequence continues at coordinate 54,104 of NZ_JBHWVV010000032.1, forward strand.
AGTGAACTTCACGCGCTGGAGCGCCCGGTTCCCCGGAACGCAGCGTCGCGCCGCCGCCCGGTCCGAACACGCCGCAGCCCAGGCCAAACGGGGCGAGGGTTCGGTCCCGGCAGCCCGCGGCGCCGGCCATTCTGCGACCGGGACCGACACCGACCCCTCCGGCCCCGCCGACCCCACCGTCCGCGGCACCGGTTCGGCCACCGCCGCCACGCCCGCCACCGCCGGTACGGGAGGCTCCGCCGAGCCCGTGCCCTCCCCGGACGAGCTCTCCGTACGGGACGTCCTCGGCCGACTCCCGGCGCTCGTCGCCCTCGTGCACGGCCCGGAGCACCGCGTCGCCTACGTGAACGACGCCTACACCGCCGGCTTCGGCGCCCGTACCCCCGGCGCCCCCGCACACCTCGCGCTCCCCGAGCTCGGCGAGCTGGGCCTGCTCCCGCTCCTCGACCAGGTCCAGCGCAGCGGGAAGCCGCGTACCGCCAAGAACCGCACGGCCCCCGGCGGCGCCAGCTCGTACACCGTCACCTGCACCCCCGTCGACTTCCCCAAGGCCGGCGCCGACGACGCGGCCGAAGACCCCCGGCACGCCGGGATCCTGATCCACCTCGCCGACGTCACCGACCACGCCGAGGCCGCCGAGCGCCTGCGGGCCAGCGAGCGCCGCCAGCGCGAGGCCGCCGTCACCCTCCAGCGCTCCCTCCTCCCGCAGGAGCTGGAACAGCCCGACGACCTGCGCGTCGCCGCGACCTACCAGCCCGGCGGCACCGAGGCGGCCGTCGGCGGCGACTGGTACGACGTCATCACCTTGGGCGCCGGCCGAACCGCCCTCGTCATCGGCGACGTCATGGGCCGCGGGGTCCGCGCCGCCGCCGTCATGGGCCAGCTCCGTACCGCCGTGCGCGCGTACGCCCGCCTCGACCTCCCGCCCCACGAGGTGCTCCAGCTCCTCGACGGACTGGCGGCCGAGATCGACGCGAGCCAGATCGCCACCTGCGTCTACGCCGTCCACGACCCCAACGAGGGCCTCCTCGCCTACGCCTCCGCCGGCCACCTCCCGATCCTCGTCCGCGACGAGGACGGCACCGTCCGCCGCGCCGCCGACCCCACAGGCCCGCCGCTCGGCACCGGCGGCTGGCTCCACACCTCCGGCACCATCGCGCTGGGCCCCGGCTCCACCGCCGTCCTCTATACAGACGGCCTGGTCGAGCGCCGGGGCGAGGACATCGACGAGGGCGTCGCCGCCCTCGAGCGCGCCCTCTCCGGCGCCCAGGGCACGCCCGCCGTCATCTGCGACCGCCTGATGCGCGCCCTCGGCGTCGACGCCGACCACGACGACGACGTCGCCGTGCTGGTCCTCCAGCAGCCCGCCCGCACCGGAGCCGACGCGGAGCTCTTCCACAACGCGGCCCTGGAACTCCTCGGCGGCATCGAGGCCGCCCCGCGCGCCCGCGCCTTCGCCCAGGGCGTCCTCGCCTCCTGGCGCTTCCCGGTCGAACTGTGCGACCTCGGCGTCCTGGCGGCGAGCGAGCTCGTGGCGAACTCCCTCCAGCACGGCACCCCGCCCATGCGCCTGCGGCTGCGCCGCACCGACCGCCGGCTGATCATCGAAGTCACCGACGGGGACGACCACCTCCCGCGCCGCCGCCGCGCCGAGCCGGCCGACGAGACCGGCCGCGGCATCTCCATCGTCGCCACCGTCGCCTCGTCCTGGGGCTGCCGCCGCACCCCGGGCGGCGGCAAGGCCGTCTGGTGCGAGTTCGCCCTCCCTGACAAGGACAAGGACAAGTAGCGTCCGGACCCGAAGAAGGCCCCGATCCACCGGACCGGGGCCTTCTCACGTTCGCGGTGGAACGACCGCCTCTTCGCGCCTACGCGGCTACGGGCTCGGCAGCCGCGATCGTCTGCGCCGCGCCGGCGCTCCGGGCCTGCGTCGGGTTGTCCTGCACCGGAGTCAGCTGCTTGCCCAGGCGCAAGGCCAGCCCGGCGATGCCGAGCGAGACCAGGACGAAGATCCCGATGTAGAGCATCGGCACGCCCGCGCCCAGCGGCACACCGAGCGGCCCGAGCGCCAGCGCCATCTGCTTGACCAGGGCGAAGGCCGAGTTGTACTGGCCCACGGACCCCTCCGGAGCCAGATCGGCCACCAGCGGGGCCAGCGTCGGCGACAGCATCGCCTCGCCGATGCCGAAGAGCCCGTACGCGGCCACGAACGCACCGGCGGCCATGACGGCACTGCCGTGTCCCAGACCGGAGAAGCCGGCGATGACCCACGCGGCGGTCCAGATCAGGCCGACGAGCGCGATCACCCGGGACCGGCGACGGTTCTCCACGAGCCGCAGCACGACGAACTGCGCGAGGACGATCGCACCGGTGTTGGCGGCAAGCGCGAATCCGAGCGTGGACGGGGTGATCCCGGCGGCCTCGGTACCGAAGGCGGCGAGCCCCGATTCGAACTGTCCGTAGCAGGCGAAGAAGAGGACGAAGCCGAGCACGCAGAACTGCACCATGGCCTTGTGCTCCAGCAGGCGCTTCCAGCCGCCGCCCGCCGGGACGGCGTCCTTGGCCAGGGCATTGCTGATCGCCGGCACCTGCGGCATCCGCACGGTGGCGATGACCCCGGCCAGGACCAGGAACATCACGGCCTCGATGCCGAAGAGAAGCGTGAAGCTGCCGGGCCGGCTCTCGTCGACGATCAGACCGCCGATGAGCCCGCCGATGCCCAGGCCCAGGTTCTGCATGAAGAACTGGAAGGCGAAGGCACGCGTCCGGGTGGACGGAGTGGAGCACCGCACGATCATCGTGGCCAGCGCGGGCTGCATGACGGCCTGGCCCGCGCCCAGCGCGAGGGCGGAGAGCAGGATCGCGGCCACGCCGGTGGAGAACCCGAGCGACAGCGCACCCGCCGAGGCGAGGACGGCCGCTCCGATGACGACGGGGACCGGACCGCGCCGGTCGATCACCCGCCCGGTGAAGGGCAGCGCGAGGAGCGCGCCGAGGGCGAACGCCATGAACGTTCCGGTGGCCCACATGGGGTCCAGCTCTCGCACCTTCGCCGCGTAGACATAGAGGAACGGAACCGTGAAGCCGATGCCGAACGCGGTCAACGCGTTCCCGGCCTGGATCCGCCGCATCGCAGCGCCCATCACCTTGGTCACTTCTCACCACCTTGATTGCTGAAGCCTGAAGACTTCACAGCTAAAGTTCGACCCTTAACTCTACACATCGAAGGAGTTAGACGCCAACGGCCGCGTGCGATACTTCGGACCATGGGTGACACCCCCGACGGCACTGCGCCCGTCCACGAACCGAGCCTCGACGAACAGATCGCCGTCTATCAGCGCGAGTTCCAGGACCTCGACCCCCAGGTCGAGAAGGTCGTCTCGGCCTTGAGCCGCCTGAACCGCCGCATGAACGTGGCGTACGGCCGTCAGACGGCGGCCCTGGGCATCAGCAACGCCGAGTGGGAGGTCCTCAAGGCCCTCGTCCTCTCGGGAGCCCCCTACCGGATGGGCCCGAGCGAGCTCGCGAAGCAGCTGGGCCTCACGCCGGCGGCGATGACCCACCGGATCGACCGCATGACGTCGGAAGGACTGGTCACGCGCGAGCGGGACGAGAACAACCGCGTGCGCGTGATCGTGGAGCTCACCGCGGAGGGCCGCAGCAAGTGGCTGGACGCGATGCGGGCCGCCACGGTGTTCGAGGAGGACCTCCTCCAGGACCTGTCCACCGCGGAACGGGGGGTCCTGGGCGACATGCTCACCCGCCTCCTGGGCCGCGTGGAGGACCTCCAGTCCCCCAGTTGACCCGCCCGGAGTCTGGGGTTGACACCGACCTCGCGAGTCCGTAAGGTTCTTCGAGTTGTCCCTGAGCCGAAAGGTTTCAGTAACAACGAATCCCGCCGCCTCGTAGCGGCACCCAACTCAGCACGATCTCCCACCGGGAACGCATTCGGCATGCCCGAATTCATTTCCGAAGGCCGATTATGAATCGACCGGGAAATCCACTAGAGTTCAGGGAGTCGGAAGGGCCCAACAGCCCGGAAGGCAAAGCCCGCTGACTGGGAGTCAGGCCCGAAAGAGTCTGATAGAGTCGGAAACACAAGAACGAAGGAAGCGCCCGGAGGAAAACCCGCGAGGGTGAGTACAAAGGAAGCGTCCGTTCCTTGA
>NZ_JBHWVV010000033.1:0-50606 GCF_042736715.1 Streptomyces sp. NPDC060049
CTGCGCCTGGAGCATCGTCCCCATCGCCCCGTCGGCCACCACCACACGCGAAGCGAACGCCTCACGCAGCGCGGCGACCCGCGACCGCTGGTCCCGCGCCATCACAGCGCCCGCAGGTGGGGGACGAGGCGCTCGACCGTGTCCGCGCCGTAGCCGGCGGACAGCCGGTCCAGGAGCGCGCCGGGGTCCAGCTCGTACTCCTGGGTGCCGCGGGACTCCAGGGCCAGCGCCGCCACCCCGCTGCCCAGCCGGGCCGCGTCCTCGTGGCCCAGGCCCCAGGCCAGTGCGGCCAGGAAGCCCGAACGGAAGGCGTCCCCCGCACCGGTGGGGTCCACCGTCTCGACGGAGGGCAGCGGGGGCACGCTCAGCGGCGCCGCGTCGGCGCCGGTGACGTGAGCGCCCTTGGATCCGTGCGTGGTCACCCAGGTTCCGACGCGGTCCAGGATCTGCCGCTCGGTCCAGCCGGAGCGCTCCTGGATGAGCACGGACTCGTAGGCGTTGGTGAACAGGTAGAGAGGGCCGTCGAGCAGCGCTCGGACCTCGTCCCGCTCCAGCCGGGCCAGCTGCTGCGAGGGGTCGGCGACGAATGGGATGCCCAGTTCGACGCAGTCCCTGGTGTGGCGCAGCATCGCCGCCGGATCGTTGGGCGAGACGACGACGAGGTCGACCGCGCCGGTGCGCCGGACGAGTTCGCCCAGGTCGATCTCGTGCGCCTCGGCCATCGCACCGGCGTAGAAGAAGCCGATCTGGTTCTGCTCGGTGTCGGAGGCGCACACGAAGCGGGCGGTGTGCAGGGTCTCGCTGATGCGCACGCCGTCGGTGTCGACACCGTGCGCCTTGAGCCAGAGTTGGTGGTCGGAGAAGTCCACGCCGGCGGCACCGGCCAGCAGCGGCGACAAGCCGAGCGAGCCGAGCCCGAAGGCGATGTTGGCGGCGACGCCGCCGTGGCGGATCTCGAGTTCGTCCGTCAGCAGCGAGAGCGAGATCTTGTCCAGCTGCTCAGGGATGAGCTGATCGGAGAATTTCCGGGGAAAGGCCATCAGATGATCTGTGGCGATGGAACCTGTCACTGCGATGCGCATCTCTGCTCTCCTCTGCCGGCCCGTGTGGCGGCCGCGTGTCGCTCGTCGGGGCGGCTTCAGAGCCCGGCGACCTCGCGCAGCCGCTGCGCGCGGTCGGTGCGTTCCCAGGTGAAGTCCGGCAGCTCGCGGCCGAAGTGGCCGTAGGCGGCGGTCTGGGCGTAGATCGGGCGGAGCAGGTCGAGGTCGCGGATGATCGCGGCCGGGCGGAGGTCGAAGACCTGGCCGATGGCGTCCTCGATCTTCTGCACGTCCACCTTGTGGGTGCCGAAGGTCTCGACGAAGAGGCCGACGGGCTCGGCCTTGCCGATGGCGTAGGCGACCTGGACCTCGCAGCGCGAGGCGAGGCCCGCGGCGACGACGTTCTTCGCGACCCAGCGCATGGCGTAGGCGGCGGAGCGGTCGACCTTGGACGGGTCCTTGCCCGAGAAGGCACCGCCGCCGTGGCGGGCCATGCCGCCGTACGTGTCGATGATGATCTTGCGGCCGGTCAGGCCGGCGTCGCCCATCGGGCCGCCGATCTCGAAGCGCCCGGTCGGGTTCACCAGCAGGCGGTAACCCTCGGTCTCCAGCTTGATGCCGTCCTTCGCCAGCTGCGCGAGGACGTGCTCGACGACGAACTCGCGGATGTCCGGGATGAGGAGGGCCTCGAGGTCGATGTCGGACGAGTGCTGCGAGGACACGACGACGGTGTCGAGGCGGACGGCCTTGTCGCCGTCGTACTCGATGGTGACCTGGGTCTTGCCGTCGGGACGCAGGTAGGGGATGGTCCCGTCCTTGCGGACCTCCGCCAGCCGGCGCGAGAGCCGGTGCGCGAGGTGGATGGGCAGCGGCATCAGCTCGGGGGTTTCGTCGGTGGCGTAGCCGAACATCAGGCCCTGGTCGCCGGCGCCCTGCTGGTCGAGCTCGTCCTCATCGCCCTCGACGCGCTGTTCGTAGGCGGTGTCGACGCCCTGCGCGATGTCCGGGGACTGCGCGCCGATGGACACCGACACGCCGCAGGAGGCACCGTCGAAGCCCTTGGCGGAGGAGTCGTAGCCGATGTCCAGGATCGCCTCGCGGACGAGGGCGGGGATATCGGCGTAGGCGCTGGTGGTGACCTCGCCGGCCACGTGGACCTGGCCGGTGGTGATCAGGGTTTCCACGGCGACACGGGCCGTGGCGTCGTCCCGCAGGATCGCGTCGAGGATGGTGTCGCTGATCCTGTCGGCGATCTTGTCGGGGTGGCCTTCGGTCACGGACTCCGAGGTGAACAGGCGCAGGGACACGGACCCTCCAAAGGGAAGCCAACGGGCTTTGTCGGTCGGGCCAGGGTGGAGGCCCGCTCTTCAAAGTGACTCGAAGGCTGCTGAAGCCCGCGCAACGCACGAGACCCCGGATCCCGGCGCTGTGCGCCCGGATCCGGGGTCCGCGGTCAACGACCGCGCCGGTGGATCAGCTCTCGGAGGTACGGACCGCCTGCGGCGCCCCGTCCGCGGAACCGTCCGCCTGGGCGGGCAGGTCGACGTCCTCGTCTCCGGCCCATTCGGGCTCGCGGGGCCGCTGCGGCAGCAGGAACGTCAGCAGGAAGCCCAGGGCGATGATGCCCACTTCGTACCAGAGCACCTTGCCGGTGGCCTTGGCGTAGCCCTCCTCACGCGCCGTCTCTGACGCCTGGGCCAGCACCTTGCCGACCTGCTCCGCCGCACCGGCGGGTACGGCGCTCTCGGGGACGATCTGCTTGCAGGCCTCGGGCACGTTGCCCGTATCGCCCTCCTCGGCGCTCGCCTTCGCACAGGCGCGGAAGTTGACCGCGATCTGTTCCTGCGCGGGCGCCGCCACTCCGACGGCGGCGAGTTCCTTGCGCAGCTGTGGCAGCGCGGCGTCCGCGCCCGGCACCGCCTGCGAGGTGAGCAGGTTGAAGAAGAGCACGCCGATCACGGCGACGCCGGCCGCCGCGCCCAGCTGGTCGGCGGTGCTGAGGACGCCCGAACCGGAGCCCGCGTGTTCGACCGGCACCCCGCCGAGGACGATGTCCACGACCGGGGAGATGACGAAGCCGAGGCCGAGGCCGAGCACCGCGAGCGAGGGGGCCAGGTTCCAGCCGCCCACGTCGGCGCCGTAGTGGTTGATGGTCCAGATCAGGGCGACCATGCCGACACCCATGATCACCATGCCGATGCTGAGCACCTTGCGGCCCATCTTGAGCGCGAGCACCGCGGAGAAGGAAGCGGTGATCATCGCGCCGAAGGAGAACGGGATGGTGGCCAGGCCCGAGGCCAGCGGCGAGAAGCCGAGGCCGACCTGCAGGTACAGGGTGAAGGGGAAGAACAGACCGGCGATGATCGCGAAGAAGCTCAGCATCACCACGAGGCCGGCCACGAAGGACCGCTCCTTGAAGAGACTGGGCTCCACGAGCGCCGAGCCGTCCCGCGCCGCCTTGCGGACCTCGTACACGCCGAAGACGACGAAGAGCGGGACGGAGCAGGCCATCGCGATGAAGGTCCAGGCGGGCCAGCCGGATTCGGCGCCCTGGATCAGCGGGAACAGCAGTGCCAGCAGGGCGGCCGTGATCAGCGCGACACCGACCAGGTCGAGCCGCTTGACGTGCTCGGAGCGGGACTCGCGCACGTACATCGCGACACCGATCAGAGCGGCGATGCCGATCGGCACGTTGACCAGGAAGATCGGACGCCAGGTCCAGCCGAACAGGTCCGCGTTGACCAGTACGCCGCCGAGCAGCGGGCCGATCATCGCGGCGATGCCGGACAGCGCGCCGAACAGCCCGAAGACGGCCGCACGCTCCTTGGGCGGGAACGCCACCTGGAAGATGGACAGGCCCTGGGTCATCACCATGGCGCCGCCGAAGCCCTGGAGCACACGGGCCGCGATCAGCATTTCGGTGCTCTGGGCGACGCCGCACAGCAGTGAGGCCAGCACGAACGAGATGATGCCCGCGGTGAGCAGCCGTTTGCGCCCGAGCATGTCGCCGATGCGGCCGACGGTGATCAGGCTCAGCGCGAAGGTGAGCGTGTAGGAGGCGGCCACCCACTGCAGTGCCGCTTTGCCCGCTCCCAGATCGGTCTGGAGCACCGGAAGTGCCACATTGACGATCGTCGTGTCGATCAGGTCGAGGGCGATGGCCACGAGAATCACGGTGGCAGCACGCCACCGTTGCGGATCGGGCTCCTTCACCCCTTCTGGGAACGGCTTGTTGTCCGCGTCGGTCACGGTGGCTCTCCTTGATAGACGGGTGGCCGCGAGCATTGTGGCGAGGTCCGCTCGAGGCCCGCTAGAGAGCGGGAACCGCCCTGTTCCAGCCGTACTCGCGCCCCCCGGGGCGTCCGGCTCCATCGGGAGTCGAGGAGCTCTGCGGACCATGCCCGGGGCAGCGGCGCGGGCCGCTCCGGAAGGGGTTGCGCGGACATGAGGCTGTACCTGCTGAGGCTGGGCGTCATCGCCGGACTGGAGGCGCCGGTGCCCGGCTACCTGATCCGTACCGACGACGGTGTGAACGTCCTGGTCGACACGGGCGCCCCCGTCGACCCGTCGCCCGACGCCCGCATCAAGGTGGCCGCCGGCCAGGACGTGGTGACCACGCTCGCGGCGCTCGGGCTGAGCTGCGACGACATCTCGTACGTGGTCTGCTCGCACCTGGACCCCGACCACGCGGGCTTCCACGCGTCCTTCCCCGGCGCCGAGTTCGTCATCCAGCGCGAGCACTACGACCTGGCGCGTTCCGGAACCGAGCCCCGCCTCACGGCCTCCAGCGGACTGTGGGACATCCCGGGCCTGAACTACCGGACCGTCGAGGGCGACACCGAGCTGCTGCCCGGCATCGAGCTGCTGGAATCAGGCGGCCACGTCCCCGGCCACCAGTCGGTTCTCGTGCGCCTGCCCGAGACGGGCCCGGTGCTGCTGGCCGTCGACGCGATCCCCATGGCCATTGCCATGGACCCCGACAGCCGACCGGTCTTCCCGTTCGACCAGGACGAGAAGGCGGTCCGGGCGAGCACCCGCAAGCTCGTCGCGATCGCCCGCGACGAGGACGCACTGATCGTGCACGGCCACGACGCCAAGCAGTGGGAGTCGCTGCGCGTCGCCCCCGAGTACTACGCGTAGGAGGAGAGCGGACATGAGCGGCGAACGCATTCGTGTGGTCATCTACCTCCGCGCGCCGGAGGGCGAGGCGCACCTGTTGGAGAAGACGTACCGGGAGATCAGCTGGGTGCGCGGCGAGGGTGCGGGCACCCGGATCGCGGGCCTGATCCGCAGCGAGCTGCTGCGGGACGTCGACCGGGCGGGGGAGTACCTGCTGCACAGCGAGTGGGAGACCCTCGAGCACTACCGCACCTGGCAGTTCGGGCCCGACCACAAGGACAACCCCTCGGTGCTGCGGCCCTACCAGGACCGCTCCCGGGGACGGCACTACGCCGTCTACGGCATCACCTCCGAGGACTGACGGGCACCGCGCACGAGCGAAGGCCGCCCGGGGAGGTCCCCGGGCGGCCTTCGCGTCGGTCCGCGTCGGCCCGCGTCAGTCGACGGGCTCCGCCGGCTCCACGGGCGCCTCCCACACGACCAGCATGAGCGCGCCCTGCTCGGTGCGCGGGGCGTGCACGCTGCCCGGCGGCATGACGAGCATCGAATGCGCCGGGTGGCGGCCGTCCTCGGTGATCAGCTCCCCCTCCAACACCATGATGATCTCGAAACTGGTGTGCCGGTGCGGGGCCGCGCTGGCACCGGGGTGGTAGCGGACCAGGGAGGCGGCCGAGCCGCCCGGCCCGGTCTGCGCGGTCGTGTAGAGCGGGAACACCTCCACACCGACCCTGCCGTCGGCGGTCATCGGCGTGAACTTCAGCTTCCGCTCCAGCTCGCCGGGGCGGTCCAGGCCCTCGACCAGCAGCGGCGCGGCCGGGTCGTTCTGCGTCACCGTCATGGCGTCAGTTCCTCGCGTCGTCACGGATGCGGCCCGCACCGGCGGTGCCGGTGGCGTCGTTGCCGGGCTCGGTGGATTCGGTGGATTCGGTGGATTCGGTGGATGCGGTGGATGCGGGGTCGGCGCCGGGCGCGGCGAAGAGCTCCCTTACCGCCCCGCGGCGGATCTTGGACGAGGTCGTACGCGGCAGGCTCCCGGCGAACCGCAGGCGCTGCGGCCGCGCCACCGAGGAAAGGGCCAGGGCGGCGTGCGCCAGGATCTCCGCGGCCAGTGCCGCGTCCGGCTCGTACCCGGGGGAGGGGACCACCACCGCCAACGGGACCAGACCGCCCTCGGGATGGGACACCGGCACCACGGCCACCTCGGCGACCGCCGGATGGCTGCCGAGCGCCGCCTCCGCCTCGTACGGGGAGACCCGGTGGCCGTACGACTTGAACACGTCGTCGCGCCGCCCCAGCACCCTGATCCACCCGTCCGGCGTGCGCTCCCCGAGGTCGCCGGTGGCGTACCGGCCCCGCCCCAGCACGCGTTCGGTGCGCTCCGGATCCTCCAGGTAGCCGGCCATCACCCCGACGGGCCGCTCCCCGTCGAGCTCGACGCAGATCTCGCCGGCCTCCGCCGGCTCCCCGCCGTCCGGATCGCACAGCACGATCCGGTAGCCGGGCAGCGGCCTGCCCAGCAGCCCGGCCCGGGGCGCGGTGCCCGGGGTGGTGCCGATCAGGGCGGTGGTCTCCGTCTGCCCGTAGCCGTCGCGCACCGGGACCCCCCAGGCGGCCAGGATCTCCTGCGTGAGGCCGGCGGGCAGCGGCTCGCCCGCGCTCGTGGCCTCGCGCAGCCGGGGCACGGCCGTGCCCAGGTACGGCCGCAGCGCCTGCCACAGGCTCGGCGGCGCACAGAAGCTGTCCGCCGCCCGGTCGCGCAGGAGCGCCGGGAGCAGGGCCGGGTCCGGCCGCCCCTCGGGCAGCGCCACGATGGTGGCCTCCGCGTTCAAGGGAACGAAGAAGCTGCTCCAGGAGTGCTTGGCCCAGCCGGGGGAGGAGACGTTGACGTGCCGGTCGCCCGGCAGCAGTCCGTTCCAGTAGAGGCTGGAAAGGTGTCCCGCCGGATAGCTGAGGTGCGTGTGCGCCACCAGCTTGGGAGCGGAGGTCGTCCCCGAGGTGAAGTAGCAGAAGGCCACGTCGTCCGACGGGGTCGGGCCGTCGGGCAGGAAGCGGTCCGGTCCGCCGTCCGCGTCGCGGTAGTCCGTCCAGCCCGCGACCGCCCCGGACACGCAGATCCGTACCCCCGGCACGGGCACGCCGGCGAAGGCGCCCGCGGCGGAGGCCCGGCACACCACGTGGTCGATGCGGCCCCGCCCGACCCGGTCGGCGGCCTCGGCGGCGGTCAGTTCGGGATGGCTCGGCACGAGCACCGCGCCGATCTTCAGCGCGGCGAGCAGCACCTCCCACAACTCCCGCTGGGTGCCGAGGACCACCATGAGGCGCTCGCCGCGGCGCACGCCGAGCCCGCTCAGCCAGACCGCGACGGCGTCGGAGCGCCGGGACAGCTCCTCGTACGAGACGCTCTCCACGCCGCCGCCGGAGTCGAGCAGTTCCAGCGCGGGCGCCGCGTTGCCCGCCGCGACCACGTCGAACCACTCCAGCGCCCAGTTGAAATGGGCGGGGCGCGGCCAGCGGAAGAGCTCGGCCGCGGTGTCGAGGTCGGTGCGGTGGCGCAGCAGCAGGTCCCTGGCGGCCCGGAAGCCGTCGGACGCCGCAGTGCGCCGCGCGGCCCAGTACGGGTCGGTGACGGCTCCGGAGTCCTGGTCGCGGTACGCAGCCCGTGCGGAGGTCGGCGCGGTCACCGCATGCCCCCTTCGTCCTCGGCGGCGAGGATGCCCCGCCAGCGCTTGCCGACCACCAGGCCGCTGTACCCGCTGCCCGGCGGCCGGGCCCCGGCCAGCGCGTCCTCGGCGATCGCGTCGGCGTCCGCCGTGAACTCGCCCCACACCCCGGGCCGCGCGCTGCCCACCTGCGTGAACCATCGGGTGAACTCGGCCGGGATGCCCAGCACGTAGACGCCCTTCTCGGGCTTGCCGTCGGCCCGCACCGGGTGGAAGGGGGAGCCGGTGACGTGGACGCCGCCGGTGGCGAACTCCTTGCCGTCGTGGCCCCTGTTGACGTAGGTGCTCAGCAGCCCGGACGCGTGGAGCCGCGAGCTCAGACCGCCCGGCCCGCGGCGCAGGTCGGGCTCGGGTATCCGGGCGTCGATCACCGCGTCCAGCAGGGTGCGGCTGCCCGGGACCTGCGGGGACTCGACGAGGAACCGCCCGCCCCCGGAACCGGCCAGCGGGTCGGCCCCGAACCGTACGCCCGGCCCGGCGATCCGCAGCACACCCGACTCCATCAGGGCGAGCACCTGGTGGAGCCGGACCATCGGCGGGCCCGTCGTCAGCTGCGAGACGAGCGGGACGAACTCCTGGAGGAAGTCCCGGCTGTGCGAGTCGGGGGTGAGCCCGGAGAAGTCCACGGCGGTGCGGATCACCCCGCGGACGTCCCGGATGGCGTCCAGGCAGGCCTTGACGGGGCCGTCGCAATTGCCTTCCCGCGCCAGCTCCAGGTCCTTGCGCAAGAACTCCGCCAGCTCCTGCTGGAAGGCGTCGGTCCCGGTGAAACGGCGGTCGCGGAACGGCCGCGCCCAGCGCTCGATGTCCACCGGGGGCAGGCCCCCCATGCCGCGGTGGGCGGCCACCCGGGCCAGCACGGCCCCCGGGTCGCCGGGGTCACGCAGGACGACGTCCTGCACCTCGCCCGCGAACTTCTCGGCGATGTCCGGGCCGTAGAGGCTCTTGAGGTAGGTGGAGTAGTAGACCAGCCCCACCTCCGTCAGCAGCCAGGGCAGCACGTCGCGGCGGAAGTCCAGGCGCCCGCGGTCGCGCAGGGCGCGCATCCGCTCGTGGGTGAACAGCCTCGGACGGTAGCTGTACTGCGGGCCCTTCTGGTTGCGGCCGCGGGCAAGCAGCGGCACACCGCTGCGCGAACCCGCGATCAGCCGCGGCTCCCGGCCGCCGGGCAGGTAGCGCAGCTCCTCGCCCCCGGCCGGGACGAAGCGGCCGCCGCGGCCGGTGGTGAGCGCGGACACCACGTCGTAGAAGGACAGCCCGAGGCCGAGGATGCCCACGGACGCCCCCGGCTCGATGCCGTCCAGCGGCATGTCGATCGCGGAGTCGCCGCGCACGTACCGCAGGTGGGGCCGCTTCTCGGCGAAGGCGGCCAGCTCCCGCTGGTCGGAGCGCAGGGCGGGCAGCGGATGCCCGGTCGTCAGCACCACGCGGTCGGCCCGCAGGTGGCGGCCGTCGCCCAGCGACAGCAGGTAGCCGCCGTCGGGCTCCTTCTCCAGTGCCTCCACGGACTGGCCGGGCATCCGGCGCAGCCGCAGGACGCCTGCGGGCAGCCCCTCCTCGATGCGGTCGAGCGCGAAGGAGAGGTAGCGGCCGTAGACGGCGCGCGTCGCGCAGACGTTCGCGTCGGCCGCCTCCGGGTCGACGGTGCGCCACCACTCGTACAGCGAGGGTCCCGCGCCGGCCCGGTGCGGGCCCTCGTCGGGCCGGCCCGAGAAGATGGTGACCTCGCCCGACACCGTGTTCATCAGGGACCAGTCGGGCTGGTCGGTCCGCCAGATCCGTCCGGTGCCGACCTGGTGGGTGTCCACGGCGTAGACCTCGACCGGGCGCCGCGGCGGCTGCTCACCGAGCCGGGCGGCGATCCGCTCCAGCACGGACAGCCCCCGCGGTCCCGTTCCCACGATGGCGATGCGGTACGGCTCGGAGTCCTGGTCGTCGGGCAGTTCGAGCGGGGCGTCGGTCCAGTCGGCCTCCGCGGCGGCGTCCAGACCCAGCAGGTCGTGGCGGTCCGCCGTGTAGCGGAGCATCTGGAGCAGCCGGCCCGCGGTGACCGCGCCCCGCGGCGCCGTGCGGCGCGGCCCGGGCAGCGGCAGCCGGCCGGCCCGGGTCCAGTACAGGCGGCCCTCGCCGTCGATGGCCGCCTGCGTCAGGCCCTGGTTGTCCTCGTGCAGGCAGAACGGCACGTCGAGGATTCCGGCGGAGAAGGCCCGTACGAGCGCCTCGCCGACGTCGTCGCTCAGCGAGAGGGTCGCCTCGATCATGGCGCGGGCCTCGGCCAGCACCTCGCCCGGATCGACCTCGTGGCCCCAGGGGATCTGGCTCTCGGTCCGGGCGCGCGAGGCGAGGGCCGAGGCGGAGCGCAGCGAGGCCAGGTTCTCCTCGACGGTGGGCAGCCGGACGGCCTCCACCGGTGTCTTGACGATCAGCCGCTGGGCGCCGCCCCGGACCGCGAGTTCGGCGCTGCGGTCCATCAGCAGCTGGGCGCCCTGCGCAGTGCCGGGGAAGACGCCCATGTACGTGTAGAGGACGATGTGCCGGTCGACGCCCCCCGGCAGCCACTCGTCGGCCAGGACGCGCAGCGCGGTGAGCGCCTCGACGTCCTGGCGCACGTCGGTCTGCTGGGCGTAGCTCAGCGAGACGCTCGACACCCCCTGCTGGGCGAAGAAGAGGGCTTCCAGCAGGCTCATCGCGACGAGGAGCGAGGGCGGGCACAGCTGTCCCATCAGGCAGCCGCCGAAGGTCTCCAGGTGGGCGCGCAGGCCGTGGGAGCGGCTGAGCTCGGCGAACTCCGCCGTGGCCTCGCGCCAGTTGGCGACCGAGGTGGCGAGCGGTGTCCGTCCGTAGGGCAGGCAGTACGAGACCGGGCCGCCCTCGCTCGCGGACAGCCCGGCCTCGACCATCGTCTTGAAGATCGCCCGGGGGGTGGCCGAGCCGTGCCGGACCTGAACCGGCCGGCCCGCGCCCTCCGCGGCCACCCTGATGGTGGTCCGCGGTCCGTGGACCACGATGGGGAAGCCGTTGAGCCCTTCGCCCGCGGCGAGCGCCGCCCGCGCGTGATCGTGTTCGCCGACGCGCGTGTAGGCGTCGAGGGTGATCGTCCCGACGGTGGGGAATGGCAGCGAGCGCACGGCCCGCAAGCCGGCCGCCATGGTGTCGGCGTCCGCCATGCCCATCCTCGGCTGGACCACCAGCCGGCCTGCGGCCGCCGCCTGCCGGACGAATGCGCCGAGGTCCGCCGGGCGGTTGCCGCCGTGCGGAAGCGTCTGCGTCATACCGCTCTTCCTTCGGTCGCGGGATGCGGCTCCGACCTGCCGTCGGCGCTGCGCTCGGCCGGCAGGGACAGGGCCGCCTCCGGGGTCCCGCCGGGCAGCGAAGCGAGCAGGCGGCTGACCAGAGAGGGGTCCGCGGTGTCGGTGAACACCGCGTCGAATCCCGCCTCGACGAGCTCCTGGGCGGGACGGTCGCCGGTGTCCCCGGTGATCCCCAGCTTGCCGCCGATGATCGCCGGGGTCCCCCCGGCGACGGGATCCGCCCGGAGCTTGCGGATCATGCGCGCGCCGTCGAGCTGGCCGTGGCCGTTGACGGTGCTGATGACCAGGGCGTCGGGGCGGATCCTGCGGACCGAGTCGATCAGCAGCTGGTCGGGGACGCACGGTCCGAGATTGACGACCTCATTGCCCATTTCCTCGAGCAGAAGCTGGAGGAAGACGAGATTCCAGGTATGGGAATCCGAGGAGACCGTCGACAGCAGGATGCGCCGCCGTCCGTCTCGTGGGACCACCGTCCTCATATTGTGCTCATCTCTCTCTCGTGGACTGGTGACGGACAGCCGACCGACGCGTCAGCGCAGGGTGACGAGCTTCCACATGCCTTCGAAGGCCCGCTTGACCAGCGTTTCGCGGTTGCTGATGAAGGAGGTGACCAGGTACTGGCCGGGCTCGAGCGACTGCGAGAGGACCGCGGTGGAGCCGGGGGAGAGGGGGGTGATTCCCGAGGGCACCCCGGTGAACGGATACGTGGGCGGCTGCTGGCCGTGGGCCAGGGCCTCCATGCAGGCGGCGACTTCGGAGCTGCCGGCCCCCGGGGTCACCCGCAGGAACATCACCTCGTTGAGCTGCGAGGTCTGGTTGACGACGGTGAACTCGCCGCGCGCGTCCAGGGTGTTGCCGATCAGGTAGCGGCCCAGCGGGCCCTCGTCGTACGCGGCGATGAGGTCGGGCGCCCAGCGGGGCACCGAGGTGCCGGGGCGGGTCGGCGCGCCGACCCGGATGCTGCGCACGAGCTCGGGACGGGCCGGGTCGAGCAGCGTGTAGTCGAGCAGGTGGTAGGTGCCCGGGGTCAGGATCCAGGAGATCTCGATCTTCCCGCTGGCCTTGGTGACGGCGGGCCCGCCGAAGTAGTGCGCCTCGGAGTCGATGAGCGCCAGCGCGGCGTGCCGCTCCGCGGGGTCCTTGGAGGTCGCCGCCGTCTGGTAGTGCGTCAGGAAGCTGGTCAGGGCGACGCCGGCGCGCAGCCGGACCAGGCCCAGCGGCCGCTGGACCTTGTCGTCGGTGGTGCTCGCGACGAGCGTCACCGCGCCCGCGGGCACCTGGTCGGTGGTCAGCCGGATCCCGTCCGCGGCGGCGACGGCTCCGATCACGGCCGCGTCACCGCGGTGGCGGTCGCCCGCCCCGCCGTGTGCCACTGCGGGGGCGGCCGCCAGCAGGGTCGTGGCCCCCGCCCCCAGGCCGATCAGTAGTCTGCGTCGTCCGAGTCCGTGCCCGGGACTCTGCGAGTCCTCGGCGCTTGGGGTCGCGTGCATCTGGGGTTCCTCCTCCGTCCCGGCCGCTGCCGGCCGGGACGCTGCTCGCACCCGGGGGTGCGGATCGATGTCCGGGATGCGGCATGCTCCGCAGAGCGCCTCAAGAGCGACTTCAGGTCTCATCGAGAGCGGGCCCCGTCACCGGGCCTTGAGGGCCTTCGCGCGAGACCCGGTGCAGGCGTTCTCTAGCGGCTGCGGGCACGATGCGGCGGGTCACGAGACCCGGCGCAACGCCCCGCAGGAGGCTCCATGTCCACCCGTACCGCTGTCGTCACCGGTGCGAGCAGCGGCATCGGTGCCGCGACCGCGCGCCGGCTCGCCGCCGAGGGCTACCGGGTGGTGCTCGCCGCCCGCCGCAAGGACCGGATCGAGGCGCTCGCCGCGGAACTGGCGGACGCGGGGCACGAGGCCCTGGCGCACGCCCTGGACGTCACCGACCGCCGGGCCGTCCGGGCCTTCGCCGACGGGCTGGACCGGGTGGACGTCCTGGTGAACGTCGCGGGCGGGGCGATCGGCACGGAGACCGTCGCCGAGGCCGACCCCGACGACTGGACGGAGATGTTCGCGGTGAACGTCGTCGGCGCCCTCCAGGTCACCCAGGCGCTGCTGCCCGCCCTCGTCGCCTCCGGCGACGGCACCGTCGTCGTCCTGTCCTCCACGGCCGGCCTCCTGCCGTACGAGGGCGGCGGCGGCTACGTCGCCGCCAAGCACGGCGCACACGCCCTGGCCGGCACGCTGCGGCTGGAACTGTGCGGCAGCCCCGTACGGGTCATCGAGGTCGCCCCCGGCCTCGTACGCACCGAGGAGTTCGCCCTCAACCGGTTCCGCGGCGACGCCGAGCGGGCCGCGGGCGTGTACGACGGGGTCGCGTGCCCCCTGACCGCGGAGGACGTCGCCGACACCGTCGGCTGGGCGGTGACCCGCCCCAGCCACGTCAACGTCGACCTGCTGGTGGTCCGGCCGCGCGCCCAGGCCGCCCACCACAAGATCCATCGCGGCTGAAACACCTCCCCCGCATGGCCGGTACGCACCACCGGCGCTCAAGTGCGCGACGAGCCGACTGCGCCTGAATGCGCCTAGGGCGTGTTGCTCGGATCTCGGCGCAGCACCCCCCTGGGAGACACACGGGATGAGGAGAGAGCGTGCTGACGCGCAGACAACTGATCAAGGCGGGCGCAGCCACCGGTCTGATCGCGGCGGCCGCCCCCGCCGGGGTCGCCCTCGCGGGCTCCGCGGCCCCGGCCGGCGCGGGGAGCCTCTTCGCGGTACCGCTGCGCATACCGAAGGTGCTGCGCCCCTCGGGCCGGTCCCAGGGACGCGGCAGTGACCGGGGCGGCTACGACGTCTACCGGCTGACGACCCGGGAGGTGGAGAGGACCGTCATACCGGGCACCACGACGAAGATGCGCACCTTCAACGGCGAGCTGATGCCCGTCATCCGGGCCACGCGCGGCCGGCCCGTCGTCATCGAACAGGTCAACGCCCTCGACGTGCCCTTCTCCATGCACCTGCACGGAGGCCACGTCCCGGCGTCCTCGGACGGGCACCCCAACAACCAGGTGTCGCCCGGCGGCAACAGGGTCTTCTACTACCCCAACAACCAGCGCGCCTCGACGATGTGGATGCACGACCACTCCCACGAGGCGCACGCCGAGAACATCTACCGGGGCCTGGCCGCCTCGTACATCCTCACGGACGACTTCGAGGAGCGGCTGCCGCTGCCCAAGGGCCAGTACGACGTGCCGCTGCACCTGCGCGACGCGCAGTTCGCCGAGGACGGCACGCTGGTCTACGACCCGGAAGGCTTCATGAAGCGCCCGACGATCCTGGTGAACGGCGCCCCGCGCCCGTTCTTCGAGGTCGCCGCGCGCAAGTACCGCTTCCGGCTGGCGAACACCTCCAACGAGCGCGCGTTCCTGCTCCAGCTCGGCGAGGGCGACGAGATGACGCACATCGGATCCGACGGCGGTCTGCTGCCCGCCCCGGTGTCCGCGCGCGTCCTGGAGATCTGGCCGGCGGAGCGCCAGGAGATCGTGATCGACTTCTCGCGCTACCCGGTCGGCTCGAAGATCGTCCTGCGCAATCTGATCGGCTTCGCGGGCGAGCCCCCCGAGGTCATGCGCTTCGACGTCGTGCGCAGGGCGGACGACCCGAGCCGGGTGCCCGACACGCTGCGCGCGGTCCCGGACATCGGCACGCCGACGGTGGAGCGCAAGTTCGTCATGAACTTCGACCCCGCGACCGGCCACCACCTGATCAACGGCCTGCACTTCGACGTCAACCGGGTGGACCTGCGCCCCAAGGTCGGGGTCACCGAGCTGTGGACGGTCGAGAACACCGACGTCCGCTTCGGCATACCGCACTCCATGCACACGCACCTGGAGCACTTCCAGGTCGTGGAACGCGACGGAGCGGCGCCCGGGCCGGGCGAGGCGGGGCTGAAGGACACCGTCACGGTCATGCCGGGCAAGACGGTCAAGTTCAAGATCAAGTTCACCGACTACACCGGTCTGTTCATGTTCCACTGCCACCTGATGGGCCATCTCAACATGGGGATGATGGGCCAGATGGCGGTGGAGAACTGACCGCGCCGGCCTCCTAAACGCGCGCCGCACGTCATCGATCTCTTCCGGGAGGAAGGCTGTGTCAGACGACACCGGGGGGCTGCGCTTCCCGTTCCAGCTCAGTCAGCTCTTCACCCCTCCGCCCGAGTTCCGCGAGCTGCGCGAGTCCTGCCCGGTGGCCCGGGTGGACCTGCCGACCGGGGACTGGGCCTGGCTCGCCACCCAGTACGAGGACGTGCGCGCGGTCCTCAACGACGCCAGGCTCAGCCGCGCGGCCACCACCCGTCCGGGGGCCCCGCGGCTCGGCCCGGCCAGTCCCGAACCGGACTCCATCATGGCGATGGACCCGCCCGACCACACCCGGCTGCGCCGGCTGCTCGCCTCGGTGTTCACCGGCCGGCAGGCGGAACGGATGCGCGAGGGCATCGTCCGCACCACCGAGGAACTCCTCGACGTCATCGAGGAGTCCGGCAAGCCCGCCGACCTGGTCCCGATGCTCGCCAGGCCGCTGCCGATCACGGTCATCTGCGATCTCCTGGGCGTGCCCGAAGCCGACCGGGAGGCCTTCCGCGACTGGACCGACGCGGCCCTGACGCTCGCTCCGAGCGCGGCCGGCGCCGTCACGGACGCCAGGACCCAGCTCGCCGAGTACCTCGCCGCACTCGTCGAGGACAAGCGCCGCACACCCGGCGGCGATCTGCTGAGCGGCCTGATCGAGGCGCAGGCGCAGGAGCGGCTCAGCCAGGGCGAGCTGATCGCCGTCGCGGCGACCCTGATCACCGCTGGCTACCACACGGTGGCCAACTCCTTCGCGAACTCCGTGGTCGCGCTGCTGCGCCACCCCGAACAGCTCGACCCGCTGCGCGGGGCGGACCGGTTCCCGCTCGCCGCCGTGGAGGAGCTCCTGCGCTGGACCCCCGGGCCCGTCAGCGGCGGCACCATCCGGATCGCCACCGAAGAGGTCAAGATCGGCTCCGTGATCGTCAAGCCGGGTGAGGCCGTCATCCCCTCGACGGCTTCCGCCAACCGGGACTCCGCCGTCTTCCCCGCGGCGGACGAGCTCGACCTCACCCGGCCGGAGAACCGGCACATCGCCTTCGGCCACGGCATTCACCGCTGCCTGGGCGCGCCGCTGGCCCGGGTCGAGCTGCAGGTGGCCTTCGGAGCGCTCCTGCGCCGTTTCCCGGAGCTGCGGCTCGCCGTTCCCGAGGAGGAGCTGGTCTGGGGCGGCGGCATGATCCGCGGGGTCGCCTCGCTCCCCGTCACCTGGTGACGGCGGCTCGCGGTGCGGCGGGCGGTGCGGCGGCCGGTGCGGACCCGGGTGCGGCCGGGGACCCTCCCCGGCCGCCCGGGATCGCTCTCGTCACCTCGCGGAGCAGCGAGTTCACCCGCGAGGTGAACTCGTCGATCAGCTCCAACTGCGCGTCGTCGTACGACTCCAGCAGGGAGCGCATCGCGTCCTTGAGCGGGAGGAACGCCTCGGCGACCTCCTGCTCGCGGCGTCCCGTGGACACGACGATCACCCTGCGGCGGTCCTCGGGGTCGCGCACCCGCTCGATGAATCCGGCCCGTTCCATCCGGTCGAGCACCGCTGTCGTCGCGGAGGTGCTCATCCCCGTGATCTCGGCGAGCCGGCCCGCGGTCAGCCGGGGTTCGCTCCTGGCCAGATCGACGCACTTCATGTCCGTCGGGTTGAGACCGAAGTGCTGGGCGATGGCCTGGTGCAGCAGCTGGCCGCGTCCGCCGTTGTCGCGGACGCCGTCCTCGATCTGCGCAATCAGCTCTGACCTGGGGCGACTTGGGCGAGTTGACATCGGGCACCTCCGGGAGCACCATTTATTTCGATGAATCGAGATTTCCCAGTCATGGAGAAGTCCCACGTGCAGGAATAGTTTAACGGTGAGGGGAAGCCATGAACACGTCGATGCCGGAGCAGGCCAAGTGGATCGTCACGGGCACCGTGGACGCGCCGGTCGAGCAGGTGGCCCAGCTGCTGCTGGACGTCCGGACGGGTGACGCCGGAGTGGACGGCAACGCCCTCGTCCTCGCCGGCGACCACGCACAGGAGAGCGGCGCGCTGACACTCGAAGGCGGACCCGCACAGTTCACCGGCCGGTTCGGTGACTCGGGCGAGGACTACCTGGAGGTCACCGTCGACCGCGGGGCCCGCAGCGTCCGCGTGCAGACCTGGTACGGAGGCACGTACGCCGTCGAGCCGGACGGCCAGGGCAGCCGCGTCGTCCTCAGCGTCCACAACCTGGTCCCCGGCTCCGGCCGCATCGGGCAGATGGTCGCCGGCATCGGCGTCGAATCCCGCCTGGAGCGCCGACTGCAGGCCGTACTGGCCGCCGTCGGACAGCGCCTGGGCTGCGCCACCCGCGTGGGCGCCGCCCTGAAGTAGCCGGTCACGGCGCGGCCCGCGGCCGCCGCCGCCCCAAAGAGCCACAGCCATCCGGGTCGTCCGTCCCCCGCGGATCCGGGTGGCTGTGCCGCGTCCCGGCAGTCTTCCTCGCCGGCCACCGCTGGGGCGGATCTCGGCCGTCAAGTCCTTCTTAAGCCTTTTCCGAGGTCCCGGTGTGAGTCTCTGCGCGACCGAACGGCCGCCTGGCCGAGCGGTGTACGAGGAGGCATGCATGAGAAAGGACCGAGCGGGCCGAGTCCGGGCCGCGTGCGGAGCGATGCTGGGCACCGCGCTCGCGCTCGTCGCGGTGGCCGCCGCCCCCGCACCCGCCGCCGGACGTCCGGGCCGCCACGTCACGACCGACGAGACGCTCCTGGTGAGCGTCGGAGTCGGCGGGCAGCCTGCCAACGGCCCCAGCGAGCGGGCCTCGATCAGCGGGAACGGACGCCTGGTCGTCTTCGCGTCGCACGCGAGCAACCTGGTCCGGGGAGACCGCAACGACTGCAGCGACATCTTCCTGCGCGACCTGAACCGCGGCGTCACGACGCGAGTGAACCAGGGTCTCGGCGGCGCGGAGTCCAACGGCTGCACGGGCATCGACCCGATCATCAGCTCGGACGGCCGCTACGTCGTCTACACCGCCGACTCCACCAACCTGGTGGCCGGCACCACCAACGGCAAGTCCCACATCTTCCGTACCGACCTGCGCACGGGCGTCACCGTCCTGGTCTCCGCGGCGGGCGACGGCACCCAGGGCAACGGCGACAGCATGCGCCCGACGATCACCGCCGACGGGCGGCTCGTCGCCTTCGCGACCTCCGCCGACAACCTCATCCCCGGCGACACCCCCGCCAGCGTCTGGGACACCGTGGTCCGCGACATGGACACCGGCACGATCGTGCGCACCAGCAGGGCCGACGACGGAACCCCCGGCAACGCCGCCACCGACGGCACCCAGATCAGCGCCGACGGCAAGTTCGTCACCTTCTTCTCCAACGCGTCGAACATCTCGCCGGGAGACACCAACCACAAGGTCGACGAGTTCCTGCACGAGCTCGCCACCGGCAAGACCACCCGTCTGTCGGTCTCCCCCACGGGCGTCGAGTCGGACCAGATCACCATCGGCGGCACGATCAGCGACGACAACCGCTACGTCGTACTCAACTCGCACGCCACCAACCTGACGGCGGAGAGCCCGGCGACCGGCCAGAACCACACCTACCTGCAGGACCTGCAGACGGGCGAGCTGCGCCTGATCGACAAGGGCGCCGGCGGCGTCCCCGCGCCCGGCGGCACCTTCTGGGCGAGCATCACCGGCGACGCCCTGCACATCCCGATGTCGTCCTCCGGCCCCAACCTCGTCGGCGCCGACACCAACAACGTCCGCGACATCTTCGTCGCCACCCTGCCCGGCGGCGAACTGCGCCGCGAGAGCGTCGGCAGCGCCGGCCAGCAGGCCGACGCCGCCAGCTACTTCCCCGAGGCCGACTTCAACGCCTCCACCGTGGTGTTCACCTCGTACGCCACCAACCTGACGGCCGGTGACACCAACGGCCAGCCCGACATCTTCGTACGCCGGCACCCGTGACCTCGGCTCCCACGCCCGACACGACTGCCATGCAGAAAGGGACGCACACCATGGGGATCACCCTCGGCGGGCGCAGGCGCACCGCCGTGTACGCCGCGACGTTCGCGCTGCTGCTCGGCGGCCTCGCCACCGGCATCGCGCAAGGCGCGACCGGTTCCGAGGCGGCCGCGACCACGGTCCCCGGCACGATCGTGGTCAAGGAGGACGCGCACGCGAAGGTTCTGACCGCCGACGCGTCGGTGCGCGACAAGCGCGACCTCGTCAAGGCGGTCCGGGAGCAGCGTGCCCAGACCCGCAAGGCACCGAAGCCCTCCGCCCCGGCCGGCCCCGCCCAGGTCCAGTCGGACGACGGCGGAGGCCACGGCGACCAGAGCGGCTTCCCGGTCCGCGACCAGTGGCTGACGTCCGCGAAGTCCGAGCGGATCTCCGTCCAGGGCGGCAGCCAGAGCGATCTCACCGCCGCCGGCTCCAGCTTCGTCAAGGTGCCGTTCATGGAGTACTACGCCATCTTCACCGGCACCTCCTCCGACGTGGCCTGGCTCGGTGGCCGCCCGTTCAACGCGGACAGCATCGAGCACACCGACACCTGGCGGATCGGTTCCGTCGGCGCCCCGTTCTGGGTGGTCGGCGCACCGCAGGGCGCGGCGGTCAAGAGCACCGGCAGCCTCGCCGAGGCGAGCTGGAGCACCAGCGTGCAGAACAACTGGTACAGCGAGCACGCCTACGACCAGGTCGCCTTCTACCCGCCGAGCCAGGACGACTACTCCAACGTCTTCCGGATCAGCCACTCGGTCACCGGCACCTTCCAGTTCGGTTCGTCCTTCTTCACCGTGACGAGCCAGGACAGGTCCTACAGCTGATGCCCGCCGACCCCCGGCGCCCGCACCGCTCCCCCCGGGGAGCGGTGCGGGCGCGCTGTGCCGCCGTGCTCCTCGCCGCCGTGGCCGCCGTCAGCGCCTGCTCCCCGCAGCAGGGCGGCGCCGGCACGCAGGGAGCCGCCCCCTCCGTGGCGCCCGCCGCCGCGCCCCCCGTCGACACCGACGCCCTGCTCCTGGACTCCTGGGTGAGCGACGGAGAGCGCGGCTGGTTCGTGGACGGCGCCCAGTCCGCGGCGAACTCCCCCTTCTCCCTCTACGAGACGGCATGGCGGCTGCGCCTCGCCGAACAGGCCGGGACCCCGGACGTCCGCGTCGAGGCGGCCCGGCTCACCTTGTGGACCGCCGCCGCGGAGGAGGGCCGGATGGCCTCCTCCGGCCTGCCCGCCGTCGCCCAGATCGCACTCGCCGTGGACGCCCGCCTCACGGCCGGAAGCGGCGTCGACAGCGACCGCGTCGCGCGCACCCTGGAGTCCCTGCGCAGCGGCGGCGGCTACCGGACCGGCCCGAGCGCCGCCGCGGCCGACCCCGGAAGCACCGCCGTGGCCCTGCGCGTGCTCACCCGCCTCGGGCTGCCCGTACCGGCGCCCGTCCGGGAGGCCAACCGCGCGGCCCTGGCGGCCATGACCGCCAGTGATACCGCCGCGAACCCCAACGCCGCCGCCGCCCTGCTGCAGAGCGCCGGAATCCTGCGCGGCTCCACCGCCGTGCCCCCGCACACGGCCGAACTCGTCACCGCGACCCACCGGGCGCTCACCGCGCTCGGCGCCGACCCGGTCCGCCTCGCCTCCGAGGCCGCCCTGCGCGGCGCCGCGGAGCAGCTCGGGGTGCCCCTGCCCGCCTTCGATCCCGCCACCTGCGCCGGCCTCGTCCGCCCCGACGGCGGCGTCGCACTGCCCGGCGCCGCCCGCAGCGATCCGCAGGCCACCTCCGTCGCGCTCGGCCTGGGCTGCGCCGGGGTGCGGGCCCCGGAGGCCGGCGCCCACTCCCGGGCCGGCTGGCCCGCCGAGCAGGCGGCGGAGGGGGCCCTGAGCGCGTCCGCCGCCGCCGTCGCCCTGGCGAACGGCACCGGCTCCCTGGCGCGGTTCGCGCCCGGCCTCGACCGCCAGGTCCGCGAGGTCTGGCTGCCGGCAGCGGCCGGCCGCGGGGCGCCGTACGACACGGCCGCCCTCGTGGAACGCGTCGACCTGCGGCTGATCGGCAAGGTGATCGGCGGCGCGGCCGCCGGCGAGGTGGACCGTACGCTGCCCGCCCCGTCCACCGAAGGAATCAAGTCCGACGACGACGCACGCCTGCTGCTGAGCGCCATCGACCTCCGCGGTTCCACCGCGGCCGCGTCCCTGGTGTGCGAAGCCGGTTCGGTCTACCGCACGGCCGCCGCCGCGGCGTCCGCGCCGGGCGCCGGGCACTCGGTGGTCCGCGGCGCCTGGCTGCGGGCCGCGGCCCAGGAGTGCGGCGACCCGGAACTGGCCCGCCAGGCAGCCGCGGAAGCCGCCGCGCAGCGGGTCGGCGAGGGCGTCTACCGCGCGGGCGAGAACGCCTCCTTCGAGGCGTCGGTGCTCGGCCTGTGGGCGGAGCGGCCCGCCGCGGACGCCGTGGCCGGCTGGACCCGCGCGGGCCTGTGCTCGGGCGACCGCTGCGCGGAGACCCCCCAGGCCCTGAACACGGCCGACCACACGCCCCTGCGGACCCTCGCGGTCCTCCGGGCAGCCCGCACGGCCGACTTCGAGGCCCTGTTCCCCCTGGCCTTCTGACCGCCGGCCCCCGACCCGAGGGCCGGCACGGCCCACGGAAGCGGCCCCGCGACCACAAGGTCGCGGGGCCGCTTCCGTGCGCGGGGGCCGGCAAGATCCGAGAGAGCGGACTAGCCGAGCACCGCGTCCAAATGGCGCTCCAGCGCCGCGCCGTCGTGCGCGCCGCCGCGGAAGGCCACGTACCCGTCCGGGCGGACCAGGAAGACCGCCCCGGCCTCCGCGCCGAACGCCGCTCGCAGCGCACCGTCCGGGTCCGCGAGCGTCCGCGTGCCGCCACCGACGGTGCCGCCGAAGGCGTTGCCCACCACTCGGGCGGTGACGCCGGCCCGCAGGACGGCCGGCCCGATCTCCTTGGCCGCTACTCCCGCCGATTCGGCGTCGGCCGGGTCCGCGGGGAACGCCAGCAGCGTCCAGGAGGCCCGCCCGATCAGGCGGAACAGCCGGCCCTCGGGGGAGTGCAGCGGCGCGTCCGGCACGCGGTCGCCCGCGGCCGGCCCCGGCCCGTCCGCCGCCACGCCTTCCGGCTGCCCGCTCAGCGGGCTGTCACCGTAGGCGAGCGGCAGGCCGGTGTGGCCCGCGCCCATGTGGTCGAGCGCCGCGTACAGCCGGTCGAACGGCGGTACGGGGCCCGTACCGCCCCAGTACGTGCGGTGGTTGCGCTCGGCCAGGCCGAGGGCCACCGGCCGGCGCTCCGCCTCGTAGCTGTCGAGCAGGGTGTCCCCGGCCTCGCCCCGGACCACCGCGGCGAGCTTCCAGCCCAGGTTGAAGGCGTCCTGGATGCCGGTGTTCATGCCCTGGGCGGTCACCGGCATCAAGGTGTGCGCGCTGTCGCCCGCCAGCAGGAGGCGGCCGTCGCGGTAGGACCCGGCGACCGCGTTGTACAGCCGCACCCGCCAGTTGAAGCGGGCGTCGTGGAACTCCAGGTCGTGGACGCCGGTGACCCGGCGCGCGGCCTCCAGCACCTCCTCGACCTCCGGGTCGCCGGTCCGCCCGGTGTCGGCGACGCCGATGTAGAAGCGGTGGCGCCCGTCGGGCAGCGGCGCGCTGCCCAGCGAGCCCTCCCGGGTCAGGAACAGGTGGCAGTGCGCGGGATCGCCCGGGAGCGAGCCCCGCCAGCGCGCGTCGACCTGGAGCAGCTGGGTGCCGGGGTAGTGCTTCTTCTCCCAGGAGGCGTCCATCCCGTCGCGGACCGAGCTGTGCGGGCCCTGCGCCCCCACCACCCAGCCGGCACGGATCAGTTCGGCGCTGCCGTCGGACGCTTCGAGGCGCACGGTGACGCCGTCGGCGTCCTGCGCCACGGGCTCGGCCGTACGGTTGCGTTCCACCTCGACGCCGAGCCCCGACAGATGGCGGGTGAGCATCGCCACGGTGTCCTGCTGCCCGATGAGCAGCGGCCGCGGGTACGGGGTGCCCGGCTGGGCGGCGTCGCGGACGTGCGGGGGGTGCCCGGTGAAGTGGTGGGTGCGGAAGGTGTACGGCACGCCCGAGGCGAGGTACTCCTCCACGGGCAGGCCCATGAGGTCGAAGACTTCGAGGGACCGCTGCCACACGGTGCAGGCCCGGGTGCCGGTCCGCGGCTCCGGCCGCCGGTCGACGACCCGTACGCGGACCCCGCGCCGGACCAGTTCGATGGCGGTGCAGAGCCCGACCGGGCCCGCACCCACCACCAGCACCTCGGGACCGGGTGTCCCCGGCGTCACGCGCGTTCCCATTCGAGCAGCGAGTGGTAGGAGGGCAGCCCGGTGACGCCGCGGAGCTTGAGGCCGGCCCGGGCGGCCAGCGCCGCGAACTCC
The DNA here is from genome assembly GCF_042736715.1 of Streptomyces sp. NPDC060049. Taxonomy (NCBI): domain Bacteria; kingdom Bacillati; phylum Actinomycetota; class Actinomycetes; order Kitasatosporales; family Streptomycetaceae; genus Streptomyces; species Streptomyces sp. NPDC060049. The sequence continues at coordinate 23,656 of NZ_JBHWVV010000033.1, forward strand.
TCCACGGTGCGCTCGCGGCCCTTGTTGAAGACGAGCATGCGCAGGTCGTACTCGGTGTTCAGCTGCTTGCCCTCGTCCTCGGCGATGACCCGCTCGACGATCATGACGCGGCCGTTCTCGCCCGCGGCCTCGGCGCAGCGCCGCAGGATGGCGACGGACTCCTCGTCGTCCCAGTCGTGCAGGATCTGGCTGAGGACGTACATGTCGGCGCCGGCGGGGAGTTCGTCGAAGAAGCTCTGGCCGACGAGTTCCGTACGGCCGGACAGCCCGGCCGCCTCGAAGCGGGCGGCGCCGCCCTCGACGGTGCCGGGCAGGTCGACGACCGTGCCGCGGGCGGCGGGGGCGACCTTGAGTATCTCCGCGAGCAGCGCGCCGGTGCCGCCGCCGATGTCCGCGACGTGGCCCAGGGTGTCCCAGGGGTAGGCGCCGGCGGCCGCGGGGGCGAGCTTGCCCTGGACGGCGGCCATCTGGTCGTTGAAGGTGTCGGTCAGCACCTGGTCGTCGGCGAGGTCGTCCCAGAAGGGGCGGCCGAAGACCTGGTCGTAGCCGGGCTCGCCGGTGCGGACCGCGTGCAGCAGACCGCCGCAGGCCGCGAGGTCGATGCGCCCGCTCGCGCCGTCCAGGTCCAGCCAGTGCCGCATCCGCGAGGGGTGGGTGTCCAGCAGGAGCCTCGAGGTGTCGGTGAGCGCGTAGGCGCCGGACTCCGTCTCCTCGAAGACGCCCCGGCAGGACAGGAAGCGCATCAGCCGGCCCAGGGAATCGGCGTCGGTGGTGGTCTTCGCGGCGAGTCCGTCGCGGGTGTCGATGCCCGCCGCTATGTGGTCGGCGATGCGCAGGGTGGCCGCGACACGGACCCCGATGGGGGTGAAGACGTCCAGGAACGCCGGGCGCCCGCCCGGACCCCGCGGTGTCGTCTGTGCCTGCGGCGGCCTCGGACCACCGGTCTGCGCGGTCTCGTGGTTGTCGATGGGAATGCACCTCTTCCGAAAGTCTCCGGTGCCCCCTGGCGGGTGGCCGGGCTCCTCTGACGGGCGGCCCGATGGTCCTGAAGGTTCCTCGACACCCGCTCAAGCGCGGCTGGCGGGGTTGACAGACGTCACTACACCTCTCTAAATTAGAGATACACGGAAAGCGAGAAGCACGAAAATAGAGCAAAGGAGACCGTCATGCAGACCACCGCCACCCGCCCCGCCGTCCTCGAAGAGGTCCGCTCCCTGCTGGACGAGCTGTCCGACCACTGGAACCGCGCCGACGCCGCCGGATACGCCCGGCTCTTCACCCGGGACGCCGCGTACGTCCAGTTCAACGGGGTCGTGCTGGACGGCCGCGAGGAGATCGCGGACATGCACGACCTGATGTTCCGCACGATGCTGTACGGCACCCGCCTGCTGTGCGACGAGATCGAGAGCGTCCGCGTGATCGACGAGCACACCGCGGTAGTCGTCTCCACCGGAGCGGCGCTCTTCCCCTGGCAGCGCGAGGTCACCGCCAAGCGGCTCTCGAGGCAGACACTGGTCCTGGTGCGCGAAGGTGGCCGCTGGATGATCGCGTCCTTCCAGAACGGCCGGGTGAAGCCGTTCCCGACTTCCGGACCGCTGTTCGAGGTGGCTTCCAGGGCCGTCCGCTTCCGGGTCGACCGGGCCCTGCGCTCCCGGCAGGCCCGCTGACCGGCCGGGACCGGACGCACACATGCGGATCCTCGCCAGTACTCTGGCCGCACCGGACCGGCAGAGAGGCAGCTCGAGGATGCAACCGCACGGTGAAGAGGACCGCTCCTTCGGCACCCTGATGTCGCTCGCGACCGCACTGCGGGTGCAGGCCGCGCGTACCGTCCTCTTCCAGTCCGCGGTCGCCCAGTCGGTGGGCCTGAACGCCACCGACTTCAACTGCCTGAGCCTGCTCGACCTGGAAGGCCCGATGAGCCCCGGCCGGCTCGCCGAGCGCGTCGGACTCAGCCGGGGAGGAGCTATCACCGCGGTGATAGACCACCTCCAGAAGGCCGGATTCGTACAGCGCCGCCCCGACCCCGAGGACCGCAGACGGGTCATCGTCGAAGCCGTCCCCGAGGCCTTCGCCGAGCGGGTCGAGACGGTCTTCGCCGAATACCGCGCCGCCCTCGGCAAACTGCTCTCGGGACTCACCGAGGAACAGCAGCAGCTGCTCCTGGAGATCACCACCAAGGGCAACGAGATCTTCCACACCGAGACCCTGCGGCTGCTCTCCCGCGAACCGGTGAAGGCCGCGAAGGTCCCCGCCGGCTCCTGACCCCACCGCCATCCGGCCGCACCACCGCCGCTCGAGCGCGGCGCGTCACACTCCGGTCACCGGCAGCCTTGTCCGCCGGCCAGAGCAACCGGATGAGGTGACCCCGACCGTGCTGAGCGCCCACTACTCCATCACGCTGCCGGCCGACTACGACATGACCGGCATCGTCCGGCGCGTGGCCGACCGCTCGGCCCCCTGGGACCGGCGGCCCGGGCTCCTGATGAAGGCCTTCTGCGTCTCGCACGCCGCCGACGCGGGCCACAACAGCTACGCCCCCTTCTACATATGGGCCGATCCGGCCGAGTTCGGATCGTTCCTCACCGGCGCCGAATACGCGGGACTGTGCGCGGCTTTCGGCCCGGTGCCCGTCCACACGGGAACCGTGCTCCAACAGCACCTCGGCACCGGGGAGACCTCGTACCTCCTCTCCGAGAGCGAGGCGCTCGGTCCCCTGACCGATCTACGAGAAGCCGCGCGGGCCGAGGAGGCCCGCCACCGGACCGTCCTCGAAGACCCGGCCGTCCACTCGCACATCACCGAACTCGATCCGGCCACCATGACGGTGACCCGGCGCACCCTCCTCCACGAGGGACACGGCGCCCCGCAGCCCAAGGACGGCGTCCGCGTGCTGCGCGTGCTGCACCTGTCCCGCCCACCGCAGAACACGACCAGCTGAGTCCAGGCACATCCGCCCGGTGCTCGAGCCAGGCTCCAGCCATGCTCGACGCCGCTGTGGAGATCTGGGCGAGTTGCCTAGACAAGGAGTGCATGGTGACCACCACCCCGGTCAGGGGCGTCGGCAGCCCCGCCACGCCGCCGCCCCCCCGCAAGACCCTTCTGGAACGCACATCGGGCTTCAGCCAGCGCCACCGCTGGACCGCCCTCATCCTGTGGACCGTCATCCTGTTCGGCGTCTGGGGCGGCGCTTCGGCCGTCGGAGACTCCTACAAGGACGACTTCTCACTGCCCGGAACGGAAACCCAGCAGACGCTGGAGGTCCTCGGGAAGCACGGCTCCGCCCAGGCCGGCGACAGCGTGGAGATCGTGCTGCGCGACGAGGCCGGACTCGACGGCACCGACACCAAGCAGCGGGTGACCGCGATGCTGGACGAGGTCGCCAAGCTCCCCACGGTCGCCCAGGTCCAGAGCCCCTACACGGAGACCTCGGCCGTCTCCAGGGACGGCACGATCGGCTACGCCACCGTCGTCCTCAAGGGCAAGAGCGAGGACATGGAGAAGGCCGACACCCAGAAGATCCTCGACACCGCGAGGACGGCCCAGTCGGACCAGCTCCAGGTCGAGCTGGGCGGTGACGCCGCCCGCAAGATCGCCGAGCAGGAGAGCGGAGCCGCCGAAGGCACCGGCATGCTCGCCGCCCTGGTGATCCTCGCGATCATGTTCGGCACGATCATCGCCGCCGGACTGCCCATCATCACGGCCGTGTTCGCCGTGGGCAGCACCCTCGGCGGGATCGTGATCGTCTCGCACGTCTTCACCATCGCCAGCTACACGCCGTACATCCTGATCCTCGTCGGTCTGGGCGTCGGCATCGACTACGCACTGCTGATCTTCGCCCGCTACCGGGCCGAACTGGTCAAGGGGGCCAGTCCCGAGGAAGCTTCGGCCAAGGCCCTCGACATCGCCGGGCGCACGGTCTTCTTCGCCGGCTGCACGGTCATCGTCGCTCTGCTCGGCCTGGTGGCACTGGGCCTCGGCTCGCTGCAGGGCACCGCGGTCGCCCTCGCGCTGACCGTGCTCGTCACCATGCTGGCCTCGCTCACCCTGCTGCCCTCCCTGCTGGCGATCTTCGGCAAGCGGTTCGCCCGCCAGTTCACCGCCAAGGCGCAAAAGCGCGTCGCCAAGGGCAAGTCCGCCGAGGGCGGGGCCGCCTGGCGCCGCTGGGCGAGCGGTGTGCAGCGCCGCCCGCTGGCCGGCCTGCTGCTCGCCGTGGTCGCCCTCGGCGCGCTGGCCGCACCGGCCCTCGACATGCGCCTCGGCTTCGCCGACGCCGGCAACGACCCCGCCTCGTCCACCAGCCGCCGGGCGTACGACCTGCTCGCCGACGGCTTCGGCCCCGGCTTCAACGGCTCGCTCGTCGTGGTCGCCGAAGGCGACAGCCAGGCCGGCGAGGCACTGTCGGCCAAGCTCAACTCCACCCCCGGCGTCGCCGCGGCGACGCCCGCCTTCCCCTCGAACGACCAGCAGGCGTTCACCGTCATCGTCTTCCCGACCTCCGCACCGCAGGACGCCAAGACCTCCGACCTCGTCCACGAGCTCAGGGACAACGTCCTGCCCGCACTCGCCGAGCAGCACAAGGCGACGTACCTCGTCGGCGGCGCCACCTCGGCCGTCGTGGACTACTCCGACACCGTCGCCAAGCGCATGCCGGTGTTCATCGCGATCGTCGTCGGCCTGTCGCTGGTGCTCCTGGTGATCGTCTTCCGCTCGATCCTCATCCCGATCAAGGCCGCCCTGCTGAACCTGCTGAGCATCGGCTCCGCGCTCGGCGCGATGACCCTGGTCTTCCAGAAGGGCATGTTCGGCGTCGAACCGGGGCCGATCGAGGCCTTCCTCCCGATCATGATCTTCGCGATCGTCTTCGGCCTCTCCATGGACTACGAGATCTTCCTGGTCTCCAGGGTCCGCGAGGAGTGGGACCGTACGAAGGAGCCCGGCACGGCCATCCGCGAGGGCCTCGCCCACACCGGATCGGTCATCGTCGCCGCCGGCGCGATCATGATCTCGGTCTTCGGCGCCTTCATGCTGGGCGGCGACCGGATGCTCCAGCAGTTCGGCTTCGGCATGGCCGTCGCGGTCTTCGTCGACGCCATCGTCATCCGCCTCCTGATCGTCCCGGCCGCCATGCAGCTGATGGGCCGCAAGGCCTGGTGGATCCCGGCAGGCCTGGACCGGATGCTGCCCAAGCTCAACATCGAGAAGCACGGCTGACCAGGCGTCACCTCGCGCGAGCGGCCCGGGACGGACACCGTCCCGGGCCGCGGTGCGTCCGCCCGCCCGCCACCGTGCCCGGCAGGTCCGGCACTGCTGTAGTCCATCGCGAGCAGCGGGCGCTTTCCTGACGGTGTGCGGGACGAACCACCAGGGCGGCCCCACCGACGGCGAGCATCCCCCCGCCCCGTCGTCGCCGGGCCGCCCTGGATCCCGCCTTCCTCACCGCGGCGCCCGGCATCCCCCTGCCCGGGCGCCGCAGCTCTTCCCGCCTCCGCCGGCCGTGCGCGAGCCGTCTTCGAGCCGCTCTCCGTTCGCCCTGCGGCGGTTCTCCGGTCGTCCCCGAAGGGTCGCCGCGACCCTCTCCCCCTCTGCCCCGAATGCCCGTACGCACGACAGGAGCCGAAGACGGATGGCCGCCCCGACCCAGCCCCGCCTCGCACCGCACCCTCCCGAGCAGTCCGCCGCCGGACTGCTCGGCCAGCCCCGCTGGTTCGTCACCCTGTGGGGCACGGACATGTGGGAGCGCTTCAGCTTCTACGGGATGTCGGCCATCCTCGTCCTCTACGCGACCGAGCCGGCCTCCGACGGCGGCCTCGGCATGTCCAACGACGACGCGGCCCTGCTCTTCGGCCTCTACATGGCCTCGGTGTTCATCGCCTCCGTACCCGGCGGCTGGATCGGGGACCGCGTCCTCGGCTCGTACCGCGCGGTCCTCTACGGCGGTGTCACCATCGGCCTCGGGCACCTGTGCATGGCCGTACCCCTCACCGGCTTCTTCTACCCGGGACTGCTGCTGATCGCGGCGGGCACCGGCCTGCTCAAGCCCAACATGGCGAGCCTGCTGAGCTCGTTCTACGACCGCCAGGACCGCGCGGGCCGCGACGCCGGATTCGCCGTCTTCTACATGAGCGTCCAGGTCAGCGCCCTGATCGCTCCGCTCGTCGTGGGCGCGGTCGGCGAAGGCGTGAACTGGCACCTGGGCTTCGCACTGGCCGCCCTGGGCATGGGCGCGGGCCTCGTCCAGTACGTGCGCGGCGGCCGCCACTTCCAGGGCGTCGGCGGGGCACCCGAGCGCGCCGCCACCCCGCTCCAGCGCGGCCGCGTCCTGCGCGTCTCGCTCGCGGCGGCCGCCCTGGTGCTCGCGGGGTACGGAACGGACGCCCTGCTGGGCTCGTTCGAGATCGGCCACGTCATGGCCCTCATCGGCCTGCTCTGCGTGGTCTCGCCCGTGATCTGCTTCTGGCGGCTGATCCGCAACCCCCTGCTGAGCGCGGCGGAGCGGATCCGGGTCAAGACCTACATATGGCTCTTCCTGGCCTCCGCGGTCTTCTGGGCGCTGTTCCTCCAGGGCGGCTCGGTCTTCACCCTGTTCGCCAAGGAGTCCACCGACCGGGAGATGTTCGGGACCACGGTCCCCGCCAGCTGGTTCCACGCGGCCATCCCGATGTTCGTCCTCCTCACCGCGCCCTTGTTCGCCTGGCTGTGGAAGCGTTCCGGCGACCGCATCCCCACCGCCGTGAAGTACGCCATCGGAATGGGGTCGACCGCCTCGGCATACCTGGTTATGGCGCTCGCCGCGCTCGCCGCCTCCGGCGGGGAACGCGTCTCACCGCTCTGGCTCGTCACGTCGTTCCTCCTGCTCGCCGCGGGCGAGGTCGCCTTCGCCCCCGTCGGCATGAGCGCCACCACGGCCGTCGCCCCCGCCACCTTCACCAGTCAGATGGTTTCCCTGTTCTGGCTGTCCGGCGCCCTCGGCGGCGGCGTGGGCGGCAACGCCCTCAAGGTCTCCGGCCACCAGGTCCCGGGCCCCGGCTACTTCCTCGCCCTCGGCCTCGCCGCCCTGGTGGTGGCCGCCTCCCTGCTCCTCGCCCGCCGCCCCCTGACCCGCCTCCTCGGCGTCTGACCGGCCCGCGCCTCCGCTCAGCCGGCGGGCGGAGGCGTGGAGCGGGCGTAGCGGTTCGCCAGCCGGCGCAGGTGGTCGACCAGTTCGGGCGGCTCGGTGACCTCGAAGTCGAAGTCGAGCAAGCCCAGGTGCACGGCGACGGTCTGCACGGTGTCGCCGCCGGTGACCAGCACACAGGTATCGGCGTCGAGCGCCTCGACCGTGCCGACCGCGGGGTTGATCCGCTCGATCACCGCCGCCGCCGGCGCGCGCACGGTCACCCGCGCGTGGTGGCGCCAGGCCGCCCCCGAGACCCGCTGGGAGACGTACGCCGCGAGGTCGCCGCCGGGCGGCTCGCGCGGGGGGAAGCGCGGTCCGGCCGGGGTGCGGGGCCGGATCCGGTCGATCCGGAAGGTCCGCCAGTCCTCGCGCTCCACGTCCCACGCCACCAGGTACCAGCGCCGCCCCCAGTTCACCGCCCGGTACGGCTCCACGGTGCGGCGGGTGGGCGAGCCCGCGTGGTCCAGGTAGTCGAAGCGCAGCCGCTCCCGGTCGCGGCAGGCGGAGACCAGGGTGGTCAGCACGTCCGCGGACACGGTCGGGACCGGCTTGTCCGCCGGCACCGCAACGGTGTAGGCGGCCAGCGCCCGCACCCGCCGGCGCAACCGCGAGGGCAGCACCTGCTCCAGTTTGCCCAGCGCCCGCAGCGAGGTCTCCTCGGTGCCGGGGACGGCGCCCTGCGCGGCCGTACGCAAGGCGACCGTCACCGCGACGGCCTCCTCGTCGTCGAGGAGCAGCGGGGGCATCGCGGCGCCCGCGCCGAGCCGGTAGCCGCCGGTGGTTCCGCGCGTGGCGTCCACGGGATAGCCGAGCTCGCGCAGCCGGTCGATGTCGTTGCGCACGGTGCGGCCGCTCACCCCCAGACGTTCGGCCAGTTCGGACCCCGGCCAGGCCCTCGGGGTCTGCAACAGCGAGAGCAGGCGCAGCAACCGCGCGGAAGTGTCCGTCACAAGACTCAGCCTGCTCTGTCATTAGGAAGAAAACGTGCCTATATCGAGACTACCGTCATACCCATGGAGAACAGCAGCAAGACCGACGCCCGGATCCGCCCCTTCCGCATCGACGTCCCGCAGGTCGAGCTCGACGACCTGCGCGAGCGCCTGGCCCGCACCCGCTGGGGCCGCGAGGTCCCGGGCGCCGGCTGGAGCCGGGGCGTGCCCACCGACTACCTCAAGTCCCTCGCCGCGTACTGGGCCGACGGCTACGACTGGCGCGCAGCGGAGGCCGAGCTCAACGAGTTCCCGCAGTTCACGACGGACATCGACAACCAGAACGTCCACTTCCTCCACGTCCGTTCGCAGAACCCGGCCGCCCTCCCGCTGCTCCTGCTGCACGACTGGCCCTGCTCGTTCGTGCAGTTCGTCGACGTCATCCGGCCGCTGGCGGAGGACTTCCACGTCATCGTGACCTCCACGCCCGGCACCGGGTTCTCCGGCCCGCTCGGCGAGGCCGGCTGGAACACCGGCCGCATCGCAGGCGCGTTCGTCGAGCTGATGGACCGTCTCGGCTACGCGTCCTACGGAGTCCAGGGAACGGGCGGCGGCGCCTGGATCGCCGCCGAGATGGGGCGTCAGGCCCCGGACCGGGTCACCGGCGTCCACGTCAACGGCCTGGTCACCTTCCCCTCCGGGGACCCCGCCGAACTCGACGGGCTCACCGCCTCCGAGCAGGAGCGCCTCGCCCGGCTCGAGGACTTCCAGCAGGACAAGATGGGCTTCGCCGCCATCCAGTCCACCCGCCCGCAGACCCTCGCCCACGGCCTGCACGACTCGCCCGTCGGCCAGCTCGCCTGGATCGCCGAGAAGTTCAAGGAGTGGACGGACCCCGCCGCCGAGCTCCCCGAGGACGCCGTGGGCCGCGACCGCCTGCTGACCAACATCAGCGTCTACTGGTTCACCGGGACGGCCGGCTCATCGGCGAACCTCTACTACGAGTCGGGCCACGACCCGAGCGCCTGGGCCCCCAAGCCGCGCGGCACCGTTCCGACCGGCGTGGCGGTGGCCCTCCCCACCGACATCGCCGTCCGCCGCTTCGCCGAGCGCGACCACCACATCACCCGCTGGACCGAACTGGAGCACGGCGGCAACTTCCTGTCCCTGGAACAGCCGCAGGCCTTCGTCGCCGAAGTCCGCGCCTTCTTCGCCTGAGCCACCCCGGGGCCGCCCTCGGGCGGCCCCGAACCGGCCTCACACCTCCCTCACACCCCGCCGCCGCCCGAGGGCGGGCCGGCCTTCGTGTGGAGGACGTCGCGGGCCTGCTCGGCGGCGCGGGTGATGCTCTCGCTGACGAAGTCGAGGAAGCGCGCGATGTTCTCCAGGCGCGTGGCGGCAGGGGTGTCGGGGACGAGGACGTCGACGCCCTGCCGTGCGATCTCGACGAGGTGGGCGGCGGCGCGGGCGCTGGCCATCATGGACTGGTACCAGACGTCGTCATCGACGACGTAGCGCTCGCGGCGGCGTTCGTCGCGTTCCCGGCGGATGAAGGCCTGGCTCTCGAGGAACGTGATCGCCTTGGAGACGGACGCCGGGCTGACCTGCAGGTGCTGGACGAGTTCCGACGCGGTGAGGCTGCCCGCGTCGGTGAGGGTGAGGCAGGCCATCACCCGGGCCATCATCTTGGGCATGCCCGAGGCCATGAGGACGGTGGTGAACGTCTCCTCGTACGCGCGCACTGCCTCCGCGTCGCGTCCGTGGTCCTGCGGGGGCGCCTCGGTTCCCCGGGACGGGGCCTGCCTGCGCCGGTGGGTGCGGCGTTCGGTGGCGCGGTGGGCCAGGTCGGCGCGGTAGGCGGTGGGGCCGCCGTTGCGCATCACCTCGCGCGTGACCGTCGAGGTGGGGCGGTCGAGGCGCCTGGCGATCTCCGCGTAGGCGAGGCCGTCGGCCACTCCCAGCGCGATCTGCTGGCGTTCCTGCTGGGTGAGCCTGCCTCCCGGCATCGCGATCTCCTTCGTTCTCCCGCTGTGCCTCCAGCATAGCGTTCACCTTCAGTTCATTGCAACGAACGAGCAGTCGTCGTTGCGTTAGCTTTGAAGGCCGTTGCAACGATTTACTACCTCTGACCTGCGTAAATAGAGATCCGACGCAACGATTCTGTTGAGGCATCCATGAATGCAACGTAGCTTTTCCTTCATCGGAAACAACGAGCCGAAGGAAAGCACAATGCAGAAGTTCGACACCACCGCCCCCATCTCCGCCGTCCTCGACATCCCCGCCGGACGCATCCGCTTCATCGCCGCCGACCGGTCCGACACCACGGTCGAGGTCCTGCCCGCGGACGCCTCGAAGAGCCGCGACACGAAAGCGGCGGAGCAGACCACGGTCGAATACGGCGACGGAGTCCTGCGGATCGGGGTCCCGGCGAAGAACCAGCTCCTCGGACCCACCGGATCCGTCGAGGTGACCATCCAGCTGCCCGCCGGCTCCCGCGTCGAGGCGAAGACCGCCGGCGCCGAACTCCGGGGCGTCGGCCGGCTCGGCCACGTCGCCTTCGAGGGCGCGCAGGGCTCGGTCAAGCTCGACGAGACCGCGGGCGCCCGCCTCACCGTCCTCGCCGGCGACGTCTCGGTCCGCCGCCTGGGCGGCCCCGCGGAGATCAGCACGCAGAAGGGCGACATCCACATCACCGAGGCCGCGCACGGCACGGTCGCCCTGCGCACCGAGGCCGGCGAGATCTCGATCGGCGCCGCCCGCGGAGTCTGCGCCTCCCTCGACGCCGGCACCTCCTACGGCCGGATCCACAACGCCCTGAGGAACACCGACGGCGCCGCCACCCTGACCATCCACGCGACCACCGCCTACGGCGACATCACCGCGCGCAGCCTCTGACCGCGGCCCACGCGGCCCCGCAGACCCCTGTCGGCTCCGCTGCCGACCGACCAACGAGGAAGGAAAAGCACCATGAGCACCACCGAGGACTACCAGGCCGCGGAGCAGCTCCTGCGCCGACCCGCCCGCCCCGGCGAGCTCGTCACCGGCGACAAGGTCAGGCCGCAGTGGATCGGGACGGGCGACCGTTTCTGGTACGCGGTGAGCAACGGCGCCGGCAAGCGGTTCGTCCTGGTCGACCCGGCGGCGGGCACCCGCGAGCCGGCCTTCGACCACGACCGTCTCGCCGCCGCGCTGGCCACCGCCACCGGGCAGCAAGTCGACCCCGAGGCCCTGCCGTTCACGGCCATCGACCTGCACGAGAACGGCAACGCCGTGGAGTTCGCCGCGTTCGGCGCGTACTGGCGCTGCGGCCTGGCCGGCTACACCTGCGAGCCCGCCGAGTTCACGCTCCCGGGCAGCCCGCTGGACGTGCCGTCACCCGACCGGAAGCTGGCGGTCTCCCAGCGGGGCGACGATTTGTGGGCACGCTCGCTGTCCGACGGCCGCGAGTGGGCGCTGACCACCGACGGCGAGCCCGACCACCGTTACGGCTCCGGCCCGGACTGCACGAGCAACACCACCCTGCTGCGCAAGATCGGCCTGCCACACCTGCCGCCTGCGGTGGCCTGGTCACCCGACTCGACGAAGGTGCTGGCCCACCGGACCGACGAGCGGGGCGTCCGACGGACCCACCTCGTGGAGGCCAGGCCCGCCGACGGCGGCGCGCCCCTCCTGCGCACCCAGCGGTACGCCTACCCCGGGGACGAGACCATGCCGAGGGCCGAGCTCGTCGTCCTCGACGTCGCCGAGGGCACGGTGGTCCGCGCCCAGGCCGAGCCGCTGCTCATGCCCCAGTTGTCGCCGGTCACGGCCAAGTGGGCATGGTGGGCCCCGGACGGCTCGGCGGTCTACTACCTCAGCCGGCCCCGCGACCTGCGCACCCTCACCCTGCACCGGCTGGACCCCGCCACCGGCGAGGTCACCACGGTGCTCAGCGAGAGCGGCACCACCCGCGTGGAGCCCAACCAGTGGACGTACGAGCCGCCGATCGTGCGGGTGCTGGCCGACGAGGCGCTCTGGTACTCCCAGCGGGACGGCTGGGGCCACCTCTACCGGTACGACCTGCGCACCGGCGAGCTGCTCGGCCAGGTCACCTCCGGCCAGTGGGCGGTACGGCAGATCCTGCGCGTCGACGAGGCCGAGCGCGTGGTGTACTTCACCGCCTCCGGCCTGGTCGAGGAGGACCCGTACCGGCGCACCGTGTGCCGGGTGAACCTGGACGGCTCCGGCTTCGCCCGGGTCACCGACGACACCCAGGACCACGTCGTCACCCTCCCCGACCACCAGGAGTACTTCATCGACTCCGCGTCCACCGTCGACACCCCGCCGGTGACCCGCGTCCGTGACTGGACCGGGCGCGTGCTCGTCGAACTGGAGCGCGCCGACATCACCAAGCTCACCGCGACCGGCTGGACGCCGCCGGAACGGTTCCGCGTCAAGGCGGCCGACGGGGTGACGGACATCTACGGAGTGCTGTACCGGCCGCGGGGGTTCGACCCCGCCCGCCGCTACCCGGTGGTCGACAACGTCTACCCCGGCCCGCAGGTCACCCGGGTCGCCCCGTGCTTCGACCCCGGCGGGATGGGCCTCGACGCGGAACCCCTCGCGGCACTGGGCTTCGTGGTGATCGCACTGGACGGACGAGGCACTCCCGGCCGGAGCAAGTCCTTCCACGACGCCTCCTACGGCCACCTGGCCGACGCGGGCTGCCTGGCCGACCACGTCGCGGCGCTGCGCCGGCTCGCCGCGACCCGGCCGTGGATGGACCTCGACCGGGTGGGCGCCTTCGGCCACTCCGGAGGCGGGTTCGCCGCGGCCCGGGCGATGCTCGACCACCCCGACGTCTACAAGGCCGCGGTCGCGCTCTCCGGCTCGCACGACGCCCGCCACTTCAACCTGGGCTTCGTGGAGAGCTACGACGGCGCGGACGACCCCGAAGCCTGGGCCCGTACCTCCAGCGTGGACCTCGCGGACCGGTTGGCCGGCAAGCTGCTGCTCGTCCACGGCGAAATGGACGACCAGGTCCACCCGCACCACACGCTGCGGCTGGCCGACCGGCTCACCGCCGCCGACAAGGACTTCGAACTGCTCATCGTGCCCGGTGCCGAGCACACCTTCATCGACTGCCTGGCCCACGTCCGAAAGCGGTCCTGGGACTTCCTGGTGCGCGAGCTGATGGGCACGCGGCCCCCCGCCTACCGCCCCGCACCCATAACCATCGGCCCCGAACTGCTCGCCGAGCTCTTCTCCTGAGCACGGGACCACGGCCGTTCGGCACGGACGGCGGCGGGTGCCCGTGCCGCCCGCGTCCGGTCAGGGCGGACCACGACGGGCGCCCGGAACCCCGGACACCCTCAAGGGGCGGGTGCGTAGTCGCCGTCCTCGTCCATGACGAAACTGCCTTGGGTGTGTCCGTCGACGGCGCCGTGTTTGAGCCACTTGCGGGAGAGGTGGTGCACATGCGCGGAGGCCCGCTCCCAGGGAATCTGATGACCGGCGCAGGCGATCTTGAACATCAGCTTCCGGCTGCCCGGGATGGCTTTGTAGAGGTCGGGGACCGAAAGGAAGGGCACGGTTCCCGGCGCGCTGTTGACCGTCGTGTCGTGCGCGCCGTACGCGATGAGCACCGGCACCTCGTCGCCGAGGACATTGCCCACCTTGGCGCCCGCGTTGTTCCAGCCCCACCAGAAGGGGTTGCGGAAGCGCAGCACACCCTGCGCCATCCCGGACACCGGCTTGCCCCAGGTGCGGCCCAGGGGGTCGTTGTCCATGAACGCGTCCCACACCGTCTGGACCATGCCCGCTTCGCGCTGCTGCGGGCAGCCCAGCTCGCTGTTCCAGCCCTTCTCGAAGCCCTCCCTGTTGACGAGGTTCACCGGGAAGCCCCAGGTCCCGGCCGGAGTGGAGACGGGCAGCGGGCCCGGCGGGTCCCAGTCGGTGCCGGGCAGCGGGCCCGGGCCGTTCGGGGGGAAGACCGGCGCCAGCAGGAACAGGCTGAGCACGTTCTCCGGGTGCTGGATGGTGTACGGGCCGTACACCTGGGCGGCGGCGGACCAGCCGGCCAGGGCGACCTTCGCCACGTCGTGCCGCTTCTTGATGAATTCGACGACCGTGTGGACCTCCGACCAGTCGCTCCTGGAGTCCCCGAGCTGGCTCGCGTACACCGGCGGGCAGGTCGCCGTCAGGGGATGTCCCTCGAGCAGCAGCGGCTGGTGCTTGGGATTGACGTTGCAGGGCTGGTCCATCACCGCGGGCCGCTGTGACCGGCCGACGCCTTGGAGGTCCATCGCGAAGACGTCGAAGCCGGCCTTGGCCAGGAACAACATCCAGTTGTACTTGCCGGTGCCCAGGTCGACACCGGGCAGGACCGGGACACTGCGGCCGTGCAGCAGGAGCACGGCCGTGCGCTTGCCGTTCTGCTTCGTGCCGTCCCGCTCCCGCACGGCGAGTTGGACGGTCTGGCCCTGAGTGGCGGGGAGCTGAGAGGTGTGGGGGACCGTGTGGTCCGTGGTGATGACGGCCATCGGAGGCGGTCCGTTCGCTCGGCTTGCCCGGCGGACGCCCGGCCGTCCGCCAGTGTCCGCGCCGCGGCCCGAGCGCACAGCGCGGACGGGGCCGGTGCGGGTCGCAACCGCCCCATCGGGTGTCCGCGAACAGCCCGATCGGCCGGGCGGACGGGACCCTCGCGCACCCCCCGCACCGGCCGCCAGGGGTAACGCCTTCCGGGGACCAGGAAAGGGGTAACGAAATGAAGTGACTATCCCGGAATCCCCCCATGCGAGAACCTATTTCTCGTGAGCGGCGGACGGAAAGAAAACAACCGGACGCCGGAAACCGAAAAGAATGGGGATACACCATGAGCAACATCTCTGACAACGAGCTCGTCCGCGTCGACACCATCGTCGAGGACCTGCGCGCCCTCGACGCCACCGAGACCGGCCAGGAGGCGCTGTCGATGACCCAGGCGCTCGCCAGCCCGGGTGAGCACGGCGAGTTCTGATCCATTCAGCCTCGTGCCGGGGTCAGCGTCTCGCTGACCCCGGCACGGCCGTCTCACCACCCGGGAGGGGTTGTACGTCATGGGGCTGAGCAGCGTGGAGCACCCGTTGCTCGCGCGGTACGCAGAAGTCCGTTCCGAAGTGTCCGCCAAATACGGACCTGATTCCCAGGCCGTTGTCTTCCTCCTCTACGAGGAATTGCTGTCCTTGCGGGCGGTCCTCGTCAAGAACCGTTCCGATGCGGACGTCGCACGACGGGTCCGCGAACTGGGCGAGGAGATCCAGCGGCGATATGACATCGGTGGAATGGTGGACAGGGGCCGCCACCATCGGCTGATCCACGACCGTCCGGTACTCATCGAGTACGACCGGGCGGTTTTCGACCGTCTGTACGGCAATTTGCGGGAGACCTGTGCGATCCGGCCGGTGCACGTCACGAGCGCCGCGGTGGCGTTCGGGCACCTCCAGGCGGGTCCCACCCACATCTACGTGGTGGACGACGCCTACCGCCTGCTGGTGTGGCCCGAGCCGTTCACACTCGCCGAGATGGTCTTCGGCCGGACCCCCGACCGCCGCGTGGACGGCATGCGGGTCGTGCACCCGATGCTGGTCCCCGAGCGCCTGAGGGTACGGGCGGCCGGCGAGCTCTCCGTCCTGGGCGGGCCGGAGGACTGCATGGTCATCGCCAACATGAAATCGGGCCACTTCAGGCCCCCGCCCCCGTGCGCGGACGTCCTGCGCGACGTGCTGCGCGGTGTCCTCCCCCTCACCGACGAGGACATCGACATCTTCACGGTTCCCCAACCGCGGCCGTGACCTCCGGCCGCCCACGCCTTCACACCTCACATCCTTGGAGAAGCGCTCATGCCCGACACGCTTGCGGCGACGGGAGAAGCCCGGGCCCCCCTCACCAGCCCGGGCCGGACGGCCTCCGTCGGGGTGGAGCACGAATGCAAGTGGGACCTCACCCGCGCCGAGTACGACGCGATCCAGGACCCCGGCCGGTTCTTCGAGGGAAGCGTCCTCACCACGGCGCTGGAAGCCCTGCGGCCACCGCTGACCTTCGTCTCCTCCACCATCTATCTGGACGACGCGAACCGCTCGCTGATCCGTGCCGGCCACACCCTCGGAGTGGTCGTCAACGTCGGCAGCGCGTCGGGCGTGTGCTGGATGACCCTCAAGCAGGCGGTGCGCCGGCACGCGTGGCGCGACGGGCTGGAACTGGCCGAACGCCTGACTCCTGCCGAGGTGTCCGGGGCGCTCAACGACCCGCGGCGGCTCCCGGTCGGGCACGTGCGCGACTCCCGGCTGGCCGAAGGGCCGCTCGCTCCGGTCGCCGTCGCCAGCCAGCGGCGGGTCAAGTGCCTGGGCCGTGACCGGTTCGGCACCGAGGTCGCCTACAGCCTGGACCTGGTCACCTTCCGCGCCCCGGCCGACGGCTGCCCGCCCCTCGGGACCTACGCGTGCGTGGAGGTGGAGGTCAACTCGTCCGCCCCCCGCGCGCTGCGGCTGCTGGAAGAGCTCGCCGACGGGATGGACGTGTGGCTGGGCCGGGCGCGCACCGACCGCACCAAAGCCCAGCACGCCCTGGCGGCACTCGAAGCCGGCCGTGCCCCCGGGCGTGCGGCGTGACGGGCAAGCGGCCGTCGGGAGGAGAAGGAGAACGCACACCGCTGGGATCGGTGTTCTGGACGCTGTGGGCCGGACGGAGCCTGTCGACCGCGGGCGGGTACCTGCAGTTCCTCGCGCTGCCCCTGTGGGTGCAGCAGACGACGGGGTCCTCACTGGCCGGTGTGCTGGCCTTCGTCGTGTTCCACCTGCCCAAGGTGGTGGTGTCACCCTTCGCGGGACTGATCGCCGACCGGTTCGACCGGCGTGCGGTGGCCATCGCCACGGACCTGGCATCGGCCCTGGTCACGGTCGCCATGGCCGTCGCCGCCGCCGGCCGGCACGTGACGGCCGTCGTGGTGCTGCTCGGCGTGCTCCAGGTCCTCGCGGCGGTCCGGGTACCGGCCCTGTCGAGCATCCTGCCGGACACCATCCCCGCGGGCCGTCTCATGGCGGCCAACTCCCTTCTGGACGCCGCCACGGGAGCCGCGATGACGCTCGGCCCCCTGCTGGGCGCGGCCCTGCTGAGCGGCTGGGGCATCGAGTGGGTGCTGCTGCTCAACGGACTGACGTTCGCCGTGGCGGCCCTGTGCCTCCTCCCGCTGCCCTCGTCGCCGGCGTCCGACCGCGCGGCGCAGTCCGGCCCGGCGGCGATGGCCGCCGGTCTGCGGGCCGTGTGGGGCGACCGGGTCGTGCGGTACGCCGTCGCCGCGGAATGCGCGATGTACCTCTGCGTGGGAGCGGCCACCGAGGAACTGGCCATCTGGCTCGGCCAGGTCCAGGCGGAAACCGCCGAACGGATGATCGGTGCGTTCGGAGTCGGCTGCGGCCTGGGATGGCTCGGGGTCACCATCGTCCTGGGCAGGGCACAGGAGTCCGTCGCCCCGACCCGGATGATGGGGTGGAGCGCCTTCGCGGCCGCCCCGGTCGGCGCGGCCGCCGTCCTCCTCCTCGACGGAGCGACGGGCGTCGTCCTGTCCGCGGTGGCCGGACTGCTCATCAGCGTGCACCAGTTCCTCTACGGGATCGGCCCGGTGATGCTGTGCCAGCAGCGGGCCGCGCCCAGCCGGCGCGGCCGGGTGCTGGCGCTCCGCCGGACCGCGACGACGCTGAGCCAGCTCCTCTCGCTGGGCGCCGGGGCGCTCCTCGCCGGCCGCTTCGACCTGGGATCCGTCATCGTGGTGTCCGGCTTCCTCGCCACGGCCGCGACCGTGCCACTGGTCCGACGGGCCAGACGCGCAGAGCAAGCAGAGGAAGCAGAGCAAGCAGAGCAAGCAGAGCAAGCAGAGCAAGCAGAGCAAGCGGGAACGGCCACCGCGCCGCCCGACCCGCCCGCCGCCCCCACTCCGAAGGCGTCCGCCTCGAACGCTTCCATCCCGAAGGCGGCTTCCACCCCGAAGGCTTCCGCCCCGCAGGCCCCCGCCCCGGTGGGTACGCGATGACCGCCCGCCCTCCGGGCCACGGCCTCATCGTCGACCTACCGCGCGGACACGACGACGACGCCCCCCACCTGCGCGGCCTGGCAGCCCTGGCCGCCCGCGTGCTGGCCGACCCCGCCCGCCCCGGAGCCGCCCGTCTCGCGGCGGAACGCGGCTGGCGGACGCGGCACCAACTCGACGCGGACCGCTCCGCCTTCGCCTTCTGGTCCGCGGACGACGACGTCGCCGACGCCGCCACGGCGCTCACCGCCCATGCGGGCCGCTGGTCCGCACAGGACGCGGACCGCCTCGACCGCGCCAAGGCCGCCCAGAGCGCCCTCGCCGACCAACGCGCCGCCCAGATCCTGACACGCCTCAACCAGGCCTCCCACCAGGCAGCCTGGGGATGGGCGCCCCCTTCGCCGCTCGGCGACCGCGAGACCATCGGCAACCTGACGCCGGACGTGGTCCGCGACGAACTGGCCCGACTGACCCGCGGCGCCCGCACCCACACCGCCACCCGCCGGACCCCGGACGGCACCCGCCCCCCGCAGCCCGGCGAACAGCGCTCCGCACCCGACGACCGGACCTGGCAGGGAGGTCTCGCACACGCGCCGACCACGGCGGAATCCGCCCGCCTGTCCGTGCGCCTTCCCTGCGAGTCCTCCCGCCCCGGCGCCCTTGAGGTGCTGGTGGAGGTGCTCGGCTCCGGCCCTGAAGGACGCCTGCACCGGTCCCTGCGCACCGAGCGCGCCCTCGCCTACGGGTTCTCCGCCGGACACTGGTCCCAGGACAGCACCAATAGCGTCGCCGCCACCGCCTTCGTCCGCGCCTGCGACGCGGCGGCCACCTCCCGGATCCTGCTGCGCGCCGTACGGGACCTGCTCGAAGACCCGCTGGTCCCGGAGGAAGAGTTCGAAGCGGCCCGGCACCGCTGCCTGGCCCGCCTCCTCGCCTCCCTGGACGACCCCTTCGCCGAAGCCGACGAGGCACGACGAGCGGCCCGGGGCCAACGACCGGTCGCCGACCTGGTCCGGCACGTGACCGAACTCCCCTCCCTGGAAGGCCTCCGCGCGGCTCCCGGCCGCCCGGCCGTGGCCGTCGTCGGACCGGAGCCCTGCCGCCCCGCCGTGGAAGAAGCCCTCGGGAGGTACCTGTGAACGACACCAGCACCCCGGAACACGAGATCCCCGCCACCGAGGTGCGGGTGGCCGGCCTGCGGCTGAGACTCGTCCCCATGCCCTGGGCCCGCTCGGTCGGCGGCTGCCTCGCCGTCGCCTGCGGATCCCGCGACGACCCGCCCGCCGCCGCGTCCACCGCACACCTGGCCGAACACGTACGGGCGCTGAGCGGCGCCGGACACGTACGCCGGAGCGTCCCCGTCTTCGCGCAGACGGACATCGCCCGCACCCTCTTCAGAGCCACCGCCGCACCCGGGGCCGCGGCAGACCTGGCGACCCGGCTCGTCGACGTTCTGGGCGACGCCTCGGTCGACGAACCGACCCTGGAGTCCGAGCGGACGGCCGTCGAACTGGAAACCGCGAGGATGGACTCCAGCGCCCTGCTGCGCGCCGGAGGCCTCTTCGCGGCGGCCGCCGCCGACGAACCCGGCATGGACGCCATCGCCCGCACCCGACGCGAGGACGTCAACCTGGTGACCCACCGACAGGTGGCCGCACTCACCGCCTGGGGCTACCGGCCCGACCGCAGCGTCCTGGCCGTCGCCGGACCCCCCGAGGCGCTGAGGACCGTGCCCGACGCGGTGGCGGAACACCTCGCCCGCCACACCCGCCCGCCCGCGGTCGCAGGACCGGACACGGCCGCCGCCCCGCGGCTGCGCCTACCGGCCCTCGACGGCCTGCTCGCGGTCACCCTCACGCGCCCCCGCCAGGCAGCGGACCTCCACGCCCTCGCCGTACTCGGCGACCAGGGCCCGCTGGTGGAAGCGGGCCTGCGCATCGGCGTACCACTGCTGGGCAGGACCACCGTCGAGAACGCGGAACAGGCCGTGGACGTCCTGTGCTGGAAGCCGGCCGACGACGGAACACGACTGACCGACCTCCTGCGCGCCGCCTGCGCCGCCCAGGAAGTCAGCGACACCGTACGGGCGCTGGCGGCCCGCCACGCCCGCCAGGACCACGCCTTCACCACCCACACCCCCATGGCACAGGCGATGCGCAGCGCCCTCGACGACCCCCGCGCGCCCCGGCGGATCACCGGCCGCCTCCGGCTGGCGGTGTGGCGCGTGACCGACGGAATCCCGGTCGCCGTCGGCTGAGCGCCGTCCCGGCGACACGGTCCTCGACTCCTGGTAACGCGTTGTCGGGGCTACCGGCCGCGACGTTCCCACAGGAGGCTGGACGTCAGTCCTCGACACACCACCTGTCCCTGCCCCAGCCCACGAAGGAGCCGACCGATGCACGAGACCACCGCGGCCGAACTGAAGCGGGTCGACTCGCTCGTCGAGACCCTGCGCGCCCTCGACGCCACCGAAGGGGGCCAGGAAGCACTCGCCATGGCCCAGGCGCTCACCAGCCCCATCGACCTCGACCCCGTCCCCGTCCCCGTCCCCGCCCTCGCCTGAGCCGGCCGGCCCGCCCGCGCCCTCACCCCATCCACCCACCCACCCCCGAAAGGCATGGCCATGGTTCTCCGGTTCGTCCAGGAGCTGGCGGACGCGCTGCACCACCCCCAGCAGCGGACCCTCGGCTCGCGGTTCACCCGGGCCCAACTGCCCGGCTGGAGCGAACGCCTCCTGACGCCCACCGGGCTGCTCGACCTGCTCACCTACCGGACGCTGTCACGGCCCGGCCAGGTCCTGTGCCTGCGCAAGGGCGTCTTCCTCCCGCCCCGGGACTACATGACCGCCCGCACCACACGCGGCGACGAGCACGAGATGGTCGACACCCACCGCCTCGGCCTCCTCCTCCAGGAGGGCTGCCAGATCGTCGTCGGAGGCCTCGAGAAGATCGACCCCCGCTTCGACGTGGCCTGCCGGGCCCTGCAATGGCTGACGGGAGCGAAGGTGTACGCCACGGCCTTCCTGGCCACCGGCGACACCGGCGGCTTCAACCTCCACGTCGACACCTCCGACTCGGTCATCCTCCAGCTCGCGGGAACCAAGAGCTGGGAGGTCCGCGGGGAGACGCTGAAGGACCCGCTGAACGAGGTCCGCCGCACCGCCGCCCCCAGCGAGGAAGTCCTGTGGCGAGGCTCCCTGGAGGCCGGTGACCTCATGTGCGTCCCGCGCGGCTACTGGCACACCGCCACCCGCAACGACCAGGACCCCGGCGGCTACTCCCTGCACGTCACCTTCGGGATCGTGGAACGCACCGGAATGGACTGGCTGCGCGCCCTCACGGAGCGGGCCTGCCACGTCGGACTCTTCCGCCAGGACATCTCCACGTCCACCGACCCGGACGACTTCGTCCGGGTGCTCACCGCGCTCGCCGAGCAGTACCCGCCGGCCGAGTTCGCGCGGTCCGGGGCGATGTTCCTCGACCGCGGCGGCCTCGGCCTGCGCGAGAACCAGCGGGTGACCACCCGGGGAGCGTTCGGCCCCGCGACGACGGTGGCCTGCCTGACCGAGTTCCCGCCCCGCGTCGAGGACCACGGCGAAACGGTCACGGTCACCGCCACCGGCCACACCCTCACCTTCCCAGCGCAGGCACGGCCGGCCCTGGATTCCCTGCTCTCGGGCCACCCCGTCGACGTCGCCGCCCTCACCGCGCTGACGGCCACCGACGTGCCCGCCTACGTGGGACAACTGCTCGACGCCGGCCTCTGCGTAGAGGTCACCCACGCCCTCGCCTCGGCCTACACCGCCCTTGTCTGAGCCGGCCGCCGACGGACGGGGGCGAAGCCGTTCACGGCCCGAGCGGCGCCTCAGCGGCGCCCGGCCCGGCCGCGATCAGCAGGCAGAACAGCCTGGCCGAGCCGGCCCGCTCGACCCGGGCCGTGTATCCGCGCGGTACGAACAGCGCCTCACCCGTACGCAACCGCAGACCCTCCGGAACGGCGACGGGTCGGCCGGGCGCGGTGATGCGCCAGCCGCTGCCTCCCGCCTGCTGCAACACGAGCAGGTCTTCGGGGCACGGCGACACCACGGACTCGGGGCGGCCGACGGTCACCTCACGGTCCAGCAGCAGCGCCAGCCCGGCAGCGAGGTCATCCGGGCCGCCGCACCAGCCGTCGAGGACGGCGTGATCGGGCCACAGGATGCCCGGCCCCTTACCGCTGTGGGTGCGCACGAAGACAGCGAGCTCCCTGAGCTGCCGGCCAGGCCGCATGTACGTCCCCCTCAGTCGCATGCTGCTCGCGACGCCCGCGAGGATGGCACAAGCCTCGCGTAGCAGCCCCGCGGGGGAAAGTCACAGCTTTGCGCTACTCCCCGTGCCCCGGGCGCGGCTCAGCCGTCGCCCAGCAAGCCGCTCCGGACCGCGGCGGCTCCGGCCTGGAAGCGGCTCTCCGCGCCCAACTGCTCAAGTATGTCGGCGATGTGACGGCGCGTCGTCCGCAGGGACATGCCCAGGCGCCGGGCGACCGACTCGTCCTTGAGCCCGGCCGCGAGCAGCTGCAGGATCGTGCGGTCGAGTTCGCTCGCCACCTTGGCGAAGCCCTCGTCGCTGGCGTTGGCGAAGGGCGTGGCGGTCTCCCACGTCTGCTCGAACAGGCCGCACAGGTAGGCGACGGTGTTGGGCTCGCGGATCACCACCGCACCCCAGGATCCGTCGGTGGTCGGCAGGAAGGCCGTCTCGCGGTCGAAGATGATGATCCGGCCGAACAGCTCGTGGCTCGTCCGGTACTGACCGCCCAGGGCGGAGGCCGCGGCCACGTACACCTGACTGGCGCCGTGGAACCGCGCCGTGTGGTGGTAGAGGGTCCGCAGCCTGACACCCCGTTCCAGGAGGGGCCGGTCGCGCGCGAGCGCGTCCTCCATGGGCTCCCGCACACGGGCTCCGCCGCCCGGCTGGCTCGACAACACCTCTTCCCGGCACTGCGCGGACATGCGGTTGAGCAGGATGCGGACCTCGTCCAGCGTGGAGATGACCTCCACGTCGCCGGCGTCGCGCGTGCCACGGTGGTGGTAGACGGGGGCGAAGCGCGCGGCCCGCACCTGGATCCCGGCGATCTGCAGCTGCCTCTCCCTGATCCCCGCCTCCAGAGAGGCGATACGGGCCCCCGTGGCGGCCTCGGGTGCTACCGGGCGCTCCTGGGAGTGATCGCCGGGCGCGCGCTGGATCAGTCCGGCCTCACGCAGACGCACCGCGGCCGCGTCCAGCTCGGACCGGCTCCTGCGCAGGTCCGCCGCCGCACTGGCGGTGTCGACGCTCTGGTGCTGAAGGGCCCAGTCGTACAGGGCCAGTTCAGCCTCCAGCGCGTCACTGTCCTCGCCGTTTTCGTCTGACTTCTGGCTAATAAAGTCCACTTTGACCCCCCGACTTCAAACTGCCATGCAACTTGGTGAGGTGCATGATCCGTTGTCGACACCCAGCAGAACGCGGCAGGCTCCCACCAGAAGCTGAATACCAGATGACCTGCAAAAACCGCATCCTTCACCCCCTCCGGAGTTCCCGTGAAGCGTCTTGTGCTGATCATGACGGCCGCTGTCCTGCTCGCGTTCCCTGCCGTCCCGCTCGTCTCCGCGACCGGATCCGAAGCCACCACGATCGCCGCGCTCCCCGGCGACACCACCGAGCAGCCGGAGCCCGACTGCGGGCTGCAGGAATGCCAGGAGACCACCGACACCTCCTGGGGCGGCTGACCGATCCGCGTACGTGACACCACCCGCAACCCGCACTCCAGGAGGACCGCATGAAGGACACCGCACCCACCCTGACCGGACGCGAGCGCCAAGTGCTCGTCCTCCTCAGCACAGGGGACACCGTCTCCTCCATCGCCCGCCAGCTCTGCCTGAGCCCCCACACGGTCGACACCTACCTCCGCCGCCTCCGCACCAAGACCAGGACCTCCAACCGCACCCAGCTGACGGTCTTCGCTATCCAGAACGGATACACGGGCGGATCCCCATTCCTATCCGCACCCTGAACTGAAGCACGAAGCATCGTCAGGCATGGAAAGGCATGTTTCGCTGATCATCGGGCCCCGCCCGCCGGTCTAGGCTCGGCTCGTGGAACAGCCCGAGCAGCGCGCCGAAGGCGCAGGACCGTTCACCACCCGGCTCACCTGGCACCGCCCCGGAGGGGAGACGGTGGTATGGGAGTCGCGGCTGGCGCGAAGGCGCGGGTCGATGGCGGTCCAGGGTCCGGAGGGCACCGTCACCACCTCCTCGACCGCCGACGCCAGGACCCTCGACCGACTGCGAAGGCTCAATGCCCTCGCCTCCGGTGCGTTCTTCATCGGTGGAGCACTCTTCGCCCTCGGCGCCGCCGTAGCCCAGTTCGGCTCGGGCGACGCGATGGAAAGCGCCTCGATCTACTTCGCAGGCGGCCTGTTCTTCAACGCCGGGGGTTACACCTCCCTCTTGCAGGTGCTGAACGCGCCTCGACACTCCCCAGACGAAGGTACATTCCGCGCGGCCGGCTGGAGGTGGTGGGGATACGAGCCGATGCGCCTGGACTGGTTGAGCACATTCGTACTGTTCGTAGGGACGCTCGTGTTCGGCGTCAATCTCCTCGACTCCTTCCTGCAGGGCCTCACGGCCGAGCAGACCAACCGGCTGATCTGGGCTCCCGACATGATCGGGTGCCTGTTGTTCCTGATTTCCGGGCATCTCGCCTTCGCCGAGATCTGCCATCGCCCCTGGCCCTGCCTCCGCTCACGCAGCCTCGGCTGGTGGATCGTCGCGGTAAACCAGTTCGGCTCAGCCCTCTTCATGGTCTCCGCCCTGGCCGCATTCACCCGACCCGCCACCGGAAGCCTGATCAACACCGACATCGCCAACTGGGGCACACTGCTGGGCGCCCTCTGCTTCTCGATCGGTGGCGCACTCCAAGCTTTCGAGCGCCCATAAAAAAAACCGCCCCCGCCCCCAAGGAAGTGCGCAGCGCCGCAAGTGCCATCTGCGCACGGGCCGCCCGCCACCTCGCCGTCAGGCAGCCGCACACGGACCGGCGGGAGCGTGCTGCAGGTGGGGTGCGGCCTGGCCGCGCGGTGCCGGACCTGCCATACCTCCGCATCCACCCAAATGTTCGATCATGGCAAGCGGGCGCATCGGCAGCCCCACGCAGGGACACCGTTTGGTACTACCAAGAGCATGCCGTCAGCTGGTGGGCGCGCGGATGGGCCAGGAGCCTGAAGAGCAGTGGCTTTCCGGCCCATCCGCGCGTCGTGCGCTCCTACCAGAAGCCGATGCAGGCGTAGGAGGTGCTGTAGAGCTTGTCGCCTACACACACGCGGGACTGGTAGTCGCCTCCGTCGTAGAACCAGCCGGTGACGTCGCTGGCCGTGTGGGTGGCAGAGACTTGCACAAAGGGTTCGCTCGGGCTTGTGCGGCGCTCCAGCCAGCCCTTGCACACCGTGCCGCGAGTGCTCGTACCGAGTACGAATGATCCTCTCGCGTACGGAGTCCCGCTGCCCTCTTCGTAGCCCATGTCGACCCAGCCCCGGCAACCGACGAACTCGCTATAGGTGCCTGCCGCCGTTCCGCTGTAGTAGATGGTGCCGGTCACGGTGGCAGAGGACGAACCCGTCCCGCAGACCGTCGCAGCGACCAACACACCCGCCGTGGCGAGCGTCCGGATCACGTTGGAACTCTTCATGGTCCCCGCTTCCTGCTAGAGACGTCCGCCGGTGGCACTCCTTGCCTGCCGGGGTGTCATGGTCAAGCCTTAGCAAGCCGAAGGCGGACTCCTGCCGCGAGGCAGGCGACCGGACTGATAAGCAGCACGGTTTGGCTGGCGGTGTCTCCTTGCGCGGATGGCATGTTCGACGAGGGTGACGAAGGCGGTCACTACAGGTCACCGAGTGCCCCGTTGTACGGCGGGGCGAGAGCGCCGCCTCGGCGAGTCGGACCGGAAGCGATCGAAACGCTTCTTTCCGAGGTCGACCCGGAAGACCTGGACTCGGATGATCCGGTGTGGACGATTGTCCGTGCGTTGAACAGGGTAGAGAAATCCGGCGTGTCCTGAATTCGCCTCGATCGTGCAATTCATAAAACTCGTAGCATTTCCTCGGAATTCCCGCGGCGGACAGGATCTAATGATCCGTCAGGTCTCGTTTGTGGGCCGGGGTCTGTAATCCCGACTGTGCGTCACCAGCTGTACAGCGGAGCGAGTCATCGCCGGACCCCATGCCCCTCCCTTGTAGCCAGCGGTCCGCGGAGCGGGCCCGGGGCCGGGAAGCGAAGCGACCGGGCCCCACACCCACGACAACCCAGTAATACCAAGAGGGAGCGAAGCGAGCCCGACCCCCAGCAGCGTCTGGAGCGAAGCGGAAGACTCCGCGGCCAATCCCGCGAAGCGGGCGCCGGCCCGCCCCGCGCGAAGCGCGGGGCCCTCACACTCCGTCACTAAGAGCGCGGAGGAGACCGCCCCGAAGCAGCAGCACTGGAGCGCGTAGCGCTCCCCTCTTCGCGAAGCGAAGAGCTTCCTTCCTCCGCGCGCAGCGCGGAGGTTGTCCCGTAGCGAAGCGAAGGACCCCGGCCCGAAGGGCGGGCACAGGAGCGCGGAGCGCTCCCCCCGAGCGAAGCGAGGGGGTTCTCTCCTCCGCGCGCAGCGCAGAGGAAGGTTGTCCGTAGCAAAGCGGAGGACAACTCCGCTTCAACTCAGATGTAGTCCGTAGCGAAGCGGAGGACCCCGGCCCGAAGGGCGGGCACAGGAGCGCGGAGCGCTCCCCCCCGAGCGAAGCGAGGGGGTTCTCTCCTCCGCGCGCAGCGCGGAGG
>NZ_JBHWVV010000034.1:0-20967 GCF_042736715.1 Streptomyces sp. NPDC060049
ACTTCTGGCGTTGATTTTTGGCACGCTGTTGAGTTCTCAAGGAACGGACGCTTCCTTTGTTCCCGTTTCCGGGCCCTCCGGGCGCTTCCTTCGTTTCCAACTCTACCAGACCATTTCCGTTGTCGTTTCCGACTTGGATTTGAATTCGGTGACCGTTGGAGGTCTTTGCCTTTCGGCACTCCCCCACATTAGCGCTTATCCCTTGCGGCTCATAATCGGCCACTTGGAATCGAATTCGGGCATGCCGAATAGGACCCCGCCAGGGATGCGTCGTAGGTGTGGGTTGGCCGCTCTGGGGGTCTGCCGATAGCAGTGCCCCGTTCAAGTGGCTCGGACTACATTAGGCGTCCGCCCACCCCGAGTCAAGTTGAGCGGCGGCGTGGCGCGTGGGCGCGGTACGGGCTCACTGTCGGGTCGTGGCTGATCCAGTAGCGGTACGGGTGGGCGGCGCCGGCGCCGCCCACTCCTGTGCGGGGGCCGTTGGCCACGAGGGCCGGCGGAGTGGGGGTTCCGGACAGGAGGGACAAGGGGGAGCCGGGGCCCGCGCACAGGTCCACGCCGTCCAGGGTGCGGTCCACGTCCAGAGCCGTGGCCAGCCGAGCCGGACCCCTGGCCAGTTCTCGGTCTCCTCTGGCGGACGGTCGGCGTTCGCGGGCCAGATCGGCGCCGGCTGTGATCTCCCCGGCCCGCAGCAGGACACCGCTCGCGTGGTCCGCCGGGCCGCAGACCAGGTTCAGGCTGAACCACATGCCGTAGATGAAATAGACGTACGCGTGTCCGGGCGGACCGAACATCGACGCGTTGCGCGCCGTCCGGCCGCGGTAGGCGTGGGAGCCCGGGTCCGCTTCTCCCTCGTACGCCTCTACCTCCGTGATGCGCAGTTCGATGGAGCCGTCCGGAGTGCGGCGGACCAGGGTGCGGCCCAGGAGGTCCGGTGCCACGGTGAGGACCGGGCGGTCGAAGAAGGACCGGGGCAGGGGCGTACGGTCGGGGCGCGCGCTCATCCGGTCGAGGGTAGTGGACTGCGCACTCCTGCAACCGGCGCCTAAGGTTCCGCGTTTGTAGGGGTAGTCCTGCGCGTAGTCGCACGCGTCTTCACGCAAGTCTTCAAGCACGTCTTCAAGGGGAGTCAGAGCATGGGGTTCAGGAAGCTGTTCGCGAGCCTGGGTGCCGGTGGTGCGTCGGTCGACACGGTCATCACCGAGCCGAACGTCGTGCCGGGCGGGATCGTCCAGGGCGAGGTGCGGATCCAGGGCGGATCCGTGGAGCAGCAGATCGAGGGGCTGTCCGTCGGGCTCCAGGCGCGGGTGGAGGTGGAGGGCGGCGACCAGGAGTACAAGCAGGACGTCGTCTTCACCAAGCAGCGTCTGGGCGGCGCCTTCGAGGTGCAGGCCGGTGCGCTGCACGTGGTCCCGTTCGGGCTGGAGATCCCGTGGGAGACGCCGATCACCCACTTCGGGGGACGCCACATGCACGGGATGAACATCGGGGTCAGCACGGAGCTGGAGATCGCTCGCGCGGTGGACGCCGGCGATCTCGACGCGATCAACGTGCACCCGGTACCGGCGCAGCAGGCGATCCTCGACGCCTTCACGTCGCTGGGCTTCTCCTTCCGCAGCGCGGACATGGAGCGCGGGCACATCCGCGGGACGCGGCAGACACTGCCCTTCTACCAGGAGATCGAGTTCCTTCCGCCGTCGCAGTACCGGGGTCTGAACCAGGTCGAGCTGACCTTCGTCTCCGACGGCCGCGAGATGGACGTCGTCCTGGAGATGGACAAGAAGCCGGGCCTGTTCAGCGAGGGCAGCGACACCTACCGCTGCTTCCAGGTGGGGCTGCAGTCCTACCAGGCGACCGACTGGGCGGCCTACCTGAACCAGTGGATCTCCTCGGTGGGTTCGCAGCGCAACTGGCTCTGAGCGGTCCTAGGCTCGCTCCGGTAGCCGTAGGCGACGACACGATCCAGCAGGAGGTTCAGCAGTGGCCGAGCAGAACAGGGCGCCGCTCCCCCACGATTTCCATCCCCCGGTGCACGCGTTCAGCGTGACCAGCGCGGACCTCGAACCCGGGGCCGAGCTGGGGGACGCCCAGGTGAAGTCGGGTGGGAACCGCTCGCCGCAGCTGCGGTGGGAGGGGTTCCCCGAGGGGACGAAGAGCTTCGCCGTGACGTGCTTCGACCCGGACGCCCCGACGGGCAGCGGGTTCTGGCACTGGGTGCTCTTCGACCTGCCCGTCTCGGTCACCGAGCTGCCGGCCGGTGCGGGCGGTGGGAAGTTCGAGGGCCTGCCCGCCGGGGCCGTGCACGTGAGGAACGACTACGGCACCAAGGACTTCGGCGGGGCGGCTCCGCCCGCCGGGGAGCGGCACCGGTACGTGTTCACCGTCTACGCGGTGGACACGGAGAAGCTGGGTCCCGGTGCGGACGTCTCGCCGGCCGTCGTCGGCTTCAATCTGCGCTTCCACACCGTGGGGCGGGCGCAGCTGATCGGTGAGTACGAGGCTCCCGCCGGCTGATCACCGCGCCTTTCGTTCTCCGAGCGTTTGCCCGGTCCTGGTCTAAAGACGGCCAGGACCGGGCATTTTTATTGCGTTGTCCCGCGTGGCGCGCGCGGCCAGAGTGGTTGCGGGCCCTGCCGCCAGTGTGGTCGCGGGCCTGCACACGGGAGGTGGGCGAGATGCGGGACACGCTGGTGCTGAACGCGAGCTTCGAGCCGCTGTCGACGGTGACCCTGAACCGGGCGGTGGTCCTGGTGCTCCAGGACAAGGCCGTGGTCGAACAGTCGCATCCCGAGCTCCGTGTGCGCGCGGCCACCGTGGAACTTCCGATGCCGCGGGTGATCAGACTCTGCAGGTACGTCCGGGTGCCCTTCCGAAGACATGCTCCCTGGTCACGGAGGGGGGTGTTGATCCGGGACCAGCACCGGTGCGCGTACTGCGGGAAACGCGCGACGACCGTGGACCACGTACTGCCGCGGGCCCAGGGCGGTGGCGACACGTGGCTGAACACGGTGGCCTCCTGTTCCGAGGACAACCACCGCAAGGCGGCGCGGACCCCGGAAGAGGCCGGGATGCCCCTGCTGCGCAAGCCGTTCGTGCCGTCCCCGGCGGACGCCATGCTGCTCGCTCTGGGGGTGGGCGGGCGGGAGGCGTTGCCGGAGTGGCTGGAGCGTTCCGCGTAGGGCTGCGCGTGATCGCGTAGGACTGCTCGTCCTGTGGGCTGGACGGCTGGGCTGGGCGGCGTACGTTCGCTACGTCGCTCAGCGGAGCAGTAGTTGGACGATCGCGATGATCCCGACGGTCACGATGACCGCGCGCAGGGCGGTGGGCGGCAGGCGGCGGCCGACCTTGGCGCCGAGCTGGCCGCCGATGGTGGAGCCGACGGCGATGAGCAGGACCGCCGTCCAGTCGAACTCGGCGACGAAGAGGAAGAAGACCGCCGCGATGCCGTTCACCAAGGCGGCGAGGACGTTCTTCACCGCGTTGATCCGCTGGAGGTCGTCGCGGAGCAGCAGGCCCATGAGGCCGAGGTAGAGCACGCCCTGGGCGGCGCCGAAGTAGCCTCCGTACGCGCTGGAGAGCAGCATTCCGCAGAGGAGGACCGGTCCTCCGTCGGGGTGGCCCGTATCGCCGCCGGCCGCCTCCTGGCGCTTGCGCAGGGCCGCGGCGAGGCGGGGCTGGAAGACGACGAGGACGAGGGCCAGGCCGATGAGGACGGGCACGATCGTGTCGAAGGAGTCCGACGGCAGGACGAGGAGCAGGACGGCGCCCGCGAGTCCGCCGACCAGCGAGACGGCGCCGAGCCGCAGGACGCGGGCGCGCTGGCCGCGGAGCTCCTTGCGGTAGCCGAAGGCTCCGCTGAGCGAACCGGGCACGAGGCCCAGGGTGTTGGAGACGTTGGCTGTGACCGGTGACAGGCCGGTGGCCAGCAGCACCGGGAAGGTGATCAGGGTGCCGGATCCGACGATGGTGTTGATCGTTCCGGCGCCGACGCCCGCGGCGAGGACCGCGAGCGCTTCCCAGAGGGACATCGAGAAGGAGGGCAAGGCCGTCCCCTTTGCGTGAGTGAGTCGCCTCCCCGCCGTGAAGGTCGAGGGGCCTCACTGATCATGCAGCAGGGCCGGACCGTTCAGTCGATGGGGGGCTGTTCGCGGCGCTCCGTGGCGGCCTTGTCGGCCGCGGCGACGCCGTCCTTGCCGGAGCCGCCCGGGTTGAAGCCCGAACCGGGGCCCATGGGACCGAAGTTGCCCATCGCGCCGGAGAGACCCTTGAGGGCGTCGCCGATCTCGCTCGGGACGATCCAGAGCTTGTTGGCGTCTCCCTCGGCGAGCTTCGGGAGCATCTGGAGGTACTGGTAGGCGAGCAGCTTCTGGTCGGCGTCGCCTGCGTGGATGGACTCGAAGACCGTGCGGATGGCCTGCGCCTCGCCCTCGGCGCG
This sequence comes from Streptomyces sp. NPDC060049, assembly GCF_042736715.1. Classification (NCBI taxonomy): domain Bacteria; kingdom Bacillati; phylum Actinomycetota; class Actinomycetes; order Kitasatosporales; family Streptomycetaceae; genus Streptomyces; species Streptomyces sp. NPDC060049. Next base: position 4,436 of record NZ_JBHWVV010000034.1, read on the forward strand.
CAGGGCCGCGGCCTTGGCGTCACCCTCGGCGCGCAGGATGGACGACTGCTTCTCACCCTCGGCGCGCAGGATCTCGGACTGGCGGACACCTTCGGCCTGGAGGATCGCGGCGCGCTTGTCGCGGTCGGCGCGCATCTGCTTCTCCATCGAGTCCTGGATGGAGGTCGGCGGCTCGATGGCCTTGAGCTCCACGCGGTTGACTCGGATGCCCCACTTGCCGGTGGCCTCGTCGAGGACTCCGCGCAGGGCCGCGTTGATCTCCTCGCGGGAGGTCAGGGTCCGCTCCAGGTCCATGCCGCCGATGATGTTGCGGAGCGTGGTGACGGTGAGCTGCTCAATGGCCTGGATGTAGCTGGCCACTTCGTACGTCGCGGCGCGGGCGTCGGTCACCTGGTAGTAGATGACCGTGTCGATGTTGACGACCAGGTTGTCCTGGGTGATGACCGGCTGCGGCGGGAAGGGGACGACCTGTTCGCGGAGGTCGATCCTGTTGCGGATCGAATCTATGAAGGGAACGACGATGTTCAGGCCCGCGTTGAGGGTGCGGGTGTAGCGGCCGAACCGCTCGACGATGGCGGCGCTGGCCTGTGGGATCACCTGGATCGTCTTGACCAGTGCGATGAAGACCAGAACCACCAGAATGATCAGAACGATGATGATCGGTTGCATGCGGTTCCCCGTGCCCTTCCGGCTGTCTGTGCTGCCCCGTTCAGCGGAGTCTCGCAGACCCCGGGGCCGCTGGTCGGCTGCTTGCTCACATGACGACCGCGGTCGCTCCGTCGATCTCCACCACGTCGACGGACTCGCCCGGTTCGAAACTGCTGTCCGCGTCGAGGGCGCGGGCCGACCAGATTTCGCCGGCGAGCTTGATCCGGCCGCCGCCGCCGGCGTCCACCCGCTCCAGGACGACGGCGCTGCGGCCCTTCAACGCGTCGATTCCGCTGCGGTGCTGGGGCCTCTGGTCGCGGTGGCGGTTGGCGATCGGCCGGACGACGGCGAGGAGCGCGACCGAGACGACCACGAAGACCAGCACTTGGGCGACCACTCCCCCGCCGAGGGCCGCCGTGATCGAGGCCGCCACCGCGCCGACGGCGAACATGCCGAACTCGGGCATCGCGGTCAGGACGAGGGGGATGCCCAGTCCGACCGCGCCGATGAGCCACCAGAGCCACGCGTCGATGTCCACATGGTCATGGTAGGTCGGGCAGCACGGTCCGGACAGGGTGCGGGAGTTCCCGCTCAGCGCAGGGGCAGGCCCTGGGCGGTCCAGCGCTCGCTCTCGTTGCGCTCGACGACGAGCGGCAGCCCGAAGCAGAGCGAGAGGTTGCGGGAGGTCAGTTCGAGGTCGATGGGGCCGGCGGCGACGACCTTGCCCTGACGGATCATCAGGACGTGGGTGAAACCGGGGGCGATCTCCTCGACGTGGTGCGTGACCATGACCATGGAGGGCGCGAGGGGGTCGCGGGCGAGGCGGCCGAGGCGTCGTACGAGGTCCTCGCGGCCGCCGAGGTCCAGACCCGCGGCCGGCTCGTCGAGGAGCAGCAGTTCGGGGTCGGTCATCAGGGCGCGGGCGATCAGGGTGCGCTTGCGCTCGCCCTCGGAGAGCGTGCCGAACTTCCGGTCGAGGTAGTCCGTCATGCCGAGGCGGTCGAGGAAGGCGCGGGCGCGCTGCTCGTCGACGTCCTCGTACTCCTCCTGCCAAGTGGCCGTCATGCCGTACGCGGCGGTGAGCACGGTCTGCAGGACGGTCTGGCGCTTCGGGAGCTTGTCGGCCATCGCGATGCCGGCGATGCCGATGCGGGGGCGCAGCTCGAAGACGTCCACCTTGCCGAGGGTGCTGCCGAGGATGGTGGCGGAGCCCTTGGTGGGGAAGAGGTAGCTGGAGGCGACGTTGAGCAGGGTGGTCTTCCCGGCGCCGTTGGGGCCGAGGATCACCCAGCGCTCCCCCTCCTTGACCGACCAGGAGACCTGGTCCACCAGAGCCCGGCCCTCGCGGACCACGGATACGTCCACCAGCTCCAGAACATCGCTCATGAGCGTGTTGTCTCCCCTTGCAGTCTCGGTTCGTCTGTGCACCGGAAGGCGCAGCCCCAGGGGAAAACCTACGCCACTGCGGGAGGGCTCCGGGCGCGGGCCCGGGCCGGAGGGCCGATCCGTAAAGTGGGGGGATGCTTTTCGAACCACGTTCAGGGCGGCTGGCCGCCTGGGGGAACGCTCTGCTGGCCGGTCTCGTCTCGCCCGACGAGGCCGTTTCGTCGATCGTGGGCGAGGACGCCGTACACCGGGTGGAGGGGCTGCCGGGGGAATCGGGACCGGTGGGGCTCACGCTCGCGCTGGGGCGGCTCCGGTCCCTGGGCGCGAGCGGGATGCGGGTCGCGCTGCCGGCGCCGGGGCATCCCCTGGGGCTGAGCGGGCCGCCGGAGTTCAACGCGCGGGCGCTCGACGCCGAGGAGGCGGTCGTGGCGGTGGGCGCGGCGCTGGGGCTGGTGCCGGAGGTCCAGGAGGCCGGGCCCGCGGGTGACGTGCACGTGTCGGTGACCTGGCACTGCCTGCCGGTACGGGAGGCGGTGCCGGCGGACGTGCCGTCGCTCGGCGAGGCCGAACGGGAACTCGCGGAGGCGCTGCGCGAGGCCGCGGTGGTGCTGACCCGGCTGGACGTGGCGGGGTCGGGACCGGTCGCGGACGCGGCACTGTCCGCGTACCGGGCGCGGACGGAAGCCGGCCGGGACGCGCTGGCGCCGGGGTATCCGCCGCGGGCGGTACGGGTGCTGGCGCTGGCGCAGCGGGTGGACCTGATGGTGTCGCTGGCGTACGAGCGGGGGCACGGGGCGGCGGTGGCCGCCTCCGAGATGGCGGCGCGGGCGGAGGCCTTGCGGCCCGTGGAGCGGGTTGCGCGGCGGGCGCTGGTCGCGGCGTACAACTCGGCGGTGGAGGAGCGGCTCCGCTAGCCGCTGGCCGCGGGGGGGGTGCGGGGTGGGGGTCGGCTCGGACCGGCTCGGACCGGACCGGCTCGGACCGGACCGGCTCGGACCGGACCGGCTCCGGATCCGACCGGCTCCGATCGGCTCCGACCGGCTGGACTCCGCTCGGACCGTCCCGGGTCCGACCGGCTCCGACCGGCTGGGTTGGGCTCGGCTACCGGCTCGGCTCGGGGGTGGGCGGAGCTCGGGTGCGGGGCGGCTGCGCCGGGGCTTCTGGGGCGCCGCCCCAGACCCCGCGCCTCAAACGCCGGCGGGGCTGGATTGGCGCCGGCGTGAGCCTTGGCGCCTGCGTGGGGTCCGTGGGGGTGGATTGGTTCTGGGGCGGGCGACGGCCCCGCTTCCCGGGGAGAGGGGGGAAGCGGGGTCGAAGTGTGGGGCCGTTCGGCCCGGCGGGCAGGAGCCCGCGGGGCAGTGCGTCAGGCGTTCGCGCCGGTGTTGCCCCAGGCGGCGTTCAGCAGGCCGATCACGTTGACCGAGTTGCCCACGACGTTCACCGGGACGTGGACGGGGAGCTGGAGCTGGTTCCCCGAGGCCACGCCGGGCGAGTTCAGGGCCTCGCCCTCCGCCGACGCACCGCCGTGCGCCGACGAGACACCCGCGCCGGCGGCCAGGAGGCCACCCGCGATCATGGTGACGGCGGTGGCCTTCTTGAAGTTCTTCACGTTCTCGTCCTCCATACGTCTGCCGCGGCCGGCCGCTGCGGCACGTCATGAAGAACGTTCATCAGACGAACGGGATACGCCATGTGGGGTACGTACACCCGACGGTGTGAATCACTCCGTGATGCCGTGTCTGACCGCCCACAGCGCCGCCTGCGTGCGGTCGGCGACGTCCAGCTTCATCAGGATGTTCGAGACGTGCGTCTTGACCGTCTTCTCCGACAGCACCAGCACGCGGGCGATCTCGCGGTTGGACCGGCCGTCCGCTATGTGCCGCAGCACCTCGCGCTCGCGGTCCGTCAGGTTGCCGCCGCGTCCAGCTGAAGCGGGGCCGTGTCCCTCCTCGGCGAGCAGGGCCGCCGCGACCTCCGGCTGGAGCAGGACGTGGCCCGCGTGGACCGAGCGGATGGCGGCGGCTAGGGCGTCGGGGTCGATGTCCTTGTGGACGTAGCCGGCGGCGCCCGCGCGCAGGGCGGGGACCACCGTGCGCTGCTCGGTGAAACTGGTGACGATCAGCACCCGAGCCGCATTCTCCAGCCCCCGCAGCCTGCGCAGGGCCTCGATGCCGTCCGTGCCCGGCATCTTCACGTCCATCAGGATCACGTCGGGCCGCAGTTCCTCGGCGCGGGCGATGCCCTCGTCCCCGTCGGCGGCCTCGCCGACCACCTCGATGTCGTCCTGGACCTCCAGGAAGGTGCGCAGGCCCCGCCGGACCACCTGGTGGTCGTCGACGAGCAGGATCCTGATGCGGCCGGGCAGGCCCGGGCTCTCAGCCACCGGGGACCTCCAGTTCGATCGTGGTGCCCGCTGCGGGCTCCGAGTGCACGGTGAGGCGGCCTCCGACGCCGGCCGCCCGGTCCTTCATGGAGACCAGGCCGAGGTGGCGGCCGGCCCGGCGGACGGTGGGAGGGGAGAAGCCCGACCCGTCGTCGCTCACCCGGAGCACCGCTCCCCCGGCCTCCCGGCGGCCCAGCGTGACCTCGATCCGGTCGCCGCCCGAGTGGCGCAGGGCGTTGTGGAGGGCCTCCTGGGCGACGCGCAGGACCGCTTCCTCCTGGGCCGCCGGCAGGGCCCGTACGCCGTCGCAGGTGAAGGTGACGTGCGCCGCGTGGGCACGGTCCAGGACGCGGACCTGATTGCGCAGGGTGGCCACCAGGCCGTCCTCGTCCAGGGCGGCCGGGCGCAGCTCGGTCACGGCGGCGCGCAGTTCGTCGGCGGCCTCGGCCGCGAGGGCGGCGACCTGGTGGAGCTCGTCCTTGGCGCGGGCCGGGTCGCGGTCGACGAGGGCCGCGGCGGCCTGGGCGGTCAGGCGCAGCGAGAAGAGCTTCTGGCTGACCGCGTCGTGCAGTTCGTGGGCGAGGCGGGAACGCTCCTCGGCGATGGTCAGTTCGCGGCTGCGCTCGTAGAGGCGGGCGTTGGTGAGGGCGATCGCCGCGTGCTGGGCGAGGAGGGAGAGCAGGTCCTCGTCCTCGTCGGTGAAGCCCCGCGGGCCGCGCTTGTTGGCGAGGAAGAGGGCGCCGAGGGTCTCCTCGCCGTCCCGGATGGGCAGCCCGAGGAAGTCGGACATGTCGGGGTGGGCGGCGGGCCAGCCCTCGAAGCGCGGGTCCTCGCGTACGTCGGCCAGCCGCTCGGGGCCGTCCTGGTGGAGCATCGCGGCGAGGATGCCGTGCTGGCGGGGCAGCGGGCCGATCGCCCGCCACCGCTCCTCGCTGATGCCGTCCACGACGAACTGGGCGAAGCCTCCGTGATCGTCGGGGACGCCCAGGGCCGCGTACTCGGCGTCGAGCAGCTCGCGGGCCGAGGCGACGATCGTGCGCAGTACGTCACGGACCTCCAGCCGGCGGCTCATGGCGAGCAGCGCGGTGCTCACGGCGGCCAGGCCGCTGCTGGGTCCGCGTTGTCCGGGATGCATGGCCTCACCGTACTCGCGGCGCTGATCCGCGGGATCGGCCGCGGGACGTAGGCCGCGGCGCGGTCGGGCCTAGTGCTGTGACCGGGAAGGTCCACCGGGTCGCGCCGCCCGGCACGGCACCTCGCCGCGTTGTCGGGCCACGGCGGTACGTCCAGTACGAGCCGTGGCCCTCCGCCTTGCGCTGCACCGCACCGAACACCGCGACCCGGCACACCTTCCCGGCCACAGCACTAGGTCGTCGCTTTCGGATTTTGTCGGCCGAGCCCGCGGCGTCTGGTGCCGTGCATGGCAAGGCGGAGGGGCGCCCGTGTCCTGGAGCACTCGGGCGCCGCGACAACGCGGCCAGGTGCGGTGCCGGACGCGGCGGCCCGGCAAGACCCCAAAAGAGACGGCCCAGGTCGAAGGGACGTCGCATGGTGCGCCCTGTGGCCGAGGCGGCGCGGCGGGCGGGTTCCCAGGCTGGGGGCTCTGCCGGTCGGTACCGAAGGTGAGGGCGCGGGAACAGGGCGGCCGGTGCACGCCCCGCAGTGAACGCAGCGGCCGGCCCGGCGGCCGGCGGGGACCCCCGGCGGCCGGCGGGGAGGGGGCGGTCGACCGGGGGGTGGTCGGCCGGGAGGAGGGGGGCGACCGGGGGGTGGGGGGTCGGGAGGAGGGCGACCGGGAGGGGTGGGGGGTCGGGAGGAGGGCGGCCGGGAGGGGTGGGGGGTCGGGAGGAGGGCGGCCGGGAGGGGTGGGGGGTCGGGAGGAGGGGCTGTATATAACGGACATTCCGCCGGGTTTTGTGGCTCGTTGCCGGCCGAGCAGCGCGGGCCGGTGCTAGGCCGGGACTCCGTGCGGCTACTGGTCTCCCGGGGACGCTCCGGAGGTGTAGCTACACGCCTTCCGGGAGCTGCCGGGGACGCTGCGGGCGGGGGACGTCCTGGTGGTGAACACCTCGGCGACGCTGCCCGCCGCCGTGGGCGCCCGCCTCGGCGGGGAGCGGATCGTCGCGCACTTCTCCACCCGGGGCCCGGACGGCCGCTGGGCGGTGGAGCTGCGGGATCGGGACCGGGCCGCGCGGGGGGCCCGGCCCCGGCCCGGGGGCCCCGCCGGGGCCGTCGTGGAGCTGCCGGGCGGGGAGCGCCTCGTACTGGAGGCGCCGCTCGCCGCCGGGGCGGAGCGGCCGTGGTGGGCGAGGACGTCACGGGGGGCGTGCCGGCGCTGCTGCACGCGTACGGGCGGCCGATCCGCTACGGCTACGGCTACTCGGAGCGGGGCAGCCGTGGCCGTGGTGGGCGAGGACGTCACGGGAGGACGTGCCGGCGCTGCTGCACGCGTACGGGCGGCCGATCCGCTACGGCTACACGGAGCGGGGCAGCCGCTGTCGGCGCACCAGCCGGTTTTCGCGCTGCCGGGCGCCGACGGCGCGGGGTCGGCGGAGATTCCGAGCGCGGGCCGGCCCTTCACGGCGGAGCTGGTCGCGGAGCTGGTGCGCCGGGGGTGCGGTTCGCGCCGCTGGTCCTGCACACGGGGGTGGCCTCGCAGGAGGCGCACGAGCCGCCGTACCCCGAGCCCTACGAGGTGCCCGCGACGACGGCCCGGCTGGTGAACGCCGCGAAGGCGGCGGGCCGGCGGGTGATCGCCGTCGGGACGACGGCGGTGCGGGCGCTGGCGTCGGCCGCCGACGGAGACGGGGTGGTGCGGGCCGCCGCGGGCTGGACCGGCCTGGTCGTGACGCCGGAACGCGGGGTGCGGGTGGTGGACGGGCTCCGACCGGGCCGCACGAGCCGCAGGCCCGCACCTGCTGATGCTTGGAGGCGGTCGCCGGCGGCGAGGCCGTGCGCCGCGGTTACGCCGAGGCGGCGGCCCGTCTCTGCCTTTGGCACGAGTTCGGGGACCTGCATCTAGTACTCAAGGATGAGGACGCTTACACATTGAATTGCTGACGCAACTCTAGGTGAGATTGCCGTAAGCCCGATGTGAGCCCGCGCATAGGACGCACATCACTTACGAAGGCGCCTAGTGGACGAATAAAGAGCCCATCAGCGCTGCTACGCCTAGCGCCGAGCCCGGAATCTCGGGCTCGGCGCCCGGCCGTGATCCACTAAGCGGCTTCGTACGTCACACCTTTGCCAGGCGTTTTTGCCACCGCTAAGAATTGCTCCCGTCGCACAGCGCCGCGGATCCCGGATCCGAGCGGCGCTTTCCTGCGGCTCCCGCTATTCGAAGAGGTTGCTACGCAATGACCGAGACCAGCACCCCCGGCCACAAGCTTCGTCTGACGAAGGCACACAAGCTCTCCTTCGCCGGTGTCGCCACCCTGGGCGCCGCCGCCCTCGCCTTCTCCCTCGTCCCGGCCGGTGCCGCCGAGGCCGAGACGGCCGTGGCCGCTGCTCCCGTGGCCTGGACCAAGGTCGTCAACGGAGCGCAGTCGAAGGTCGTGCAGGGCCACCTCACGGCTCAGCAGGTCGTCGCCTCCAAGCAGGCCAAGACCGCGAAGGACGCCGCCAAGGCCAAGGCCGAGGCGGACGCGAAGAAGGAGCGCGAGAAGAAGGCGGCCGCCAGCCGTTCCGCCGCCCGCACCCCGGTCTTCGCGAACAACCTGGACGGCTGGATCAAGGAAGCCCTCTCCATCATGAAGAAGGAGGGCATTCCGGGCACGTACGCCGGAATCCACCGCAACATCATGCGTGAGTCCAGCGGCAACCCGAAGGCGATCAACAACTGGGACATCAACGCCCAGAACGGCATCCCCAGCAAGGGTCTGCTCCAGGTCATCGCCCCGACCTTCAAGACGTACCACGTCAAGGGCACCAAGTTCGACCAGTACGACCCGGTCGCCAACATCGTCGCGGCCTGCAACTACGCGGCCGACCGCTACGGCTCGATGGACAACGTCAACAGCGCCTACTAGGCCATTGACGCGGCAAGTCCCCCCATGCGCCTCAGGGCGGCCCCCGGTGTTCCGGGGGCCGCCCTGAGGCGTTCGTGCTGTTCGAGCCTTCGTGCGTACGGGGTCTGGGCCGCGGCCCTTACTTGCCCGCGCGCATGACCTCGGGCTCGTGGCGGCGCAGCAGCCGCTGCACGGCGAAGCCGCACGCGACGCCGATGAGCAGCAGGATGGTGATGTTCAGGCTCCACTGCCCGACCGTGGCGTCCCAGAGCGGGTCGGTGTTGGTCGGGTTGTCCGCGTCCCACGGCGGCATGAGCACGCCGAGGTTCAGCGTGGTGCCGGCGGCGGCGATCGCCCAGCGGGACGGCATGAGCCAGGCGAACTGCTCCAGGCCCGGGGAGTCGTACACCTGGAAGAGGATGCCGGTGAAGACGACCTGGACGATCGCGAACATGACCAGCAGGGGCATGGTCTTCTCGGCGGTCTTCACCAGCGAGGAGATCACGAGGCCGAACATCATCGAGGTGAAGCCGAGCGCGATGACCGACAGGCAGATCTCCACGGCCGGCGGCATCAGCAGGCCCTCGGTGGGCAGGTCGCGCGGGTAGAAGCCGATCCCGCAGATGATCACGCCCTGGACCGCCGTGATGACGCCGAGGACGATCACCTTCGACACGAGGTACGCGGACCGGGACAGGCCGGTCGCGCGCTCGCGCTCGTAGATGACGCGTTCCTTGATCAGCTCACGGACCGAGTTCGCGGCCCCCGAGAAGCACATGCCGACCGCGAGGATCAGCATGATCGTGCCGGCGTCGCCGTTGAAGCGGGACGGCGCCACGGGCGGCGCGAGCCCGAACTTCGCGGGGATGACCGTGGAGACCACGCCCAGGACCGCCGGCAGGATCAGCATCAGTCCGATGAAGCCCTTGTCGGACGCGATGACCGACACGTAGCGGCGCATCAGGGTCCAGAGCTGGGAGCCCCAGCCCTGCGGCTTCGGCGGACGGGTCTGCTGCAGGGGGGGCTGCACCGACTGCGGGGCGACCGCGTCGATGTCGGCCGCGTACAGCTGGTAGTGCTGGGAGCCCTTCCAGCGGCCGGCCCAGTCGTAGTCGCGGTAGCTCTCGAAGGCGGAGAACACGTCGGCCCAGGTGGTGTAGCCGAAGAAGTTCAGCGCCTCGTCCGGCGGGCCGAAGTACGCGACCGAACCACCCGGGGCCATGACCAGCAGCTTGTCGCAGATGGCCAGCTCGGCGACCGAGTGGGTGACGACGAGGACCGTGCGGCCGTCGTCGGCGAGGCCGCGCAGCAGCTGCATGACGTCGCGGTCCATGCCCGGGTCGAGGCCGGAGGTCGGCTCGTCCAGGAAGATCAGCGAGGGCTTGGTCAGCAGCTCCAGGGCCACGGAGACGCGCTTGCGCTGACCACCCGAGAGCGAGGTGATCTTCTTGTCCTTGTGGATGTCGAGCTTGAGCTCGCGCAGCACCTCGTTGATGCGTGCGGCGCGCTCGGACTCGGCGGTGTCGCCCGGGAAGCGGAGCTTGGCCGCGTACTTGAGGGCGGTGCTGACCTTCAGTTCCTTGTGCAGGATGTCGTCCTGCGGGACCAGGCCGATGCGCTGGCGGAGCTCCGCGAACTGCTTGTACAGGTTGCGGTTGTCGTAGAGGACGTCGCCCTGGTTGGCCGGCCGGTAGCCGGTCAGCGCCTTGAGCAGCGTCGACTTGCCGGAGCCGGACGGGCCGATGACGCCGATCAGCGACTTCTCCGGGACGCCGAAGGTGACGTCCTTGAGGATCTGCTTACCGCCGTCGACCGTGACCGTGAGGTGGCGGGCCGAGAACGAGACGTCGCCGGTGTCGACGAACTCCTCGAGCCGGTCACCGACGATCCGGAAGGTCGAGTGGCCGACGCCGACGATGTCGTTCGGGCCGAGCAGCGCGGTGCCGGACTTCGCCAGCGGCTGGCCGTTGACGTAGGTGCCGTTGTGGCTGCCGAGGTCGCGGATCTCGAAGCGTTCGCCCGGCATCGAGCGGAACTCGGCGTGGTTGCGCGAGACCTGGAGGTCGGAGACCACCAGCTCGTTCTCCAGCGCACGGCCGATCCGGATGACGTGGCCCAGCGCGAGCTGGTGGAACGTCGTCGGGCTGCGGTGGTCGCCGTAGCCCGGGGTGGCGCCGCCGCCCTGCTGGTGCGGGAACGGCTGGGCCTGCGGCGCCTGCGGTGCCTGCTGGTGCGGTACGTGCTGCGGCTGCTGCGGCGCCTGGTGCTCCCAGGACGGCTGCGGCTGGTGCTGCGGCTGGTGTTGCGGCTGACCCTGCGGCTGGGCGTACGCCTGCGCCTGCTGGGCCACGGCCGGCTGCGGTGCCGGGGCGGCAGCGCCGACCAGGTTCAGCCGCGGGCCGTCGGTGGCGTTGCCCAGGTACACCGGCGTGCCGGGCACGAGCTCCGCCTGCTGGACCCTCGACCCGTGCACATACGTGCCGTTGGTGCTTCCGTGGTCCTCGATTCCCCAACCCCGCCCGTTCCAGGCGATGGTGGCGTGCCGCCACGACACCCGGGCGTCATCGATCACCACTTCCCCCTGGGGGTCGCGCCCCAGCGAGTACGACCTGGACGGATCGAGCGTCCAGGTCCTTCCATTCAATTCCAGTACGAGTTCCGGCACTCCAGCCCCACTTAAGTCCCCCGAGAATCCCCCATGACGTCAGGGAGTCTAGGGATGGCGAACATCCGGGGGAACTATTTCAGGCGCGCGGCCACAAGGGGAATCCGGGCCACTCGCCGGCGTCCGCGGCGCCCCCGGCGAGGGGGTCGAAAGCGCCCGGAGCGTCCGATTCGGGACTTCCCGACCGCGCCCCCGGCGCTCCGGCGCGCGCCGGAGCGGTCCGGGTGGCCCCGTGGGGCGGGCGGCCCCGGGCGCCCCGCCGGAGCGAAACGGTTCCGGCAGGTGGGACGGGGGTCCTTGCGCGAAGGCAGGGGAGATACGGTGAAGGCACCATGAGCGCTTCGCAGACCTCCGACGTCCCCACCCTCCTCGTCAAGATCTTCGGCAAGGACCGTCCCGGGATCACCGCCGGGCTGTTCGACACCCTCGCGGCCTACTCCGTCGACGTCGTCGACATCGAGCAGGTCGTCACCCGGGGGCGCATCGTCCTGTGCGCCCTCGTCACCCATCCCGCCGGCGGCGCCGAGGGCGAGCTGCGGGCCACCGTCCACAGCTGGGCCGAGTCGCTCAAGCTGCAGGCCGAGATCCTCTCCGGCACCGGTGACAACCGGCCGCGCGGCAGCGGGCGCTCGCACGTCACCGTGCTCGGGCACCCGCTCACCGCCGAGTCCACGGCTGCCGTCGCCGCGCGGATCACCGCGACCGGCGGCAACATCGACCGCATCTTCCGGCTCGCGAAGTATCCGGTCACGGCCGTGGAGTTCGCCGTCTCCGGCGCCGAGACCGAGCCGCTGCGCACGGCCCTGGCCACCGCCGCCGCGCACATCGGCGTCGACGTGGCCGTGGTCTCGGCCGGGCTGCACCGGCGGGCCCAGCGCCTGGTCGTCATGGACGTGGACTCGACCCTGATCCAGGACGAGGTCATCGAGCTCTTCGCCGCTCACGCGGGCTGCGAGGCCGAGGTCGCCGAGGTGACCGAGCGGGCCATGCGCGGCGAGCTGGACTTCGAGCAGTCGCTGCACGCCCGGGTCGCGCTGCTGGCGGGGTTGGACGCCTCCGTCGTCGACAAGGTCCGCTCCGAGGTGCGCCTCACCCCCGGCGCCCGGACCTTGATCCGCACCCTCAAGCGCCTCGGCTACCAGGTGGGCGTGGTCTCCGGCGGGTTCACGCAGGTGACGGACGACCTGCGGGAACAGCTCGGGCTGGACTTCGCCTCTGCCAACACCCTGGAGATCGTCGACGGCAAGCTGACCGGCAAGGTCGTCGGCGAGATCGTGGACCGGGCGGGCAAGGCCCGGCTGCTGCGCCGCTTCGCCGCGGAGGCCGGTGTTCCGCTGTCCCAGACGGTGGCCATCGGCGATGGGGCCAATGACCTGGACATGCTGAACGCGGCCGGGCTGGGCGTGGCCTTCTGCGCCAAGCCGGTGGTCCGCCAGGCCGCGGACACCGCCGTGAACGTGCCGTTCCTGGACGCCGTGCTGTACCTGCTGGGGATCACCCGGGAAGAGGTCGAGGCCGCCGACCTGGCGTAGGCCGTCGGGCGGCACTTCCCCGTCGCGAACGAGAAAGGGCCCCGGCACGGTGACGTGCCGGGGCCCGCCGCGTCGTGGGTGCGGCGCTCGTCAGCCGCGCGGGGTCCAGTAGTCCAGCAGGGTGCCGACGCCGTGCTCGACGGACTTCCACGAGCCGGTGAAGGAGACGACGGCGAGGGCGGAGGTCGGGAAGCCGCCGCGGTTCATCCGCGACAGGGTGTCCCCCTCGGCGCTCCCGGCCAGTGCGTCGGCGAGGGCGTGCATGCCGGGGTTGTGGCCGATGACCAGCAGGTTCCCGACGTCTTCGGCGGTCTCGTTGACCAAGGCGATGAGCTCGCCCAGCGAAGCGTCGTAGAGCCGTTCCTCATAGGAGGTCTTCGGCCGGTGCGGCAGCTCCTGGACCACCAGCTTCCAGGTCTCGCGGGTGCGGACCGCACTGGAACAGAGGGCCAGGTCGAAGGTGATGCCGGTCTGGGCCAGCTTCATGCCGGCTGCCGGGGCGTCGTGACGGCCGCGCTCCGCCAGCGGGCGCTCGTGGTCTGGGCCGTCCGACCATTCGGCCTTGGCGTGCCGGAGGAGGACGATCCTGCGGGGTGTGTCGGCGCTCATGGCTCCCAGCTTCGCACGGATCGGGCCACGGGGCGCAGGGTGTTGAGGGGTTCGACCGCTGGTGAGGGGCGCGCGGCGGCGTCCGTGCGCTCCCGGCTCCTGGTGTCAGCCGACGGCGCGCAGCAGCTGTTCGGTGACCTGGACGAGCGCGGAGCCCTCGCCGGAGGCGGCGTGGGCCTCGGCGGATCCGGCGAGGAGGAGCAGCATGAGGCCGAATCCGAGGGCGGGCAGGGCGAGGGCCCACCAGTGGAGGCGGGCGTCGGCTCCGGTGGCTCGCGGAGCGGGGAGTTGCGTGGGGGCCGACATGGCCGCCTCCATGGGGTGCGCGTGGGACGGGCTCGCTGTTGTTCTTCGAATCTAAGGATTCGAGCCGGCGGTTCCCATCGGGGACGCACCCCACTTCTCCCTGAGCCTGACCCCCTAGGGGTCGGGGGGATAACCCCACCATCGGGGCTCGCGGCGGCCGTTACGGGGAGGCGATGGTCGCGATGACGGAGATGACGACGGTCAAGAGGAACATCACGCCCAGCACGATGCCGAGCTTCTTGTGGCCGTTCTGGGGGTTCGGTTCGAGTACGGGCGACATGCCGTTCAGTCTCGCATGCCGCATTCGTCCTCGATCGTGCGGTCCCGGCCCGCCAGCAGGCCCAGCGCGATCTGAGGGACGAGCAGTGCGGCCATGAGGGCCAGCGGCAGGTCCCAGCCGCCGCTGTGCTGGTAGAGGGCGCCGATGAGGAGCGGTCCGGGGATGGAGATGAGGTAGCCGGTGCTCTGGGCGAAGGCGGACAGCCTGACGACCCCGCCCGGGGTCCTGGCGCGCAGTCCGATCATCGTGATGACGAGCGGGAAGGCGCAGTTGGAGACGCCGAGCAGCACGACCCAGACCCAGGCTCCGGCGGCCGGGGCGAAGAAGAGGCCGAGGTAGCCGGCGAGGCCGAAGAGGCCGAGGACGACGGCGATGGGTCCCTGGTTGCGCATCCGGCCGGCGAGGCGGGGGATGACGAACGCGAGGGGGACGCCCATGACCATGGTGACGGCGAGCAGGAGGCCGGAGGCGGCGGCGGAGACCCCGGCGTCGCGGAAGATCTGCGGGAGCCAGCCCATGGTGATGTAGGCGCCGGTGGCCTGGAGGCCGAAGTAGCAGGCCAGGGCCCACGCCGTGCGGCTGCGGACGACGCGCGGGCCGCGGTCGGCGCGGGCGGCCGGGCTCCCGGACCCGGCGGCGGCCGCCGCCTTCTCCCTGCGGGCGGCGGCGGCGATCGCCAGCCAGGGCAGTACGGCCGCCACGGCGAGGAAGGCCCACATCAGCAGGCCGGTGCGCCAGCTGCCGCCGAGGGCTCCGGTCATCGGGACGGTGGCGGCGGCGGCGAGCGAGGTGCCGGCCGCCAGGGCCATGGAGTAGAGGCCGGTCATGGTGCCCACCCGGTCGGGGAACCAGCGCTTGACGATGACCGGGAGGAGCACGTTGGTCAGGGCTATGCCGGCCAGGGTCAGGGCGCTGGCGGCGAGGAACCCGGCGGCGCCGTTCGCGAAGGGCCGGATCAGCAGGCCCGCGGCGACCGCGGCCATGCCGGCGCAGACGACGGCGGCCGGCCCGAAGCGGCGGGAGAGCCGGGGCGCGGTGACGCCGAAGACGGCGAAGCAGAGGGCGGGCACGGAGGTGATGAGCCCTGCGACGGTGCCGCTCATGCCGAGGCCCGTACGGGTCTCCTCGAAGAGGGCGCCGAGGCTGGTGATGGCGGGCCGCAGGTTGAGGGCGGCCAGCACGATGCCGACGAGGAGCACGGGTCCGAGCCACCCCGGCTGCGGAGCCGCGGGGGCGGGAAGGGGCTGCGGAGGTGCCGTGCGCGCGGCCTGGGGCCGGTTCAGGGTCTGGATTTCTTCGTCGGACATTCATCCATCATAGAATCATGGGATGATTGGTTGTCCACCCGGCGGCCGTATCGTCGGCCGCATCCGCCGTCACACCCGTGGCCCGCGGCCCTGCCCTTCCCCGAGAGGACTCCCGACCGCATGCCGCTGACCTCGCCCCGGCGATCCGCGCTCGTCGACCAGGTGATCGCCCAGCTCAGGAACCAGATCACCACCGGCGAGTGGTCCGTCGGGTCCCGCATCCCCACCGAGCCGGAGCTCGTGGAGCTGCTCGGAGTCGCCCGCAACACCGTGCGGGAGGCGGTCCGCGCCCTCGCGCACAACGGGCTCCTCGACATCCGCCAGGGCTCGGGGACGTACGTGATCGCCACCAGCGAGCTGGCCGGTGTGATGCACCGCCGCTTCGCCGGCGCCGACCCCCGGCACATCGCGGAGCTGCGCTCGACGCTGGAGTCCTCGGCGGCCCGCCTGGCGGCGGAGCGGCGCAGCGAGCGGGACCTCGTACAACTGGACGCGCTGCTGGGGCGGCGCGAGGAGGCCTGGGCCGGCGGGGACGCGGAGGTCTTCGTCGCGGCGGACGTGGCCCTGCACATGGCGGTGGTGGCGGCCTCGCACAACGACGTCCTCATCGAGCTGTACGCGGACCTCGGGGACCTGGTGGCCGACTGGCTGCGCACCGACGTGGGCACCGAGCTCGATCCGGCGTCCCACCTGGACCACGCCCGGCTGGTCGAGGCGATCCGGCGCGGTGACGCGGACGCGGCGGCCTCGGAGGCGGCCGGCTATCCGTTCGCGTGCCTGGGCGGGGAGCCGGATCCCGTCACTGCCGCTGGTGGCTGACCCACGCGGAGCGGACTTCCTTCCAGCAGCGGCTGGTGAGCTCGGCCCGGCCGGCCGGGCCGACGGCCACGGCGGCACCGTCCCCGTCCACGTCCCACCAGCGGTCGCACTCCACGTGCAGGCGGACCAGATCGGTCTGCGGATAGCTGTTGTGGCAGTACGCGATCACTTGCGAACCCTCGATCCGGGTGTCGCAGTCGGCGCCGAAGAGGTCACGGGCCACGGGCGGCGCGGGTACGGGCGGCTCTACGGGGATCCGGTCGAGGTCGACGACGGCGGGGGCCACGGCCTCCGGGCCCGGCGCGGGTCCGGCGTCGTCCCCCGGCTGCGCGACGGCTCCCGGGACCAGGAGTCCGGTCAGGACCACTGAGGTGACCAGCAGCGATACCGCTCGGCTACGCCTCGCGCGCACTCCCGTACCTCCTCCCCACAGGAGCCGGGAAGATCCCGACGGGGTCAGTTTGCAGGGGAATGCCCCGATATTCGACTCGGGGAATCCGCTGAGACGGCGAAAATCCGATCGAGTCACCCCGCGCGGCCCACACCATCCCGTGCGAAACGGCGGCGGCCGCGTCTCCCAGGAGGGAGAC
>NZ_JBHWVV010000035.1:0-8479 GCF_042736715.1 Streptomyces sp. NPDC060049
TCATCGACTTCGTATTCACGCCCTCGAACAGGGCCATCAGCTTCTGCAGCGGGTCGTAACCCTCCGCCCGCCGGTCGTAGATCAGATCGAGGGCGCAGGTCACCTGCTCCTCGTCGAACCGCGCGATCGGCAGGATCTTCGACGCGTGCACGATCGCCGAGTCGAGGCCCGCCTTCACGCACTCGTGGAGGAACACCGAGTTCAGCAGCACACGGGCCGCCGGGTTCAGCCCGAAGGAGATGTTCGACAATCCCAGGGTCGTCTGCACGTCCGGATGGCGGCGCTTGAGCTCGCGGATCGACTCGATCGTCGCGATGCCGTCCTTACGGGACTCCTCCTGCCCGGTGCAGATCGTGAAGGTGAGGGTGTCGATGAGGATGTCCGACTCGCGGATCCCCCAGTTCCCCGTCAGATCCGCGATCAACCGCTCCGCGATCGCGACCTTGTGCTCGACGGTGCGGGCCTGGCCCTCCTCGTCGATGGTCAACGCGATCAGCGCGGCACCATGCTCCTGAGCCAGACGGGTCACCTTCGCGAACCGCGACTCCGGCCCGTCACCGTCCTCGTAATTCACCGAGTTGATGACCGCGCGCCCGCCCAGCTTCTCCAGGCCGGCCCGCAGAACGGGAACCTCCGTGGAGTCCAACACGATCGGCAGGGTCGAAGCCGTCGCGAAACGCCCGGCCAGCTCCCGCATGTCCGCGACGCCATCACGGCCCACGTAGTCCACACACAGGTCCAGCATGTGCGCGCCCTCGCGGATCTGGTCGCGGACCATCTCCACACAGTCGTCCCAACGGGCCTCCAGCATGGCCTCGCGGAACTTCTTCGACCCGTTGGCATTCGTCCGCTCACCGATCGCCATATAGGAGATGTCCTGGCGGAACGGCACCGTCTGATACAGCGAAGACGCACCCGGCTCCGGACGCGGATCGCGGACGCTCGGACTCAGCCCGCGGACCCGCTCCACCACCTGACGCAAATGCTCCGGCGTCGTGCCGCAGCAGCCACCCACCAGCGACAGCCCGTACTCACGGACGAACGTCTCCTGCGCGTCCGCGAGCTCGGCCGCCGACAGCGGATAGTGCGCGCCGTTCTTTCCCAGGACGGGCAGGCCGGCGTTGGGCATGCAGGAGATCGGGATGCGGGAGTTCCGCGCGAGGTAGCGCAGGTGCTCGCTCATCTCCGCGGGGCCGGTCGCGCAGTTCAAACCGATCATGTCGATGCCCAACGGCTCCAACGCCGTCAGCGCCGCACCGATCTCCGAACCCAGCAGCATCGTGCCGGTCGTCTCCACCGTCACCGAACAGATCAACGGAACCGTCACGCCCAGCGCGTCCATCGCCCGGCGGGCACCCACGATCGACGACTTCGTCTGCAACAGGTCCTGCGTCGTCTCCACCAGCAGCGCGTCCGCGCCGCCCGCGATCAGACCCTCCGCATTGACCTGGTAGGCGTCACGGATCGTCCCGTAGTCGATGTGACCGAGCGTGGGCAGCTTCGTGCCCGGACCCATCGAGCCCAGGACCCACCGCTGCTGCCCCGTCGAGACGGTGAACTCGTCCGCGACCTCGCGGGCGATCCGGGCCCCGGCCACCGACAGCTCGTGGTTGCGTTCCGCGATGTCGTACTCCGCCAACGCCGCGTAGTTCGTACCGAACGTGTTGGTCTCCACGCAGTCCACACCGGCCGCGAAGTACTCCCGGTGCACGTTCGCCACGATGTCCGGACGCGTCACGTTCAAGACCTCGTTGCAGCCCTCCAGCTGCTCGAAGTCCTCCATGCTCGGGTCCTGCGCCTGGAGCATCGTCCCCATCGCCCCGTCGGCCACCACCACACGGGTCGCCAGTGCCTGGCGGAGGGCATCGGCCCGGGTCTGGGTGTCTGCGGGCGGGTTCGGCAACGAGGCCATGGCTGTGCTCCCTGGGATGCGACGGCTGTCGGCTTTGCACCCCCTCTGTGTCAAGGGTGCACGCGGTCAGGGTAACCGCGTGGAACCGGCCCCGGTGAGGCTGTCCCACGTGGCGGACTGCATTCTGTGCGCGGGATGGTGACGGCCTTCGGCCGGGTGGATGCGGGCCGCCACGTTTGCCGGGACCCTTCCCGTATGCAAGAAGTCGGCATCGACCGATAGTGTTCAGCATTGTCGAACTACGTCAGCAGGAGGCTGCGCGATGGCACGGAACATCCAGTCGCTCGAACGAGCCGCTGCGATGCTGCGGCTCCTGGCGGGCGGCGAGCGCCGGCTGGGGCTTTCGGACGTGGCCTCTTCCCTGGGCCTGGCCAAGGGAACGGCGCACGGGATCCTGCGCACGCTGCAGGCCGAGGGCTTCGTGGAGCAGGACCCGGCCTCCGGCCGCTACCAGCTCGGCGCGGAGCTGCTGCGCCTGGGCAACAGCTATCTGGACGTCCACGAGCTGCGGGCCCGCGCCCTGGTGTGGACGGACGATCTGGCCCGGGCGAGCGGGGAGAGCGTCTATGTGGGAGTGCTCCACAAGAGCGGGGTGCTGATCATGCACCACGTCTTCCGGCCGGACGACAGCCGGCAGGTCCTGGAGGTAGGGGCCATGCAGCCGCTGCACTCCACGGCCCTGGGCAAGGTCCTGTCCGCGTACGACCCCGTGGCGCACACACAGGTCACGGAGGTGGAGCGGGAGGCGTTCACCCCCCGCACGGTCACCGACAGGGCCGCCTTCGAAGAAATCCTGGAGCTGACCCGGGCACGCGGCTGGGCCAGCGACATCGAGGAGACCTGGGACGGGCTCGCCTCGGTGGCGGCCCCCATCCACGACCGGCGCAGGATGCCGGTCGGCGCGGTGGCCGTCGCGGGGGCCGTGGAGCGGATGTGCGGGGACTCCGCGGAGCCCCGTGCGTCCCTCGTGGCGTCCGTGCGGGACTGCGCACGGGCGGTTTCACGCGACCTCGGGGCAGGCCGGTTCTGATCTGGTCCTGACCCGAACGCCACACCCTGACCACCCATTGGCCGCTCCCCTGTGGCATTTGGGTGGTTTTTGGCGTTTGCTGATCAACCGGTGGCCGAATTTGGGCGATCGCACCGACTGGTAACGATCCGACCCCCTGGCCTGGTCAAGCCTTGACGCCCGCTCCGCCTGGCGGAAAACTGCCGTTCATCGGTCGGCATTGCCGAACACCTACCGGCAATACGCGTTAAGGTGTGGCAAGGCCACGGACCGGTGCAGCACTCACCGAGTGCGTGCGACACCGGAGGGACCCGGTGTTCCACCACTCCCTGAACGACAAAGGAGTCGCGGGTGTCCAGCTCCGACATCTTCATCGGCGAGACCATCGGTACCGCCCTGCTCACCCTGCTCGGCGGTGGCGTCTGCGCCGCACTGACGCTCAAGAGCTCCAAGGCCCGGGGCGCCGGCTGGCTCGCGATCACCTTCGGCTGGGGTTTCGCCGTCCTGATCGCCGCCTACGTGTCCGCGCCGCTCTCCGGTGCGCACCTCAACCCGGCCGTCACGGTCGGCCTCTCGATCAAGAGCGGCGACTGGAACGACGTACCGGTCTACTTCGCCGGTCAGCTGCTCGGCGCCATGATCGGCTCGGTCCTGATGTGGATCACCTACTACGGTCAGTTCCAGGCGCACCTGGCCGACCCGGAGCACATCCGTGACGCCAAGCTCGGTCCCGAGGACCCGCACCCGCACGACGTGGCCGGCCCGGTGCTCGGGATCTTCTCCACGGGCCCCGAGATCCGCAACGTCGTCCAGAACCTCACCACCGAGATCATCGGCACCGCCGTCCTGGTCCTGGCCATCCTGACCCAGGGCCTCCAGGACGACGGCAAGGGCCTCGGCGTCATAGGCGTCCTGATCACCTCGTTCGTGGTCGTCGGCATCGGCCTCTCGCTCGGCGGGCCGACCGGCTACGCCATCAACCCGGTCCGCGACCTCGGCCCGCGCATCGTCCACTCCCTGCTGCCGCTGCCCAACAAGGGCGGATCGGACTGGAGCTACTCCTGGATCCCGGTTCTCGGCCCCCTCGCGGGTGCCGCGCTCGCCGGCGGTCTGTACAACATCGCGTTCGCCTGATCAGCATCGGCACTACGGCACCACCCGCACCGCCCTTCTGATTCCGCCTACTTCGACACCCGCCAGGAGCAGCCACCATGACCACCAGCACCGGCCCGTTCATCGCCGCGATCGACCAGGGCACCACCTCCTCCCGCTGCATCGTCTTCGACCGCGACGGCCGCATCGTCGCCGTCGACCAGAAGGAGCACGAGCAGATCTTCCCGAAGCCGGGCTGGGTCGAGCACGATGCCGCCGAGATCTGGACCAATGTCCAGGAGGTCGTCGCCGGAGCCATCGCCAAGGCGGAGATCACCGCCGCGGACGTCAAGGCCGTCGGCATCACCAACCAGCGCGAGACCACCCTGCTGTGGGACAAGAACACCGGCGAGCCGGTCCACAACGCGCTGGTCTGGCAGGACACCCGTACCGACGCCCTGTGCAAGGAGCTCGGCCGCAACGTCGGCCAGGACCGCTTCCGCCGCGAGACCGGCCTGCCGCTGGCGAGCTACTTCGCCGGCCCGAAGGTCCGCTGGCTGCTCGACAACGTCGAGGGCCTGCGCGAGCGCGCCGAGGCCGGCGACATCCTCTTCGGCACGATGGACTCCTGGGTCATCTGGAACCTCACCGGCGGCGCCCAGGGCGGTGTGCACGTCACCGACGTCACCAACGCCTCGCGCACCATGCTGATGAACCTGCACACCCTGGCCTGGGACGACAAGATCGCCGAGTCCATGGGCGTCCCGATGAACGTCCTCCCGGAGATCAAGTCCTCCGCCGAGGTCTACGGCCACGTCAAGGACGGCGTCCTCGCCGGCGTCCCGGTCGCCTCGGCGCTCGGCGACCAGCAGGCCGCGCTGTTCGGCCAGACCTGTTTCGCCGAGGGCGAGGCGAAGTCCACGTACGGCACCGGCACGTTCATGCTGATGAACACCGGCGACAAGATCATCAACTCTTACAGCGGGCTGCTGACCACGGTCGGCTACCAGATCGGCGACCAGCAGCCGGTCTACGCGCTGGAAGGCTCCATCGCCGTCACCGGCTCGCTCGTCCAGTGGATGCGCGACCAGATGGGCCTGATCAAGTCCGCGGCCGAGATCGAGACCCTGGCCTCCTCCGTCGAGGACAACGGCGGCGCCTACTTCGTGCCGGCCTTCTCCGGCCTGTTCGCCCCGTACTGGCGCTCCGACGCCCGCGGTGTGATCACCGGCCTCACCCGGTACGTCACCAAGGCGCACATCGCCCGTGCCGTCCTGGAGGCCACCGCCTGGCAGACCCGCGAGATCACCGACGCCATGACCAAGGACTCGGGCGTCGAGCTCGCCGCCCTCAAGGTCGACGGCGGCATGACCTCCAACAACCTGCTGATGCAGACGCTCTCGGACTTCCTGGACGCCCCCGTGGTGCGCCCGATGGTCGCCGAGACCACCTGCCTCGGCGCCGCCTACGCCGCCGGCCTGGCCGTCGGCTTCTGGCCCGACACCGACGCCCTGCGCGCCAACTGGCGCCGCGCGGCGGAGTGGACCCCGCGGATGCCCGCCGAGCAGCGGGATCGCGAGTACAAGAGCTGGCTCAAGGCCGTGGAGCGGTCGATGGGCTGGGTCGACGACGAAGACGCCAGCTGACCGCACGGCCGGCGCAATCGACGAGTAAGTAGGAGTCAACGGATATGAGCACCCTGCAGCGCGTTCCCACCCTGGGTACGCACCCGACCGCCGGTTCGAACGCGAGCCGCGCCGAGACCCGTGAGCAGCTGGCGAAGGCCACGTACGACCTGCTGGTCATCGGCGGTGGAATCCTGGGCACCTCGGTCGCCTGGCATGCCGCGCAGTCGGGGCTGCGGGTCGCGATGGTGGACGCCGGCGACTTCGCCGGCGCCACTTCCTCCGCCTCCTCCAAGCTCGTCCACGGCGGTCTGCGCTACTTGCAGACCGGTTCGGTCAAGCTGGTCGCGGAGAACCACCACGAGCGCCGGGTGCTGGCCAAGGACGTGGCCCCGCACCTGGTCAACCCGCTGACCTTCTACCTGCCGGTGTACAAGGGCGGCCCGGTCGGCGCCGCGAAGCTGGGCGCGGGCGTGTTCGCGTACTCGGCGCTGTCCGGCTTCGGCGACGGCATGGGCAAGATCATCTCTCCGGCCCGTGCCGCCGCCGACAACCCGGGTCTGAAGACGGACGGCCTCAAGGCCGTCGCCGTCTACTACGACCACCAGATGAACGACTCGCGCGTCGCCGTCATGACGGTCCGCGCGGCCGTCGAGTCGGGCGCCGTCGTCCTGAACCACGCCGAGGTCACCGGTCTGCGCATGACGCGCGGCCGGGTCAGCGGCGCCGAGCTCAAGGACCGTCTCGACGGCACCGAGTTCGGTGTGGACGCGCGGGTCGTGCTCAACGCCACCGGGCCGTGGGTGGACCACCTGCGGCGCATGGAGGACAAGCACTCGATGCCGTCCATCCGGCTGTCCAAGGGCGCGCACATCGTCATGAAGCGCAAGTCGCCGTGGAAGGCCGCCATGGCCACCCCGATCGACAAGTACCGCATCACCTTCGCCCTGCCGTGGGAGGACCAGCTGCTGCTGGGCACCACCGACGAGGCGTACGAGGGCGACCCGGCGGACGTGCGCGCCACCGAGTCCGACATCGACCAGATACTCGACGAGGCCGCCTTCTCGGTGAAGGACGCCGATCTGGACCGCTCGCTGATGACGTACGCCTTCGCGGGCCTGCGCGTGCTGCCGGGCGGTCCCGGCGGGGTCGAGAAGGCCAAGCGCGAGACGGTCGTCTCCGAGGGCGCGGGCGGCATGCTGTCGGTCGCCGGCGGCAAGTGGACGACGTACCGGCACATCGGCCGCGTGGTTATGGACAAGCTGGCCAAGCTTCCGGGCAGCCCGCTGACCGAGGACATGGAGCCGGTGAAGTCCCTCGTGCGCCGGATCGCGCTGCCCGGTGTCGCCAACCCGAACGCGGTGGCGCACAGGCTGCTCGTGGACCGCGAGCCGGGTTCCCGGATGGACCCGCTGACCGCGCGCCACCTGGCGTCGCACTACGGCTCGCTCGCCTTCGACATCGCGCGGCTCGCGAACGAGGACCCGGCGCTGGCGGAGCGCATCCACCCGGACGGGCCGGAGATCTGGGCACAGGTCGCCTACGCCAGGGACAAGGAGTGGGCGGAGACGGCCGACGACGTGCTGCGGCGCCGTACGACGGTCACCGTTCGCGGTCTGGACAGCGCGGAAGTGCGCGGCCGGGTCGAGGAGATGCTGGCCGACAAGGCATAACCGGTCGCGCAGAAGGGCAGAGGGGCGGTTCCGAGGGGAACCGCCCCTCTGTCGTGGGCTGTGGCTGGCGTCGTCTCAAGGCTTAGGCTGACCCACGTACGCAAGGGGAACTTCGGAAGGAGACCTGGGTGATCGAGCTTGAGGGCGTGCCCGAGCTGATCGACCCGGTCATGGTGGCCGCGTTCGAGGGCTGGAACGACGCGGGTGACGCGGCCTCCGGTGCGGTGGCGCACCTGGACCGGGAGTGGAAGGGCGAGGTCTTCGCGGCTCTGGACGCCGAGGACTACTACGACTTCCAGGTCAACCGGCCGACAGTGTGGCTGGACAACGGCGTGCGGAAGATCACGTGGCCGACGACCCGGCTGTCCGTGGTCCGGATCGGCGGCGCGAAGCCGCGCGACCTGGTGCTGGTGCGGGGGATCGAACCGTCCATGCGGTGGCGGTCGTTCTGCAACGAGATCCTCGGCTTCGCCCACGAGCTGGGCGTGGAGATGGTCGTCATCCTGGGGGCGCTGCTGGGTGACACCCCGCACACGCGCCCGGTGCCGGTCAGCGGGGTGACGTCGGACGCCGATCTGGCGCGGACGATGGACCTGGAGGAGACCAAGTACGAGGGCCCGACGGGGATCGTGGGCATCCTGCAGGAGGCCTGCACCCATGCCGGGGTTCCGGCGGTGTCCCTGTGGGCCGCGGTGCCCCACTACGTCTCCCAGCCGCCGAACCCCAAGGCGACGCTGGCGCTGCTCAACCGTCTGGAGGATCTGATCGACATCCGGATCCCGCTGGGCGAACTCCCCGAGGACGCGCGGGCGTGGCAGCTGGGCGTGGACCAACTGGCGGCGGAGGACAGCGAGGTGGCGGAGTACGTCCAGACGCTGGAGGAGGCGCGGGACACGGCCGACCTGCCGGAGGCTTCGGGTGACGCCATCGCCCGGGAGTTCGAGCGCTACTTGCGGCGCCGCGACCCCGCGGCGGGCCCGGCGCCGGAACCGGGCGACGGTTCCTACCTGCGGGACACCTCCAGCGGTCTGACGCGCCCGCCGAAGCGCAAGCCGGAGCAGGAACCCCCGTCCGCGGAGGGACCGGCCGCTCCGGACGGGGACGACACCCCGGAGGCGTAGCGGCCTTGCCCGTGCGTACGGCGACGCCCCCCGGCCGAGGGCCGGGG
>NZ_JBHWVV010000036.1:0-5265 GCF_042736715.1 Streptomyces sp. NPDC060049
TGGCGTGATGAGTCTCGGACGGTCCGTACTGGTTCTCCAGGAGGACCCCGTCCAAGGTGTCGAGGAAGGCACGGACATCCGGCGTCAACCGCAACGCCTCACCGGATACCAGGATCTCCCGGAGCTTCGACAGTCCCGGCGCCGGCAACGGCTCCGTCAGCCCGCCCGCGGCCACGGCGAGCTGCTGGAGCAGTGACGGCGACAGATAGAGCCGCTCTACTTCGTAACGGGCCATCAGCCGCAACAGCAGGGCGGGTTCCCCCCGTACGTCCTCCCCCGCGATGACCAGCCGGCTGCCGCTCGACAGCGATCCCATGACCTCCAGCAGGGACACGTCGAAGCCCGCGGAGGCGAACTGCAGACACACCGAGGGGCCCGCCGCACCCGCGTCCAGCCACCCGACCGCGTTCTCCAGTGTCCGGTGGGGCACCTCGATGCCCTTGGGGGTTCCGGTGGAGCCGGAGGTGTACACGATGTACATGAGCGCGTCGGGGTGCGCGGTCCGGCGGGGTCGGGTGGCGGGCCGGGCGTCGATGTCGGCGCGGTGCTCTTCCCAGCGCAGGGTGAGGGGACCGAAGGCCTCGGTGTCCTCGCCGCCGGCGGGACCGGCGGGACCGGTGAGGACGAGGTGGGCCCTGGAACTGCGGACCATGTGCTCGAGGCGCTCGCGAGGGTTGCGGGTGTCGAGCGGAAGGTACACGCCCTCGGCCTTCAAAATCCCGAGCAGGGCAACGACGGAATCCGCTCCCGTGGTGCCGCACACACCGACCACCACCTCGGGCCCCACTCCACGGGAGACCAGGAAGCCGGCCAACTGGTTCGCACGGGCCTCGAGTTCTCCGTACGTCGTCTCACAGCCCGCCTCCACCAAGGCCACAGCCTCCGGAGCCCGGTCCACCCACGCCTCGAAACGGTCGACGAGCCGCTCGGCAGGACACTGTTCGGGGATCGATCGATTCATCTCGGACATTCCTCAATTCCAGTCGACGGCCACGCGCATGCTCTTATATCCCTGCACGAGCAGGCCACGGATCCACTGTGGTTCATCCGCGATCGATATCGACTTGGCCTCCCGGCTCAGGACACGCAGCAGAACGTCGATTTCCATCCGGGCCAACGCGGCTCCCATGCAGTGGTGCAGACCGTAGCCAAAGGCCAAGTGTTTGTTGGGGGTGCGCCGCGGTTGAAATTCATCGGGCCGGTCGAATATCCGGGGATCGCGGTTCGCCGCCGGAAGCCAGGCCACCACCGGGCTGCCGACCGGAATCGCCCGTCCGGCGACCGAAAACTCCCCCGTGGTGACCCGCAGGACATGGAGCGCCGGAGAGGCCCATCGCAGTACCTCTTCCACGGCAGGCGCGAAGGCCTCCGGATCTCCGCCGAGCAGGGCCAGGGTGTCGGGCGCCTCGGCCAGGGCGTGGAAGGTACCGGCGACGGCATGCCGCGTGGTCTCGTTCCCGCCGATCAGCACGTTGTCGCAATTCAGCAGCACGTCCTGGTCGTCGAGCTCCGGGTCGGCGAGGAGCGCGCTGACCAGGTCGTCGCCCGGACGCCGCCGCCGCTCCGTGATCATGTCGTAGAAGTAGGAGAGGATCTCGGTGTGCGCCATGGACGGAGTCATGCCGTCGTAGCTGCTGTCCTCCCCGCCGAAAGCATGGCCGGTCAGCGTGATGAGCCGTTCCCGGTCGGCGGCCGGCACGCCGAGGATCTCGCAGACGGTGGCCGCCGGGAGGTACGGCCCGATCCCCTTGGCGACGTCGAACGCACCCCCTTCGTGCCCGCCCTCCCGCGCGGTGCGGAGCAGGCCGGACACCTCCTGCTCGATGCGCTCGGTGAACGAACCAGCGGCCAGGCGGGTGAGGAACGGGCTGACGATGCGGCGCAGCTTCCGGTGCCGGTCACCCTCGGCCGTCACCAGCATGCGGCCCGCGGAGAGATCGACGTGCTCCCGGTCGAACCCGATCATCATGCCGTATTCCGACGTCATCGGAGCCGACGGGGAAAGCACCTTGCCGCACGCTTCGTACGAAAAAACTGACCAAAAACCGTCGTGTGCCTCAGCCGGATCGCTCCAGTGCGGTTCTCCCGCCGCGACCAGAGACCTCCAGCGCGCATATCGATCGGCATTTGTGTAAAGGTCCGGGTTTCCCAGATCCATCGTCCCACCTCACTCATCCGGGCGCGGATACGCTCTGCGCGATAGCGTTTGACACCGAGTGGGCGCCGCCTATGTCATGGCGCCATGCCAAGCGAATCCGTACGAAAAATTGTCAGCTCGTCGCCCTACTGGCCGGTGGTCCGGCACCCGGTTCTGCGGAGAATCCTGCCTGGCGTGGGGCTGTCGTACATCGGGGACGGGATGAGTACCGTCGCCGTCACCTGGCTGGCGCTGGAACTGGCCCCCGAAGGCAGCAGGGGGACGTGGGTGGCGGTCGCCGCAGTGGCGTACATCCTGCCAGGGGCGCTGGGCGGGATTCTCTTCGGCCGTTTGCTGTCGGCCCGCAGCGGGGCTCAACTCGCGGGCTGGGACGCGATCCTGAGGGCGACCGCGCTCGGCCTGATTCCGGTCATGTACGTCCTGGACGCACTGTCCATGGGGCTCTACATCGCACTGCTGGCTGCCTCCTCCCTGTTGCACGCCTGGGGAACGGCCGGGCGCTACACGCTGCTTACCGAAGTCCTACAGGAGCGGCACCACTTGGCGGGGAACGCGGTGATCACGATCTTCAGCGAGTTCGCCACCGTCGTCGGGCCGCCCGTCGCCGCCCTGCTCATCGCCTGGGGAGGCGCGGCGACGGTGATCGCCGTCGACGCGGCCACCTTCGCCCTGCTGGCCCTCACCTATCGCCTGGCCGCACCTCGAACCGCCGCCTCCGACACCCCCCGGAGCCAGGCCTCCCGCTCGGCCGGCTTCCGCGCCATCCTGGGCGACCGCCGTCTGTCCGGACTACTGGCCCTGACCTTCGGATACTTCCTCCTCTTCGGCCCGGTCCTGATCGCCCTGCCGGTCCTGGTCTCCGAGGAACTCGGCGGCTCGGCCGCCATGCTCGCCTGGTACTACACGGCGTTCGGCATCGGCTCGGTGATCGGCGGACTGATCACCGGCTATCTGCGCAACTGGTCACTGTGGCCGACGACCATCGGCATCGTCATCGGCTTCGGCGCCGCTCTGCTGCCCATGGGGCTCGGCGCACCCACCGCCGTCGTGCTGGTCTCCTTCGGCCTGGCGGGCCTCATATGGGCTCCCTACGCGGCCACTTCGACCGTGCTGTTCCAGCGCGCCGCCACCCCGCAGCAGCTGCCGCAGGTGCTCGCGGCCCGAGGCACCGTCATGATCGTCTCGGTGCCCCTGGGCAACATGATCGGCGGACCGCTGAGCACGGCCATCGGCGCACGGCAGACGCTCCTCGCTTCGGCGATCGCCACCGTTCTCCTCGGCCTCGCCGCCGCGGTCGTCGTACTCCTGCGGCGCGGTCGCGCCGCCGCCGCATGACCGCACCCGCGGTGACGTGAGAGGTGTCTCGCTGGCGGGACATGCCGCTCCCCCGGGACCGGGCCGGAGGGAAAGGCCCTCTTCCCATCGAGACCCACGACGAAGCTCCTGGCCGCCGGTGTCACCACCCGGGTGAACCGCGCCGGGAGCTCCGTTCGTTTCCCCGGGCGATTGTTCGTACCTCTCTCTTGCTCCAGGCAATGGGCATGGGTAAATCAACTACGTTGACGGTGGCGCAATGTCATCCAAAACGGCGCGTGGATTTCCCTTACCACAGCAGTCATGCCAGGGAGCGGTAGTGAACGACTTCAGCATCGAACAGCTCGAGCTTATTCAGCAGCGACTTCGAGGGGCCGCTGTCGACGGAGTCGAAGAGCAGCGGATACCGCGTCGCGCAACCCCAGAAGACAACCGGGCGCATGCCTCATTTGCCCAGCGCCGTCTGTGGTTCGTCGACCAGCTGCAGCCCGAATCCCCCGCGTACAACGCCGACTATCTCTGGCGTCTCCGTGGTGACTTCGACACCGCTGCCTTCATGACTGCGCTGAATGAGCTGCGCACGCGCCACGAAATCCTGCGCACGCATTTCGAGAACGTCGCCGGCGAACCCGTCCAGGTCATCGCGGCCCCGGCACCGCTCGACGTGCCCCTCGTCGACTGGTCCGGCAAGGACGAGCGGGAAGCCGAGGAGGAGGCCGTCGCATGGACCCGGCAGGCGGCCGTCGAGCCGTTCGACCTCACCCGGGGGCCGCTGCTGCGGGTCCGGATCATCCGCCTCGCAGCCGACCGCCACCTGCTGATGCTGATCGCCCACCACATCATCGTCGACGGCTGGTCGATGGACGTGTTCTGGCGGGAGCTGGGCGACCTGTACGACGCCGCCCGCGGCGGACGGGCGCCCGCCATGGAACCGCTGCCCATCCAGTACTGCGACTACGCCGAGTGGCAGGAGTCGTGGATGGCTTCGGACGCGGCTCAGCAGCAGCTGACGTACTGGAAGAACCAGCTCCGCGGCGCGCCCGAAGCCATGGACCTGCCCACCGATCACGTTCGGCCCACCGTCCTCAGCGGCCGCGGCGAGCGCGTCGACTTCGCCGTCTCGCACACCACCCTCGCCGCCCTGCGCACCCTGGGCGAAGCACATGACGCGAGCCTGTTCATGGTCCTCTTGGCGGCCTGGGACGTGTTCCTGGCGCGCTGCACCGGCACGAGCGACATCGTCACCGGCACACCGGTTGCCGGCCGGACCTCCAGCGACCTCGAAGGCCTCATCGGCCTGTTCGTGAACCAGCTCCCGCTGCGCGTGAAGTGGGACGGCGACCCGACCTTCGGCGAAATGGTGCGCCTGGTCCGCGACGTCGCCCTGGGCGGGTACGCCAACCAAGACATCCCCTTCGAGCGGGTGGTGGAGGCGGTGGCACCGGACCGCAGGGCGAGCATGAACCCGATCTTCCAGATCGCCTTCGACGGTGGCCGCGAGGACCAGGACCCGCGGCTGCCCGGCCTCGGCCTCGACACCCTCAGCGCCGAGGCCAGCTCAACCGGCTTCGACCTCGAAATGCGGCTCGCCGTCGAGGGCGACTCCCTCGCGGGATCGCTCCGTTACAGCCCCGACCTGTTCGAGCGCGACACCGTCGACCGATTCATCGCCCAGTACTGCCGGGTTCTCGAGGCCGTCGCCGCGGATGCGGAGTTGTGTGTTTCGGAGGTCGTGTTGGTTGACGGCGCGGAGTTGGATCGGGTGCTGGTGGAGTGGAACGCGACGAATGTCA
>NZ_JBHWVV010000037.1:0-5035 GCF_042736715.1 Streptomyces sp. NPDC060049
GCGCGGCTCCGGGCCACGCGCCGGGCGCCGCGGCGGGCTGCGCGGCGGCGGGCGCGGGCGCGGCGGCGGGCTGCGCGGCGGCGGGGGCCTGTGCGTGAGTCGGGGACGCGGCCGGGGCCATCGGCTCGGGCGGAACCACGGGGGCCACGGGGGCCGGGGCGGACGCGGGAGCGCGTACGACGGCGGGGGCCATCGCGTGCGCCTCCGGCCCGGGTACGTACCCCATGGCGGGGGCGGGGGCGGGGGCGAAGGACGCCGCCGCGGCGGCCGCGCCACCGCGCTCCAGCCGCTCGAGCCGCGCCTGCACGGAGCGCTCGTCGTCGAAGGCGGCGGGCAGCAGGACGCGGGCGCAGATCAGCTCCAGCTGCAGCCGGGGCGAGGTCGCTCCGCGCATCTCCGTGAGCCCGGTGTTGACCAGGTCGGCCGCACGCGACAGCTCCGCCGCCCCGAACACGGACGCCTGGTCCTGCATCCGCTGGACGACATCGGCCGGGGCGTCGATGAGCCCCTTCTCCCCGGCGTCCGGCACGGCGGCCAGGATCACCAGGTCGCGCAGCCGCTCCAGCAGGTCGGCGACGAAGCGGCGCGGGTCGTTGCCGCCCTCCACCACCCGGTCGACGATCTCGAAGGCGGCGGCCCCGTCCCCGGCGGCGAAGGCGTCGACCACGGCGTCCAGGAGGGTGCCGTCGGTGTACCCGAGGAGCGAGGTGGCCATGGCGTATGTCACACCCTGGTCGGCGGCGCCGGCCAGCAACTGGTCCATGACGGACATGGAGTCGCGGACGGATCCGGCACCCGCGCGCACGACGAGCGGCAGCACGCCGTCCTCGACGTGCGCGCCCTCGCGGTCGCAGACCTCGCCGAGGTACTCCCGCAGGGTGCCGGGGGGCACGAGGCGGAACGGATAGTGGTGCGTCCTGGACCGGATGGTCCCGATGACCTTCTCGGGCTCGGTCGTGGCGAAGATGAACTTGAGGTGCTCCGGCGGCTCCTCGACCACCTTCAGCAGGGCGTTGAAGCCCGCCGAGGTGACCATGTGCGCCTCGTCGATGATGTAGATCTTGTACCGGCTGGAGGCGGGCCCGAAGAAGGCCTTCTCGCGCAGGTCACGGGCGTCGTCCACACCACCGTGCGAGGCCGCGTCGATCTCGATGACGTCGATGGAGCCCGGGCCGTTGCGCGCGAGGTCCTGGCACGACTGGCACTCCCCGCAGGGGGTCGGCGTGGGGCCCTGCTCGCAGTTCAGGCACCGGGCGAGGATGCGCGCGCTGGTGGTCTTGCCGCAGCCCCGCGGCCCACTGAACAGGTACGCGTGATTGACCCGGTTGTTGCGCAGGGCCTGCATCAGCGGGGCAGTGACATGCTCCTGCCCGATGACCTCGGCGAACGACTCGGGGCGGTAGCGGCGGTACAGCGCAAGGGACGACACGTCTACGAGGTTATCCGGGCCCACCGACATAAGCGGCCCGCAGACCCGTACCGGCCCGGCACGGCAGGCTCACACCCGGCCCGGCACACTCACGGACACCCGGCCCGGCACACTCACGGGCGCCTGGCCCGGACCGCCCCCGGCGTCCCGCCGGCGGGGGTCTTCCCGGCCCGCGGCGTCTCCCGTCCCGAGCTGCCCGGGAACGCAAAGCGCCCCCCACGCACCCACCAGAGCCCACTTACCCTTGCTGCCTTCCGGCCCTGGGGGAGTTGGGTGAGATAGCGCCACGTGAGGGGCTGGCCCCCACCCTAGCGGATGGAGGCCCCCGGAATCGAGCCGGACCCCACCGAGGTCACCGCCCGACGATCACGTTCGCGAGCACCCCTCAACGTCTTGTATTGTTTGCCGCGGAGGATTCGCCTAGTGGCCTAGGGCGCACGCTTGGAAAGCGTGTTGGGGGCAACCCCTCACGAGTTCGAATCTCGTATCCTCCGCCAGTGCCTCACCGGGCACTTGAAGGCCCCGACCGGGAAACCGGCCGGGGCCTTCTGCGTTCCGTGGTCTCAGTTCCAGTCTCAGCCATTTGCGACATAGCCGGATGACCCACCACATTCCGGCCTCGATGGCCTACCCCTCGTACTCCCAAGGATTCAGCAGGAGTGCGCCTGACCTCGCCAGATGCTTGATGTTGCGGCTCACCAGCGTCCAGTCGTTCGCCAGCGCGGTGGCGGCGATCAGCGCATCGGGTGGATCGATGCTGGTCCCGGCACTCTTGAGCCTCCGGTGAAGAGCGAGGCAGGCGAGTGCCTCCCTCTCTCCGACGGTGGCGATCCGGTCGCGGTACTGATCACACGGATGTCCGCGAGCGCCCGCTCGAAAGCGGTACGCCGCACCAGATCCGGCGTTCCCTGGATGCCCGCCTCGATCTCCGCGACCGTGATGACGCTCAGATAGAGGGCAGGAGCCGGAACAGACCGAGCCCAGGCGACGACGGCCGGGGCAGGCTTCGGACGGGTGGTGATCTCCACGGCCACATTGGTGTCGAGCAGATAGATCACTCGCCGCCCGCCGCGTCGTCGTAGGACCTCTGCCCGAACTCCAGCCCCTCGAACGGGGCCGCCGTGAGCCGTTCGAGAAACCCGTCGCCGCCCAGGGTCGCCCAGCGGTGAAGCATGTCGGGCAGGGCATCGATGTCGGTGTCGGCGAGCACGGCATCGAAGTGCCCGAGCTGCTGTTCGGGCAGAGACTCCCGGATCTCCCGGATCGTCCGGAGCGGATGAGGCTCCTCAGGTCTGCGCGGCGGGAGGGCAGGTTCGGGGCAGTGCTCATGATCGGCTCCTCCACGCTGTGATCCACGGGCCCGTACCTGAAGACCACCCTAGGCCGGACAACCCTGGAGAGGGCCGAGAACGACCCGAATCCGAGCTTTGACGGATCCGCCGCGATGGCGATCCACCGCACCCGGCACCTCCTCGCCCTGTTCATCACCATGCTCGCCACACCGAAGATCGAAGTCAGCAGCTTGCATGCCGCATTTTGTGATCTTCGGAAGAGCTCCACCGTAGACACCATGCCGGATATACTTTATGGGTCAGCTGATATCACCGGAGGTGTCTGGATGAGTCGAACAGTGATCGACCTTGACGACGAGCTGCTGGCCGACGTGGCTCAGGCGCTCGGGACGAGCACCAAGAAGGAGACGGTCAACACCGCCTTGCGTGAAGTGTTGGAGAACCGCCGGCGCGCGCTCGCGCTCACTCGGCTGCGGGCTACAGCCGGAGAGGGCGCGTTCGATCTGGGCCTCTTCGAGGACAAGAGGAACTACCGAAGGTGAGCGCGGCACAGTTCCTGATCGACACCAGCGCACTCGCGCGGTTCCTGCACGGCGACGCCGAACAGTACGGCTGGGATCAGGCGGCTGCGGCTGGTCTCCTCGCAACCTGCCCGATCACCGAGCTGGAGTTCTTCTACAGTGCCCGATCCGCCGCAGACCGCGCGCGTGGCATCGATGACATGCGGTTGCTGTTCGGCTGGGTGCCCATCGACGACCGGGCGTACGACCGCGCCTGGCAGGTCCAGGAGCTACTGACCCAGCGCGGGCAGCACCGCGGTGCGGGCGCGGTGGACCTCGTCGTTGCCGCCACCGCGGAACTGCAGGGGCTGACTCTCCTGCACCGCGACCACGATTTCGAGTGCATCGCGGCTGTCACCGGCCAAGCCATGCAGTGGTACGGCCCGGAGGCCGGCAAGTAGGCGTTGAAGAGCCCCACCGCTTGCGGTGGGGCCCTTCGCGTTCCCCCGGGCGGGCACGGCCGGCAAGGTCCGAAAGAGACGGGCTAGTGCTGTGGCCGGGAAGGTTTGCCGGGTCGCGGCGTCCGGTGCGGTGCATCGCAAGGCGGAGGACCGCGGCTCGTACTGGACGTACTTCCGTGGTCCGACAACGCGGCGAGGTGCCGTGCCGGGCGTCGCGACCCGGTGAACCTTCCCGGTCACAGCACTAGCCGTGGGGGATCAGGGCCACCGGGGCGTGGACGTTGTGGGCGACCGCGTGGTCCGTGGGGCCGAGGCCGTGCAGGGGACGGTGGCGGCGGCGGCCGACGACCAGGAGGTCGGCCGCGGCGGACTCGTCGACCAGGACGCGTGCGGCCTCGCCCGGGCGGCTGACCCACTCGGTCGGCACCCCGGGACGGCGCGCGGAGGCCGCGGCCACCACGGCTTCGAGTTGCTCCGCCGAGGCCCCGGCACCCGCCGCGTGCACGGCGCGCAGTGCCAGTCCGTGCGTCGACGCCCACGCGAAGGCGAAGTCGAGCACGGAGGCGTGGTCGCCGGCCGGGTCAACGCCCACGACCACCCCGCCTCCGCGCTGCGCCCGCTCGGCGGCGGGTTCCCGGATCAGGACGACGGGCAGGTCGGCGCGACCTGCGACGTGCAGCGCGGTGGAGCCGAGCACCGGAACGACGTGGTGGGTGTGTCCGCTCGCGCCGAGAACGAGCAGTCGGGCCTTCGACCGGGCGGCCGCGCGCGGGAGCTCGTTGCCGGGCCCGCCCTCGGCGGTGGCCGTCTCGACGGTCAACCCGGGGTGCGCGGAGCGCAGTTCCGCGGCGAGCGACGCCAGTACGGCCACGATGGCGAGCTCGCTCTCACCGAGCACGGGCACGAACTCGGGTGAGATCGGCTGGATCCTCGGCCAGGCCTGGCCGACGTGGAGCAGGTGGAGCGGAGCCCCCGCCGACGAGGCCTCCCGGGCCGCCCAGCGGGCTGCGGCGAGGCTGCGGTAGGACCCGTCGAATCCGACGAGGAAGGGGAGGGACGGCTCGGCCCCGGAAGGCGGGGCCTGCTCGGACGGCGGGGAGGGCTGGGCAAGCGGGAGGGACATCGGCGGCACCCTTCTTTCCATGCCGCGGCCATTTTTCTGGTCGCTCCTACGACGCTACGCCCCATGCCCCTTTTATCCCCCTTCGGGGGCCGGTCACGGGCTCGCGCCCGCAGAGAAGTGGGGGGGGGGGCCCCCCGCCCCCCCCCCCCCGGCGCCAGGGGGGGCGCGCACCCCGCCCGCGGGAGGGGGCGGCGGGGGGTGGGAGCGGTCGGTGGGCGGCCGCCGGCGTG
>NZ_JBHWVV010000038.1:0-3764 GCF_042736715.1 Streptomyces sp. NPDC060049
GGGGACCCTGTGGGAGAGTAGGACGCCGCCGAACAATCATTGTGGGAAAGCCCCGCACCAGCCCTCACGGGCTCGGTGCGGGGCTTTTCTGCGTTCCGGACCCGGTCCACCGCCCGGGCGGCAGTCCTGTGCGAAGCAGAATGTGTCGTTCGGTGCCGTGGAATGATGCTGCCCATGCACTCCATCAGAAGGGCCCGTGCCGCGTAGAACGCCGGCCTCGCTCCGCCCGCTTGGACGGACTTCGAGCCCTCCCTGGAATCGGTATCGCGATGTCCCAGGACTGTCGGGAGCAGCGAACGCAGCCGTCCGAGTACTCGAGCGTGAACACCTGACCCCGGGCATCGTCGCCGCGGCGCTGAGTGTGTGGTCGGTCCGCGTCCACGGGACGAGGCGCCGCTGGAAGCGGTGGGAGTCCGAGTTCGTTTGCTCGTGCTGCGGAGAGGGATGGGCCCGCGACAAGCTGCAGGAAGCCCTGTCCCTGTTGCCGCGAAAGGCCGCGGCAGAACTGCGCGCGCGGGTCGAGCCCCTGGACGAGATCCTGCTCGGCAGAACCCACCACGAGCCTCTGGCACTTGAGGAGCTGCCCTGGTGGCACCGCCGCTGCTGACCCTGCCGGCACAGCCCACGTAGCCGTGGCGGAACCCTGCTCTGAACCGTGGCCCTGGTCGAGTCCGCGGGCCCGACCTGGCGGGCTCTGACGGCGGCGGCAGGCCAAACTCCTCCCTTCGCCGACCCCGTTTCATGGGCGACCCGCGCACCTGCGGGGCCCCACGGTTTCCCACGCAGACACGTCCCCTGGGGCAGGCCCCAGGGGAGAGCCCCTGCACGCTCCGGAGCCGGCCCACGGCGTCGTGGTCGACAGTGTCGTACGGAGGATGCGAGGAGGAGTGCGCCCCCCTCGGCAGCGAGGATCCGGACCAGGCGGTCGAGGTCGAGGGTCCGTGCCACTGCCGGTGGCCCGGAGGCCGGGGAGGGGACCACAAAACCGCCAAGGTGCAAGGCAGGCCGTCGGCGGCGCCGGTGCTGATGGGTGGGGACCGGGCCGGACGGGCGGAGTCGGCATCAACAACGGCGCAACGAGCCGGGGCCGACACCAGCAGCCGGCAGCGTGACCGGCACCGCCGGAGGAGGGACGGGGGTGCGAGCACTTGCGGCCAACGTGTTCTGGGGCTGGGGACTGCTCGGTTCCGAGCGGATTCGTACGAAGGCCGGCGTCAGCTGGGCCGCGCGGCTGTTCCCGTCCGGGACGGGTGGAAGAAGGCGACGTCGAGGCACGCGCGTGCGGGTCGGGCCGCGAGGGAGAGTGCGGGGGCGGGGGCGTCGGCCAGGCAGTGGGCGGAAGTCCGTTCGGGTGCGGGGAGTGAGGGCGTAGCGCTCGCGGCCGGCCCTTCGCGTACGCGTCACCGTCCCGGAAGCATGTCTCCGCACCGAGGACCAGGTGCTGTCAGCTGCTGAGGAGCTCGCAGGTGAGCGGGGCCCGGCGGGCGGCGTCCCTCCCTGCGGACCAGGGAGAGCCCGGCGAGCAGTCGGTCTGCGCGGAGGGGGTCCCGAGGGCGGAGGGTGCCGCCACTCCAGGCTGCCAAGGCCCTGGATGACCTGCCCGAGGCCTTCGGTACGTGGAAGGGCGCTCACAGCAGGCTGCGGATGTGGGCGATCGACGGCACCTGGGAACGCGTCTTCGCCGCCCTGCCCGCCCAGGCCCGACGCCGAGATGGACCTGAACTGGGTCGTTGGCCGTCGATTCCACGATCGTCCGTGCCCACCAGCAAGCCGGCGGGGCCCGTCAAGAGGGGCTCCGGCCGGCGAGCCGGCCGACCATGCCCTTGGGCGGTCCCGCGGCGGGCTGCCCACGAGGATCCACCTTGCTGCCGGCAGCCGGCCTTCGTTCCCACTCCCGGCCAACCCGCAGACCCACCGGCGTTCACCCAGGCCATGGCCGCAGTCCGGGGGCGAGGCCGAAAGGCAGGCCGCCAACCCGCCCCGCCGTTGTGCCGGCCGACAAGACATCCCACGCGGATAGGCGTCAAGCCGCCGTGGCCCTGAGTCCGGCTGAAGCCTGCGGGAAAGCGACTGCTTCGTCGTAGGTGTGAGCGTTCTGGAGGCAGTGGAAGAGCATGCCGTGAAGCGGTTGAAGAGGTTCCGCTGTGCTGCGGTGGCGGTCGCCGGCTGCTCTGCGGCTGTCGTAGTGGGCTCTGGCGCCTGGTGACCTGCTGAGAGAAGAGTTGAAGGCCCAGAAGTAGCCAACGGCGGCAAACCTCTGGTTCTTGACCTTCTGGCTCATGACCTTGCAGCTTTGCCACTGGCTCTGGTGACGGGGCCGCTTCCCGCGTAGGCCTTGAGGGATCCGGCGGTGGCGCAGCGGGTCCGGTCGTCGCCGATTTCCGCCAGGACCCGGGCGCCGGTCAGTGCGGCGAGGCCCGGCAAGCTGCGGATGACCGGCGCGTCTGGATGCTCCTCGAAGGCTTGCGTGACGGCTTCCTCGAGCAGGAGGGTGATGTCGCAGGCGGTGTTCAGATGCCGGAGCAGAGCGGACGTCTGAAGCCCGAGAGCTGCCTCGACCTGCGGGCGCTGGTGGAGGCAGTCGCATTTGAAGACCTCGTGGAGCCTTTCGGCTTCGGCCTGGATGCCGCGGACCCTGGCGGCCTGCCTGAGCAGCGACTGAGGCGCGCCGAGATTGCAAAACGCAGACGCCTCGGCAGCAAGGGCGGTCGGCCGCCGACCTTCGACAAGACCTCTTACAAGCAGCGGAACCGCGCCGAACGCTGCATCAACAAGCTCAAGCAGTGGCCCGGCCTACCAGGCGGGCCTTCACCTTGGGCCACCCACATTTCTTCCGCGAGGTGATCGCTGCGAAGCGGCTAGGCCCTCACCCGCTACCGGTGGCGGAGGGGGTCGGCGGTTTCGGCGGTCACGGTACGGGGACCTCCGGGTCAGGCGTACGGCCAGGTCCTCGCCCACGGCATCGACCACCGATCGCCTGCTCCATCACTGCGGCGGCCTCGGCGGGACCGGGGCCGGTCGAGGTGAGGAACCATTCCAGGACCCTGACGCAGTGGCGGAACCACCGCTCTCCGTCCGTGCGCGACCGCCGCGACCAGTCGTACGGCTGCCCGTCCCAGATGTCGGCTGCGTCTTCGGGACTCCCCTCGTGCGGGGGAGCCAGGAGCGCGAACCGCTCCGGGCGAGGCCGCCGTCTCCGTCGCCTTCAGCCTTGGCCCAGCTCCATGCTCCGTGCGTAGGACCACGGGCCGTTTGCGGGAGGCCACGTACTCGCCGGCCCCCCCCGTGGTGAAGAGCGTCTGCCCACGCCGATCCGCATCCGTGGGGGAACGAGCGGCAGCGTGGGGTGTGCGAGCACCGCGACCTCCCCGTCCCCGTCCCAGGTGAAGGGGTACCGCGGTGGGTGGATGTGTAACGAGGTCAGCCGGTGCGGAGAGGGGGAGAGGTAGGCCGATGCGGGTGCTGCAGACGGCCGGAAGGGGAAGAGGGCCGAGGGAGGGTACGGGGGTGCCGGCGCTCCTGTCGCGCCGATTTTGACGCTACATGGGGGGTGAGGTAGAGTTGAACAGTTGCCTGGAACTGAAGAAGTTCGGCAGCGGCTCCCGAGGAAGCTATTCCGAGTGGGCATCCTCGACTCCTCATCCAGGAATCTGAAGCCGGGAAATCCGGTGGAAAACTTCTGATAGAGTCGGAATCGCCGGAAAGGGAAACGCGAAAGCGAAGAACTGGAAAGCGAAACCCGCTTCGACCGGGAATCGGACACG
>NZ_JBHWVV010000039.1:0-2690 GCF_042736715.1 Streptomyces sp. NPDC060049
ATTCCGAAGAATAACGGCGACGCTCCCACGGCTTGTAGGCACACGGTTTCAGGTACTATTTCACTCCGCTCCCGCGGTACTTTTCACCATTCCCTCACGGTACTATCCGCTATCGGTCACCAGGGAATATTTAGGCTTAGCGGGTGGTCCCGCCAGATTCACACGGGATTTCTCGGGCCCCGTGCTACTTGGGAGATTCTTAAGCAAGCCGCTGATGTTTCGTCTACGGGGGTCTTACCCTCTACGCCGGACCTTTCGCATGTCCTTCGACTACATCAACGGTTTCTGACTCGCCGACCGGCCGGCAGACCGATCAAAAGAATTCCCACAACCCCGCATGCGCAACCCCTGCCGGGTATCACACGCATACGGTTTGGCCTCATCCGGTTTCGCTCGCCACTACTCCCGGAATCACGGTTGTTTTCTCTTCCTGCGGGTACTGAGATGTTTCACTTCCCCGCGTTCCCTCCACACTGCCTATGTGTTCAGCAGTGGGTGACAGCCCATGACGACTGCCGGGTTTCCCCATTCGGACACCCCCGGATCAAAGCTCAGTTGGCAGCTCCCCGGGGCCTATCGCGGCCTCTCACGTCCTTCATCGGTTCCTGGTGCCAAGGCATCCACCGTGCGCCCTTAAAAACTTGGCCTACAGATGCTCGCGTCCACTGTGTAGTTCTCAAGCAACGACCAGTCACCCATCACCCCACCAGACAAGCTAGTGAGTGCACTGGGGCCGGCATCGCAGAAGGACAGCCTCTCGGCCGCACCCTCAGATACCCAACAACGTGCCAAGCACGATCCCCCGTCAGAGAGTCACTTTCCACGCCGAAGCAGTACTTGTGATCCATCCAGGAAACCGTGCCAACTAATCAACGTTCCACCCATGAGCAACCGTGCGATTCATTCGATCGCAGTCGGCTATATGCTCCTTAGAAAGGAGGTGATCCAGCCGCACCTTCCGGTACGGCTACCTTGTTACGACTTCGTCCCAATCGCCAGTCCCACCTTCGACAGCTCCCTCCCTTACGGGTTGGGCCACCGGCTTCGGGTGTTACCGACTTTCGTGACGTGACGGGCGGTGTGTACAAGGCCCGGGAACGTATTCACCGCAGCAATGCTGATCTGCGATTACTAGCAACTCCGACTTCATGGGGTCGAGTTGCAGACCCCAATCCGAACTGAGACCGGCTTTTTGAGATTCGCTCCACCTTGCGGTATCGCAGCTCATTGTACCGGCCATTGTAGCACGTGTGCAGCCCAAGACATAAGGGGCATGATGACTTGACGTCGTCCCCACCTTCCTCCGAGTTGACCCCGGCGGTCTCCTGTGAGTCCCCATCACCCCGAAGGGCATGCTGGCAACACAGGACAAGGGTTGCGCTCGTTGCGGGACTTAACCCAACATCTCACGACACGAGCTGACGACAGCCATGCACCACCTGTATACCGACCACAAGGGGGGCACTATCTCTAATGCTTTCCGGTATATGTCAAGCCTTGGTAAGGTTCTTCGCGTTGCGTCGAATTAAGCCACATGCTCCGCTGCTTGTGCGGGCCCCCGTCAATTCCTTTGAGTTTTAGCCTTGCGGCCGTACTCCCCAGGCGGGGAACTTAATGCGTTAGCTGCGGCACCGACGACGTGGAATGTCGCCAACACCTAGTTCCCAACGTTTACGGCGTGGACTACCAGGGTATCTAATCCTGTTCGCTCCCCACGCTTTCGCTCCTCAGCGTCAGTAATGGCCCAGAGATCCGCCTTCGCCACCGGTGTTCCTCCTGATATCTGCGCATTTCACCGCTACACCAGGAATTCCGATCTCCCCTACCACACTCTAGCTAGCCCGTATCGAATGCAGACCCGAGGTTAAGCCTCGGGCTTTCACATCCGACGTGACAAGCCGCCTACGAGCTCTTTACGCCCAATAATTCCGGACAACGCTTGCGCCCTACGTATTACCGCGGCTGCTGGCACGTAGTTAGCCGGCGCTTCTTCTGCAGGTACCGTCACTTTCGCTTCTTCCCTGCTGAAAGAGGTTTACAACCCGAAGGCCGTCATCCCTCACGCGGCGTCGCTGCATCAGGCTTTCGCCCATTGTGCAATATTCCCCACTGCTGCCTCCCGTAGGAGTCTGGGCCGTGTCTCAGTCCCAGTGTGGCCGGTCGCCCTCTCAGGCCGGCTACCCGTCGTCGCCTTGGTGGGCCATTACCCCACCAACAAGCTGATAGGCCGCGGGCTCATCCTTCACCGCCGGAGCTTTCAACCCCCACCCATGCAGGCAGGAGTATTATCCGGTATTAGACCCCGTTTCCAGGGCTTGTCCCAGAGTGAAGGGCAGATTGCCCACGTGTTACTCACCCGTTCGCCACTAATCCACCCCGAAGGGCTTCATCGTTCGACTTGCATGTGTTAAGCACGCCGCCAGCGTTCGTCCTGAGCCAGGATCAAACTCTCCATGAATGTTTACCCGTAATCGGGTGCACACGCACTTAGAGCGGGACAGTCATGTCGGAATAAGACCGACCGTCCACTGCGTCCTCGCTGTGTAATTGCCTGCAAGCATCACGGCAGAACCGCGACCTCACAGGTCTTTTTCAAAGGAACCTCATCCACCGAAATGGACGGGGTATCAACTTCTGGCGTTGATTTTTGGCACGCTGTTGAGTTCTCAAGGAACGGACGCTTCCTTTGT
>NZ_JBHWVV010000040.1:0-2015 GCF_042736715.1 Streptomyces sp. NPDC060049
GCGCGGACGGCCAATTGGAGTTCGTCGGCCGCATCGACGACCAGGTCAAGATCCGCGGACACCGCATCGAACTCGGCGAAGTCGAAGCAGCCGTATCATCCTGCCCCGGCGTCGGCCAAGCAGTGGTCTGCGTCCGGGAAGACCACACCGACGACCGCCGACTCGTCGCCTACGTCACCCCCGCACGCGACACGTCCCGCGCATCCGCCTCCGACGCGGTGGAGCAGGTCGACGACTGGAAGTCCGTCTTCGAGTCGTCATACGAATCGGCGCAGGCGG
This sequence comes from Streptomyces sp. NPDC060049, assembly GCF_042736715.1. NCBI lineage: Bacteria > Bacillati > Actinomycetota > Actinomycetes > Kitasatosporales > Streptomycetaceae > Streptomyces > Streptomyces sp. NPDC060049. The sequence continues at coordinate 280 of NZ_JBHWVV010000040.1, forward strand.
AAGACTTCGGCGCGGGATTCGTCGGCTGGCACAACAGCTATGACGGCGGCCTCATCCCTGACGACGAAATGACCGAATGGCTGGAGGACACCGCAGAGCTCATCACCGAGCTGAAGCCGAAGCGCATTCTGGAAATCGGCGTCGGCAACGGCATGGTGTTGTCCCGGCTGCTCCCGCTCAGCGAGGAGTACTGGGGCACCGACATCTCGGAGACCGCGATCGAGAGGCTCAGCCGGAGCATCGAGGGACACGAGCACGCCGACCGCGTCACCCTCCTCGCCCGGCCCGCCCACGTCACGGACGGCCTTCCGGCCGGCTTCTTCGACGTCGTCGTCCTCAACTCCGTCGTCCAGTACTTCCCATCGGCCGCGTACCTCGACGACGTCCTTGCCCGCGTCGTCGACCTGACGCGAGAGGGCGGACGCGTCGTCGTCGGCGACGTACGCAACCTCCGCCTCTTGGAACAGTTCCAGACCGAGCGCGCACTGCGTGCCCTCCGCGAACCTGCCGCGCCCGAGACCCTGCGACAGGACGTGCGCGGCGCCGTCGCCGAGGAGGAGGAACTCCTCCTGGACCCGCAGTACTTCCAGAACTACGCCGAAACGCACCCGACCCTCGCGGGTGCCGACATCCGGGTCAAGCCGCGTGCTGCCTCCAACGAGCTGACGCGCTACCGGTACGACGTCGTGCTGCACCAACGCGGGCTGGACATCGTCGACGCCGCCGGTGCACCGTCGGTCCCCTGGGCCGGCGACGGCTCCACGGCACGGGACGAACTGACCGCGGCCCTGGCGGCTCCGGAGGCCGCCCTCCCCGCCTGCCTGCGGGTGACCGGAGTCCCGTACGCCCGGCTCACCATCCCGCATGCCCTCGTCGATGCCCTCGCCCACGCGACGGACGCGGCGGGGCTCAAGGCGGCCGTCGATGCCACCGTCGCGCTCCCCGAGCCGCCCCTCGTACCCGCCCTCCTCGCCGAACTGGCCGAGCGCCACGGCTACCGCACCGTTCTCACCTCGGCCGACGGCGACGCCGGCCCGAGTTCTGCACTGGACGTGCTGCTCGTCCGCCGTGACACAGCGCAGGGCGCCGCGCTCGTCGGAACCCGGCTACCGGCGCGGCACACGGGAGGCAGCTCCGCCCTCGCCAATGTCCCGGCCCACGACCGGGCACGGCTGAGCGCCGCCCAGGTGCGGGAGTTCGCGGCGGGGCTGTTGCCGGAGTACTGCGTGCCATCGGCGGTAGTGGTTCTGGACGCATTCCCGCTGACGGCGAACGGGAAGGTGGACCGCCGCGCCCTGCCGGCGCCGCAGGCCGTGGCCGCCGGCGGTGGCCGTGCTCCGCGAACGGTGCGCGAGAAGATCCTGTGCGGCCTGTTCGCCGACATCCTCGGTGTGGAACACGTCGGTGCCGACGACAGCTTCTTCGACCTCGGAGGCCACTCCCTCCTTGGCGCACGTCTCATGAGCCGTGTGCGTTCCGTTCTGGATGTGGACGTGTCGATCGGTGCGCTGCTGGAGGCACGCACGGTCGCACGCCTGGCGGAGCGGCTGGAGGGTGCGCGGGCGGTCCGGTCGCGGGTGCGGGAGGCTGAGCGGCCGGATGTGCTTCCGCTTTCCTTCCCGCAGCGGCAGTTGTGGTTCCTGCAGCAGCTCGAAGGACCGAGCCCGACCTACAACATGCCCATCGTGTTGCGGCTGTCGGGTGAGCTCGACGTGTCGGCACTGCGCGCCGCGTTG
>NZ_JBHWVV010000041.1:0-1784 GCF_042736715.1 Streptomyces sp. NPDC060049
AGGCGCTCGCGAGGGTTGCGGGTGTCGAGCGGAAGGTACACGCCCTCGGCCTTCAAAATCCCGAGCAGGGCAACGACGGAATCCGCTCCCGTGGTACCGCACACACCGACCACCACCTCGGGCCCCACTCCACGGGAGGCCAGGAAGCCGGCCAACTGGTTCGCACGGGCCTCGAGTTCTCCGTACGTCGTCTCACGGCCCGCCTCCACCAAGGCCACAGCCTCCGGAGCCCGGTCCACCCACGCCTCGAACTCGCCGAGGACGTCCTCGAAGGCGTCCACGGTCGGTCTGCCGGCGTCGACCAGGAGGCTCATGGCGGGCGCCGCGGGCACAGCCACCGGCGTGTCCGTGCGGTGGGCGAAGCAGGCCAGCAGGGCCAGATAGTGCTCGACGAACCGCTCGCCACTCACCGCGTCGAACAGGTCCGCGTCGTAGCCGAGGGAGCCCGTCAGCCCGTCCGGCCCCTCCTCGAGCAGCATCTCCAGGTCGAACCGGGTCGAGTGCAACGCGACCGGCACCCGCTCGACCCGCAGGTCGGCCGGTGAGTCGACCGCCAGGGACTGGTCGAAGTCGAACCAGGTCTGGAACAGCGGGTTGACGCCCGCGTGCCGCTCGTCCGTCAGGGCGTCCACCATGCGCTCGAAGGGGACGTCCTGGTGGCGCAGGGCGTCCAGGCCCGCCTCCTTGGTGAGCCGCAGCAGCTCGCTCACCGTCGGGTGGCCCTCCCAGGCCAGCCTGACCGGAAGCGAGTTGATGAACAGCCCGACCAGCTCCTCCAGTTCGGGATGGGTGCGGCCGGCCGCGGGGACGCCCACGACGACGTCCGAGCGGCGCACGTACACCGACAGCAGGAATCCGTACGCGGCGAGCAGCACCATGAAGAGCGTCGCGTCGTGCGACCGCGCCAGCGCCCGCAGCTCGGCCTCGACCTCTGCGGGGACGCGGAAGGCCACCCGGCCGCCCGCGCCGGAGGGGGCAGCCGGCCGCGGCCGGTCGGTGGGCAGGTCGATCACGTCCGGCGCGTCCTTCAACACCGTTTGCCAGTAGGCGAGTTGCTTCTGCGCCTCGTCCGTGGACAACCAGGCGTGCTGATGGGCCGCGTAGTCGGAGTACTGGAACGGGAGCGCGGGCAGCGGGCTCGGCCGATCCGCGAGCCGGGCGTCGTAGAGCGCCGACAGCTCTCTCCACAGCACGGTGAGCGACCAGGCGTCAATGACCGAGTGGTGAAAACTCACCAGCAGACAATGGCTGTCGGCCGCAACGCGGAACAGCCGTGGGCGCAGCAGCGGCCCGGCGGCCAGGTCGAAGGGCCGGGCGGCATCCTCCTGTGCCAGCTCGTGGACCCTGATCATCGCCTCAGGGCGCGGGTGCGCGGACAGATCCGTCAGCGGCAGCCCTACGGCGGCAGGGGGGTCGATCACCTGGAGCGGACCGCTCTGCTCGGTGATGATCCGGGAGCGCAGCACCGCGTGCCGCCGCACCACGTCGGTCAGTGCCCACTGCAGCGCGGGCACGTCCAAGTGGCCGTCGATCCGCCACAGTGCCTGGGTGTTGTAGAGCGTGGAGTCCGGAACCATCTGGTCCAGGAACCACATGCGCTGTTGCCCGAAGGCCAGCAGACCGGGATCGGCGGCGGCTCCCCCTGACAGGAGACCGGGGGGCGCTTCGGTCCGCGAGTCACCGGCCCATTGGGCGAGTTGGTGGATGGTCGGGTTTTCGAAGATGGTGCGTACGGGGCAGTTGATTTTGAAGGTTTGGGTTATGCGGGTGGCGACTTGTGTGGC
>NZ_JBHWVV010000042.1:0-1492 GCF_042736715.1 Streptomyces sp. NPDC060049
CCCGGGCGGTGGTAGTCCCGGGGTAAGGGTGTAGGCCGAGGGGTAGGCAAATCCGTCCCTCATTAAGGCTGAGACCTGATGCCGAGCCGATTGTGGTGAAGTGGATGATCCTATGCTGTCGAGAAAAGCCTCTAGCGAGTTTCATGGCGGCCCGTACCCTAAACCGACTCAGGTGGTCAGGTAGAGAATACCGAGGCGTTCGGGTGAACTATGGTTAAGGAACTCGGCAAAATGCCCCCGTAACTTCGGGAGAAGGGGGGCCATCACTGGTGATCGGATTTACTCCGTGAGCTGGGGGTGGCCGCAGAGACCAGCGAGAAGCGACTGTTTACTAAAAACACAGGTCCGTGCGAAGCCGTAAGGCGATGTATACGGACTGACGCCTGCCCGGTGCTGGAACGTTAAGGGGACCGGTTAGTCACATTTCGGTGTGGCGAAGCTGAGAACTTAAGCGCCAGTAAACGGCGGTGGTAACTATAACCATCCTAAGGTAGCGAAATTCCTTGTCGGGTAAGTTCCGACCTGCACGAATGGCGTAACGACTTCTCGACTGTCTCAACCATAGGCCCGGTGAAATTGCACTACGAGTAAAGATGCTCGTTTCGCGCAGCAGGACGGAAAGACCCCGGGACCTTTACTATAGTTTGATATTGGTGTTCGGTTCGGCTTGTGTAGGATAGGTGGGAGACTTTGAAGCGGCCACGCCAGTGGTTGTGGAGTCGTCGTTGAAATACCACTCTGGTCGTGCTGGATGTCTAACCTCGGTCCGTGATCCGGATCAGGGACAGTGTCTGATGGGTAGTTTAACTGGGGCGGTTGCCTCCCAAAGGGTAACGGAGGCGCCCAAAGGTTCCCTCAGCCTGGTTGGCAATCAGGTGTTGAGTGTAAGTGCACAAGGGAGCTTGACTGTGAGACCGACGGGTCGAGCAGGGACGAAAGTCGGGACTAGTGATCCGGCGGTGGCTTGTGGAAGCGCCGTCGCTCAACGGATAAAAGGTACCCCGGGGATAACAGGCTGATCTTCCCCAAGAGTCCATATCGACGGGATGGTTTGGCACCTCGATGTCGGCTCGTCGCATCCTGGGGCTGGAGTCGGTCCCAAGGGTTGGGCTGTTCGCCCATTAAAGCGGTACGCGAGCTGGGTTTAGAACGTCGTGAGACAGTTCGGTCCCTATCCGCTGTGCGCGTAGGAATATTGAGAAGGGCTGTCCCTAGTACGAGAGGACCGGGACGGACGAACCTCTGGTGTGCCAGTTGTCCTGCCAAGGGCATGGCTGGTTGGCTACGTTCGGGAGGGATAACCGCTGAAAGCATCTAAGCGGGAAGCCTGCTTCAAGATGAGTATTCCCACCTCCTTGAGAGGGTAAGGCTCCCAGTAGACGACTGGGTTGATAGGCCAGATGTGGAAGCCCGGTAACGGGTGGAGCTGACTGGTACTAATAGGCCGAGGGCTTGTCCTCAGTTGCTCGCGTCCACTGTGTTAGTTCTGAAG